>NZ_WOTO01000014.1 GCF_010993775.1 Fodinicola feengrottensis | reverse complement strand
CCGCTCTTACGCCGCGCGCCTCGACGGGGATGAGCGGCTTTTCGGCGCGTACCTTCAACTCCTGCACCGCCCAGGTGTTGCCATCGGGGTCGGCGAAGCCGAAGAAGGTGCTGCCGTCCTGGTCGCCGAACGAGGTCAGCTCGCTGGCCTGCACCCCGCGTTCGACCAGCTCGGCACGCGCCGCGGCGGCGTCGGCGACGCACAGTTGCAGGCCCTTGAGAGAGCCGGGTGCCATCTCGCGCTGGGGTGGCAGGTCACCGAAGACGATCGAGCAGCCGGATCCCTTCGGGGTGAGTTGCACGACGTGCATGTGTTCGTTCGTGGTGTCGTGGTCGAGGTCGAAACCGACCTGGTCGCGATAGAACCGCACCGCCCGGTCGATGTCGCTGACCGGCAGGATGACGACCTCAAGTGTCCAGTCCATGTTCCTTCTTTTCCTTTCTGTCGGCCGCCAACGGCGTCCGCGGCAGGGTGAGCGCAGGTGTGGGGCGCGGGAAGCAGCGTACGAGCAGACCGGCCAGCTCGGCCGAGCCGTTGAGACGCAGATCGCCGGTCGCAACCGCGTCCTCAAGCGAGCGGCCGCCGAAAACGACCGACCGCAGAGTCGGCGAGTCCGCGTCGATGATCACGTCCGGCCGCGAAGCGTCCCCACGATCGACGGCAAAACGCCCATCGGCGATCTCCGCGTGAAAGCGATCATCGTCGAACCGCAGCTCGCATCGCACCGCAAGGTCACCCGCGATCGCCGCGTCGAAGGTGGTGACCAGCGCGAGTACGAGGGCGTCGACGCTCAGGTCCGACGCCGTCGGTGCGGCGTCCAGCGGGATCCGGCTGCCCCACCTGCCGATCGCAACAAGCACCGACTTCAGCTCGGCGCCGAGCTCGGTCAGCTCGTACACCCGGATGCTGGCCGGCGGACCTAGCTTGCGCTGCCGTACCAGGCCGATGCGCTGCAGCTCGCGGAGTCGCTGGGACAGCACGTTCTGGCTCATTGCCGGCAGCCCGCGACTCAGGTCGGTGAACCGTTTGGGTCCGAACACCAGCTCGCGGATCACCCGCAGCGTCCAGCGCTCTCCGATCAGGCCGAGAGCCCGCGCGATGCCGCACGGGTCGTCGTACGTCCGCTCCCCTTTCACTCCTCTATCATAACTGATCACTTGCAATCTCGCACTTGTTACTCCTAATCTAGGAGTAACAAGACCGCTTCGACAAGTGAGGACCGTGACGATGGCGACCTTCATCCTCATCCCGGGCGCCGGCGGCGCCGCTTACTACTGGCATCTGGTGGTGCCTGAGCTGCGTGAGCTCGGCCACCAAGCGATCGCCGTCGACCTGCCGGGCGCGGACGAGTCGGCCGGCCTGCCCGAGTACGTGGACCTCGTGGTCGAAGCCGCCGCCGGCCAGCAAGGTCTGGTCGTCGTCGGTCAGTCGATAGGCGGATTCACCGCTCCATTGGCCTGCGCCCGGCTGGACGCCAAGCTGTTGGTGCTGGTCAATCCGATGATCCCGAAACCAGGTGAGACCGCCGGCTCATGGTGGGCGAATACCGGCCAGGCCGCGGCCGCGGCCAAGAAAGCGTCACAAGACGGCCGAAGCGCGGACTTCGATCTGCGCGAGGACTTCTTCCACGACGTACCGGCCGATGTCACCGAGCGCGTCTTCGCCGGCGGAGAGCAGCCGGAGGCGGACGTGGTCTTCGGCCAGCCGTGGCCATTGGACGCCTGGCCGGACGTGCCGACCAGGGTTCTCCAGGGTGTCGATGACCGGCTCTTCCCACTGGAGTTCCAGCGCCGCAACGCCAAGGAGCGACTCGGCCTGGACGTCGACGAAATGCCTGGCGGGCATCTGCTCGCCTTCAGCCAGCCCAAGGAGCTCGCCAGCCGCCTCGACGCCTACTGGCAAGCCACCCACTGAGTCAGCAGACGCGATCGGCGACGCGGACCGTGCCGGGGGTGCGTACGACCGCGTTCTGGCCGAAAATCAGACCGGCTTCGGTGCGCCGGGTACGGCCGAGGGTACGCAGCGGCTCACGCCCTTTTTCGGCGGTCGCTGGCTGGTCGACGGTCGTGACAACACAGCGGGCGCAGGGCTTGACGATCTCCAGCCGTACCTCGCCGATCGGCAGGTCGACGACCTGGTCCTCGGTCCACGGCCGTCGCCAGCCGTCGACCACGACATTCGGCCGGAAACGATCCATCGGCAGCGCCTCGTCCAGCTGCGCGTTGAGCGCGTCCAGCGACGCTGTCGAGGTCACCAGAATCGGGTACCCGTCGGCGTAGCGAACCTGCCCGCCACCAACCGTGGTGTTTTTCGCGTCATATCGGGCGGAAATCGTACGAGCCGGACCTCGGTCCCGAGGAAGTCGGAGAACCAACTGGCTACCTCGTCGCCCTGGTCGACGCCGGTGCCGGTCCATTTCCACACCGTCGCCAGACGTTGCGGCCCGTCCGTGGTGAAGGTCACCATCAGATCGTCGTGGCCGGGCGCGGTGAGTCGCAGCTTGCCCTCGGCGAGGCCGTCCAGCGAAGGCTCGATGAGCGCCATTCGGGGGGAAACTCGCGCTGAGTCAGGAACTTGCCGTCCGGCCGGATGATCAGGAATTCGCGGTCATGCGCTGGCCCGTACGCGGAGATCGCCAGTTTGTCGACCTCGGTGCCCGCGCAGCCTTTGATCGGATAGGCGTGCAGCGACCAGACCCGCGCCGCGAAGGTGTCCACCATCGTTGTACGTTAACCGGCCGACCGACCGCGGGCGCAGCAGATTTCCGGACGTCACCTGCCGTAAAACCGCCAAAGGCACGAAGCGTGGTCGCTTCGTGCCTTCGACAGCAGTGAAAGAAGGATCGATCACCGCCCGTTGCCGGAAGTCCGGTCTCCCGACCGGCGGTGCCGATGAAGTTCTTGGTCAGTCGCCAGTGCGCTGGTGCGGGATCCCCGCAAGCAGTGCCCGGACCTCGGACTCGCGGTAGCGGCGGTGGCCGCCCAGCGTGCGGATCGCGGAAAGCTTGCCAGCCTTCGCCCACCGGGTGACCGTCTTCGGGTCGACCCGGAACATCGTCGACCTCGGCCGGAGTCAGCAGCGCCTCGGACTCAGGAATTCGTGTAGCCATCGGGTTTCCCCCTCGCTCGTTCGCCCCGTGGTGGGATAGCTCACTGGCCGCCACCGGGGTTGCCAGCTGCGACTTACCTCTCGTCGCACTGATGCAAGTGTCCGACTTCTCCGTTCTGTACGGGCATGGCCCAAGCGGGCCCGATTTACTGACCAAAAGTATGAGCAGATCACGGAACGGCCACGAAACGTTATGCGACGACAGCCGAACGTGACGTTTTCGCAGGGTACAAACGATTTCCCTGGCGACCGAAGTCATTTTTCTCCGGCGAATTTAAGTCACATTTAACGGACCTGGAGTAATTCCGGCAAACCGTCAGTTGGCCCGTTCGGCGAGGTGGATATCCCGCCATCGGGTACTTACTCGTTCGTACGCCTTCGCTGCCGCCTCGCTGTCCGAGTTGCCCAACGCGGTCAGCACCTCGGCCACGTCCTCGGCGGCGGAGAAGTCGTGGATGAGCGTGTCGTCGTCGAGCAGATGCACCAGGCCGCCGTAGTCCAGCTCGACCAGCGACCGCGGGTGGAACTCCTCCAGCCAGCGGGCCAGTCCCTCGACCGCCTCGACCACGCCGACCTCGCCGAGGGTCCGGCGCAGGACCGAGAGAGTACGGGCGCCGCGGCGGCGAGCGTCGGACATGTCCGCCCGCCCGGTAGCGGAGCGCGCGCTTACCTGGCTCCAGCACGACGAGTCGCTCGGCCGGGGTGAAGAGACAGAACCAACGGACCGGCACGGCCCAGGTGGCGGACAGCACGTGCTCGCGGTGGTCCGGTCCGGCGGCGGCCCGCTCGGTCTCGATCGTCTCCCGCGCGTCGGCCATCAGCGACGGCGGCACCAGCGCCTCGGCGACCACCGGGGCGAGGCCGTCCACGGCCGCGATCGCGGCGCGGCGTCGGCCATCCGCAGCCGCAGCGACCACGGGCTGAGCACGGGGACGCCGTCCAACTGCGCGACAAAGGCGTGGTCCAGCTGCTCGCCGGTCGGAATCCGCAGGCCCACCACCGACGGCAGGCTGAGCGACCGCTCGACTTCCAGGGCTTCCTCGACCTCGGGGGGACCGCGCCGGAGTCCAGGTACGAACGCCATCGCCGCTGGTCGGCGGGCGAGAAGGCCGCCAGCGGTTCGTAGATCCGCAACTGGGCGGTGTACGGCGGCGGCACGCCCAGAATCTTGCCACGACCTGCGGCGGCGGACTAACGCACCATCTCTCGTGCATCCCGGCGGGTGGTATGGGGCGGGTGAGCCGGCGGCGGGCAGGGCGGCGGAGTTCTATGGTGATCTCGTCCCGGCAGATCCCGCCGGGCGTCCGTAACCGACCCGTAGAGCCTCACGAGGGCCGGCTGGTCGTTGCACGCAGGGAGCCACAGCATGGGCGTCTTCTCCACCGAACTGGGCGGTGTGTCCGCACCCACCGACCACGAACAGGTCGTCTTCTGCCACGACCGCGGCACCGGGCTGCGGGCCATCATCGCGATCTACTCGACCGCGCTCGGGCCGGCCCTGGGTGGCACCCGCTTCTACCCGTACCAGACCGAACAGGCCGCTATAGACGACGTGCTTCACCTGTCGAAGGGCATGGCGTACAAGAACGCCCTGGCGGGGCTGGACCTCGGCGGCGGCAAGGCGGTCATCTGGGGCGACCCGGCCAAGGTCAAGACCGAAGCCCTACTGCGTGCGTACGGCCGCTTCGTCTCGACGCTCAACGGGCGCTACTACACCGCCTGCGATGTCGGCACCTACGTCGACGACATGGACGTCATCGCCCGCGAGTCCCGCTTCGTGACCGGCCGCTCCGCCGAGCACGGCGGCGCCGGCGACTCCAGCGTCCTCACGTCGTACGGCGTCTTCCAGGGCATGCGGGCGGCGGCGGCACACCGCTGGGGTGAGCCGACCCTGGCCGGTCGCAAGGTCGGCGTGGTCGGCGTCGGCAAGGTCGGCCGGCACCTGGTCGAGCACCTCATCGACGACGGCGCGACCGTGGTGGTCAGCGACGTGAACCCGGCCGCGGTGGCCGCCATCCGGGCCCGCTTTCCCAGCGTCACCGCCGCTGACGACCTGCTGGACGAGAAGCTGGACGTGTACGCGCCGTGCGCCCTCGGCGACGCCCTGAACGACGACTCCGTACCCCGGCTGAGCTGCGAGATCGTCTGCGGCGCTGCCAACAACCAGCTCGCCCACGAAGGCATCGACAAGGTGCTGGCCGACCGTGGCGTGCTCTACGCGCCCGACTACTGCGTGAACGCCGGTGGCGTGATCCAGGTCGCCGACGAGATTGAGGGCTTCTCGTTCGAGCGGGCCAAGGCACGGGCCGAGAAGATCTTCGACACGACAGCCGCCATCCTGCGTACGGCCGACACCGAGGGCATCACCCCGGCCGCCGCCGCCGACCGGTTGGCCGAGCGCCGGATGGCCGACGTGGGCCGGCTGCGCGGCATCCTGCTTCCTTCCTGACCCGTGCTGAGCGTCCCTCGATGCAACATCGAGGGACGCTTATTTCGCTCGACGGGGTGTCGCGCCGCCGTCAGAATCAGCCAGCCATGAGCGTATATCTGGTGACAGGCGTGTCCGGGTCTGGCAAGTCGACCCTCGCGCAGGCCCTCAACGACCGCGGCATCGCGGCAATCGACACCGACGAGGACCAGGAACTGGCCCGCTTCGTCGACGCGGCGGGTGCCGTCGTACGCCGTCCTGACGAACCTGATCGCGAGTGGCTGGCCGCGCACCACTGGGCCTGGAACCCCGCGCGGCTCGACGAGTTGCTCGCCGCGCACCGCGACGAGACGCTGTTCCTGTGCGGCAACGCGGACAACGCGACCGACTTCGGGGACCGCTACGCCCAGGTGTTCCTGCTGGCGGTCGACGAGGTCACGATGCTGCGGCGGCTGGCCGATCCGAGCCGTACGAACGACTACGGGCTGGTCGGCGACACCGGGGAGCTGGTGAAGCGGTGGCGGCCCGGGTTCCAGCGCCGGCTGCTCGCGGTTGGCGCGATCCCGATCGACGCCAACGCTCCACTGCCCACCGTGATCGACAGCCTTCTCGGGCATATTTATTAACTCAGTAACATTGTTGTACGAGTCAGTGGCCGCCCGAGGACGAGAAGCGGGCTGGGTGAACTCGCCCGGATCTGAGGTTTCCGCCGGTCACCCCAGGCCCGTACGGGCGGATTCGAAGGTGACCACCGTCGCTTCGGACCCTAAGCGGCCAGTCGGGATGTCAACGCGCGCGCGCTCGGGGTACGGTATAGACACGAGTGATGCCATCTGAAAGGGGCCGCTGGTCGGCCCCATACTTCTGTTTGAGGGGGTCGAGCCATGGGGCGCGGCCGAGCAAAGGCCAAGCAGACGAAAGTCGCGCGAGAGCTGAAATATAGCTCGCCGAACACCGATCTTGAGGCGTTGCAGCGTGAGCTGTCCAACGGTGACGACGGTGGCGGGCGTGGCGGGTCCCAAGACGAGTCGGATGACGCCGACGACGATCGATGGGCCTCCTCAGACCGTTGAGTGACTGACCGGTTCCGGCCGGTCAAGAATGCTGAACGGGTTCACTGATGGATGAAAAGACGACAGGCGCAGTGCTTCACGGCGATGCACCTGTCGTCTCTTCTGCCATGTCACAACGGCAGTGTCTGCGTTCGTACTAGTCGACGGCGTCGTCGCCCAACTCACTCAGGGCGACGGTCGCCGTCTCGACGAGCCTGCGTAGCGCCACAGAGCTGGCGCACAGGTCGAATCCGTCGGTGCCACCGAACCGGATCTCGACCTCGTCGCTGTACCTGTGAACGAGACACTCGATGCTGGTCTCGTCGTGTCGCATCGCCCAGGCGCTCACGTATACAAACGTGTCATCGTGCTGCCCTCCCCCGGCTCACCAGGTTTCCCAGTGGTGGTGGTCGGCAAGGACCGGCCGCGGCTGGTGAAGGTGCTGGAGGGCCGATCCAGCCTGTCCACCGAGGAGCTGGAGGCGCTGGTCGACTTCCTCGGCGCCCAACCGGACCGCCGCGCCGAGATCCTGCTGCTGGGCATCGACGCCCGCAAGCGCTCCGGCCCCAGCCCGTACACCGACCTCGCCCCAGGCTCCTTCCAACGCCTCGCCCAACGAGAAGCCCTCGCCAGCGACATCTGGGCGTACGAGCGCGGAGTCTTCCCGGCTTACCTCCAGTCACCTGACTACGTCGAGGCACTTATGGACGCGGCGGACGGGATCTGGTGGGAGTCATCGGACTCCGAACGGGCGAAGCGGGTCGCCTTCCGACTCGAGCGGCAACGAACCGTCTTCCATCCGGAGCGGCCAAAGCAGGTCGACGTCTTCTTCAGTGACGACACGCTGATCGCCGAGGTCGGTGGGCCTGACGTGATGCGGCGGCAACTGCGACACGTCCTGACGGCTGGTTCAAGAACACTCGCAGCAGCGGCGGAAGCGACAACTGCGTCGAGGTTCGGCTCGCCACCGACGAGGTCGGCGTACGCGACTCAAAGAACCGGACGGCCGGCGCCCTGCACGTCACCCTCAGCTCCTGGGGGCACTTCACCACGGCCCTGAAATCCAACCGCCTGACCGCCTGACATTCAGTGCGGCACGGCCGTCGACTCCGTCTCCTGGCTGACCCGGCTCATTCACGTCACGACCCTCGGCTTGGCCGCGGTCCGCCAACAGAAGTAAGGCTACCCTTATCGAGCGGCGGGCCTTACGATGACGAGGCGGACAACGTCGGGAGGCTGTTATGCCGGAGCGTTTTTCCGAGGTGTTGCGGGCAGCGATCAGGCAGGTGCACGAGCAGGCCAACGGGGCCGCGTACATTGGAAAACTGCTGTCCGGAGAATTGGCGTTGGCCGACTTCGCGGAGCTGGCTACGCAGCACTATTTCCTTTACACCGCACTGGAAGAAGTGGCCGATTCGATGCGGCACGACCCTGTGGTCGGACCGTTCGTCATCGACGGGCTACGGCGCGTACCAGCATTGGCCGAGGATTTGGACTTCTTACTCGGCCCGCACTGGGCAACGACCATAGAACCCAACGCTGCCACCAAAAAAACTACTGCCAGCGGTTGCGTACGGTAGCGCGGCGCTGGCCGGGCGGATTCGTCGCTCATCACTACACCCGCTATCTCGGCGACATCGCCGGCGGCCAGGTTATCCGGGCCAAACTCCGGACGCAGCACGGGATCACCGGCGCTGGCGCGAAGTTCTATGCTTTCGACACTATTGGAAACACGGTGTTGTTTCGCCGGCATTATCGGACCCTGTTGGATTCCACCGGCTGGGACGAGCTCGAACGCGCCCAGGTGATCGCCGAGACGAAATACGCTTTCGCGTTGAACGAAGCCGTTTTCGCCGAGCTGGACCGGGACCTGGCCGGCTAGCCGACTCGCTCCGCCGGCGACTTTTCCCGCGAGCGTACGAATGCACCCGCACTGCGCAGCGCAGTCGCGGCTTCCGGGAGAAACGACCAAAAAGAAGTGAAAAGTGTGCGTCGGCACCGGATAAAGCTCCAGGCGTACGTCCACACCACACTCGGTCGCCCGGTCGGTCAGCATGCGGGCATCTTGCAGCATAGTGTCGCCCGTCGCGGCCTGGACGAGCATGGGCGGCAAACCGGTCAAGTTGGCGTGCAGCGGACTCACCCGCGGATCGTCGATGGGCACACCGCCCAAATAGGAGTCGACATAGCCGGTCACCAACTCCCGGATAGGGACCGCTGTTCGCGCTGACGATGGCATTCGGCTGGGCATGGTCAGGTCGAGCCACGGACACAGCAAAACAGCGGCCGACGGCAGCGGGATTCCCTCGTCGCGCAGCCGGATCATCAACAACAGAGCCAAACATGCGCCTGCGGAATCCGCGGCGACGACGACGACGAGCTGGTCTGGCTTATGGCTGGTCAGAAGCCAGCGATAGACCGAAACCGCGTCATCCAGTGCGGCCGGGAAGGGATGCTCCGGCGCAAGCCGGGTAGTCGGGAATCACAGCGGTCGTCCCGGTTTCGGCGATCAATGCCGCCACCAGCGCCCGATAGCCAAAAGCCGATCCCAGCACGAAACCGCCGCCATGCAGGAAAAGCAGCTCGGTCGTGCCGGCCGGCAGCGCCGGGGTGAGGCGCAGGCCGGGCACGCCACCGGCGCTGACCGGCAGCACTTCCACGTCGGAGGACAACGGAAACTGCGCGTGCATCCGCTCGTTTGCCGCTCGTACGGCGCAAAGATCGCCGGCGTCCCGGCCAGCGGCGACGATCGGGTCGAGCAGAGTGACCATCCGGGCGTCCAGCTCGCCGCCAACCGCACGAGTCGCTTTCAGACCGCGATCAAGCTCGGCGAGCACGGTGCGCGCGGAGTCCAGGAGCGCCTCACCGGCCAGTGTCAGCTCGACGCGGTGGGTCGAGCGATGGAAAAGCTGACAGCCCCACCACCCGCTCCAGCGACCGGATCTGCCGGCTGAGCGCGGGCGCCGACACGTACGTAAACGCTCGGCGGCGCGGGCGAAATTGAGATTGTCGGCGACCGCGACAAACGCCCGCAGGTGCTTCAGGTCGACGGCGTCGGCGCCGGGCGCGAAGGGCAGGACAGCGGGCGGCTCTGGCATGGGAGCCAGTATCGCCCATCGCGCGGCCGGCCGGTCTTGCGTTTCCGGTACGACTGCCGTGCCATCGACACCTTAAGGGAACACGTGTCCCGTCGTTACAATCGGAATCCGATTGTCACAATAGGAGGCGGCTGACCTGCGGTGATGGGGCTGGCGGTGACAGTCGGGCAAAAGCACCTAAGGTGCGTACGAGCGGACCATCCGGGCTTCGCCGGTGCCGGCGACGATCTCGCCGCACGCCCATGCCGGCACGTGCCGGGCGGTGAGCACCGCGAGCGCGCGGTCGGCGGCTCGTCGGCGGAGACCACCGCGACCATGCCAACGCCCATGTTGAACGTACGCTCCATCTCGTCCTGCTCCACCCGGCCGCGACGACCGGCGACCAGTTGGAAGACCGACGGGACCTGCCATGTCGAGCGATCCACCACAGCGTCCACGGTGGGCGGAAGCACCCTTACGAGGTTGCCGGCGAGGCCGCCGCCGGTGATGTGGGCGAGCACCCGCACCTGCGTCTCGACGATCAGCTCGAGGCAGTCCTTCGTATAGATCCTGGTCGGCGTCAACAGAACTTCGCCGAGCGGGCGGTCGTCGTCGAGATCGTCCACCGTGGAGTCCAACGGCATTTCCGCGCCGCTCAACAAAACATGCCGGACCATCGAGAATCCGTTGGAATGCAAGCCAGACGAACCCATCGCGATGACCACGTCGCCAACCCGCACCGAGTCGGGCTTCAACACGTTGTCCGCGTCGACCACGCCGACCGCGGTGGCGGCCAAGTCGTACTCGTCCGGCTTCATCAGCCCGCCGTGCTCGGCCGTCTCGCCGCCGACCAGCGCGCAACCTGCCTGCTGGCAGCCTTCGGCGATGCCCGCGACGATGGATGGCGATCCGCTCCGGCACGACCTTGCCGCAGGCGATGTAGTCCTGAAGGAAAAGCGGCTCGGCGCCGCACGCGACCAGGTCGTCGGTGACCATCGCGACCAGGTCGATCCCGACGGTGTCGTGCAAACCGGTCTGCTGCGCGATGGCGAGCTTCGTCCCCACCCCGTCGGTCGAGGAAGCGAGCAGCGGCTTGCGGTAGCGGCTGGTGTCGAAGGCGAACAGGCCGGCAAATCCACCCAGGTCACCGACCACCTCGGGGCGGTGGGTGCGACGCACGGCCGAGCGCATCAGCTCGACCGCGCGGTCGCCGGCGTCGATATCGACACCGGCCTGCGCGTACGTGGCGCCCTGCTCCGGCCCGCTCACGGCCGGCGGAGCGCGTCGGCGCCACCGGGACTCGCGGTCAGGGTCGGCAGCGCTTGGCCATGCGGCGCCGGCTGCACCCTGCTGCCGATGCCCTCCAGCAGGTGTTTGCCGATCATGTTGTCCTCCGGCAGCGGAATGGGATAGTTGCCGTCGAAACACGCCATGCACAGCCGGTTCGCCGGCTGCTCGCTCGCGGCCACCAGGCCGGCCAGCGACACATAGCCGAGCGAGTCCGCGCCAATCGAGGCGCGGATGCCGTCGTTGTCGAGGCCGTTGGCGACCAGCTCAGCGCGGCTCGCGAAGTCGATGCCGTAGAAGCACGGCCAGGTGACGGGCGGGGACGAGATGCGTACGTGCACCTCCAGCGCGCCGGCCTCGCGAAGCATCCGTACGAGCGCGCGCTGGGTGTTGCCGCGGACGATCGAGTCGTCGACGACCACCAGCCGCTTGCCGCGGATCACGTCCCGCAGCGGGTTCAGCTTCAGCCGGATGCCGAGCTGGCGGATCGACTGGGACGGTTGGATGAACGTCCGGCCGACATACGAGTTCTTCACCAGGCCGAGGCCATAGGGAATTCCGGAAGCTTCGGCGTATCCGACCGCCGCCGGGGTGCCGGACTCCGGAACCGGGATCACCAGGTCAGCTTCGACCGGGTGCTCTTTTGCCAGCGTACGGCCCACTTCGACGCGGGTGGCGTGCACTCCGCGGCCGGCGATGGTGGTGTCCGGGCGGGCCAGATACACGTACTCGAACAGGCAGCCCTTGGGCTTGGGGTTGGCGAACCGCTCGGACCGCAGGCCGTGCTCGTCGACGGCGATCAGCTCGCCCGGCTCGACCTCACGCACCACGCTCGCGCCAACGATGTCCAGCGCGGCGGTCTCGCTCGCGACCACCCAACCGTTCTCCAGCCGGCCCAGGACGAGCGGGCGCACACCCTGCGGGTCACGTGCCGCGTACAGCGTCTGCTCGTCCATAAAGACCAGGCTGAAAGCGCCTCTGACAGTGGGGAGGACCTTCAGCGCGGCGGCCTCGACGGACAGGTCCGGGTCGCCGCACAGCAGGGTCGCGAGGATCGCGGTGTCGCTGGTCGCGTCCGGGCCGCTCATCTGGACGCCGCTCATCTCGACCGCTTTCGCGGCCAGCTCAGCGGTGTTGACGAGGTTGCCATTGTGCGCGAGGGCGACCGTTGTTCCGGTCGTGGTCGAGCGCAGGGTCGGTTGCGAGTTCTCCCAGGTGGGGCCGCCGGTGGTGGAATACCGGTTGTGGCCCACTGCCAGGTAGCCGTTGAGGCTGGTCAGAGTCGTCTCGTCGAAGACCTGCGAGACCAGCCCAAGCTCCTTGTAGACGACGACTCGGGACCCGTCGCTGACCGCCATGCCGGCGGCCTCCTGGCCGCGGTGCTGCAACGCGTACAGGGCGAAATAAGTGAGCTTGGAGACCTCTTCGCCGGGTGCCCACACCCCGAAGACGCCACACGCGTCCTGAGGGCCGCGCTCCTGGGGGTCTAGATCGTTGGTCAGCCGGCCATCGCCCCTTTTGCGGGCGCCACTGCCTGTGGCCACGAACGCGCTCCTGACTGGATTTGTGGCGGGGGAAGCGTGCGAGATCAAGTCTACGCTGCCGGCCTCTTCCGGTCGTATCGGCGCAGCTACACCCCCCGCCACTCGCTGTGACGTTGTGTTGTCCGCATTGCCGCGATGCGTGCGTTGGACGCACGCATCGCGCCGATGCGGACAACCTGGGCGTACGGAGGGTGACGGGTTTGGGTGTCCCGGAATGTGGGCTGACCGTACGGCCGCTGGACGGCGGGAGGTCGGCGGTGCTTTCATGGGAACGTGACCAGTTGGCCAACCACCCCGCAGGCAGTGCGCAGGCTGCCCCGCGAGTTCTGGGTGTCGCGCCGCGGCCACCTCTTCGACGAGTGCTGTCCCTGACGAGGACCACGCCGTCCACCTGAGGTCATCGGACCCGGTGGTGGCACCCTTTTCGTCAGTCCTGGAGCAAACCGTCGTGTCCCCCGTGCATCTTGAGCCCTATCTGCTCTCTCCCTCCGTCCTCACCCGTACGGCCATCAACCAGCGAGTCGCGGCGCTCGCCGCGGACACCGACCGGTGGCAGTCGCTGCTGCACTACTCGACCGACGAGCGGTGGTACGCACAGCTGGAAAGCAACCCGTACTACGACGCGTGGCTGCTGTCATGGACTCCTGGCCAGACCACCGAACTGCACGACCACGGCGGCTCCTCCGGCGCGTTTACCGTGCTCACCGGCAGTTTGCGGGAGGTCGTACTGGCCGCCGGACTGCCCCGGCACGTGGACCGGCCGGCCGGCTCGACGGTCACCTTCGGGTCGAAATACATCCATGACGTCGGACACGCTGGCCACGGTCCAGCGGCCAGTCTGCACGTCTACTCGCCGCCGCTGTCGACGATGAACTACTACGCGATCGACCGCGGCGAAGTCCTGCGTACGCGTACCGAGGCCACCGAAACGCCCGAACGCGGCTGGCCGCGGCACCCGGCGCTGGCCACGCTCACGGCGGTGTCCTGACCGTGACCCGTACGATCGACGACCTGCTCGCCGAGTCGAGAGCCCGGCTGGACCGGCTGTCCCCGGATGAGACCTTCACGGCGGCCGCCCACGGCGCGATCCTGGTCGACATCCGACCCGCCGCCCAACGGCTGGTCTCCGGCGAGGTGCCGGGTGCGCTGATCGTCGAGCGGAACGTGCTGGAATGGCGTTTCGACCCGGCCTGCGACGCGCGGCTGCCGGTGGCCGTCGACCACGACATTCAGGTGATCGTGCTCTGCGAAGAGGGCTACACGTCAAGTCTCGCGGCGGCCGCCCTTAAGGACATCGGTTTGCACCGCGCGACCGACGTGGACGGCGGTTTCGTGGCGTGGAAGGCAGCCGGACTGCCGACTCAGATGTCGTCCCAGCGGGTCGCCTCGTAAATCTTCGCGAGCAGTTCCATCGCACGGTCATCGATCGGCAACGTCAGATCGTCCACTCTAGGCCAGCCGCGCGGACCCCATGCGGCGCGAAACTGTCGTACCCCTTGGGCAGATTTGCCCCCACCCAGTGACGGGTGGGGGGCGGGTTCGAGGACCAATGTTCAACTAAAAATTACAGTTTGCCTCTCGACCCACCCCCCGCCCGTTCAAAGGGAGGGGGAAAGAAAAACAGACACGTACGACAATTTGGCGCCCCATCGGCGTGTCGGGGACTGCGCGGGGCGAGCGCCCACCCAAATTCTGACGCGCGTAGGGGCCGCGTCTGCCACCATCGTCGGTGTTGTGTCGTGCAGGCGAGTTTCACTGGACCACGGCGTTGGCCAGGTCCTTCACAGAGGAGGGTCGATGGCACTCGGGCCGGTGTTGGTGTTTGGTGTCGATCCCGCAAAGATTCCGGGCGACTGGGATCCTGAGCCGGTCATAGCGGCCATCGCCCGCGGTCACGCCCGTTTCGCCGACCACGCCATCGAGGCCGACCTGTGTTTGGTGGCAGTCGACGAGGACTCCGAGGCAGCGGTCGTTCGAGCACTGGCCGACAAGGAATACACCTGCGTGGTGATCGGCGGCGGGATCCGCAAACACGAGCCATATCTTGAGTTCTTCGAGAAGGTGGTCAACCTGGTTCGGCTGCATAAGCCCGGCGCCGCCATCGCTTTCAACAGCAGCCCCGAAGACACCGTCGACGCGGCACTGCGGTGGCTTTAGGTTCGGGGTGAGGGCAGGTCGAAGTAGGTCATCATGCCGGCGGCGAAGCCCAGGTCGCCCCTGACTTTCAGTTTGCCGGTCATGAAGAGCACCGGTGCGGACGCATTCTTGGTGATGAGCTTGAGAAAATCGGCCGGGCCGATGGTGATGGTGACGCGCGGGTCGGCCGTACGGCCACGGGCGGCATGGCAGGTGCCGGCGCTGATGACGCTTTCATAGCGGTCGTAGCCGTCATCTTCGGTTGGACTGCCAGCGAACCGGAAATGCACCACGGCGCGCGCCTCACCGGCGCGGTCGGGGCGAAAATGTGACTGCATCCGGCGGAAGATCTCGTCCAGCACCCGGCCGCGCAGCAGCGGGTGGGACATCACCGAGTCGACCTGCCCCTTGGACGCATGCGCGATCAGGTCGGCGAAAATCTCCGGGTCCATAGTGGACAGCTCCAGGTCCGCGCCACCGGCGGCCAGCCGGTCGAGCTGGCTGAGGGCACGGACGAAGTCGGCCCGGGTCAGCCCGCGCGGGTCGATGCCGGCGGCCAGCGCGTTCAGGTCCAGCTGGGCGATCCGCTCGTCTGCCGGGTCCAAGCCCGCCAGCAAGTCGACCAGCTGGGTCGGGGTCAGGCCCGCGAGCGCCGCCGCGGTGAGGTCGGTGCCGGCCATCTACGTCTCCGTACGCAAGAGTGTGAAACAGCGCACAACCGAACTTACTCAAGAGTAGATAAGCCCGCAAGATCTAAAGGAGGTGCCAGGTCGTCTCGCAGGTCGCGGACACGCTGACCAGCTCCGGCTCCAGGCTGAGGTTGCTCACGTCCACCGCCTGACCGCCGCCGTAGGCCATCATCCGCGGCTGGAACCCGCCGCCTTGGTCCACCAGCTTCACCAGCGGACCGAGCTGGGCGCCGAGCGAGCGAGTCGCATAACCCTCGGCCGTGACCCGGGCGTCGGTGAGCGCCGCGCCCTGAGCCTCCCGCCGAGCGTCGGTCGAGTCGGCCAGCAGCCAGTGCGGCCCGTCCAGCTCGGCCGGCTCCAGCGCCGCCAACCGACCCACCAAGTCAGGCAACTGAGTCAGATCACGGAACACCAACACATACCGCTGTTGGGCGACACTGCCGACCCGACGATTTTTTTCCTCCCACTGCTCAGAAACGCTCAGTAGCCGACTGGCCACTCGTACGCCGACCACCTGCATCGCCGGTTCCACGTCGCCCAGCCGGGCGTTGAGTGCGGTCACCGCCTCCGCCCGGGTGGTGCCCGCACCCTGGAAACTCACCGTCAGCCTGGCCCGGTCGGCGAGTCGCTCCACCTGACCGGTCCCCGTCGTCACGATTTCCGCCATCCGACCAGCCAACCGTGCCGCCGGTACCGCCCGCAACCCGGCCCGAGGTTTTCGTCAGCGGACGCGAAAGACGGGCCACGAGGGGTGAAGGGGAGGCCGACGCCTGCTGGTACGAGGAAAGCGTGCTCGCGTCTTACCCGTACGACATCGCATTCGCCGTCGGTGATGACCAGAATCGGACCGTCTGCGGGAAAAATCCGGTGCGTGCTCCAGCAAGTTGACGCCAGGCTGCAGCACTGTGCCGCCCCGACCTCGCACCTTGACCCGGCCGGCGATGTCCTCGACCGGCAAGTAGCCGGCGTCGTACGCGACCGCGTCACAAAAGACGACACGAGCCGCCGGCACGTCCCGGCTCATCGCGTACGAGGCGATGGCGCCCAGCGCCTTGCCGAGCAACTGGGTGTCCATCGACCCGGAAGTGTCCAGCACGACACCGAAAGTCGGCCGTTTGGCGAGTTCCTCCGGGCGGCGCCGGCGGGGTCGCGGGATGTCCGGGGTGGACGCCTGGCGGCGGGAGGCGCGGGCGTACGAACGGACCGGCAGCGGTGGGCGTACATGCTCGTCGAACCAGCGAGCCAATCGGGCATCCCAGGCCAGCGGCGGATGTTCCAGTGCCCGAATTTCCTGTTCCAGCCCAGCTGGCAGCAGCCCCCGACCGTTGGTGTGGTGATATTCCAACCCGGTCGCCAAAGCTCGTCGATAGAAGTCGTCGAGGTTCGTCGCTCGAACCCGATCCGTGCGCTGCCAAGGCAGTGGCGCCGACACGTCCCGGCGCGACCCGCGCCGCTGGGCGGCCTCCGGCGCGGAAAGCCAATCCCCTAGGACATCTCCGGCCTTCCGGCCGCCGAAAGTCGTCAGTTTGCGGGCCCTGCGCAAGTCGGTCGCGAGCGTGTCGTAGACAGATTCCGCTGACAGGCCAGCCAAACTCGGGTCATAAAGCGACTGTTCCGGAATATGCCCGACAGCCATTTCCACCAACCAGCCGTTGATGACATAGTCGCAGGCCACATTCCACAAATAATGATCGCGGCCATCGGCACGATCACCATGCCGCAGTGCCGCGTGCAACATTTCGTGTGCCAGCACGAAACGCCATTCCTCCGCCGACAAAGCCGCACGCGGATTGATATAGACCTCGCCATATTCGGCATTCACCGCGGCCACCGTGATGTCCCACGACCGGGCGATTTCCGGGTCGTCGACCAACGTCAACCCAGCCGCGACGGCACCCAGCAACGGGTACGACGACACGAACCAATTAAGCGCGCGATCCCATTCCCGCATGGTCTTGCGGCGTACCGCCGATCCGCGCTGCTCAGCGGCCTGCTCGACGGCGGCCGCGACCGCATCGGCCAGGCCTGCTGCTGCGAAAAGGTCCGGGTACGAGACAGGGCGCCAGGCCGACGGCGTCGGCGGACGGTGATAGTCGTCGGCGACTTCCAAGCAGGGCCGCGCACCCGCGGTGCCACAGCTGCGAAACTCGCTCGGAATGCCGGAGACTCGCCACTGCTCCAACAGAGTTGTCTCGTCTCCTCCCGGAAAAGCCGGCAGCCAGACCAGCGGCCGGCCGATCCGGGCCGCGTCGGCAAATCGGTTGACCGCCACATCGCAGGCGGCCGCATAAGCGGCGTCGACGGTGTCGTCAGGCTGGACCACGGCTGATTCGGTCAGCCTCGAGCGGTCCAGGTGACCGAGCCCGAGATGCAGCAGCAGGTGGGTGAAAACCCAGGCCCACTCGGCCGGCTCGCCGTCGATTTCGGTGTTGCGGCTGATACACCCGGCCGTGTCGACAATCGCGAATCCGCGCCGCAGCGAATCGCTTTCACGAACCGTGACGTACCGCGCGAGCCGGGCCAACGCCGGATTTCCGGTCGCCTGCTTCCATCCGTCGTCGGCGGCCTTCGCCCGGCGCTTGGCCGCTGCGGTCTGGTTGGTTGTCACGCCCGAGCGGCGACCAGCCGCGGCAGGTCGCGCGCGGCCTCCAGCAGGAACCAGGACGGCAACGCCGGGCTGCCATCTTCCGCGTTCGCGTTCGCGATCGCGATCGCGAGTTGCGCTATCTCCAGCGAAATCTCGGCCAGCTCCACCAGCAATGTCTTGGCGCGAAAGGCGAACCGATGCGCGGTCGGCGACGCGTGCCTTTTGTCGGCCGGAAGTTCCCGGGCCAGCCGAGCCCGAAAAGTCTCGGCCAGGAAATAGAGCAGATCCCGGTCCTGCGGCGCGGCCGGCCAGCGGGCGTCACCCTTGAGGATCGCCTCGAAGTCGTACGCGTGCCGGACAGTCTTGAGATAGGCCCGAAAAGCCGCCGCGTGGGTGGGCGTCAGCGTCGCGTAACCGAGCATCGCGATGGTCTCGTCGGACACCTCCGGCCCGTACGAGTGCAGGGTGTCGGACAGCATGTGCCACGACCGTGGCGTGGAGAACGGTTCCTCGGTTTTGGGTGGTGCACTCCACAAATGGTCCGGCCGCTGGGTGAGGTAGTCGACGATCCATGCGTGAATGCCGTTGTTGGCCGCCCACTTGAGCCAATCCGCCGCATCGGCCCGCAAATGGACGTGCACACCAGCCGGTTCACCAGCGCGGACGCCATTGGCCGAGCCAACGCCTGGTCAGTAGCCCGGTTGCCGGCACCTATCACGATCGACCCGGCCGGCAGCTCGTACGAACCGATGCGGCGATCCAGGATCAGCGAATAGAACGCTTTCTGGACATCCGGCGAAGCGGCGTTCAGCTCGTCCAGGAAAAGGCAGTACGGCTCGTCCCGGGCGATCTGCTCGGGCGGACAGAACCGGCTCTTCCCGTCCACGATCTGCGGCACGCCGATCAAATCCTCCGGCGCGAGCTGCGTTTCCCAACAGCGACACGCATTCCAGATCGAGTGAGGCGGCGAATTGGCGTACCAATGAGGATTTCCCGATTCCGGGAGCTCCCCACAGAAACACCGGACGGACCACGGCGACGTTCACCAGCACCTCCGGCAACTGGGCCGGGGTGACGGTCGTTACGGACTGCACGGGGTCTGACTGGGGTCGCTCATACGTCCATGATCCCGCAGCCGTGCAAATTGATTTCAGTTAGGTTAGCCGGAACCGCAGACGGCACACGACCGCACACGTACGGCGACCGACCGCGCGAGCCACCACCGCCGCCCGCGCCGGTTGCGCAGGATCCGCTCCCAGAGCCGCGTCGGCTCGATTTCCCCGATCAGCACGACAACGCGCCCTTCGGGCAGTGACTTCACATATCGTACGATCGGTTCGTCGATGGTCCGATGCGCGGAGTCGAGCATCACCAACGGCACGTCCGGCCGCCATTGCTGCCACCGCTCGGCAAATTTCCGGTTGGCTTCGGTCTCATCGTCGAAAGCGACATGCAAAGCCACCACGCGGTCACCCATCGACATCGCGGTGGACAGACTTTCGGCCGCCAGCCGGGTAATCGACACCACTGGCACGACCACCACACAGCCGGTCCGGCGCGGCTGCGCCGGCATCGCATCGACATCGATCGCCGCGCCAATCCGCTGGTACGCGCGACGGACAACGGTGAAGCCGACCACCAGCAGCAGCGGCAACACGAGGACGATCAGCCAGCCGCCTTCCAGGAATTTCGAGGCGGTCACGACAAGAAGCGCGGCCGCGGTCATCGCCGCACCGAACACCGAGAAGGCCGCTTTCCACCGCCAGGCGCGGCCGCGGACCTCCCGCCAGTGCCGGAACATCCCCACCTGACACAGCAGGAATCCGACGAAAACCCCGATCGCGAACAGTGGTACCAAAATGTTGACGTTTCCGGCGGTGCCGATCAGCAGTGCGCCGCTCAGCGCGGCCAACACGAACACACCGTACCTATGCACCATCCGGTCCGCGCGCAGCCCGAAGACATGTGGCAGGAAGTCATCAGCGGCGAGTTTCGCGGCTAGTACGGGCAAACCACCGTACGAAGTGTTGGCGGCAAGCGCCAGCAAGACCACTGTGGACAGTTGGACGACGACGTAACCGACGCCGTTTCCCAGCGATCCCTCGGTGACCAGCGACAGGATCGTACGACCCGCGACCGGTCGGGCGCCGTACCGGTCGATCACCACAGCGAGGCTGATCAACAGCACGCCAAGCAGCAGACCCAGGCCGGCCTCGGCCGTACGTGCCCGGCGCTGCCGCGGTTTGCGGAAGGACGGCGTCGCGTTGGCGATCGCCTCCACCCCGGTCAGCGCCGCGCAGCCGTTGCCGAATGCGGCCAGTACGAGCAGAATGCCGACCGATCCGACCGTCACCGGCTGGGTCGGCGCCGGTAGCGGATGCACCGGACCACCATGAATCAGCCCGATCCCCACAACAATCAGGACCGCCACCACGAAAACCGCCGCAGGGAGCGCGAAAAGTCGAGCACTCATGGCGATTCCGCGCAGGTTGATCGCGGCGATGACCAACAAAACGACCACACACAACTCAGGCGTCCATGCCAGCAATGCTGGGAAAGCCGAGGTCAGCGCGGCCACGCCGGCGGCCACCGAGACGGCGACGTTCAGCACGTAGTCGATCACCAGCGAAGCGGCCGCCACCAGGCCGCCGAGCGGCCGAGGTGCCGGGTAGCGACGGTGTACGCGCCGCCGCCGTCCGGAAAGGCCGCGATCACCTGCCGGTAAGTGGCGACCAGCAACAAAAGCAGCAGAACGATGGCGATCGTCACCGGGATGGTGGCGCCCATGCCGACCGAGCCGGCGGCCGCCAGCACCAGCACGATCGCCTCCGGCCCGTACGCGACCGAGGCAATCGCGTCGAGCCCCAACCCGGCGATGCCGGTGACCGAGGTCAGCCGGTGTTTCTCGTGGTCCCGCACCTGCTCGGCAGGCTTGGTCAAAATGGCCGTCACCAGGTCATGGTCGGTCGTTCCCGGCCGCTCTCAGCAGGGCCTTGACGGATTCTTTACGGCGGCGCGGATTTCCTTACGGGTTCCTGACATCCGATGTGGGCGCGCTCACCCGCTGGTTGGGCAACACGTCGTACGGATCCTCGATCAGACCAGTCTTCACCGAATAACCGTCGAAGGCATTCTTCGCCAGCGGCCGCCAGGCAGCAGCAGGAACTTGGACGGTTTGTCGATGCACACCGGGAAAATCGTCAACACGCGTCGGCGGCGATCCGGAGCCGGAGGAAGTTCTTGTACGACGGCATGCGCAGCGCGCAGAACAGTTCGTTGTAGTTGGCACCGAAACCGGTCGCCGTCAGGAAGTAAATCGCACAGCAAGCCAATCCGGCGACGAAGCCTGCGACGGTCACCCAGGCCAGATAGGCGGTGACGAAAAACGCGCCGGAGGAGTGCGGCGCCACCATCCCGGCGACCCACTGGAAAGCGCCTTGCACGGCGAAAAACGCCGCAGCCTGTAGCACGGAATGCAGGATTGTCAGGACCAGCCGTACCGGCCATCGCTGGTCGACTGGCACGGTCCAGCAACAGAACAGCAAAATGGCCACGATGATCCAGACGCCCGGCGAAGTCGCCAGCGCGCCGGCGAATTCGAGCACCCCGTACGCCGGGCCAGCCCCCGCTCTGGGCGGCGGACAGGACGCCGTGTTGGGCGCACACACAGCGGCGCGATCCTCGCCAACACCTGGCCGAAACTCACCTCGAAGGCGGCCGCGGCACGCAGGGCATGCCCTTCGATCAGGGTCGCCAGCAAGTAGATCCCGCAGAAGAACAGGCCGAGCGGCCAGTTGGTGAACATTCGCCAGAGCACCTGGATGCTCAGGTTTCGGGACACTTTCCGGGACGGATACGTGTGAAGGAGGTTCGCGTATTCGGCACCTGGCGGCGCGGCTGGCTCGGCAGGAGCCTGCGCGGCCGTCCACTGTGGACGACGCTTGCTCATCCGGCGGAACGAGCCGGACAGGTCCAGCCGCGGCCAGAACCGCCATAGGTCATGAGTGGACAGCAAATACGCGCCGCCACCACCGGCCGTCACGTACTGCACCTGTTCCTCGGGTTTGTCCACCTCGTCGATATACCGGCTGTAGTGGTGTAAATCTCCCGAAAGGCACAGCCGCAGCCGGCCGCCACCGCACACCTGCTCGCGGAAAAACCGCAGCACCGACAGCTGTTCCTGGTCAGACATACGCGCCGCCAGCACCCAGAACGGCGACGGAAGCACCAGGATGACGCTGTCCGTCGGCTGGATCTGCGGCGCGACCACGGTGGCGAAGAAATCCCGCTGCGCGAAATCCAGCCGGCCGTCCAGCGCGGTGTCGGCGCCAAGCACCCACCAACCGCGCGGCAGCCGGCGGGCGAAATAGGAATGCCGCTGGTTCATCGTGCGGGCGCCGAGCCAGTGGCCGGGGCTGAACAGCTCACTGAACGCGTCGAGCCCGTCGTACCAGTCGTGGTTGCCCGGGATCGCCACCACTTCGAGGTTCGGATCGACCTCGTCGGTGTGCTCCGCGAGTGCGTACGGGCGGAGGGTGCGGTCGAGATACTGCGTCTGCGACGGCGTCGGATAGACCTCGTCGCCGCCGAGCACCAACAGCTGGCCGCGCGGACAGTCCTGCCCGGCGAGCGGCAGCGTCGGCTCGGCGAGGGCGTACGCGACCGCGTACGTGGCGTCGAAGCCGTCACCGATGTCGGCGGCGAAATCCAGCCAGTACGGATCGTCGCCGGCCGGCTCGACCGGCGGCGTATCCCAGTCGTCGGCCGGCGGGAACAACGCGGCCTGGGTCACGCGGCGATCCGAATAGCCGCGCATCAGCGCTGTCACACCGGCCGCGAAGCCGGACTTGGCCAGCACGATCGGGTCGGCCCACGACACTGGGGCGCGCGGTCGGAACTCTGGGGCGATCTCGTCTACCGAGCGGGACGGCACGTCCTCATCCTGCCATTTTGGTGGCGAGTTCGTGCGCCCCGGCGTCCCAGATCCGCACAATCGGATTCCGATTGTCACAGTCCCGCAGGTTTGCCCAGCTCAGGGCCCTGCTCTTGGGACAATCGGAGTCCGATTGCGCAGTCAGAACTGAGCGCGCGCTTACTTACGTGACGTCCAAAACCCACGTACCCACCCCCCGCCCTTCAAAGGGAGGGGGCCAAGAATTCCACCCCGGTACGACAATTTCACGCCGTAGCACGTACTGGACGCCACCCAGCCACACCTTCGCGCCGCCGCAGGCACTGCGACAATAGACTCAGCGGCGACAGGGAGGTCTGGGCGTGACGGAGGATGCGGGACAGCGACGGCGTGGACGGCACTCGGCGGCGCCGGTGAAGACCAGCCGGCACTCAGCTCCGGCTCTGGCTCAGGTCCCAGCTCCGCAGCCGCAGTTGCCGCAGCAGCAGCGGTCTGACGAGCGCTACACACCAGGCCTCGCTTCTCGGGCGGTGGCCTTCATGGCCGGCCGGCGGGCCGAGACGCACGCGCGCTTCTTCCTACCGCATCTCGCGCCTGGGCTGAATGTGCTGGACCTCGGCTGCGGACCGGGCACGATCACCCTTGGGCTGGCCGCCGCGGTGGCGCCAGGCGCGGTTCTGGGCATCGACGCGGGGTCTGAACAGCTGGAACTCGGGCAGCGGGCAGCGACCGCGGAGGGCGTCACGAACGTACGGTTCGACCAGGCGTCGGCGTACGCCGTTCCGCTCGCCAACGACTCTGTGGACCGGGTCTTCTCGCACGCACTTTTGGAGCATCTGGCCGAGCCCGAGCGAGCGATGGCCGAGGCCTACCGGGTGCTCGCTCCCGGCGGCGTCATAGGGGTCTGCTGCCCGGCCTGGGACGGCTTCCTGCTGGCGCCTGGATCAGAGGAGGTCGACGCCGCGATCGCGCGTTATCGGAAGTTACAAGCCGCCAACGGCGGAGATCCGCTGATCGGGCGGCGGCTCGGGACGCTGCTGGGTGGGGCCGGGTTCACCCAGGTGCGGCTGGACGCGCGCTACGAAAGATACGTCGACGCGTACCGGATCTCGGAATATCTGGCCGAGCAGCTGGACACCGAGGGCGAGTCGTCGCATGCCGACACGCTCCGCCAGTGGGCCACCCAGCCGGCGGCCATGTTCGCGCAGGCCTGGGTGTCCGCCACCGCGCCCGCAAACCGTAGGCCATCCGATTGGGACGCTGAACGTCCCAACCGGAAAGCTGAACCTACTTGCGGGTGAGGATGACGACCGGAATGTCGCGGTCGGTCTTGGTCTGGTAGTTGTCGTAGTCCGGCCAGATCTTCGCCAGGCTGGGCCAGAGCCGCTTCTTCTCCTCCGGGTTGGCCGTCCGCGCCGTCGCCTCGAAGACCTCGTCCTTGACCTGCAGCTCCACGTCCGGGTTGGCCACCAGGTTGTCGTACCAGAGCGGGTTCTTCGGCGCGCCGCCCTTGGAAGCGACCAGCGTGTAGTCGTCGCCATCGCGGCCGTAGATGAGCGCCGTACGACGCCGTACGCCGGACTTGCGCCCGACCACCGTCAGCAACAGCGTCGGCACGCCCTGCCAGTCGTGGCCCTGCTCGCCGTTGCTGTCCACGTACTGCTTGATGTGATCCGCCACCCAGCCACTCGGGCTGTCAACGACTTCTTCGGCCATGGAGGTGTCCTTTCTGGGGCGTTTGATCCTTCGTCCAGAAAGTAACCAACATCTGGGCCTACCGCTTTATGCCGGCGCCCGGGCAAGATTGGTGACGCTTCGTAACATATAGAGGGGACCGTCGTGGCTCAGCCGGTAACACAGGAACAGCTCATCCAGGATCCGCACCCGATCTACGCGAAGCTTCGCGAGGACGCTCCGGTGAGCCCGATGCAGATGATGACCTTCAGCGGGCGTGGCTGGGTGGTCACCGGATACGCGGAGGCCCGCGAGGCGTTCACCCATCCGGCGCTGTCCCGGGACGGCAACAAGTATTTCGGTGCCCTGGACACCGGGCTGGACGAGCGCGTACGCGCCGCGATGAACCACCACATGCTCAACTCCGACCCGCCGGACCACACCCGGTTGCGCCGAATGGTCGTCAAGGTCTTCACCGCCCGGCGGATCGCCGCGCTGGCGCCGCGGATCACCGAGATCGCCACCGAACTGCTGGACGCCGTCAAACCCGGCGCGAGCCTGTCGACATCATCGACGCTTTTGGTTTCCCACTGCCGATCCGGGTCATCTGCGAGCTGCTCGGCATCCCGTCGCGGGATCAGGACGCCTTCCGCGAATGGTCGAACGTCATCGTCGCCGGAGCCTTCGCCGGCGACAAGCTGCCGGTCGCGGCCAAGGCGATGACCGACTACATCCACGAACTACTGGCCCGCAAGCGTACGAACCCGGCCGATGACCTGCTGTCCGACCTGATCGCGGTACGCGACGAGGGCGACGCGCTCACCGAGGACGAGCTGACCTCGATGGTGTTCCTGCTGCTGATCGCCGGCCACGAGACCACCGTCAACCTGATTGGCAACGGCCTCTACCTGCTGCTCACCCACCCGGACCAGCTGGACCGGCTACGCGCCGACCGCGACCTGGTGCCGTCGGCGATCGAGGAGGTGCTGCGCTACGAGGGTCCGCTGCGCTCGGCGCTACCCCGGTTCGCCACCGCCGCCGACCTCGAGCTCGGCGGCGTCACCATCAGCCATGGCGACATCGTGATGATCTCGCCGCTGGCCGCCAACCGTGACTCGGACCGGTTCGACGACGCCGAGACCTTTGACGTCGGCCGCGGCCACACCCAGCATGTCGCCTTCGGGCACGGTCTGCACTTCTGCCTCGGCGCGCCGCTGGCCCGGTTGGAGGGGAAAATCGCGCTGGAGCTGATCCTCGAACGGTTCGGCACGCTGGAGCTCGCGACCGAACTCGATCAGCTGGTCTGGCGGCCCAGCGGGCTGATGCGTGGGCTGGCCGCGCTGCCGGTCTCGGTCACACTGGCAGCCAGTCGCTGAGGTCCGCCCGGTTCCCGCTGGCCGACACCTTGCCCTGGGCGTAGCCGTCGGCGAAGGTCAGCCGCCCGGTGGCCATCAACAGCCAGGTCACCGGGTCGGTCTCGACCACGTTCGGCGGGGTGCCGCGGGTGTGCCGCGGCCCCTCGCCGCACTGGATCGCGCCGTACGGCGGCACTCGTACCTCCACCGCGTGCCCTGGCACCTTCTCCGCGAGTACGGCCAGCAGGTGCCGGGTGGCCCGCCGCTGAACGTCCTTGTCCGGCGTTTCGTCCCGGTCGAAGGCGGCTTCCGTTTCGGTCACGGATTCCGGGTCTACGGGACGACGAGGTGGCATCAGACCAGACTATCGACCCGCTCTTTGGCAGGGAAAAGTGCGCGCGTCAACACCACCGCCAACGCAGCGCCGATGAGCTGGGCGATCACGAAGCCGGGCACCGAGGCCGGCGAGATGCCGGCGAAGCTGTCGCTGAAGACTCGGCCGATCGTCACCGCCGGGTTGGCGAAACTCGTGGAGGCCGTGAAGAAATAGGCCGATCCGATGTAAGCACCGACAGCTGGCGCGGCGAGGTTCAGCCGGTTCGTACGCGCCAGCGCCGCGATCAGGAGCAGCAGGCCGGCGGTTGCGACAATTTCGGAAAGCCACAGCGACGGTGACAGTCGTACTTTTGTGGAGATGCTGACGGGCGCCGCTCCGAACATCGAATTCGCCAGAATCGCACCGAAAATCGCGCCGGGAACCTGGACTGTGACGTACGCGGCCACCTCCGACCATTTCAGACCACCGCCACAGGCGTCCACAATAGACACAACCGGATTGAAGTGAGCGCCTGACACCGGGCCGAAAATCAGAATCAACACGAAGAGGCCAGCTGCCGTTGCCGCCGCGTTTTCCAGCAGTTGCAGACCAACGTCAGACGGGCTGAGTTTGGCGGCCATGATACCGGAGCCCACGACGACCGCGACCAGAAGTGCCGTTCCCAGGAATTCGGCCAGCAACCTGCGCTGCAGCGTGGTCATCCGGCGGTTGCCGGCATGCGATGAATCGGTCGCGGGTAGCCTGGTTTGAAGGCGTACGACTCGCGTATGAGGTTGGCGGAAGTCGAAAACGTGGCGTCCGCGGAGGCGACGGCCGCTGCCACCGCGGCATCGAGTTCGGCTGGCTCGCAGGCGACTCTCGCGTTCACCAAAGCGGTCGCCGCGACTTCGGAATGCGTACGCGCGGCTCTCGCGTCGACTTCTGGTTTGTCGTCCGCGCTGATGAGGCTGAGTTTGCTGAACGCGTCCCCAGCCGTCACCGACACCTTCACATGACCGATTGTCCAGCCGCCTTTTTCGGCCCGGCCGGAGAGATCACGCAGGACCGCGTCGGCCCAGTCAGCGGAGCCGAATCCAGCCGGCATGCGCAGCTGGAAACTTTGGTTCAGCCAGGCAAGTTGAGCTTCGGCATTGGCATACCGGTCGTAATCGACATCGAGGTCGATCGCCGAATCGCTGGTCCCCGCGAGCTGGTTGATCAGTTCGTCGAGACCTTCGCCCGTACGAGCCGAGTAGAACACGATCGGCTTGCCTGGATAGAGCTTCGTCAACTCGTTTCGGAGTTCTTCTTTGCTTTCCAGCAAATCAGATTTGTTGACGGCGATGACGTCCGCCTCGACGAGCTGCTGGCGGAACAGGTACGCGAGATCGGACTCACTGTCACTGAGCGCCACCGACCGACGGATTTCGGCGTAGCGGAACGGATCCAGCACCGTCACCAGCGGCGCGACGCGGAACCGGTCGCCATGCAGCTGTTTCATCGGGCGTACAACGGTGGCCTGCAGGTCCGTGCAGCTGCCGACCGCTTCGGCCAGGACCGTGTCCGGTTTCGCTTGTTCCACCACGGCGTTCATGACGTCGAGCAGGTCATCGAAGCGGCAGCAGAAACAGCCGCCGGTGACCTCGCCGATGCCGGTCGCGGCCGGGCCGGCCACCTGAGTGTCGACCAGGTCGGTGCCCTGGTCGTTGGTGATGATCGCGACCCGCCGGCCCTGGTCCTCCCAGCGCCGGGCGAGTGCCGCCAAAGTCGTCGTCTTGCCAGCCCCAAGGAAGCCAGTCACCGCTGCGAACGTCAACATGCTCTGAGACCGTACTGGCAATCTGTGCAGAAGAAAACGATTTCTCACGACCTTGACCGGCCACCTGGCCTGGCTACGGCAACGGCCCGTCGACTGCCTGGGGCCAGCGAACCGCACGCAGAACATAGGTGCGGCGCGAAACTGTCGTACCCCTCCGGCAGATTTGCCCCCACCCAGTGACGGGTGGGGGGCGGGTTCGAGGACCAATGTTCAACTAAAAATCAAGGTCCACCTCTCAACCCACCCCCCGCCCGTTCAAAGGGAGGGGGAAAGAAAAACAGACACGTACGACAATTTCGCGCCGTCAAGCGCCCTTGACACCAAACCCAACCCACGCCAGCCCAGCCACACCAATCCCCACCACGTCCGCGCGGCGACCGGAGGTCGCCCAGGTTCGTGGCGGTGGGGTGCCCGCTCTTTGGGCGCCCCGGCGACGCGAACCGGACGCGCCGCCGCCGCAGGAACTGCGGCCAGAGGCACTGCGGTGGGGTGCCCGCTCTTTGGGCGGCCCGGCGACGCGAACCGGACGCGCCGCCGCAGGCACTGCGGCCAACAGCACTGCGGCCATCCAACTAGTGGGTTTTCTTGTGGCGTGGCTTCTTCACCCGGGTGGTGGGCGCTGGGCCACTGTCGCGGCGCCGGGAGTCGGAGCCACGGGAGTCGGAGCCACGGGATGGGCCGGACGGACGGGCGGACCGTACGCCGGGGCTGATCCGCAGTTGGCGGCTGCCGATCCGGGCCGTACCCAGGCGGCGAAGCATCTCGGCGGGCAGGCCGGCGGGCAGGTCGACGAGGCTGTGGTCGGACATGATCTCGATCCGGCCGATCTGGTTGCCGGACAGGCCGGTCTCACCGGTGATCGCGCCGACGATGTTGCCCGGCTTGACGCGGTGGGTGTGACCGATGGCGATCCGGTACGTCTCAGTGTCCCCGCTCGACATTTCGCGGCGGGCCGGTTCGGCGGCTGGTTCCGGGTCCTCGGCCAGCAGCAGCGGCGCGTCGCCGTGCACCATCCGGGCCAGCGCGGCCGCGATCCGGGCCGGTGGCACGTCGTGTTCGGCCTGGTAGTCGGTGATCAGCGCCTCGTACGCGGTGAGGTCCTGGCCATCGAGCACCTCGGTGATCCGGGCCGCGAACTTGGCCTGCCGGCTCGCGTTGACCTCGGCCACCGTCGGCAGCGTCATCGGCTCCAGCGGCTGCCGGGTGGTCCGCTCGATCGAGCGCAGCATGTGCCGCTCGCGCTGCGCGACGAACAGGATCGCCTCGCCGGAGCGGCCGGCCCGGCCGGTGCGGCCGATCCGGTGCACGTACGACTCGGTGTCGTGCGGGATGTCGTAGTTCAGTACATGGCTGATCCGGTCCACGTCCAGACCGCGGGCGGCCACGTCGGTGGCGATCAGGATGTTCAACCGGCCTTCACGCAGCGACGCGATGGTCTGCTCGCGTACCGGCTGTGACATGTCACCGTTGATCGCGGAGGCCGCGAAACCACGGGTACGCAGCTTCTGCGCCAGGTCCTCGGTGGCCTGCTTGGTGCGGACGAAGACGATCATGCCGTCGTACGGCTCGACCTCGAGGATCCGGGTCAGCGCGTCCAGCTTGTGCATCCGGCTGACGGTCCAGTACCGCTGCCGAGTGGTGGTCAGCGTGGAGGTCTTCGACTTGATCGCGATGTCCGCCGGGTCGTTCAGGTGCTCGGCGGCGATCTTGCGGATCATCGACGGCATGGTGGCCGAGAACAGCGCCACCTGCCGGGTCGGCGGGGTCGCCGACAGGACTTTCTCCACGTCCTCGTGGAAACCCATCCGGAGCATCTCGTCGGCCTCGTCCAGGACCAGGCAGTCCAGGTTGGACAGGTCCAGCGAGCCACGCTCCATGTGGTCCATCACGCGACCGGGCGTACCGACCACAACGTGGACACCCCGGCGCAGGCCCTGCAGTTGCGGCGGATACGGCGCGCCGCCGTAGATCGGCAGCACGCTGAAGCCGGGCAGCTGGGCAGCGTACTTCCCGAACGCCTCGGCGACCTGGATGGCCTCTCGCGGGTCGGTGTGAGGACCAGCGCGAGCGGCGCGCACCTGCCGGCGCGCTCGCCGGCGAGGCGGGTCAGGATCGGCAGCGCGAACGCGGCCGTCTTGCCGGTGCCGGTCTGGGCCAGCCCAAGCACGTCGCGGCCAGCCAGCATCGGCGCGATGGTGGCGGCCTGGATCGGGGTGGGCGTCTCGTAACCGACAGCGGTCAGCGCCGCCAGCACCGACGGGTGCAACCCGAATTCGGCGAAGGCGGGCTCATTCGACGCGCTGGTGTCGGCTTCGGTGAGGTCGGCGGGGATCGTGTCGGGCACAGTGAGGGACAACTCAGAAATAGCGGAGGGCATGCACTTTCCATACGGAATGCGCCCAACACAAGAGTGGGCGCGGGCGGAAGGATGGTCGGTTTCCTGGTCAGCCGCGAAATCGTGATTCCGGTGAGTCCACCGGTTTCACCCACAGACTGAGGTATCCGCATCCCTGTCTAGCGCGCGTTCACCGTATCTGCCGTGCCATTTGCAGCCAATCAGCTCGTCACAGCATCCCACAATCGGCACCCGATTGTCACAACGGCCGCTGTTGTCCCTGGTCACACTCGGACCGGCCGCACAATCGGATTCCGATTGTGCAGCCGGTCGCAGGGCTAACCGAAGAGCTTGGGCAAGGTGCCCCGATGGGCGGTCGCCAGCTCGTCCAGCGAGACATGGAACACGTGCTCGATCACCAGCTCGCCGCTGTCGGCCTCGACAGTGCCAATTTCGGCGTACGGAACGCCGTGTGTCGCGGCCAGCGTTCGCAGCGCGTCCAGCTGCTCTGGAGCCACCGACAGCAACGCCCGGTGCGCCGACTCGGACAGCAGCCAGCCAAAGGGACTGACGCCGGCCGGTACGTCGACGCGCGCACCCGCGCCATGCCGCAGCGCGGACTCGACCAGGGCGATCGCAAGGCCGCCCTCGGACAGGTCGTGCGCGGAAGTCGCCAGCCCCCGGTCGGAAACCGCGATCAGCACTTCGCCGAGGGCCTGTTCGGCCGCGAGATCCACCGCCGGCGGGCGACCGCCGAGGTGCTGGTGCACGACCCAGGCCCACTCGGAGCAGTCCAGCTCCTCGCGGGTGGTGCCCAGCAGGACGAGGCGATCGCCGTCGGCTGTGAAGCCCATCCGCGTCCGCTTGGTCACGTCGTCCATAAGGCCCAGCACGCCGACCACCGGTGTCGGGTGGATCGCGGTCTGCCCGGTCTGGTTGTAGAAGCTGACGTTGCCGCCGGTCACCGGCGTGCCGAGCTGTTGGCAAGCGTCCGCGATGCCGCGTACGGCCTCGGAGAACTGCCACATCACCGCCGGGTCCTCCGGGCTGCCGAAGTTCAGACAGTCACTGACCGCGATCGGCCGCGCGCCGGTGACGGTGACGTTTCGGTACGCCTCCGCATAAGCGAGCTGCGCGCCGACGTACGGATCCATCGCGCAATACCGGCCGTTGGCGTCGGTGGCGATCGCGACGCCGAGGTTGGACTCCTCGTCCAGCCGGATCATCCCGGCGTCCTCGGGCTGGAACAGCACCGAGTTGCCCTGTACGTAACTGTCGTACTGCTCGACGATCCACGTCTTGTCAGCCAGGTTCGGGCTGGCCAGCAGCTTGAGCAGCGTGCTGCGCAGCTCCGCGCCGGTGGCCGGCCGGGGCAGCACGCTGGCCGGGTCGGCCTGCCGGATCGACAGGTCGGCGGGCCGCTCGTACGGGCGGTGGTAGACCGGGCCCTCGTCCGCGAGACTCGCCGGCGGCACGTCCACCACGGTCTGCCCGTGCCAACTGATCACCAGCCGGTCGCCCTCGGTGACCTCGCCGATCGCGGTCGCCAACACACCCCACTTGTCGGCCAGCGCCAGCACCTCACCGAGGTTTTCCGGCGTGACGATGGCCAACATCCGCTCCTGCGACTCGCTGGCGAGGATCTCGTGCGGCGCCATGCTCGGCTCGCGCAGCGCAGCGGCACCCGCTCCAGGTAGACCCGCATGCCGGACTTGCCCATCGCGGCGGTTTCGGTGGTCGCGCAGGTCAGCCCGGCACCGCCGAGATCCTGGATCCCGGTGACCAGCTTCCGGTCGTACAGCTCCAGGCAGGACTCGATCAGCAGCTTTTCCGCGAACGGGTCCCCGACCTGCACACTCGGCCGGCGGGCCGGGCCGTCGTCGTCGAAGGTCGCCGACGCCAGCACGCTGACTCCGCCAATGCCGTCTCGGCCCGTTTTGGCGCCCAGGAGCACGACGAGGTTGCCAACCCCGGTCGCCGCCGAGAGCTGGATCCGATCAGTCGGCATAACGCCCACACAAAGCGCGTTGACGAGCGGATTTCCTTGGTAACACGGGTCAAAGACGACCTCGCCGCCGATATTCGGCAGGCCCAGGCAGTTTCCGTAGCCGCCGACGCCGGCCACCACCCCAGGCAGCACGCGAGCGGTGTCCGGATGGTCGGCGGCACCGAAACGCAGCGAGTCCATGACCGCGATCGGCCGGGCGCCCATCGTCAGGATGTCCCGTACGATCCCACCGACACCGGTCGCCGCGCCCTGATACGGCTCGACATAACTCGGGTGGTTATGGCTTTCGATCTTGAAAGTGATCGCGAGGGTGTCACTTACCTGCACGACACCGGCGTTCTCCCCCATCCCGACCAGCATCCGGTCGGATTTCGGGGCCTTCTCACCAAACTGCCGCAGATGGACCTTCGACGACTTGTACGAGCAGTGTTCGCTCCACATCACCGAATACATCGCGAGCTCGGTCTGGGTCGGCCGGCGGCCGAGGATTTTCCCTGATCTGGCTGTATTCATCGGACTTCAGACCCAGCTCTTCGTACGGCTGGACTTCCTGCGGGGTCGCGGTCGCGTTGGTGACCGTGTCGGCGGTTGGTACGGTCACGCGGCCACCAGCTTTCGCAGTACCGAAGTGAAAAGTCCGAGCCCGTCGACGGACGCTCCGGTGAGCTCCTCGACCGCGTGCTCGGGATGCGGCATCATGCCAACCACATTTCCGGCAGCATTGCTGACCCCGGCAATGTCCCGCATCGAGCCGTTCGGATTTCCGTTCGTATAACGGAAAACCACTTGGCCGTGGGATTCGATGTCGTCCAGCGTACGGTCATCGGCGACAAACCGGCCGTCGATGTTCTTGATCGGGATGACGATTTTCTGGCCGGCGGCGAAATCGCTCGTCCAAGCGGTTTCGGTGCTCTCGACGATCATCGACTGAGCGCGGTTACGGAAATGCAGGTGCGCATTGCGGGTCAGCGCGCCAGGGAGCAAATGCGACTCGCAGAGCACCTGGAATCCGTTGCAGATCCCCAAAACTGGCATTCCCGCACGGGCACCGGCGATGATCGACTCCATAATGGGCGCGAACCTGGCGATCGCACCGGCTCGCAGATAGTAGCCGCCGTACGAGAAGCCGCCGGGCAGCACCACCGCGTCGACGTCCTTCAAGCCGCTGTCGCCGTGCCAGAGCGAAACCGGTTCGCCGCCGGCCAGCTTGACCGCGCGGGCCGCGTCCCGGTCGTCCAGTGACCCGGGAAAGGTCACCACGCCGATCCGGGTGCTCATACGGCCGACTCCACCCGGACGTCGAAGTCCTCGATCACCGGGTTCGCGAGCAGCGTGCCGGCGGCCTGCCGGACCTCGTCGAGGCGGGCGTCGGTGAGCTCACCGTCCACCTCCACCTCGAACCGCTTGCCCTGCCGGACGGCGGTGATCGAGTCGAAGCCAAGCCGGGCCAGCGCGGCCACCACGGCCTGGCCCTGCGGATCGAGGATTTCGGGTTTCAACATGACGTCGACGACGACGCGGGCCACAGCCACTCCTAGCGTGGTGAAAAGAAAGCGAATTCCCTGCTCAGCCTAACTGCGCGGAAGCAAGTTCCGGCTTCCGGGTACGGTCACGTCCCTTGTGCTGGCGGGATCTGCCTGTGAGAATCCGGTGCCGGTCACAACGCCTGCGGGGGATGCCGATGCGTGCGTACCGTCCTGTTCCGACTGCTGGTCGCGCTCACGACCCTGGCCGGCCTGCTGACCGTCACGCCAGCCGTCCAAGCGGCTCCTCCGGACATCGCTGACCAGCTGAAGCAGCTGCCCGGAGTGGTGTCCGTCACCGAACAGTCCACCGCCGCGCCGTACCGGTATTTCCAACTCGTGTTCCGACAGCTGGTGGACCACAACAACCCGCGCAAGGGCTATTTCGAGCAGCGGGTCGGGCTGATGCACCGGGACGCGAGCGCCCCGATGGTGATGTACACGACCGGCTACAACTACCGCGGAATCCCGTTCCGCAGCGAGCCGCGCGCAGATCGTCAACGGCAACCAGATCGACGTCGAATACCGCTACTTCGTGCCGTCCCGGCCAGCGCCAGCGGACTGGTCGAAGCTGACCATCTGGCAGGCCGCCACCGACCAGCACGTCATCGTCCAGGCGCTTAAGCGGATCTATAAGGCGCGCTGGCTGTCGACCGGCGGCAGCAAGGGCGGAATGACCGCCACGTACCACCGCCGCTTCTACCCCAATGACGTCTACGCGACCATCCCGTACGTCGCGCCGAACGACGTGATCGACCCAGTCGACTCGTACGGACAGTTCATCGCCCACGACGGCACCGACCCGGTCTGTCGCGCCAACCTGAACCGGATCCAGCGGGAGTCGCTGCAGCGGCGGAACGAGCTGGAGGCGATCGCACAGTCGAACGCCACCCAGACCGGCGGCACGTTCACCCTGGTCGGCACGCTGGATCACGCGGTCGAGCTGGCGGTGGTCGACTCGATTTTCGCGTTCTGGCAGTACGGCAGCCCCAGCGACTGCGCGACCATCCCGCCGGCCGGCGCGCCGGCGCAGCAGATCTATGACTGGTACGAGGGCGTCGAGAGCCTGCTCACGTACACAGACCAGGGCATCGAGCCGTACGTGCCGTACTACTACCAGGCCGGCACCCAGCTGGGGTCGCCGCTCGCGGACGAGAGCTACCTGAAGGACCCTACTGCGCTATCCCGGCACCGACGTGCCCCGGTCGTTCGTACCGAGGTCGATCAAGATGCCCTTCGACTACACGGCGATGCCCGACGTGGACACGTGGGTGCGCTACCAGGGACAGCGGCTGCTTTACATCTACGGCGAATACGACCCGTGGAGCGCGGAGCCGTTCCGGCTCGGGCCGGGCAGCCGCGACTCGTACGTCTACTACGTCCCCAAGGGCAACCACGGCTCGAAGATCGCGATGCTGCCGGCCGCGCAGGCCGCCGCCGCGACCGCGACGATCCAGCGCTGGGCCGGCATCACACCGTCGCCACAGTTGCGCAGGGCGAGCGCTCTCCCGTCTGTCGACTTCGACCCGATGCTCAGCCAGCGCCCGCCGCTGTAGGAGCGCTGCTGAGCCACCTGACCCGTTGTGGAGCCAGTCAGGCCGTCGTGGGGGTGCTCTAACTGCTACGGGCACTGCGGGTCGTTCGCAAAATTTTCTCGCGCGCGCGTCCTCAAAACCCACCCCCCCCGATCGATCACTGGGTGGGGGCAAGAAAACAGTGTGGGTACGACAGTTTTCGCGCCCTAGTGCCCATTGCGTGCACCAACCAAAATGGTCGGACCTGGCTGGCAAGCTCGAGTTCGGGGGGCCAAAATTCAGCGGTCGGCAGCGATATCGGTACGGTTTTGGGCGCCGTCGAAGGTGATCTTGTCGATCTTCTGGTAGGCGTCGGCCCGCGCGGCCGGCACATCGGGGCCGGTGCCCACGACAGACAACACTCGGCCGCCGGCGGTGACGAGAGCGCCGTCATCGCGCCGAGCCGTGCCAGCGTGCAGGACGCCCTCGACCCCGTCCGCGCCGGTGATCACATCGCCGCTGCGGGAGGAAGCCGGGTAGCCGGCCGAGGCCAGAACAACGGTGACAGCGGCCGCTGAGCGCCAGAGCAATGACTCGTAAGAGCCGAGGGTCCCAGTGGCGGCCGCGTTCAGCAGCGCTCCGAAGGGCGTGTCGAGCAAAAGCGAGCACCGACTGCGTTTCCGGGTCGCCGAAGCGGCAGTTGAACTCCACCACCCGCGGGCCCTTCGCGGTCATCGCGAGGCCGACGTAGAGCAACCCCGAGAACGGCGTTCCGCGCTCGGCCATGGTCACCAGCGTGGGACGTACGACGGTGGCCATGATCGTGCTGACCGTGCCGCTGGGCAGCCAGGTCAGTGGTGCGTACGCGCCCATGCCACCGGTGTTGGGCCCGGTGTCGCCGTCGCCGATCCGCTTGAAATCCTGCGCGGGCAGCAGCGGGAAAGCGGCCGTGCCGTCGGTGACGACGAACAGCGACACTTCCGGGCCGTCCGTCCAGAAACTCCTCGATGACCACTCGTTCGCAGCCGGCCGCGTGCGCGAGCGCCGCGTCCCGGTCTGAGGTGACGACAACGCCCTTGCCGGCGGCCAGGCCGTCGTCCTTCACGACGTAAGGAGCGCCGAACTCGTCGAGTGCGGCGGCCGCCTCGTCCACGGTCGTACACACCCGGGCAGCGGCCGTCGGCACCCCAGCGGCCGCCATCACGTCCTTGGCGAAGGCCTTGGAGCCTTCCAACTGAGCGGCGGCCGCAGTCGGCCCGAAGCAGGCGAAACCGGCTGCTCGTACGGCATCGGCGACGCCAGCAACCAGCGGCGCCTCCGGGCCGATCACCACGAGATCCGCTAGGAAAACCTGGGCGGCCGCCACGACTGACGGGCCGGTGACCGCACCGCCATCGAGCGGCACCAACGCACAGGTGTCGGCTATACCGGCGTTGCCGGGCGCGCAGGCGACCGCCGACACACCGGGGTCGCGAAGGAGCGCGCCGTGCACAGAGCGTGCTCCCGGGCGCCGGTTCCGATGACGAGTACGCGCACCCGCAGACCCTATCCAAACGGCCGTGGCCAGCGACGAGGTGTCGAGGCTCACAACATTCGGGCACCCCCGGGAGAGCACCGAGGCGGGGCGTGCGTTCATACTTTCCTCATCGACTTAACAGCTGCCGAGTTGTTTCAGCGAGGTTGCAAGACGCGTTAGACACCTCAAACGGTCCAGTGCCAGATGACCGGATGTCGGCCTCCGTTTCCCTACCCGTCTAATAGGACAGGTCTGATCAATCCCGTGAACAAAAGCCAGAGTGCTGACGTGCCACTGGTCATCGGTCACCGCGGTAGCTGCGGTTACCGACCGGAAAACACCCTCATCTCGTTCGCGCTCGCGGTCGAGCTCGGTGCCGACTTCGTGGAAATGGACGTGGTGCCGAGCGCGGACGGTGTGCTGGTCGTACGCCACGACGCCGACCTCTCGGACAGCACAGACGTGGCCGCCCGGCCAGAATTCGCGGAGCGTCGGCGGACCGCGACCATTGATGGCGCGGATGTCGACGGCTGGTTCGCGGACGACTTCACGGTCGCCGAAATCCGCACCCTGCGGGCGGTCGAGCGCCATCCGGACTTGCGCCGACACAGCGCGCGATATGACGGCCAGCCGGTGCCGACCTTCGCCGAGACGCTGACCTGGCTGGCCCAGCTGGCCACCGAGGCCGGCCGTCCGATCGGGGTCTACGTCGAGCCCAAGCATCCGACGTACTACCGCTCGATCGGCAAGCCCGTCGAAGACCTGCTGGTCAAGGACCTCGCGGCGGCCGGCCGCGATCGCGCCGACTCGCCCACCTTCGTGCAGTCGTTCGAGATCGACCCGCTGCACCGGGTCGCCAGCATGACCGAGGTGCGGCGGGTCCAGCTGATGGGCAGTGGGCACGGTCCGTACGACCGCACCGCCGCCGGCGACCCGCTGCTCTACAGCGAGATGACGACGCCGTCGGGGTTGCGCCGGATCGCCGAATACGCCGTCGGAATCGGCCCGAACAAGGAAATGGTGCTGGCCACCGACCGGACCGGGCAGCTCGCCGGCCTGACCGGCCTGGTGCCGGCCGCCCACGAAGCCGGGCTTTTCGTTCACCCGTACACCTTCCGCGACGAGAACAAATACCTCGCCGAGCCGTATCGACGTGGCACCGACCCATCCGCCCGCGGCGACGGCGCGGCCGAATGCGAGGCATTCCTGCGGGCCGGGGTGGATGGCTTGTTCACCGACTTCGTCGACTCGGCGATGGCGGCCCGAGCGGCCTGGCTGCGGCCCGAGCGGGTGCTCACCTCGGTTTAGTACTACAGGGCCAGCGCGAGTTCGGCGGTTTCCTGGGCACATCCCCACGACTGCAGAACTCCGCTGCCGCCATGCCCGTAATTGTGGACAATCCGGTTCCGGCCGACCGTTTCGGCTTCCAGCCGTACTTTCGGCCGCCCAGGTCGCAGCCCCGCGCGGTGCCCGAGCACCCGGGCGTTGGCGAATTTCGGCTCCAGTTTGACGCAGCGCTCCAGAATGCGGTTGCCGACCTCCATGGACGGCGCCGGATCCCAGCTGCCTTCCAGCGTGACACCGCCAAGCAGGACATGCCGGCCGAAGGTGTGATAGCTGGCATATTCGTGTTCTAACGTGACTGCCATGAAAAACCCGTCCAGGCCGGGATTTTCCACCACCACCTGCTGACCTTTTATCGGCCGTACGGACGGATCGGCGGCCAGCCGACGAGCGCCGACCCCGGCGCAGTTCACCACAATCGGCGCATCCAACGCGAGCGACTCAACGCGACGCTGCTCGATCACGCCGCCATTCGCGGTAAATCGGCCAACCAGATATTCGAGATAGACCGGAATGTCGACCAGCGGAACTCTCATCCACAACCCACTGGTGAACCCGGTCGGCACTTCATCCCCAGTCGCCGGCCGTACCAACGCACTCGCGTCCGCGAACGGCGGCGCCGCCCCCATCGCCGCCGTCGACGCCCCGAGACCGGTCGCCATCCGTACACCCGCGGTTTCGTCGAGAGTTTTCAGCTCCCGCGTGGTGGCGAGCTCCCAACCCACGGTCCGCGGATCAGGCCCGTGGAAAACCGGCCCAGCCATCCCAGTCGCGGCCGCCGAGGTAGTGTCGGCGGTTCAGCTCGGCCGCGAGAATGCGTACATCGGCCCCAGCCTCCAGCAGCCGGATGCCCGTGGTCAGGCCAATCACACCCGCACCGACCACAATAACTTCTGCGTTCTTCATGCTGATGGACGTTAGGCGCGCGCGGCCGTGCGCTCTTGTATTTTTCTGCCTTCTCGAGGGGGTGCGGCGCGAAATTGTCGTACGTGTCTGTTTTTCTTTCCCCCTCCCTTTGAACGGGCGGGGGGTGGGTTGTGAGGTGGACTCTAATTTTTAGTTGAACATTGGTCCTCAAACCCGCCCCCCACCCGTCACTGGGTGGGGGCAAATCTGCCGGAGGGGTACGACAGTTTCGCGCCGCACCCTGTGTAGAGCTGCACAATCGGAATCCGATTGTGCAGCGGGTGTGTGGGTTGGTTGCCCTTCGGGCGAAGCCTCAAGGAAGAACGGGCTTGGCGGGTGGGGTGTGTTTTTGGGTACGGGGAGAACGAACCCGCGTCACGTTTGTGGGGTGGTGACCTGGTACTGGGTGGGGGTATGTCCGATTGTAAGGCTGTTGGCCATTCTGGGGTTCTGGATGGCCAACAACGTTACAAACGGACATGGTGGGTGGCGGTGTTCGCGAGAATTGGTCACTGGCGGTGAAAGTTGATCCCACCAGTCCCAATGAGAACAGCGGAATGTGCCTGACCGGACTAATTCCCATATTTTGAGATTGGCGTCCCGTATGCCGGACCGACGGTTACCCCTGCGACTCAAGTGACTCCTGAACACTCGAGCACCCCGCGAATGTGACGAAACGGTTCGCAAAACGGACTTCGGCGAACCCTTGCCCGGTGGAATCAGCTGTCGAAGGCGGCGGCTTCGCGGAGGTGGTTGCAGTCTGGGGCAGTGGGTTTGATGGGTGGATCGAGGGCGATCGAGCCGAGCACGATGCCGATGACGAGTGGGTCGTTCGGGAGTTGGGTGTGCCGGACGGTGTCGTCGGCGCAGACGGACTGGAGTTCGGTGTTCACAGCACCCCTGAGCTGCCCGGATGAGGCTGGTACGACGGTGTCGTCGACCTTTGTCCACATGGTTGTCCACAACGGTCCGGGCGGGGTTTCGGTGGGGCTGTTGAGAGCGGTGATGAGCCTGGAGTGGTCGGCGAGCTGTTGGCAGGCGGTCGGGCAACTGTCGGCGGCGACCGCGAAGGCGAGGCCGGCGAGTTGGGTGCCGTGGTTGGGCGAACCGATGGTGACGACCCGGCGAGTGACCGCGGCGCCGCCGTAGTCCTTCAGCCACAGACGGGCCGCCACGCCACCGGCGGAGTAGCCAATGACGTCGATGCTGGGCGCCTTGCCGCGCAGCTTGCTGGCGGCAGCGGCCACTAGCTGGGCTTGTACGCGCAGGTCGCCGCGGCCGTTGTCAGGAAGTGAGAGCACCTGGACCGTACGGCCGGTGTCCCGGATCCGGTCCGCGAGCCGGGTCAGCACCGAGACGTCTCCGCCGAAACCGGGCACGATTCAGCACCGGGCCGAGCTGGTCCTGTGGTGCGGCGATGAATTTTGTCTTCATTTCCGGCTGGTCTGGAACCGGCCAGTAAAGATAGCCGGCGACCGCCATCACGACCACGGCGAGCACCGAAACGGGCAGCCACCATCGCAGACGTGCCAACGAAAATCCCCCCTTGGGTCAATGCCGCTGGTGAAAATCAGCCAACCACAAGCGACATTGCTCCTCGGCTCGCTACAGCCTAGGTCGGGACCGTCTAACAGGTGAGCGGAAACGCCAAAGAATCAGTCGAGCAGATCTCGTACGACGACGTTCTCCTCGCGGCCGGGACCGACGCCGATAACGCTGATCGGCGCGCCGGACAACTCCTCCAGCCGCTCCACGTAGACCCGCGCGTTGGTCGGCAGGTCGGCCATCGTACGAGCGCCGGAGATGTCCTCCCACCAGCCATCCAAGTACTCGTACACCGGCTTGGCGTGGTGGAAACCGGTCTGCGTGGTCGGCACCGTGTGACCCGCTCACCGTCCACGTCGTACGCGACGCAGACGGGCACTTTGTCCAAGCCGGACAGAATGTCCAACTTGGTTAGAAAGATGTCTGTGAGCCCATTCACCATCGTCGCGTAGCGGGCGATGACCGCGTCGAACCAGCCACAGCGGCGGTCCCGTCCGGTGTTGACACCGACCTCGCCGCCGACCTTGCGGAGCATCTCGCCGTACTCGTCGAACAGCTCGGTCGGGAAGGGCCCGGAGCCGACCCTGGTCGTGTACGCCTTCAGGATGCCGATGACCCGGGTGATCCGGGTCGGCCCAATGCCGCTGCCCACCGCGGCGCCGCCGCCGGTGGGGTTCGACGAGGTCACGAACGGGTACGTGCCGTGGTCGACGTCGAGCAGGGTGCCCTGCGAGCCCTCCAGCAGCACGTTGTCGCCGCGGTCCAGCGCGTCCCGCAGCAGCACCCGAGTGTCGGTGATCATCGGCTTGATCCGCTCACCGTGCACGAGCAGCTCGTCGACCACCGCGTGCGGGTCCAGCGCCTTGCGGTTGTAGATCTTGGTGAGGATCTGGTTCTTCAGATCCAGCGCCGACTCGACCTTCTGGCGCAGGATGCTCTCGTCGAACAGGTCCTGCGTACGAACCCCCAGCCGGGCGACTTTGTCCTGGTAGGCGGGGCCGATGCCGCGACCGGTGGTACCGATCTTGGCCTTGCCCAGGTAGCGCTCGGCGACCTTATCGATGGCCACGTGGTAGGGCATGATCAGGTGCGCGTCGGCGGAGATCACGATCCGCGACACGTCCACGCCACGGGCGGACAGCCCGTCCATTTCCTCGAGCAGGACACCCGGGTCGATCACCACGCCGTTGCCGATCACGCAGGTGGCGTCCGGGGCAAGGACGCCCGACGGAATCAGTCGCAGCGCGCGTACTTCTCGCCGTCCGGTGTGACCACGGTGTGGCCGGCATTGTTACCACCCTGGTAACGGACCACATACTGAACGCGACCACCGAGCAGGTCGGTCGCCTTGCCCTTTCCCTCATCGCCCCATTGGGCGCCAATCAGGACAACAGCGGGCATAAGAGCTCCTCAACAGGCAACAAGGCCGTGATTGAGGCTAACTGCCACGCGCATCCTTCGTTTAGCTAGGGTCAACGCCCGTGACCAGCGAAACTCCGGTGATGATCGTGGCTCCGGGCGCCGGCAACGGGACCCGGGTGCCGGTGCTGCGCTGCGCCGACGCGCTGCGTCCCGCCGAGGTGACGGTCCGCGAGGTCGACTCCCCGGCGGAGGCCAACCAGGCGCTGGCCGAGGCGGCCGACGGCGGCCATCGGCTGGTGGTGGCCGGTGGCGACGACGAGATCCGGGCGATCCTGCGGCAGCTGGTACGGCGGGTGCTGCCCAAGGGTGGCGACCGGACCGGCCTGCGGGACGACCGAACCATTCCCGACCTGCCGGCGCTGGGCCTGCTCCCACTGGACGCGAGCGCCGACGACGACCTGTGCGCGGTGCTCGGGGCTGCCCCGCCAGCCCGAGGCGGTGGCCGCGGCCGTACGAGCCGGCACCAGCCGGCGGTTGGACCTGCTCCGGCACGACGGCGGCTCGGTGACCATGCACGCGGCGCTGCTGGGCGGCCGCTCCGAGAACGGCTTGCCGGCGCCCTGGACAGCCTCGGTGACGGTCGACGACACGGTGCTGTGCGCGCCGGACGAGCTGCTGCTCGCGGTTGGCGTGACCAACGCGGGCCGGCTGGACGCGCTGCCCGGGCTCGCGCTGACCACCCAGGCGGACCCCACCGACGGAGCTCTCGACGTGGCGGTGGCGGTGCCCGTACGACACGGTCGCTGGCCACGCAAGCCGCGGACCGAGGTGGAAGTACGCCGGTTGCGCGGCCGGGCGGTGGCCATCACGCCGGTACGCCTACCCGGCGCTGAGGCCGAACAAAACGGCTCCGACCTGCGGATTCCGACCATCGACGACGGCGCCGCCAGCACCGTGAACCGCAAACGCACCTGGTGGGTCGAGCCTGGCGCGTGGGCGGTATACACAGGCTGAACCCGCTCTTGATGCACGGGCGTGCGTCGATGGCGCAGAATCAACGTCAGACCGCCACCACGGTAAGCAAGGAACGACTGGGGGACCTCGCTCGTGCAGGACAACACTGACCGCGATCCACACGCACCTGAGCGCGACGGTCAGCTGCCCGAAGCGGCCGACCCGGGAGCGGCGAACACGTCCTCGCCCTGGGCGCCGCGCGGCGGCGCCTGGTCCGACCAGCACTTCGCCGGCTCCCCCAGCACTGAACCGCCGAACACCGAGCCACTGAGCCCCCAACTACCGGGCACCCCACCACCGGGCACCGAGGCAGTGAACGCCGAACCAGCGAGCGGCGAGCCGCCCACCAACGTGGACCCGGCCGGATGGCCCGCGCAGCCCTCGTACGAAGGGCAGCACTCATCGCCGCCGGCCGTCGGCGCTTCGGCGTACGGGACACAGGGCCCGTCACCGTACGCCACATCCGGCCGGGCCGGATCCGCAGCAGCCCAACGGCTGGCCGTCCTGGCCGCAGGCCGGCTGGCCGGAGCAGCCGCAGCAGATCAACCCGGCCGGCGGCTCACCGGCCGATCCCGCCGCTGGTCACGAGGCCATCGACCAGGGCGACTTCCACCCGACCACGCAGTTCCCGATCCTGCCGGAGCCGACTCCCGAGCAACCAGCGGCCGAAGCGACATCGGATGGTTCGAACGACAGCCCGGACGACGGCACCCAGCAGCCGGACCAGCCAGCCGCTGAGCAACCAGCTGCTGACCAGCCGGCCAGCGGGCAGCCAGCCGCGGCGCCGGTGGCGGACCACGGTGGCTGGCCAACGCCCGAGTGGCAGCCAGCCCAGGCCGACTCCCAGCCCGCGTCCCCGGCCGGGCCACCGCCGCAGTGGCAGCCGACCTGGCCACCGGCTCAGCCGGCGCAGGACGAGCTGACGGCCCTGGGAGGCCAGCAGGTCCAGCCCGAAGCCAGCCGGGCATCGACCCGCATCCGGAGATGCCGCCGACGTACGTCCCGACCGAGTTCGCCAGCGGCCACTTCCAGGACGGCCAGTTCTATCCGGGGCACTTCCAGCCTGGCCAGCAGCAGCCGTCTTATGGACAGCCCGCCCAACCCGAGCAAGCCGGGTATGGGCAAGCCGCCCAACAGCAGCCGCCAGCGCAGCCTCAGCAGCCCGCGGAGCAGGTCGGCTGGGGCCAACCGGCCGGACCGCAGAACTGGGGGCAGCCCGGCACCACGTACGGGCAGCCCGCCGAGCCGGTGCAGCCGCCGTACGACCAGCGGGGCCTGGAGCAGTACGGCCAGCAGCCTGCACAACCGCCAGCCCAGGCGGCTCAGTACGACCAATATGGTCAGCCGCAGCAGCCCGACTTCGGCCAGCAGGCGTACGGCCAGCCGGGCTTCCAGCAGCCCACGCCGGAGCAGACGGCCGCGCAGCAACAACAACACACCAGTACCAACTCGGTCAGGCGCAGCAGCCCAACGCGGGTCCGGCCGGCACCCCGACGGCCGCCGACTTCGCGGCCCGCCGCGCGCACCGGCCGGAGGCGCCCAAAGCCAGCCTCGGCCTGCAGGGCCTGGTCCGGCGGGCGTCCTTCGGGCTGGTCAAGCCGCCGCCGGGCCGCCGTGAGGTGGAAAGCCGGAACTCGATCGCCATGGTGCGGCGGAATTTCGGCGGCCTGCGCCAGGTGACGGTCGTCAACCCCAAGGGTGGCGCCGGAAAGACCGTGGCCGTCCTGATGGTCGCGATGACTTTCGGCCAGCAGCGCGGCGGATATGTGCTGTCGTGGGACAACAACGAAACCCAGGGCACCCTCGGCATGCGCGCGCAGCAGGATTTCCACGCACGTACGGTCCGGGACCTGCTCGGCGAGCTCGGCTCCTTTATCGGACCGACCGGTCGGGTCGGGGACCTTTCCAAGTTCGTCCGGTCGCAGGGCGAGGCGATGTTCGACGTGCTGGCCTCCGATGAGTCGGCGACCGCAGGTGAAATGCTGACCGCGCAGGCGTTCGGGCAGATCCGAAATGTGGTCAGCCGCTTTTACAAACTCATCATTGTGGATACCGGGAACAACGTGCGCGCGGCGAACTGGCAGGCCTCGATCGAGGCGACCGACCAGTTGGTCGTACCGATGTCGGCGCGTGGCGACTCAGCCGAGACGGCGTCCCGAATGCTGGATCACCTCGACCAGAACGGCCGGCACGATCTGGTTCGCCGCGCGGTGTCGGTGATCTCCATGCCGGCCAGCACCAAGGGTGTTGATTTGCCTGCGATTCGTGCGCATTTCGCGGCTCGCACCCGTGCGGTGCTGACCGCGCCGTACGAACCGCTGCTGGACTCCGGCGAGCCGATCCGCTACGGCGAGCTCAGCCAGCGCAGCCGGCTGGCGTGGCTGCGGATCGCGGCCGCGATTGCCGAAGGTCTGTAGGCGCCACCGCTCTATGACAGCGCTTGCAGACGTTGTAGATCACCGACAAGGTTGCCTCCCCAACCTTAAACTTTGCTGAATTTGAAAAAAGGTGCCCGAAGGCCCTGCCAAACCGGGGATGGACGTGGCACTCTCATTGCAAGGTCCTCACCGACTTCCCCCGTGGTCGGTGAGGGCCTCCTTGTTTTCCGGGGTATGGCAGCGATCGTCCTACCTCTCGCCACCCCCGCGCCGCTTTCCGGTATGGACCCATTGGCGGGGCCAGACCATTAACAGCGCCGCGCGCTCTCAGCGTTTTTTTGCAGCTGGCTGGCAATAACACCGAGAGCGACCGCGTGCTTTCTACTGTGGACAGTCTGTGGAAATGACCATTCGACTGGACGAGCAGGGCCCAAAGGCCCTATAACCTATGCCTCTTTGTCGGCCAGTCGCGCCAGCTGTTCTTCCACTCGCTGGACTTTCGCCGCGAGCTGCCCGGTGAAGCCCGGCCGAATATCGGCCTTCAGCACCAGACCGACCCGCGGCGACCGGGCCGCGACCACGTCGACAGCGGCCTTGATGACCGGCATGATCTCGTCCCACTCCCCTTCGATGTTGGTGAACATGGCGTTGGTCTCGTTAGGCAGCCCCGAAGCGCGGACGACTTCGATGGCCTCGGCGACGGCTGCGCTGACACTGCCTTCGTCATCACTGGCGGCCGGGCTGATGCTGAATGCGACAATCATGGCTCCAGCCTGCCAATATCCCGGCCAGTTAGCGAGCGCTCAGACAGTGGCCTTCAGCGCCCTTTCGGCGGCCTCCTCGGCGGCGGCCCGGTCGGCCGGGACCAGGCCGATACGAGTACGCCGGTCGAGCAGGTCGCCGGCCGTCATGGCGCCCGTAGCGTAGCGAACGGCGAAAACGAATTCCGCCAGCGTGGTGGACATCCCGTCAGCGACCGGCTCAGCGGCGTCGAGCGCCACCACGGCGGCCGCCTCGGTGCCATAGCGGTCAACCAGCCGGCGGGGCGCCGGCAACGCCTCCAGCCGCCGCCGGGGCGCGGCACCAACCAGCGGCAGCCGGTGCGTACGACACGGCCCGGCCGCCAACGCGGTGGCCCGTAGGACCGCGTCGACGGTGTCCTGCGCCATCCGTCGGTAGGTGGTCAACTTGCCGCCCACGACGGTGATCACCCCGCTGGCGCCGACGATGACCGCGTGCCGCCGCGACAGGTCGGCCGTGCGACCAGTGCCGCTGTCCAGCAACGGCCGGAGCCCCGCGTACGCGCCGAGCACCTGCTCCGGTCGTACGTCCCGGTCCAGCGCCCGGTTGACGGTGGCCAGCAGGAACGCCCGCTCGGCGTCGGTCGGCTCGGGCACGTCCGGGATCGGCCCGTCCACCTGCTCGTCCGTCAGCCCGACGAAGACCCGCCCATCCACCTGCGGCAACGCCAGCACATAGCGGTTGCGCTCGGTCGGCACCGGGACGGTCAGCGCGGCTCGCAGGCCGCCGAAAGCGGTGTCGGGCAGCACCAGGTGGGTGCCCCGACTCGGCCGCAGCCGCACGTCCGGCGCGTTCTGCGCGGCCCAGACGCCGGTGGCGTTGACCACCGCGCGAGCCCGCAACGCGAGGGTGTCGCCGGTGCGGGTGTCCCGCAGCGTCGCGCCGCCGCCAGTGAGGTCCTCGGCGGCGCACCGAGTGAGCACGCGTACGCCCTGGCCAGCGGCCGTACGAGCGATGGCCACCACCAGCCGCGCATCGTCGGTCAGCTGCCCATCCCAGGACAGGATCGCGCTCCGCAGGCCGTCCCGGCGCAGCGCCGGCACCAGCCGGACCGCCTCGGCCGGCGGGATCCGGCGCGACCGGGGCAGCTCGTGGGCCGGCGTACCAGCCGCCATCCGCAACACATCTCCCAGCGCCACTCCGGTCCGTACGATCGCGTGCGCACTCGCCGGAGTGTCGTGAAAAATGGGCACTACCTGCGGCAACGCGTGGGCCAGGTGAGGGGCGAGGCGGCGTAGCAGCAGATCCCGTTCGGCGGCACTCTCGTACGCGACGCCAACCTGGCCACTGGCCAGGTAGCGCAGGCCGCCGTGCACCAGCTTCGAGCTCCACCGACTCGTACCGAACGCCAGGTCGTGCCGCTCGACGAGCGCCACCGACAGGCCGCGCGGCTGGCCGCGTCCAGGGCGACCCCGGCGCCGGTCACCCCGCCCGCCCACCACCAGCACGTCGACCTGCGGATCCGCGGCGAGCGCGGCCCAGTCGGCGGCCCGGCGAGTGGCGTTGAGTGCGGTGCCGGTCATGGTTTGAGGTATCCGTCCAGGAGCAGGCTGAGCTCGTCGACCAGTTGGTCATAGTCGAGCCGGTCGGTGACCAGCCGGTGCGAGAGCACCGCGGACTGGCCGGTCAGCAGCAACATCCGGGCCAGCGCGTCCGGCTTGCCCGACCGGATCGAGCCGTCCGCCTGGCCGTCCGTGACCGCCGTTTCCAGCACCGCGAGGACGGCCAGCTGGCTGGTCCCCATCCGGTAGAAGAGATACGGGATCAGCAGCTCCGGTCGGAGTCCAGGATCTTGACCATCAGCGGGTCGACGATCACCGCGGCGGCCGACTGGACGGCCCGATTGACCAGGCGTTCCCGGCCGTGCCGGCCGTCGACGGCGGCGGTTTCGGCGGCGATCCCGGCCAGCTCGGTGGTGATCAGGTCCGCGAGCAGGGCGCGTACGTCCGGCCAGTGGCTGTAAACGGTCGGACGACTCACGCCGGCCTTGCGAGCCACCTCGGTGAGGGTGGTGCGCTGGGCCCCGTACGCCAGCACACAATCACGGGCCGCGGCCAAAATATCCTCAGGGCTTTTACGTTTTTGCGGCATGTGTAAAACTGTAACTCATGCGCACCGATCCCGACATGCTCTGGTACGGCTGGGGCGACCCGGCCGCCCGCACCGAACTGCCGGAGTCCGCTCAACAGCTGCTCGCCTCGGCGCTGCGGTTGCCCGAGCGGATCCTGCCGCCACCAGCGGAGGAGGACGTCAAGCTGCCGGCCACCGAACTGCCGGTCGACTTCGCCGCGGTGGTCGGCGAGGCGTACGTGCTGACCGACCCGCACTCGCGGCTGCTGCACAGCGCCGGCAAGAGCACGATCGACCTGCTCCGGCTGCGGTCCGGCGAAGTCCGCGAAGCCCCGGACGCGGTGCTGCTGCCGGCCGACCACGACGAGATCCTCACGTTGTTGCGGATCTGCACCGAAAACAACATCACGGTGGTGCCGTTCGGCGGCGGGACCAGTGTGGTTGGTGGCGTACAACCGTCCGGCCAGCGGCCGGTAGTGGCGCTGGACCTGCGGCGCCTCGACAAACTCGTGTCGGTGGACGAGATTTCGCAGACCGCGGTGCTGCAGGCGGGCCTGCGCGCGCCGGCGGCCGAGCGGCTGCTCGGCGAACACGGTTTCACCCTCGGACACCTGCCGCAGAGCTTCGAATACGCGACCATTGGCGGGTTCGCCGCGACCCGGTCGTCCGGCCAGGCGTCGAACCGCTACGGCTCGTTCGCCGACCTGGTGACCGGCCTGCGAGTGGCCACCCCATCCGGTCCGCTGGAACTGGGACGAGCGCCCGGGTCGGCCGCCGGCCCGGATCTTTTGCAGCTGTTGCTGGGATCTGAGGGCGTCTTCGGGGTCATCACCGAGGTGACCGTACGCATCCGCCCGATACCGCCAAAACTGCTCGACGAGACCTGGACTTTCGCTGACTTCGCCAGCGGAGTCGCGGCCGTACGAGCACTCGCCCAAGCGGACGCGGCGCCCGCGGTGGCCCGACTCTCCGACGAGGCCGAGACCGGAATCAACCGCGCGCTCGGCGGCCAGGACCAGACCGGCGGCTGTGTGCTGGTCACCGGTTACGAGGGAACGGCCGCCGAAGTGGCCGCGGATCGTACGCGTGCGGCCGAAATCCTGGCCGCCCATGGCGGTTCCGACCTGGCCGGCGCGAGCGACTGGCGAGCCCACCGGTTCCGCGCGCCCTACCTGCGCGATGCCCTGCTCGGCGTCGGCGCTTTGGCCGAGACACTGGAAACCGCGGCCACCTACTCAGCGCTGCCGGGGCTATACGAGGGCGTACGCACCGCGGTGGCGGCCGCACTCGGCGGACCAGCAGTGGTGATGTGCCATGTGTCGCACCTCTACCCGACCGGTGCCTCGCTCTATTTCACTGTCGTGTGTGGACAGTCCGACGACCCGGTTTCGCAGTGGCAGCGGGCCAAAACCGCGGCCGGGGACGCGATCGTGGCGGCCGGCGGCACCATCACTCACCACCACGCGGTCGGCGCCGACCACCGGCCGTGGATGGCCGCCGAGGTCGGCGACCTTGGCGTCGCCATCCTGCGAGCGGTCAAGGACCGGCTGGACCCGGCCGGGATTCTCAACCCTGGCAAGCTCATCCCGTGACCTTCACCGGCTTGGTCCCTGGCAGGCTGACCTCATGACCTTCGTCAGTGTGGTGGTGAATCCGGCCGCGGCCGCCGGCACCGGCGCCGCCGCGCCGCCGACGCGGCGATCGCCGACTTCGGTCCGGTGGCGGGAAAGTCACCGTCCGGCAGACCGACGGGCCGGACGTGACTGCCGTACTGGCCGCCGCCATCGCCGACCAGCCGGACGTGCTCGTCGTCTGCGGCGGCGATGGGATGGTGCACGCGGCTCTGCAGGTAGTCGCCGAAAAATCGGTGCCGCTGGGTGTCGTACCAGCCGGCACCGGCAACGATTTCGCCCGCTCACTGGGAATTCCGCTGCATGACCCGGCCGCCGCCAGCCGGCTGATCCGGACCGGCACGGCCCGGCCGCTGGACCTCGCCCGGGTCGGCCAGACCTGGTTCGGATCGGTGCTGGCCTGCGGCTTCGACTCGCGAGTCAACGCCCGTACGAACCGCATGCGGTGGCCGCGCGGACGCTCCCGCTACACCCTCGCGACCTTCGCCGAACTGGCCGGTTTCCGCCCGTTGGATTTCGTCGTCGAGGTCGACGGCGTTTCGCACGACCTGACCGGAATGTTCGTCGCCGTCGGCAACACCGCCAGCTACGGCGGCGGAATGCGGATCTGCCCGGACGCGGTCCCAGACGACGGCCACCTCGACCTGACGCTGGTCTCGGCCGTCCCCCGGCTGGAGATGCTGCGGATGTTTTCGGCTGTCTACAAGGGAACCCATGTCCATCATCCGGCGGTCCGCACGCTGCGCGGCCAGACGATCCGGATCAGCTCCACCACCGACATCGTCGCCTACGCCGACGGTGAACCGCTCAACGCACTCCCCTTGACGATCACCCTGCACCCAGCCGCAGCCCAGGTTTTCACTCCTTAGGCCATTTCCTGCTCGGATTCCAGAATCCATCGAAGGATCCCATGAGCGCCGCATTCCTCGGCGACCGAACGTGCTTCTTCGATGTATTTCCTGGCTTCCTCGGGTCGCTCGGCGGCCTGGAAAGCGCAGTCCGCGAGCGCCAACAAACCGGCCGCGACTCCAGGCCGTAGGCCGATCTCGCGGCGCAGTCGTACGGACTCCTCGAAATGCTGACGAGCGTCATCCAGCTGGCCGGCGGCCATTTCGGCGAAACCGAAATGCCGGACCACGTACGACTGCGTCAACCGATCGCCAGCCTCGATGGCCAACCCATGCGCGCGCTCGTAGAACGGCATCGAGGCCAGGTTGTCGCGCGTACGACCTGATGGACGATGCCGACCCAGAACAGCGCCTCGCCTTCGGCTCGCCCATCGCCCAGCTGGTGATAGAGATCCGCGGCCCGCTCGAACAGCTCCAGCTCGCGCGGATCCTCGTTGGTGCGATCCGCCAGGAAGCGTACGTGGATCACCCGGCCACGAGCCAACGCGAGATCGGCTTCCACCCGGTCGAGCTCGATGTCCGAGATCGCCAGCGCTTCGGTGTCATTGTTGAAAATGGCCCGTTCGTACAGCTCCTGGGCCCAGCTCAACCGGTCCGTGTTTTTCCCGATCACGTTCGTCATGCCGGCCACCGTACTTCACTGGAGAATATTTCACCAGCGAAATATCTACTACAGTATCCTTCGCTAGGTGAAAGACAGCGTCGATCGGCATATCGAGTACTGGCGGCACGAGCTGGCCGGCTACGACGCACTCGCGGAGGCGATCGCCGGCCGGATCCAACTGCTGGCCCGACATATGGAGAAGCCGAAGAAGGACTCACTGGCCGAGCACGGAGTCCAGCTGTGGGAATTCCAGACGCTCAAGAACCTGCGTCGGCGCGGGCAGCCGTACGAGGCGACCCCGGGTGAGCTCGCCACCGCACTGGGCATGTCGCCGGCGGCGATGACCAAGCGGCTGGACGCGCTGGAGAGGTCCGGTTATGTGGTACGCGAACACGACACCCAGGACCGCCGCAAGGTGACCGTGCGGCTGACCGTTGCCGGCATGCGTACGTGGGCGCGGACCGTGGACGATCAGGGCCTGGTGGAGCGCCGACTGGTCGGGGCGTTGACGCTGACCGAACAGGACCAGTTGGCGGATCTGCTTCGGAAGATGATGCTGGTCGCCGAGCAAAACGACCGAACCTGAGGCGGACGCCGAGTCGGCGCCCGCCCCCAAGCAGGTGACTACTCTTCGGCGTCCGCGAGGGCGACCAGGGCGGCGGCGCTCTTGGCGTACTTCCAGTTGCCCAGGTCGCGGATGGTCTTGATCTTGAAGCCGGCGAGGATCTCGTCGTGCTTCGGGGTGAGGCCTTCCAGCGCGGACGGCGGGGCGTCCAGGATCTCGGCGAGGCTCTTGGTCTCGAACTCCTTGTCGAGCAGTTTGTTGAGGTTCATGCCCATTTGTTGACCCCCTACAGAAAAGTGGTAAGGCTCTGTACGGGGGAAGCGTGCCCTGGATCACCCCGCTCGGCAAATCCGAACGCCGATCGTTCAGTCGAGATCCACCCGTACAGTCAACAAGTCCGTGCCCAGCATCCGGACCATGGCGCTGTTGTACGCCGGCAGTTTGCGCAGCCGCCGCTTCGGGTCGTCGTGGGGCAGCAAATGTGCCGTACCAGCCCGCCAGCGGCCGCGGATCTGCACGCGTACGCGCGGATTGGCGACGATATTGCGGACGTACTGAGAATGCTCGCCATGGTTGCTGACCAGCCAAAAGCTGCCGTCCGCCAGCCGCCCGCCGACCGGGGTGCGGCGGCGGGGCTGGCCACTGACCCTGCCAACGGTCTCCACCACCGCCTGGCCCGGCATCCAACCGGCCATTGCGCGCGACATCGGGTTCGCGAGGTGCCGGTGAAACCAGGTCACCCGGCGTCGTTTTGCTTCATCTGCCATGTTCGCTCCTTGCCGAGACTAAGCGTCTCGTCAAGACTTGCCGAGACTCATAGTTTCGTCAAGTACGCTGGTGGGCATGGCCCCAGACCCTCGCCGGCCGCACACCGGCCGTCGCCGCAACGAAGCCGCCCGGCAGGCGATCCTGGACGCCACGTCCGAGCTGCTCGGCCAACCGAATGGGGCGGCGCTGACGATCGACATGATCGCCGCGGCGGCCGGGGTCGGGAAGCAGACGATCTATCGCTGGTGGCCGTCCAAGGGGGCCGTCCTGTTGGAGGCGATGACCGACCTCGCGCGTACCAGCGCGCCCACCCCGGACACCGGCGCACTGGCCTCTGACCTGCACACATTCCTCGCGTCAACGTTCCACGCGGCGGGCAGCGAGCCGGCCGCGTCCCGGCTGCGGACGGTGATGGCCGAGGCGCAACGCGACCCACACGCTGGCGAGTTGATGCGCATTTTCGCCGACCGGCGGCGCCAGGAACTACGACAAATCCTCATCCGCGCACAGGATCGCGGTGAGCTGCTGGCGCCCGTCGACCTGGATTTGGTCACGGACCAGGTTTACGGCGTGCTCTGGTATCGGCTGCTCATCGGACATTCGCCGCTGAGTCCAGCGGCCGCGGCTGAGCTGTCGGCGGCTCTGTTGAAACAACTGCTTTGCGTCGAGACGCCGGAAGCGCGGTGACCGTGACCATGGCGATGGCATGGGAACTATTAGTGGCCGACCGCTCCGTCGATGCGCTCCCGCAGCAGGTCGGCGTGGCCGTTATGCCGGGCGTATTCCGCGATCATCTTCACCAGAATCACCCTTAGCGACACCGGCTTGCCCGTCCGAATCTCGGTGCCGGTCTGGTCGAGGTCGGCCTCGGCGACAATGTCCCGGGACAGCTGACATTCCTGTTTCCACCGAGCCAATGCCTCCTCGACATCGCCGGCCAGGTCATCGAAATCCTGCTCGGGATCCTCGTCGGAGTAGTAGATCATCGGCACGTCCTGCCCGGCGAACTGCAGCCGGAACCACCACCGCTCGGCGCCGGTGAGGTGCCGGATCAAGCCGTGCAGACTCATCGTCGAAGGCGGGACGCCGAGGTCCGAGAGCCGCTCCGGCGCGATGCCGGAGCACTTCATTTCAAGCGTTTTCCGCTGCCAGTCCAGGAAAGATGTCAGGACTTCACGCTCGTCACCGACCTTGGGCAGCTCCGGCCGGTCGCCGGCGAACACAGCGGAGTAGTTCTCTTCCGGGATCTTCGTCATGGGCCGGAGCATGCCACCCACCACCGACAGTTTCAGAGGGCACGTACCAGCATTTTTCCGACGTTGTCCCCACGCAACCTGCCCAGAAATGCCTCGACGAAAGTCCTTGGCCGTACCGGAACTTATCCGCGAGCTTTCCAGGCGTCGCTGACTATGCGTTCCAGCGCCGAGAATTCCGGCCGCCACCCGAGCGCCGAACGGGCTTTGGTGATGTCCGCGATCAGACTGTGCGGCTCGGGCTTAGGCGGATTGTGTTGCACCTCGACCGTACGCCCAGTGATCCTTTCGACCGCTTGAATGAGGTCTATAACGCTGACACCCTCGCCCGTACCGATGTTGTAGATGCCTTTCGGGCCTTCCAAGGACCTCACCACCGCCACGGCCACGTCTCGTACGTGCACAAAGTCCCGTACCGCGATGCCGTCACCGTTGACCGCGATCGGCTGTCCATCGGCCGCCGCCGTCAGAATGCGCGGCAGGATCCGGGTCGGATCTGTGTCGTACGGGCCGGCGATGTTGAATATTCTGAGTGTGACCGCGTCATAGCCGTCCACGATCTGCTCAGCAGCCAACTTTGCCGCTGCGTAAGGACTTTCCGGGTGCGTGGACCGATCCTCACTAAGCCGTCCGTCGTGGGCCGAACCGTACACCGCGTTCGTCGAGGCAAAGACGATTCTCGGCTGGCCGCCCGCCGCTGCCAGCAGATTTCGAGTGCCACCAACGATAACGTCGAAGAACGTGAGGGGATCCACGAACGACTCCCGCGCACTCGGCGGCGCCGCCAAATGCGCGATCGCGTCGTACTTTCCCGCTATCGGTCCCATCGCCTCACGCAGGTCCGCCCGTACCGTCCCGGCGCCCTCGACCCCCCCGTCACTTCCCCGAGTCAGAACGTCAACGTCGTACCCACGCGCCAGCAGCTCCCGAGTCACCACCCTGCCCAAAAAGCCACACCCACCGGTGACCAGGGACCCTCACGCCACTCCTTGCCCGTCAACGGCGAGCCTTCCCGAGGTAGAAGACCAGCATCACCAGCGACACTACGGACATCGCAGCTCCGACGCCGAACAGCACAACATGGTGTTGACTCCAAGTGCCCAGGTCGAGGTTCGCGAACATGATGCAAATGCCTGACAGCAGACCACAGACAGAACCAATTATTTGGCGCTTTCCCAACGATGTCATGCCAACGACGATATGGCGACCTCGCCAGGAAAGCGGCGAATCTGCCCTCGCCACCCGGCGACCCGGCCCAGAGAGGCAGCTATTCGACTGCCGGAATCCGGGCGATAGGCGACAGCTCTGACTCGGTCCGGGAACCGATTGCAAACTCGGCCACCTCACTGGACCACATCAGGCCCGGCTAGCCGGAGTCGTCTTTTGTCCAGCTCAAATTCGATATCGATCATGTCGATGATCGATTGGAACGCCAACGTCATGCCCGAGTAGTGGTCGATTCGTCGTCGCTTGTCTCCGTACGTACGAGCGGATTGCAGCATCTGGGCGGCATCTACCGTGGCTTGCGCGACCTGCCGCCGCAGTGACAAGACCTGCTGGAGCCTGCTCACCGTGTGGCCCGATGCGGAGCAGGACGCCTGCGAGGCATCGGCGGGGAATCGTCGTACGCCCGCGGATTCATCCCGGCTGCTACCAGCACTGATTCCGCGACCGCTCGCACGTCACACGGCCACAGGTCGTCACACGCCCGACACGACACACGATCGCGTCGTACTCGCGGCTGATGTGCACTCGACAGGTCTCGCGCCGTCAGTGCCAGTATCGAATCAGCGCGTACCAGAACCACGATGCCTCGATGCCTCCTGGAGCGAAGGAAGGGCTCCAGCTCGGCGGCCGTGAGGGCGATGGGGTCGCAGATCCCACGGATGCCGAGCTGGAGTCCATTGAACGGCCAAACGGGTCCGACCTCCGACTCGGTACGATCCATGATGTTGATCGCAACGAGGGTGGAGCAATGAGCCGCGAGGCACTGGACCTTGTGATCCGGCACAACGGCTGGAAGTTTCAGGAGCGCACTGTCTCGGCTGATCCGAACGATTCTGACGACTTGCGGCAAGTACTGCTGGACGCAATCAAGCGGGACGGTTGGGACGAGCGCCGGATCGACGAGTTCGAGATGGACGTACGGTATGCGAACGACCGCCGACTCGTCACAACCTTCGCCGTGACCAGCTGACTTCTCGTCAACAGCTCAGCAAACCAGTCTGGACATCCGCCCCACGATCGAGCAACTTAGTCTCGACGACAGGCTGCGATGCCACATACCTGCCCGCTGGCCCGGGTAACCTCAGTGATGTGGACACCGACGGGTCCGAAATGCCTGCCCTCGACGAGCGAGAGGCTTGCTTTAACTACGGCTACTACATGCGCTGCGAATGCGGCCGAAACTCGTATATCTCGGCGGACGACTATCAGGCTAACTCGTGCTGGTCTCCGGCAGGCTCTCGCGCTCGATGTCGTCCGTTGACGCCCATATGCCGTGCAACCACTGCGATAAATCTATCCATTTCGGTCCCGGAGCTACAACATTACGAGACCAGAATGATCGCGCGCTCGACAGCGCCCAGATTAGTCAGCTGGCCTGGTATCACACATGCACAGATTCCAACTGGCCGTCGACGACCTATGCAGATAATCGTATGGCCAAGCTACTCGCGGACCCGATCTGGTCCTCTCAAGCGGATAACACTAACGTCGATATCAAGCGCTTGCCTGATAAAGCACTACACGTCGGCACGTACGAGGCCGCGATCGAGAACATGCTGCGACGGATGTCCGACCAGGACGATGGGGCAGCGCAGTTCTACTTACACAGAGTCGCACTTAGCATTGATCCAGACCGAGTTAATGCCCGATATCGCGACGAGAACCACGAGGCAGCCGCACAACTTACGGCCGCGGACCTTCACGATGCCGGCTTTGTCGCCATCCGATACATCAATGTTCGTGAGTCGCTGGCTCGCTCTCGCTCGCTCTCCTTCCCGAAGCGATCAGCTGCGTACAGACGATTCCTCTTCCAGCAGCTGCTGCTGCAGTTACACTCAAAGACCCACTTCTCGCTCTCTTGAAACAAACCCAAGGCCAGCTAGATGACCTTGCCGCAGCTGCACCTGACACCTCACCATTCTCGTCAAATCAACTCGGAATGATGCAGCTCACAGGCGACGAACATGACGGACTGTGGTCCGGAATCATGACAGCGCTGATACAGCATCATCTTGTCAACATTTCGCCTGTCATCCAGGAACAATTCGAAGATGCGATGAACGCTTGGCTTCACGCAAAGGAAGCACCAACCGTTCGGCAGTTTGCTGACTTCTTCGAAGCAAACGCGGCTGCATTGACGCATTCCACTGCGGTGAAAGGCTTGTTCGCAACGCGGAAGCCACGTGTGATCACGAATGGCATGTCGACGCAATAGCGGGTGTTCGGCTGAACACATCCCTCCTCCTGGCCAACATCCAGGTAAGGTCCGAACGTGGCGACTGATGAGCAGACGACGGACGGCAGTCAGTGGATCGTGCACGGCGAGCGGCCGGTATACGAGAGCGAGTGGGTACGGGTCAACCTGACCGATGTGGAGCTGCCGGACGGCGATCGGTTCGAGCATCACGCCCTCTGGTTGCCGCCCGCCGCCATGATCGCGCTGCTCAACGACGCAGGCACGCACGTCCTCCTGATGTGGCGGCACCGCTTCGTGTCCAACGTTTGGAACTGGGAACTGCCGGGCGGTCTCATTGACGACGGCGAAGATCCGGCGACAACAGCAGAGCGGGAAATCCTGGAGGAGACCGGCTACAAGCCGCGGGAGCTGCGTCACCTCGTCACGTTCGAGCCGATGATCGGCATGGTCAAGAATCCTCACCACGTCTACCTCGGACTTGGAGCCGTGCAGGTAGCGGAGCCGACCGAGGTCACCGAGATGCAGCGCTTGGAGTGGGTGCCGCTTACCGAGATTCCGCAGCTCATCGCGGACGGCAAGATCAAAAATTCCGGCACCCTGGTCGCGCTTCTGCATGTACTGGCGATAAGCGGCCCGGCGGCGTGCTGATCAAGATCTGGCTACTCGCCGCCCATTAGCTTCGCGATCCACTTCCACTGCCGAATCGAGGCTGCGCTTCTCGCGACCGACGAAGACAGCGACGACCAAGCGGCGTAGCCGACAACGTCACCGCGCATTCACCGCAAGCACCCGTAGAGAGCCGTATCTAGCCGGACACCATCGGACAACGCATGACAGCCCCTGGTCGGTCATCGTGGCTGGTCAGGGGCTGTTTTGTGTGGTGGGAGCGGAGGGCGTGGGATTCGAACCCACGATGCCGGTCACCCGACATAGCGGTTTTCAAGACCGCCGCACTAGGCCACTATGCGAGCCCTCCTGACAGGGTCAGCCTACCCGTACGGCCTCGGCGCTCGTACGGGCTGTGGCCAAAGTCCGTAGATGATGCGGGCAGTTCGCGCCGAACAAGCCCAAACGGCGCACCGCGGCGAAGGCTGGGGTGTCAGCTGGCAATAGGCTCCAGGTTGTGGGCCATCTGCGCGAGGATGTCGACCGTACGGCCGTAGTCCTCGTCGGAAATGCCGGCGACGATGGTGCGTCGAACTTGGCGCGTACGCTCGCTGACGCTGGCGAATCCAGCGCGGCCGGCGGCGGTCAGGGTGAGTGGCCGCGCGTCTTCGATCCAGCCGCGTACGACCAGGTCATCGACCGCGTGTTGACCGGCCAGCGGTTCGTCGGCGAGGAAAGGGGCGAGCAGCGTGTCGAGCTGCGTACGGCTGACCGAGCCGTTGGCAACGCTGTTCAGCACCTGCCAATGGCGACGGGTCAGGTCGTCGGCCTCCAGGGCTCGGTCAAAGGTGGACTCGATCAGCAGGTGGAGCTGCTTGAGCCAGTAGCCAATCGGACGACGTTCCATCATAATCTCCAAGTAGTTGTCAATAGACATGTAGATGTCAATAAGTATGTAGGCTGAGAGCATGGAGAGCAAGAGTCCGACTGTGGCCGTCGAGCTGGCAATGGTGGCGATTCGACGCCGGCAGAACAGGCGGTCGATCGCCAAGGCGGCCGGGAGCACGGCGGAGAACACCGCGCTTAGCGACGTGATCGATGTGATCGACAGCGCGCAGGGGCGGTGTTCGGTGGCGACCATTGCCGAGCGGCTGTCCGTCGACCAGCCTCGGGCCAGCAAGTTGGTGGCGCGGGCGGTCGCCGACGGTCTCGTACGCCGTGAGTCCGACCAGGCCGACGGCCGGCGGTCGCTGCTGGCGTTGACCGAAGCCGGGCAAGAGGCCGTCGAGGCGATGCATAAGTTCCGCCGTTCCCTTTTTGGGCAGGCGATGGCCGACTGGAGCGCCGGCGAGCGTATGGAGTTCGCGCGGTTACTGAGCGATTTCGTCGCGAGGATGCAAGAGTTGTCCCCGTGAAGATCCGACCCGGCGGGCCCGGATCTCGCCGAAGTGCTCGCCATCGTCGACGACGCGGTCGACTGGCTCGTACTGCGCGGCTCCGGCGCGCAGTGGGGCACCGAACCGTGGTCGGAGCGGCAGAACAACATCGACCGGATCGAGAAGATGGCGGCCGACGGTGGCATGTGGATCGCCGAGATCGACGGTGTCCCCGACCGGGATGTTGCATGTCAGCGAGGCGCCGCCGCAATACGCCCCGCCCGTCCAGGAACGCGAGCTTTACGTGCACTTCCTGGTCGCCTCCCGCGACTACGCCGGCCGTGGCATCGGTCGCCAGCTCCTGGACTTCGCCCGCGAGCAGGCCCGTCAGCGCGGCATCCAACTGGTACGCGTCGACTGCTGGGCCGGCGGCGACGGCGCCTTGGTGCGCTACTACATGAGCGCCGGGTTCGCGCGTACGACCGAATTCACCCTCGGCGAGTGGCAGGGCCAGGTCTTCGAACAACGTCTCCCCTGAGCGGAAGACCACATTGACGCAACGACTGGCATCCTCGTATCGTTCGCATTGAGAACGGTTGTTCGCAGTGCGAACGCAAGGAGGGGACGTGGCGCAGATCCTCAGCTTGTCGGAGGCCGTCTCCGCGGTGGTCCACGACGGCGACACGGTGGCGATGGAGGGCTTCACGCACCTGATTCCAGTGGCGGCCGGCCACGAGGTCATCCGGCAGCGCAAGCGCGACATGACGCTGGTGCGGATGACCCCCGACATCATCTACGACCAGCTGATCGGCGCCGGCTGCGGGCGAAAACTCATCATTTTCCTGGGGTGGCAACCCGGGAGTCGGCTCGTTGCACCGATTCCGGGACGCGGTCCAACACGGCTGGCCGCTACCGCTGGAAATCGAGGAACATTCCCACGCGGGCATGGCGAACCGCTATGTGGCCGGCGCCGCCGGGCTTCCTTTCGGAGTGCTGCGCGGCTATTCCGGCACCGGTCTGGTCGACCAGACCGACACCATCGAGATGATCACTTGTCCTTTTCAGGAGAAAAAAACTCACCGCCGTACGAGCACTCAATCCCGACTCGGCGGTCATTCACGCGCAGCGCGCGGACCGAGCCGGGAACGTCCAGTTGTGGGGCCTGTCAGGAGTCCAGAAAGAGGCCGTGCTGGCCGCGAAACGCTCGCTGGTGACGGTCGAGGAGATCGTTGACGAACTTACTCCGAAGGCTGACCAGGTCATGCTGCCAACGTGGGCGATCACGGCTGTCGCGGAGGTGCCGCACGGCGCGCATCCGTCGTACGCGCTGGGATATTACGACCGCGACAACCGCGCGTACGCGGACTGGGACGCGATCAGCCGGGATCGAGACACGTTCACGAAATGGCTCGACGAAACAGTTTTCGGGGGCCGGAAATGAGCAACTGGACGACCGACGAAATGATGACCATCGCGGCATCCCGGGCGCTCACCGGCGTCACCGCGTGTTTCGTGGGTATTGGACTGCCCAGCCAGGCCGCGAACCTCGCTCGGCGTACGTCCTCGCCTGATCTCGTACTGATTTACGAGTCCGGCGCGATCGGCGCCAAACCCACCCGGCTGCCACTGTCCATCGGCGATGGCATTCTGGCCGAGACCGCGGACGCGGTGGTCAGCGTACCGGAGATTTTCAACTACTGGCTGCAACCCAGGCGGATCGATGTCGGTTTCCTCGGAGCTGCCCAGCTGGACAAATACGCGAACATCAACACCACGGTGATCGGCACCGACTACCACCACGCGAAAGTGCGGTTGCCGGGCGCTGGCGGAGCTCCGGAAATCGCGGCGTCCTGCGGAGAAGTTATTGTGATCGTACGACAAAGCCGGCGGACTTTTGTGGAGAAGGTTGACTTCATTACGTCCGTCGGGCACGGCGAGGGTGGGGATTCTCGGGAAAAGCTGGGATTGCGCGGCAAAGGACCAACCAGGGTCATCACCGACCTGGCTGTGTTGGAACCCGATCCCACCACCCGCGAGCTGACGGTGACCCAGTTGCACCCGGTGTCACACCGGAGCAAGTGCGTGAAGCGACCGGTTGGGAGATCGCCTTCGCCGCCGACGTCAGCCGTACGCCCGAACCGACCACTGACGAAATCAGTACGCTTCGCGCGCTGATCGCCGCGTGATGGAGGCGAAAATGACCCACTTGATCCTGCCGCGGTACGTACGCGATGACGGGGTCCATCCACCGCTGAACAGCCCCGACTATCGAAGTTCAGCCTTGCGTTACCCGAAAAAGCCGCTGCAACTGCTCCCCCATGGGCTCACTGAAATCACCGGTCCGGCGCTCGGTCACCAACAAGTCGGTGAGCTGGACAACGACCTCACTCGCCAACACGAAGCCGAGCCGATTGGCCAGCGGATCATCGTGCAGGGGCGGGTGTTGGACAGCGACGGCCGATCCGTGCCGGACACGCTTATCGAGCTGTGGCAAGCAAACGCGGGCGGCCGCTATCGACACGTACGGGACACGTGGCCAGCACCGCTGGATCCGAACTTCACCGGCGTCGGCCGTACGGTGACGGACTCCGAGGGCCGTTTTCGTTTCGTCACCATCAAACCTGGTGCGTATCCGTGGAAGAACCACCACAACGCCTGGCGACCCGCGCACATTCATTTCTCGCTTTTCGGACGGGCATTCACCCAGCGGCTGGTCACTCAGATGTATTTCCCGGAAGACCCGCTGTTTGGCCAGGACCCGATCTTCAAATCCGTACCGGATCCCAAAGGGCGGCAACGGATGATCTGCCAGTTCGACCTGGACTCCACCGAACCGGAGTGGGCACTGACCTACACCTGGGACATTGTCTTGCGTGGCACCCAAGCCACCCCGTTCGAGGGTGATGACAATAATGATGACTGATCCCGGCACCACGCCGTCGCAGACGGTCGGCCCGTTCCTGTCGATCGGGATGGAATGGCTCCATGATCCTTATGTCGTGCCAAAAGGCACGCCAGGCGCGTTCTGGATCCGTGGACTGCTGGTCGACGGCGCCGGGACTCCCGTACCAGATGGAATAGTCGAGACCTGGCAGGCCGATCCGCAGGGCCGGTTCGACCATCCGGACGATCCGCGCGGTGCGGTGGCTCGTACGGACGGGTTCCGCGGGTTCGCGCGCAGCATGACCAACGCGGCTGGCGAGTGGGGGGTTTTCACCGTACGACCGGGATCTCTGCCGGCTCTGGACGGCGGCACCGAGGCGCCGCATCTCGACGTGACCGTGATGGCCCGCGGCATGCTGCAACGAGTAGTCACCCGGATCTACTTCGCCGGCGACGACCGCAACGCGGCCGACCCGGCACTGTCTACTGTGGACCCCAGCCGCCGAGCCACCTTGATCGCGCAACCGGCCGACGACGGCTACCGATTCGACATCTACCTGCAGGGCGACAGTGAAACCGCATTCTTCGCAGTCTGAAACCGGTCTTTTCGACGGGGTGCTGGCCGCCGGCGGCGTTGCGGCTGCGGTCAGCGACGCCAGCTGGCTGCAGGCGCGATGCTCGACGCCGAGGCGGCGCTGGCCGGCGCGCTGGCCGACGTGGGCCTGATCAGTGCGGCCGGCGCGGCGGCGATTTTTCGGCTTGTTGCAAGGCAGATCTCTTTGACATCGGGGAGCTTGGCCGAGCGGCCACCGGCAGCGGGAATCCGGTCGTACCGCTGGTCAAGGCGCTGACCAACGCCGTGCCGGAGCCGGCGAACCGGCACGTTCACCGAGGCGCCACCAGCCAGGACATCCTGGACACCGCCTCCATGTTGGTCGCCTCGCGGGCCCTCCTTCCGTTGCTTGACGATCTGTCCGCCGCCGCCAGCATGTGCGCGGATCTTGCCCAAAAGCACCAGCACACCACGATGGCGGGTCGTACGCTTCTGCAGCAAGCGCTGCCGACCACCTTTGGCCTGCTGGCGGCCACCTGGCTGCACGGCCTGGACACCGCTGTCGACGGGTTGGTACGACTGCGAAAAACCCGGCTTGCCATCCAGTTCGGTGGGGCGGCGGGCACCTTGGCGTCACTCGGAGAGGACGGCGTACGGGTGGCAGCGGCGATGGCTCGGCGGCTGGAGCTGGCCGAGCCGGTGCTGCCGTGGCACACCGAGCGGACCCGGATCGCCGACCTCGCGAGCGCGACCGCCACCGCGGCAGGTGCAGGTGCCGTGGGCACCATCGCGAAAGACATCACGTTGCTGGCCCAGACCGAGGTTGGTGAGGTGTCGGAAGCGGCCGGCGGCGGTTCTTCGACCTTGCCGCACAAGCAAAATCCGATCGCCGCAATCGCCGCGTTGGCTGGCGCCGCGCAGGCACCTGGACTGGCGAGCACACTGTTGGCGACGATGCCCCAGGAATACGAGCGAGCCGCCGGCAACTGGCATGCCCAGTGGCGCCCGCTCACCGACCTGCTCCGGGTGACCGGCTCGGCCGCATTCTGGCTGCGTACCAGCCTCTCCGGCCTCAACGTCCACTCGGAACGAATGAGGTCCAATGTGGACATCACCGGCGGGCTCTGCTGATGGCCGAGCGGGTCACGTCGGCGTTGACCGAGGAACTTGGCCGACAGGTTGCACATCAGCTCGTCACAGCCGCCTGCCAGCGGACTCTCCATAGTGGACAGTCGCTGGCCGCGGAGCTGACTGCCGACGACAAGATTCCCTTAACGGGGGAACAAGTCGACAAATTGCTGCGCCCAGAGGATTACCTCGGCTCCACTCAGACCTTTATAGATCGATCCCTCGCCGCCCATCGGAGAGCTGATGACTGACCAACTGACCACTGTGGACGGTCCAGCCGACGCGCCGGTGCTGGTGCTGTCGAATTCCCTGGGCACCACCAGACATCTGTGGCACCGGCAACTCCCGGAGCTGAGCAGGCATTTCCGGGTGATCCGCTATGACCTGCCTGGGCACGACGGATCCGCCGCGGCGGCCGGACCGTACACAGTGGACGATCTGGGCCGGAACCTGTTGGCGTTGTTGGACAAGCTCGGCATCGAACGTGCGCACCTGGCTGGTGTCTCGCTCGGCGGCATGCTGTCGATGTGGGTCGCGAGCCACGCGCCCGAACGGGTCGACCGGCTCGCCCTGATCTGTACGTCCGCATATTTGCCGCCAGCGCAGGGCTGGCACGACCGAGCCGCCGCCGTACGAGCGAACGGCACCGGCCCGCTGGTCGAGGCCAGCCTGGGCCGCTGGTTCACGCCCGCATTCCACCAGCGCGATCCTGAACTGATGAAGCGCATCGGCATCGAACTGTCCAATGTGGACAGTGCCGGCTACGCGGGCTGCTGCGAGGCGATCGCGGCAATGGACCAGCGAGACTCGCTCCCGCTGATCACCGCGCCCACGTTGGTGATCGCCGGCGCCGACGATCCGGCGGCACCACCCGAACACGGGCAGGACATCGCCGCCCGGATTCCCGGCGCGAACCTCTGGGTGCTGGACCAAGCCTCCCATCTCGCCGTGCTGGAGCAGGCCGAGACGATCACCCGGCTGCTGATCGAGCACCTAGCGGGCCCGACCCATCCGCACCTTCGAGGCATGATCACCCGGCGCGCTGTCCTGGGCGACGCGCACGTCGACCGTACGGTGGCCGCCACCACCGACTTTACCGCTGATTTCCAGGATTTCCTGACCCGATACGCGTGGGGCGAGGTGTGGAACAGGCCCGGGCTCGACCGGAAAACCCGTAGCTGTGTCACGCTCGCGGTCCTCACCGCACTGCACTGCGACAACGAGATCGCGATGCACGTCCGCGGTGCGATCCACAATGGACTGACAAAGGCCGAGATCGCCGAAGTCCTGCACCACACCGCGATTTATGCGGGGCTGCCGGCCGCGAACGCCGCCTTCGCGATTGCGAAGAAGACCTTGGAAGAAATGGATGACTGACACCCGCGGCGCACATTTCGTCCAGTCGCTGGAACGCGGGCTGGCGGTGATCCGCGCCTTCGACGCCGACCACGTCCAACTGACGTTGTCCGATGTGGCCAGGGCCACCGAGCTGACCCGAGCCGCGGCCCGGCGTTTCCTGCTGACGCTGGTCGACCTCGGATACGTACGGTTCGATGGCCGGCTTTTTTCTTTGACACCAAGGGTGTTGGAACTCGGCTATTCGTACCTGTCCGCGCTCACCCTGCCCGAAGTGGCGGCCCCACACCTGGAAAGGCTGGCCGCCGAGGTCCGCGAGTCGTCGTCGGTTTCGGTCCTGGACGGTGACGAAGTCGTTTACGTGGCACGCATTCCGACCTCGCGGATCATGACGGTCGCGATCAGCGTCGGCACCCGCTTCCCGGCGTACGCGACCTCCATGGGCCGCGTTTTGTTGGCCGGCAAACCAGATACCGACGATTGGGCCGACCGACTGCGACCGTTGACTGGCCGTACGATCACCAGCCCGGCAGCCTTACAGGCCGAACTCATTCGGGTCCGAACGCAGGGCTGGGCGTTGGTCGACCAGGAGCTGGAAGAGGGCCTGCGGTCGATCGCCGCACCCATCCACGATCGGGCCGGCAAGGTCATCGCCGCGGTCAACGTCTCCGCGCATGCCAGCCGCGTCCCACTGGACGACATGCTCACGCGGCTGCTGCCCGCCCTGCTGGCCACCGCCGCCCGCATCGAGTCGGACCTGCGGGCCGGCCAGCCCACCGCCCAGGCCCGCTGACGAAGTCCGGCCGCAGAAGAGCAGATCGACGGTCGGTGTACGAAGATGGGCTCATGACAAATGGCTATCTCGCTGACGACGGCCGGTACGACGGCCGGATGCCCTATCGCCCGAGCGGTGCCAGCGGGCTGGTGCTGCCGGCTGTTTCGCTGGGTTTCTGGTACAACTTCGGCGGAGTCGACCCATTCGAGCGGCAGCGCGCGGTCACCCGGCGCGCCTTCGATCTGGGCGTCACGCATTTCGACCTGGCCAACAACTATGGGCCACCGCCGGGTTCCGCTGAACAGAACATGGGCCGCCTGCTCGCCACCGATTTCAAGCCGTACCGGGACGAGCTGGTGATTTCGTCCAAGGCCGGCTACGAGATGTGGCCCGGCCCGTACGGTGACGGCGGCTCGCGGAAATACCTGCTGGCCAGCCTGGACCAGTCGCTGAAACGGCTCGGGCTGGATTACGTGGACATTTTCTATTCACACCGAATGAGTCCTGAAACGCCGCTGGAGGAGACCGTCGGCGCGCTGGTTTCCGCTGTTCAGCAGGGAAAGGCGCTCTACGTCGGCATCTCGTCCTATACCGGCCAGCGGTCCCGGGAGGCGGCCCAGCTGTTGCGGGAGGCGGGCGTGCCACTGCTGATCCACCAGCCGTCGTACTCGATTCTCAACCGCTGGGTGGAAACCGACCTGCTCGACTCGTTGGATGAGCTCGGGGTCGGCTGCATCGCGTTCTCGCCGCTGTCGCAGGGCCTGCTCACGTCGAAATACCTGGACGGCGTGCCGGCCGGCACCCGGGCCTCGGACGCGGAAAAGGACGCGCTGTCAGCGGCCGCGCTGACCGAGCCGGGTGGCGGGCCTGCGCGGGCTGAACGACCTGGCGGCCGAACGTGACCAGACGCTCGCGCAAATGGCGTTGGCGTGGATTCTGCGCGACCCGCGTGTCACGTCCGCTCTCATCGGCGCACGTACGGTCGAGCAGCTCGAAGACAGCGTCGCCGCGGTGCGGAAACTCACCTTCACCGACTCGGAGCTGGCCACCATCGACGACTGCACCAAAGCCACCGGCCTCGACCTCTTCGCGCACACACCGCAAGGCTGACCCTCCATCGGGCCTGACGTTTTCGCTGTCTGGAGCGAAAAAACGTCAGGCTTCGAATACCGGTGAGCCGCCGACGTAGGTGGCCAGAACCGCAATGGCCGCTATCTCGTCCGCCGCGGTGGCCAGTGGATCCGAGGCGAGGACCACGAAATCGGCCAACGAGCCAGGAGTGAGGCGGCCAGTCGGATCGGTGTCGCCGACCGTGGCGGCCGCGTTCGTGGTGTACACATCGCGAGCGCCTCGGTGGCCGCCGAAATTCGTTGCGACGGGCCGATTTCGACGCCGTCGTAGCCGCGCCGGGTCACCATCGACTGAATGCCGAGCAGCGGCTCGTACGGGCCGCAGGGATAGTCGGACGACCCGGCGACCGTCACCCCCGCATCCAGGAAAGAGCGGTGGGCGAACATCGACGAGACCCGCTCAGGGCCGTACCATTCGAGCAGTTTTCCACCGTGGTAGTGGACGTAACTGCCGAAGGGCAGTGCCATCGCTCCGAGCGCCCGCATCCGGGCCAAAATATCGGCGTCGACGACGCTGCAATGCTCGATCCGATGCCGTAGCCCCGGTTTCGGGTCCGCTGCCTGCGCTTGTTCGTACGCGTCGAGCACGATGCGAATAGCCTTGTCACCATTGGCGTGGACGCCGATCCGATTGCCGTCACCGTGCACCGTACGAACGATTTCGGTCAGATCCTTGGTGGAAGTCGCCTGGATGCCGTGGATGTGCTCGCCCGGATCGTCGAGCAGCAGGCAGGTACGACCGCCTATCGCGCCATCCAGGAACGCTTTGATGCCAACGAAACGCAACCGTTCGTCTCCGAAGCCGGTCCTCAAGCCGAGGCGGTGGACCAGGTCGTAGTGCTCGGCTCCCAGCATGAAGCCTGTACGCATGGTGAGCAGCCCGCTTTCGCGGGCAGCGCCGAAAAGCGCGACCTCGTCCGGCCCGCACAGGGCGTCACAGATCGACGTGAGACCGGCCGCGTGCCAGCGGTCCAACGCCCGGCGCAGGCCCAGCAGCTTGTCCGCCTGGGTGCTCGCCGGCACCACCGTGGTTCCGGTCCGGCTCGAGGCCGCGTACGCCACATCGAAAAGCGCTCGCTCGTAAAGGATCCCGTTAACCCGCCCGGTGCCATCCCGGCCGAAATCCCCGCCGGCCGGCGGTTCGCTGTCGTCGACAATGCCCGCCAAGGCAAGCCCGACCGAATTCAGCACTCCCCAGTGGCCGGCCACTTGCACCACCAACACCGGATGATCCGGTGCCACCTCATCCAGGTCCCACCGGTCCAACACCCGACCTTCCGGCATTTTCGCGTCGTCATAGCGACTTCCGCGCACCCAGTCGCCCGGCGGTGTTTTCGCCGCCTCGGTGCCAATCGTGGCCACCAACGCACTCAGACTCGGGGTGGCATCCGGCGAAAGGTCCAGATGCAGCATGTCGTCGGCCGCCATCCCGAGGTGGATGTGGGCGTCATGAAAGCCGGGAACGACGACCGCGCCGGGAAAATCCAGCACCTGGGCGGCCGGATAGCGACTTCGCAACATGTCCAGCTGGCCAGTCCCGACGACCCGGCCGTCGGCGATCGCCAGCGCCTGCACGTACGCACCAGGCTCGGTCATCACCGTCGAAGCGGTGACCAGCGTCGGCGTCAGCTCGTTCACGCCTTCGCTCCCGTCAGCGCCGGCCGCCGGTCCGCCAGCGACACGGCCACATTGACGGCCAGGTTGATCACCAGCCCGACAATCCCCGCGTTGATCCCCGAAAACCGGGTCGTTGCCGGTGCCGACCAGGGCCACCACAACCACCGTCCCGCTGAACAAACCGGCGACCGCACCGAGGGCGGTCATGTCCCGCCACCACAGGCCCAGGATCACCAGCGGCGCGAGCTGGGCCATTCCTTCGTACGACAGCACCGAAAGCCGTACCAACGCCTCAGGCACCAGCAGACTGCCGGCCAGCGCGATTACCCCGGCGATCAGGGTGACGAGCTGCGAACGCCGTTTCTTGGTGGCGTCAGGGGTTTCCGTACGCGTCAGCACGCTCTTTCCCCACATCGAACCAATAGTCAGCATATAGACGCTCATCGGCACGATCGCCGACAGAGCGCCGGCCACCCCGACAATGCCCAGCAGCCAACCAGGCATCGCCCTGGATGCCAGCGTGAACAGCGCGAGGTCACCGTTCTTCAAGCCAGGCACGGCGAAAAGCGCTGTCAGACCGATCGCCATCGGGACGAACAGCAGGATCGAATACCACGCAGCAGCATCGCCGACCGGCGCAGGTTGTTCGCACTCTTCGCACCGAGATAGCCGGAGACGGCGTTCGGGAAAATGGCGAAGGTGACACCGTTGAGCACAACCGTACTGACGAACCAGCCGACACCCAGGCCTGGCGACTGGTGACCGGGCAGCGTGAGCCACTCCGGTTTCTCAGTCACCAGCCGGCTCAGCAGTTCTCCATAGCCACCCAGGAAGTGCACTGGAAGGTAGATCGCCATGAAGACCACAACGGCGATCACCAGGGCGTCCTTCAGGACACTTACCCAGGCCGAGCCGCGAAGACCGGACACGAGCACGAAACCCTCGGCGACCAGGAACGCGACCACATAAGCGATCTGCAGACTGACATCGCCACCAGAGATGGTGGACACCACCACGCCCAAACCCTGGATTTGCAGCTGGATATAAGGCAACAGGAAGACAGTCGCCGCCACGGCGACGATGACTCCGACCGTACGACTGGAAAACCGGTGCTCAGCGATGTCCGCGATCGAGATCAGACCGTGTTTTCGTCCGTACGTCCACAACAATGGTCCGACAAGATAGGCGACGGTATAGCCGACACCGAGATAGGCGACGAGGTAGAAGATCGGTGCGCCGTACTTGTACGACCAGCCCGCCGCGCCCAGAAAGGAATAGCTGGTGTACGACTCGCCAGCGAGCAGCAACCAGACGAAAACGGTGCCGAGGCCGCGACTGGACACCGACCACTCGTCGAGGCCCTTTCCTCGGCCGCGGGCGCTATAGAGCCCGAGCGCGATGGTGGCGATCATCGCCACCGCGAAAATAGCGACGGCGGCGTTCACTTCTGCGCCTCGTCAGCCTTGCGGCGACCGAAAAGCAACGCCGGTTCCTCGGAGTCTTCCCGGTAGCGATGGTCGCCGCGGGCGGCCAACCAGATCGCCACTGGCGTCACGATGACCGACAACAGCGTCCAGAACAACAGGAACGGCAGCCCGGCGACCAGCGGCGTGATCCCGGTTGGCGAACGGAATCGCGACCGCGAACATCACCACGGGCACCAGCAACCACAACAGCGAGCGTCGGCGCATCAGGCCTCCCAGTCCAGCGACGGCCCGCGGCCGCCGGCAGCGGGCCCGCGGGCGGGCGTCAGGGTCTGCGGGACCGGTCGGGATCATCCTCGATCAACAACTCCAGAATCGGCAACGCGGCGCCGAGACTGAGGACCTGGTCCGAGGTGAGGCGGCGCAGCCGCGCGGCCAGCATCGCGGTGTGTGCGGACCGTACGGCCGCGAGCGCCTGGGTGCCCTGCACGGTCAGCGCCACCAACACCGACCGGGCGTCGCCCGGATCGTGCCGTCGGATCACCAGCTTGCGCTCCTCCAACGCCGCCAACACCCGACTGATGGTGGGCGCCGTCACACCCTCACGCTGCGCCAACTCGCCCAGCCGGAGGGGACCATAGAGCTCGATCGTGGCCAGCGCGGCGTGCTGCAACGGCGGCAGCCCCGGCTCGGTATCCAGCCGGATCCGACGGGCCAGCCGGCCAATCGCGAGCCGCAGCCGGGCGGCCACCTCGGCATCCAGCTCGGCGCTGTGGTCGGGCACAGCGGGAGCGGGCAGACGCGTGTCCATCGGCACATGGTGACCGATATTGGCCGGCCACGACACCAGAACGGAGTTTGTGGCGCGAAGAACTCGCGCAATAGACACTGTGACATTCCTCCTTATGCATGTGAGATGGTGCGCTCCCCGCCGGCCGGACTCGGGCGTGAAGACTAGGGTTGAGCGCACTCCGGAAGGCCTGTACGGTTTTTTCGGAATCGGTCAAGGTATGGAGGTTCCGGTGCGCGTACGCAAGTTCGGCCACTCTTGTCTGTTGGTGGAAGAGGCCGACGCGAAGATTCTCGTGGACCCGGGAGTGTTCTCGCCAGGCTGGGAGGAACTCGAGGGCCTCGACGGCGTACTGGTCACCCATCAGCATCCTGACCACCTCGATTTGGAGCGGCTGCCGGCGGCGCTGCTGAAGGCGAACCCGGACGCGGCGCTCTATCTGGACGCGGGTAGCGCGCCGCAGGTCAGCGGGCATGGCTTCAACGTGGTGGTGGTCACCGATGGCGATAAATTCGACATCAATGGGCTGTCGGTCGAGGTGATCGGGCGCAACCACGCGGTGATTCACCCGGATATTGCGCAGGTGCCCAACGTCGGCTACCTGATCGGCGAACGGCTTTTCCACCCGGGCGACGCATTGACGGTGCCGGACCGGGAAATCGAGGTTCTTGCCTGCCCTTGCACGGCGCCGTGGGGAAAGATCGCCGATTTCGTCGACTACCTGCGAAAGGTCGCGCCGCGGGTGGCCATCCCGATCCACGAGGCGGTCTACGCCCGACCGCAGATGGCTTACCAGATGTTGGAAAAACTCAAGCCCGAGACGACCACCCTGAAAATCATCGACGACGGCACGCCGTACCAGTTCTAGAGCGAAAAGGCCTCCGCGAACGGAGGCCTTTTCGTTGCTCTAGCGAGAGAACGGGATATTCACTCCGGGCGGCGCGATCTTGTCCAGCTCGGCGAGGTCTTCCAGCGTCGGCTCCCAGTCCGCGGCGGCCGCGTTCTGCCGGACCTGCTCCGGGCTGGTGGCGCCGGCGATCACCGAGCCCACCGCCGGCTGTGCCGCGAGCCCGCCAACAGCCACCTCCAGCAACGAAAGATCACGCGCTTTCGCGTACGCGCCGAGGCCGTCGACCAGGTCGAACGCCTCGTCGGTGAGCCAACCGGCGAAATTGCCCTCCAGCCTGGATCCCTTCGGCGCCTTGCGGTCTCGCCCGACCTTGCCCGTCAGCACCCCGCTGGCGAGCGGGAAATACGGCAGGATGTCGACGCCGAAACGCTCCGCCGCCGGCACCACTTCGCGCTCGATTTCGCGGCGGGCCAGCGAATACTCCGACTGCTCGGAAATGAACGAGGTGAGACCGGAGGTTTCCGCCGTCCAAGCCGCGTCGGCGACCTGCCAGCCGCTGAAGTTCGACGAGCCGATGTAACGAATTTTGCCTTCCTGCACCAATTCATGCAGTGCGGCCAGGGTTTCCGCGATCGGCGTGATGTTGTCCGGTCGGTGATACTGGTAAAGGTCGATGTAGTCGGTTTGCAGCCGCTGCAGCGATCCTTCGACCGCCCGTCGAATATATCGGCGAGAGCCGCGGGCGCCGAAGTCGTTGCCGTTGAGGCCGCTCATGTTGCTGCCGAATTTGGTCGCCAGCACGAAATCGTCGCGGCGGCCCTTCAGCACCTCGCCGACAATGCGCTCGGACGCACCCGGACCAGCGCTGAAGCCGTAGCTGTCAGCGGTGTCCAGCAGCGTGATGCCCACCTCGGCAGCGGTGTCCAACACCGCCCTGGTCTGCTCGCGATCGATGCGGTAGCCGACATTGTTGAGGCCAAGCCCGACAGCCGAAACCATCAGCCCGGAATCCCCAAGGGTTTGATAGCGCATACGGTCAACCCTATGCCGATCCGGCTCGTACGCGTCAGCCCGAGGCCGGCTCCGGCAGCGGTTCCGGCTCGGTCAACAAAAAATCGGTTCTGTGAGCAGCATCGGCAGGGACGGCCACGTCGGCGCCGCCGGCATCGGCACGGGCGCGAGCTCAGGACGTTTGGCCGTCACGTCGTCACCGGACGACCGCCCAGCCAGCCGCCGGCCCATCCAGGGCGCGAGGTGCCGGCGCGCCCAGGCGAGGTCGGAGCGACGGGCCGCCAGCCAGCCGGGCCAGTCGGCGGCTGGCAGCGGCTTGAGCCATTGCGGGTCGTACGACAGGCCCAACGCGGCCAGCGCCTGACCGGCCACCCGCTGGTGCCCAGCCGCCGACAAGTGCAGCCGGTCGACGCTGAAATAGTGCTGGTTGCCCTGCTCTTCGCCATCCCACGGATCGACCAGAATGCAGCCGTACTCGTGTGCCACCGCCCGGATGACCTCATTCATGCCATCCGACCGGCTGGCCACCAGCTTGGCCAGCGGAAGCCGCTGCGCGAACGTCGTTCCAGTGCAGACCAGCACGGTCGCGCCGGCGTCGATCAGGGTTTTGACGCCACCAGCCAGCTTCGCGTGCAGCTCGGAAAAGGTCACCCGCGCCCGCAGTACGTCGTTGCCGCCGCCGACGAAGGCCACCAGGTCAGGTTTCATGGTGGCCGCCACCGGGACCTGCTCGGTGACGATGTCGTCCAGCCGCTTGCCGCGAATGGCGAGATTGGCGTAGCGGAAATCGGTCGTCAGGATCGCGAGCTGTTCGGCCAGTCGATCAGCCCACCCTGCGTAACCGCCGTCGCGCGGATCGTCGAGCCCCTCGGTGAAACTGTCCCCCAGCGCAACGAAACTGCGCCACTGCCGGGTCTGCACGCACGTACCTCCACCGCTCTTACTGGATCGGGCCTGTTTTACCAGCCCGCCTGAAGGCCAGAAACAGCACCTCACGGAGTTGTCTGCAGGTCCCGGGCTGACCACTGTGCGTCAGGATAACACGACAGATACGGCTTAAGCGCCGCATAGCCGACAAATGCCACCGTGTCGAGGATCGTGTGTGCGACCACCAGCGGCGCGACTCGGCGAATACGCAGGAAAACAAGGGCAAACACCAGTCCCATCACCAGGTTCCCGGCGAATCCGCCGAAGCCCTGATAAAGGTGATACGTGCCGCGCAATATCGCGCTCGCGGCGAGCATCAGCGGCAACGAAACCCGCATTCGCTCCAGCCGTACGAGCAAATAGCCCACCACCACTACCTCTTCGAGCACCGCATTCTGCCCTGCTGAGAGAAGCAGGACCGGGACCGTCCACCAGTGCTGCCCCAGCGCCGCCGGCACCACCGTCGTATTGACGCCGATCGCCCGTGCGACCAGGTAGAGACCGAGACCGGGAATGCCGATAAGCGCGGCCAACCCGGCGCCCTGGCCCAGATCCCAGCCCGCCCGACCGCGGGTAAGACCGATCGTCTTTAGTGCCGGCGCGTCCGTACGGTCCAACAGGTAGATCGCCAGCAGCGCCGGCACCACGCCGAGGCCGATAGAGACCAGCTGATACGCGAGATCCAGCCAGGGGCGGTCCGGCGTGATCGACTGGTTCAGGGTCGCCTGCTGCTGCGACAGGGCCTTGACCGCGGTCAGCCGGGAAATGATGTCCAGGATCGAGTTGATCGCCGAGGCGCCCAACGAAACACCCAACACCAACAGGACTTCGGTGCCCAACAGCCGCCGGCTGAGCGGCTGGTCATCGATCATGGGATCCGAGCGTAGGCCTACCGTCTGCGACGGACCGAAGCCAGGCGTACGACATCGGCGGCCTGCCGGCGCTGGGCAGCCTTGTTGGCCTCGGCGAGCAGCACGCCGGCCGCGTCCGCGTCCACCGGGCCGGAGTAGAAGTGACCCTGCACCGCGTCACAGCCGAGCTCCCGGAGCGAGCGGTCCAGGGTCGCGTTGCCGACCCCTACGCCGACCGTACGCAGCCGCAACGAATGCGCCAGGTCGACGGTCGCTCGTACGATCGCCTCCGAGGTGGCGCTGCGGTTCATCTCGGTGATGAAGGACCGGTCGATCTTGACCTCGTCCACCGGCAGCCGGGCCAGCATCGTCAGCGGCGCACCGCCGGTGCCGAAGTCGTCGAGCGAGATCTGTACGCCCAGGTTGTGCAATGCCGTAAGGACCGTCGCGACCGCGTCGAGGTCGGTGGTCGCGACGGTCTCCGGCAGCTCCAGCACCAGCCGGTCCGCGGTGGTTCGGTGATGGCGCAGGTGGCGGGCGATCTGGTCGGGCAACGTACGGTCCAGGACACTGCGCGGCGCCAGGTTGACCGCCACTCGTACGTCCACGCCGTACTTGTCGAGCCAGTGGTTTCGGGCCTGCAGCGCGCGCTCCAGGACAGTCATCGTCAGACGTGTGTCGAGGCCGGCGCGGGCCACCGCGGGGATGACGACGTCCGCATTGAGGACGCCGTAAACCGGGTGACGCCAGCGTACGAGCGCTTCCGCCCCAGTCGGGGCGCCGGTGGTCGCGTCCAGCTGGGGCTGGAACTCGACCACGATCTGCTCGGGATCTTCGAGGGCGGTGCGCAGCTCCGGCTCCAGCAGCAACCGCTGCAGGCTCGTCGGGTCGCTGTTCGGGTCGTAGTGGTCAATGCCGCCGCCGGCGCCCTTGGCCCTGTACATGGCCACGTCCGCGCGCCGCAGCAGCTCGGTCGCGTCGACCTTCTCGCCAGGCCCGGTGAGCATGGAGGCGGCCGGCGCGGCCACCGCCTTGGCGACGCCGATGCTGCCGAAAACCGTGACTGCCACGGGCGACGCCATGCCGATGTCGAGGCGTACGGGCACGGCCAGCCGCTGAACCATCCGGTCCGCGATGCTCACCAGCTGGCGAGGCGTCACACCTGGTACGAGGATGGCGAACTCGTCACCGCCCAGTCGGTAGACCTGCCCGTCGGCTGCCACCGCCAACGTCAGGCGCTCACTGACCTCCTGCAGGAGGGTCGCCGGCCGCGTGGCCAAGGGTGTCGTTGACGTCCTTGAACCGGTCGAGGTCGACCAGCAGGAGGGAGACCGTGTCGGGGTGCTCGGCGAGGGCCAGATTGATGGCGACCATGAGGGCACGTCGGTTCGGCAGATTGGTCAGCGGATCGAGGATCGCGTCTTGGCGCGTCTGCTCGTGCTGGCGCGCGTTCGCTATCGATACCCCCGCGATCGCGGCCAATGTCGAGAAGGTGCGCTGTTCAGCGTCCGTCAGCGTGACCTGCGACGCGAACCTCAGCCTGATCTCGCCGAGATGCTCTCCCGCTGCCTGCAACGGCCGATGGACGATTACGGGCAGCGCATCCGCTGCGGCTAGTTGCTCGTTGCCGCGACCAGTTCCAGAGACCACGGTGCCGTTCCCCAGCACCACTTCGACCGCCTCGGCACGAAACAGTCGAGCGGAGCCAGCGACTAACTCCTCCAGAACGGCAGCTTCGTCAAGCTGGTTCAGCGCATTGGTCACTTCTTCCAGCCGCTTAAAAGCATCTTCGTGTTGTTGAAGCCGAACACTCGACGAATAGACGTATCTCAAGGCCCCGATGGCCAGGGGAACCAGAAACGCTGTCCACACTGCCCAAGAGGTCAGGGACGCCATGAAGACACCGACCGCCAGGTTGGCCACGAGCACCACTTGGTCACGACCGCGCGACCCGGCGAGCACTTGCCAGACGGTCTGGCCCTGGGCGAACACCAACGCTGCGGTAGTCAGTGCCTCGTTCACTACCTGAAGGGCTAGGCCGGCGAGGAGAAGACCCAGTAGGTCCGGAATGGACCCCACCTGCAGCGGGCCTCCGACCAACGTATGGAAGACAATCCATCCGACAAAGCCTGAGATCGCCGCTTGCCCAGCTTGAAAGACAATTTTGATCGGCTCTCGACTCACGACTCACGGTCGCCCGAGCCAGAAGTGCACCTAGAGTGATCGCAGTCACAAGTAGTGGGCCAGAGTCGACGGCAATCGCCGTCATGATGGCGACGTCGCTCCAGAGGTACACAAGCTCGTGGCTACGGATCCGCACCGGAACCCACCAACGCCAGACGCAGAAGGCCACTAAGACGACAAGGCCAAATCGCCACAGTGCGCCGAACTCCATCGACGGTCGAGCAAGTGCGATCACCGCGACGTTGACCGCAAGCCCGAGTACGACGGTAAGCCCCACCACAAGGTGGAGTCCTGTCAGTTGGGAGCCCGCGGTCCTGTTAGACCGATTCACGATCACCCAATGCCACTTCACCCATGCCCCTAGCGTAGCTGCTCCACTGCCCTAAGTGAGCCGGAGTTAGCAGGACCATTCCGCTAGCGGGAAGAGCAACGTCGCTGACGTTGCGAATCTGTTCAGTTCCAGGTCGTCGTGAACGACATTGCACGCCTCCTTCGTCAACCCCGCTCGAAGACACCAAGCAAGCCGCTTCAGTTCCAGGTCGTCGTGAATGACATCCCGCACCCCCCCTATCCCGGCCGCTTGATCCAAACCGACCATTCAGAAAACCTCAAAGCTCCACGCATCCGAAATTGAATGGCGGCACATCATCTAGAATAGACGAGACAGAATTGAACGATCCTGCTTCAATCTCCCAGGATCGCAATTCGCCATCGACAACCGATCGCGACAATGGGAACCCTACGTTCTCATAAGTCAGTGACACCAATCGCCGGACAATCGAGGCGGCCGTCGGCCGGATATCGGCCTAATAGAACGACTTTCGGCCGTAGCGGCCGGATCGTCACGCTCTCGCGCTGGCGCGATGAAGACTCATCGAGCGCTGAGATTTCGGGCCGCTATTCACATCGTTGTGGTCCAGAATGGCACCGATGGTCAACAGCATCACCGAAAGCTCCCGCCATTGTCGCGCGTTTTGGCTCGTCAGGTAATGCGCGGAGAGTATTCTTTAGGCGACTGTGATCGCCACTTGTCACACTGCGATTGGCGCCCAGTCACCCAGAGTCCACAATGGATAGTCCCCCAAGCGCCCCAGGGGTCCTCGTCCAATCGGCCAGCTGACCGCCTACCCGACCGGACGGGGTGCGAGCGTTTCGGCGGCAGATCGGGGCGCGTACAACGGATCCCGTAGGCTCGGCATATGTATGCGATCGAGATTCGCGAACCCGGCGGTCCGGAGACGTTGCGATGGTCTGAAGTGGACGACCCGCAGCCCGGCGCCGGCGAGGTCATCGTCGATGTGGTCGCGTCCGCTGTTAACCGTGCCGATATCCAGCAGCGGCTCGGCTTCTATCCCCCGCCGGCCGGCGCGCCGCGCCGTACCCAGGGCTGGAGTGCTCCGGGCGGATCGCCGCGCTTGGCGACGGAGTCACCGACTGGAAGGTCGGCGACGAGGTCTGCGCGCTGCTGGCCGGCGGCGGGTACGCCGAGAAGGTACGGTGCCAGCCGGCCAACTGTTGCCGATCCCGGCCGGCGTGAGCCTCGAAGAAGCTGCCGCATTGCCCGAAGTTGCCTGCACCGTATGGGCAAACCTGTTCATGACCGCACATCTGAGCCCCGGCGAGATTTTGCTCGTACACGGCGGCGGATCGGGCATCGGCACTTTCGCGCTGCAGCTGGCGAGCGCGTACGGCGTCCGCGTCTTCTGCACGGCGAGCGCGAAGAAAAACGAGAAGTGCCTGCTTTACGGTGCGGAGCGCGCGATTGATTACAACGATGAAGACTTCGTACAAGTCGTCAAACAAGACACCGAAGGTCACGGCGCCGACGTCGTACTCGACACCATCGGCGCGAAGTACCTTGCCGGCAATGTCGACGTGCTGGCCACCGGCGGCCGGATCGTCACCATCGGACTGCTCGGCGGCGCCAAGGCCGAGCTCAATCTCGGCCTGCTTTTGGTCAAGCGAGCAAGTATTACCGGTACGACGTTGCGCGCTCGGCCGATCGACGAGAAGGCGATCATCGTCGAGGACGTACGCGAACACGTCTGGCCGCTGATCGAGGCTGGCTGGCCGGGTTCGGCCAGTGATCGACCGGGCGATCGCGATGCAGGACGCCGCCGAAGCACACCGAGTTGTCGAGGCCAGCGACCATATTGGCAAGGTGCTGCTCGTCCGCTAGTGGCCATACCGTCGCGCCCACTATGTGGGCAATAGTTACCGCGAGATGTCAGCCGGGTTGCCAATAATTGCCAGCCGTCTAATGTCAGCGTCCGGGCATCGGTAACCACCAGACTGGCGCACACTGAGTGTGACCAGTGCAACTCGCGGCGCAACAGGTGCAGGGGAGGCCGGATATGGCTGAATTTGTACAAGGCGGGAAGATCACTACCAATCGAACACTCGTTCCCGTTCGCTTGGACAACATGCCCTGGGCGAAATTCCACTGGATGGTGCTGATAACACTCGGCGTCAGCTGGATCCTCGACGGACTCGAGATTCAGTTCGCCGGTGCCATCGCCACCACCCTCGAACTTCCCACCACGCTGCATCTGCATCCCGGCCAATTCGGCATCACCACGTCGATCTACCTGGCCGGCGAGGTCGTCGGCGCCCTCGTCTTCGGCCGGCTCGCCGACAGCCTGGGCCGCCGAAGACTGTTCCTCATCACCCTCGGCCTCTACCTGGTGTTCAACGGTCTCGCCGGGTTCTCGTTCGACTTCTGGTCCCTGGCCGTTCTCCGGTTCATCGCCGGCATGGGCATCGGCGGTGAATACGCGGCGATCAACTCGGCCATCGACGAGCTGATACCCGCCAGATTCCGCGGCAGAGTGGACATCGCCGTCAACGGCACCTACTGGGCCGGCGCCGCCATCGCCTCGGCGGCCAGCCTCGCGCTGCTGGACGAGAAGATCATCCCAGTCAACGTCGGTTGGCGGATCGGGCTGTTCATCGGACCGCTCATCGGTGTCGTCGTCTGGATGCTGCGGCGGCGGATCCCGGAGAGCCCGCGCTGGCTGATCTCGCACGGACGCGCTGAGGAAGCGGCCAAGATCGTCGACGACATCGAGCAGGGCGTACGGGCAGCTGGCAAGGAAATCCCGAAAGTCGACGAGAGCAAGGCCATCGAAGTCCGCAACTACCCACCGGTGACCTATCTCGAGATCACCAAGATCATGCTGGGAAAATACCGAAAGCGATCTGTACTGGGTTTCACTCTCATGACGACCCAGTCGTTTCTCTACAACGCGATCTTCTTCACCCAGGGCCAGGTCCTCGGTAAATTCTTCGGTGTTGCTCCTGACGCACTCGGTTTCTTCTTCTTTCCCTTCGCAGTAGGCAATTTACTTGGCCCCCTCCTGCTCGGGCCGTTCTTCGACACCATAGGCCGTCGAAAACTCATCAGCAGCACGTACATAGTCTCCGGCGTGCTGCTCGTCGCCAGCGGTTACCTGTTCTGGATTGGCGCGCTGAACGCCACCACGCAGGCCATCTTCTGGTCGGTGATCTTCTTCATCGCCTCGGCCGGCGCCTCTAGCGGCTACCTGACCGTCAGCGAAATCTTCCCGCTCGAGCTGCGGGGCCAGGCGATCTCGTACTTCTTCGCAATCTCACAGCTCTGCGGCGGTGTTGTCGCGCCCGTTCTCTTCGGCTACCTCATCGAGCTGGGGACTAAGGACGTTCACCATCTCGACCGAACACCGTTATTCTGGGGCTTCATGATCGGAGCCATTCTGATGATCATCGGCGGAGTCGTCGAGGCCTTCATCGGAGTGGATGCCGAGGGCAAGTCCCTGGAGGAACTCGCCACCCCGCTGTCCGCGGTCACAGCTGCTAGCACTTAAGCGCGGCTATTGCTCGACCGTACGGCCGGTTCCGACACTTTCGGGACCGGCCGTACGAGTTACGGCATTCGTGAGTCAAGCAGGCGATCTATGCCAGATTCTCCACTAGTCGGCGCGGGCAGCCAGTCAATCTCCTTCAGCAGAATGGCTGCCTGTCGATCGCAGTTGGCCGCCGTGGACTCCCTACCAGCGCGCCGATGGAGCTCGGCAAGCGTGGACAGGACGGACACCTGGCCAGGTCGATGGTCCGTCGGCGCGTACAAGGTCTCGGCCGTCTCGGCCGCCGCGACTGCTTCAGCGAACTGGCCATCACCCAGGTAGAGCGCCGCAAGAAGTCCGTACGCCTTTCCTTCAATGACCCGGTAGCCACGGCCCGCAAGAAGCTCAAGGACCTCACTCACCACCGCTGGCTCTCGCAGAACGGCTGCCACCCCAAGCATCGCCGATGTATAGACCGAGAAATCGACGACATCGTCGCCGTGCTGCAGGATGGTCTGATAGGCATCCATCGCCTTACTTTCGTCCCCTAGCAGATGGTGCGCTCGTCCTAATGCGAGTGACACGTAGTCTTCCAGCCCCCGGTCCTTGATCTCCCGAGCCAGCTGACGCGCCGCCTGTGCAGTAGCTCGTGCCGACTCGGCACGACCGCTGTCGGAGTAGACGAGTGAGAGGGTGGCAAGGCTGCGCGTTTCATGATAGCGACTCGCCACCGACCTACTCGCCTCGATACTGGCAACCAGGTCCTCGAGCGCGCGATCAAAGAATCCAAGGTTGCGGTAGGCGTCACCCCTGGTCTCCAGAAGAAGCTCGAGCGGACTAATTGCTGACCCGTGACATTGATCAATAGTCCGCGTCAATTGGCTGACCGCCTGCCGCAGTCGGCCCTGGTCGATATATGCGAATGCCAAATTGTTCCGAGCGATGACCTCTGTCGTCCATCGCGGCCCTGTCCGCACAACGCGCAATGCTTGAGTCAGTTTGGCAACGCAGGCACCAAGATCACCTCTGATCTGGTCCACCAAAGCCTGGCTGAGCAGCGCGACCGCCGCACCGGCTCGCCAATCGGAAAGTTGCGCATTCTCGGCCGCACGGCGAAAACCGTTCGCAGCCCCAGTGATGTCGTGTGCGGCATAGAGCGCCAGCCCACCCTGGCTGAGGTACATCGCTGCCCGGCCGGCAGGGTCGGCCGCGCGCTCGGCCGCAGCGAAAACCGGCTTGTACGGCTACATCCCACTCCGGCACCAGACGGTGGTAGACGAAATGCCCTCGCAATACGTCGGCGAGCAGCCAACTGTTGGGAAGGTCACGAACATTTGCCTCCTGTGCGAGCGAAACAATGTTCGCGAATTCCTTTTGCAGCCAACTCGACGCCACCTCGGGCTCGTCGAATGCGGGTATCTCCACGGGTTCAACCCCGGACGGCAGCCTGGTCATCGCATAAATCAGGTCGGAGGCACTACCCGCACGGCCGAGATACCAGTTGAACAGCCGTACCACCGCGGCCTGCTGTTCTTCGGGTATTTCCGCTCTATTCAGATAGCCACGGGCATGGGCCGTGAGCAGGTCGTGCATCGAAAATCGGTCGGGCCTGTGTTCGCTCACCAAATAGGCAGCGGTGAGCGTGCGCAGCAGGCTGCGAACCTCCGCCAGAGGTCTGGCAATCAGTGCCCCGACCGCCGGAGCGGAGATATCCGCGCCAGGAACGAGAGCGAGGAGACGATAGCAGCGTTGGGCCTCCAGCGAAACTCGTGAATACGACAGGTCGAAAGCGGTCGCGACCGTCGCCTGTTCGTCACCGTCGACGATCAGGGCATTCAGCGGGCCGAGATAGGCCATCTCCTGAAGGTAGCCTCCGACCGTCATATTCGGGCTACGGCACAGGTGTGCGGCGGCAACCCTGAGGGCCAACGGGAGATATCCACAAGTACGGGCCAACACCTGCACTTCTTCATGCTGTCCGGCAATCTGGGTGGTGCCGATCGAATTTTCGAGGAGGACGTGGGCTTCCTCAGGGGACAGCACCTCAAGATCCAGGCGCAGAGCCCCATCCCGCGCGGTCAGTCCGTCCAGGCGCTCACGGCTGGTGATGACAACGGTGCAACCACCAGCACCCGGAAGGAGCTGACGGACCTGGTCGGCGGACTGGGCGTTGTCCAAAACGATAAGAATCCGGCGGCCCGCAAGCATCGAACGATAGAGCGCGGACGCCTCGTCGCGATCCGCCGGAATCTCGTCCGGCGGACATCCGAGCGCTCGTACGAACCGGTGCAACGCCTCCACCACCGTAACCGGCGTTTCCCTGGAATATCCTCGTAGGTCAACGAAGAGCTGACCGTCCGGATAGTCTTTCACCACCTGATAAGCCCAATGCACCGCAAGGCTGGTTTTGCCCACTCCTCCTGGGCCGGACATCACCAGGACCGGAGAAAATGTCGGAAGAGCCTGGGACGGCAACGCGTAGAGAGTTTTCAGTTGTTTCGCGCGGCCGGTAAAGGCAATGACGTCCGCTGGCAACTGCGCCGGTACGGCAGTAGCCAGCCGCAGCTGCCTCGCCGCGGCTGGAACTGCACCCCGCAGAATCTTCACCAGGCACTCGGTGAGAACCGAACCGGGATCGACTCCGAGCTCCGTCCGCAAATGTTTGCGGACGCGCTCGTAGGCCTCCAGTGCGTCAGCCTGACGTCCGCTGGCCGCAAGAGCCTGCATCCAGGCGGCTTGCAGTGGCTCGTCGAGGAAATATTCGTCTATCAGCGGATCGAGAACCCTGACCGCATGATCGGCTTCTCGGGAGCGGATCAATGCCTGAGCACAGGCGTTCGCCGCATCGAGGCGCTGCCGCACCAAACGTGCGACCACAATTGGATCCTGGCTGTCCGGCGGCACATCCGCCAAGGCCCGCCCGCGCCACAAACCCAGCGCCTCCAAAAGCTGGTCCGCCTGATCATGCGGATAGTCGGCAGTCAGCTCCCAAAAACGGGCAACGTCAATCACGCCGGTCACTTCAAGGACATAGGTCGAGCTGGAGCGCTCCAGTCGTACGGTGTCGCCGACGGAATCGCGGAGCCATTGGCGGATGCGGTGGATGGTGACCGTGACGGTTGAGCGCTCGGCGGTGGCCGCGCGGGAACCCCAGACCGTGGTGAAGAGTTCAGAAGACGAAAGGCCAGCGGGACCCGCCAGCGCCAACGCGGCTAAAACAGCACGAAACACACCAGATGGCGGCGAAAGAAATTCGCCGCCGCGCTGAAGGCCGACCGGGCCGAGGACGAGAACATCCACGCCCGGGTCAGGTTGTCCCACCGTCATACCTGGCCCCGTCTGTAGCCGCCCTGCGGCCCCAGTTTGTCCCACTATTTCACACTCGGCAACAAGATGTAGCCGAAATGTAGCTGACCTCAGGCCACCATAGGCACGGCACGTTTGCAATGGGAAACGGGGGCAAACGTGCCAGAGACCCCGGGGCCGGCGTTCGGGTAGCAGACACCACCACCTGCCAAGACCTGAACGCCGGCTCCGGCTATCCCACCGGGCGCAGGTCCAGACCGAGGTCGATAGCGGGTGCGGAATGCGTCAGCGCGCCGACCGACACGTAGTCCACGCCGGTTTCCGCGTACGAACGGACCACATCGAGGGTCAGACCACCGGAAGCTTCCAATCGAGTCGACGAGCCGCTGTCGTTGCGGCGGCGAACGGCGGTCGCGCATTCGGAAGCGGTGAAGTTATCCAACAAAACCAATTCGGCGTCAGCGGCCAACGCCTCGTCGAGCTGCTCCAATGAGTCGACTTCCACTTCGCAGGAAAGCCGCGGGGCATGTGCCCGTACGGCTTCCAGCGCGGCCGTCACCGAGCCGGCGGCCACAATGTGGTTGTCCTTGATGAGAATCGCATCGCCGAGGCCGAACCGGAGATTCAGACCGCCACCGCACCGCACCGCATATTTTTGCAGAATGCGCAGCCCCGGAACAGTCTTGCGGGTGTCTCGGACGGCACAGCCGGTGCCCGCCACGGCGGCGACCCAAGCGGCTGTCAGGGAAGCGACGCCGGAGAGCTGGCAGACCAGGTTCAGCATTGTTCGCTCAGCGATCAGCAGTGCACGAATTTCGGCCTCAACGACCAGGACGGGTTTACCAGGTTCCAACTGGCTGCCGTCGGTCTCCGCGGAGAGTACGGAGAATCCGCCGCCAGCGACCTCGGAAAGCACCGCCAGCGCGACCGGAATACCGGCCAGCACACCGGGCACCCGCGGGGTTAGTTCGGCGATTCCCTTGACACCTGCCGGCACGGTCGCCTCGGTGGTCGCATCGCCACCGTACGCCAAATCCTCCGCCAACGCGGTCCGTACGACCCGATCCACCTCAGCCAGGTCCACCCCAGACGCGGTCATCCCACTCCCTCCAAAAGCCGATTTTCGGCCGGTACGACAAACCCAGCCGGGTCCATTACGAATTCCAGGCTGTGCCGCCAACTTTCGCTGCTGCCCGGATAGTCGGTACGCAGGTGGCAGCCGCGACTTTCGGTACGGGCAAGGGCCGCGGTGACAATGGCGCGGGCCGTCAGTGTCATGCCGGCATCTCCGTCCACTGTGGACTGGCCCAACGCATCCACGGCGGTTGCCAGCCCAGTGGCGTCGCGCCCAATGCCGACGTAGCGGCTCATGGTCGTACGCAACTTGTCAACGGCCACACCGAAAACGTCACGATCGTCGGCTACATATGAACGTAACGACAAAGCAGGAAGATCGGCATGCACTGCGCGCGCTACCCGCTCGCCGACCACCAGTCCTTCCAACAAACTGTTGGAAGCCAACCGGTTCGCGCCATGCAGTCCCGTACGCGCGACTTCGCCGGCCGCATAAAGACCGACCACGTCCGTACGACCGTCCACTGTGGTCACCACGCCACCGCAGCTGAAATGCGCGGCCGGCGCGACCGGAATGGGCTCGATCACCGGATCGATGCCAGCGGCTCGACAGGACGCATAGACAGTGGGAAACCGCCGGACGAAATGGTCGCGGTCCAAATGTGTGGCGTCCAGAAGCACGTGCTCCGCCGAAAGTTCGGCGAGCCGACGAACAATCCGACCGGACACCACGTCTCGCGGCGCGAGATCGCCCAACGGGTGAACGCCGGCCATCACCAGTTCACCAGCAGTATCAACCAAAACAGCGCCCTCACCGCGCATCGCCTCGGTGATCAGCGGAGCCCGACCGGTCGCGCCAGTGTGCAGCGCGGTCGGATGGAACTGGACGAATTCCAGGTCCGCCACCCGGGCTCCAGCCCGCAGCGCGAGCCCGATGCCGTCGCCGGTGGCCTGCTCCGGATTCGAGGTGACGCTGTAGAGCTGCCCCAATCCGCCGGTGGCAAGCAAAACAGCAGGAGCCGACACGACACCCGGCCGACCGGAGCCGTCCGACACCGCGAGGCCGGCAACGCGGCCAACAGCGTCGGTCAGTACGGACGTGACCAGGTGCCGTTCCAACACCGGCACCGAAGCCTTCCCAGCGGCCTCTACGAGCGCGCGCTCCACCTCGGCACCGGTCGCATCGCCGCCCGCGTGGACGACCCGGAAGGCCCGGTGACCGCCCTCGCGCGTACGCGCCCAGGTGCCGTCGGAGGCGAGGTCGAAGCGGGCGCCGGAAGCGAACAGACCGCGTACGGCCGCCGGCCCGTCGGCGAGGATCGCCGCGGTGGCGGCCTGCTCGGCCAGGCCGGCGGCCGCGGTCATGGTGTCCGCGACGTGCGCGGCGACCGAGTCCTCGGGCGTACGCGCGCCGAGATCGTCCGGCAACACGACCGCGACGCCGCCCTGGGCCCACCCGGTGCTGCCGTCGGCAATGCCCGCCTTGGTGACCACCAGCACTCTTACGCCCAGCTCCTGCGCGGCGATAGCGGCTGTCAAGCCGGCCACCCCGCTGCCGACGACCACCAGGTCGGCGGACGCCTCCCAGCCGGTCATTCGGCACCACCGGGCTGGCCGATTTCGATCATCCGCTGGACGGCCGTACGTGCCGCCGCCGCTGTCTCCGGATCCACGAGCACCTCGTCACGGCGTTCGCGCAGGCAGCGAAGCAGTTTCTCGGGCGTGATCATCTTCATGTACCGGCAGCTGGCCTGCGCGTTCACCGGCTGGAAGTCGACGCTCGGGGACGCCTGCCGGAGCTGGTGCAGCATGCCGATCTCGGTGGCCACCAACACCGTGCCACCGGTCGTACGCCGAGCCGCGTCGAGCATTCCGCCGGTGGACAGGATCTTGACCCGCTCAGCCGGCACCAGGCCCTCGCCGGCCAGGTAGAGCGCGGAGGTCGCGCAGCCGCATTCGGGGTGGACGAACAGCTCGGCGTCCGGGTTGGCGGCCGCGCGCGCGCGCGGCCAGCTCGTCGCCGTTGATGCCGGCATGTACGTGGCATTCGCCCATCCAGATGTGCAGATTCTTCCGACCGGTGACCCGTCGTACGTGCGCGCCGAGGAACTGGTCCGGCAGGAACAGCACCTCGCGGTCAGCCGGGATCGACTCGACGACCTCGACCGCGTTCGAAGACGTACAACAGATGTCCGTGAGCGCCTTCACCGCAGCGGTGGTGTTCACGTACGACACGACGACCGCGTCCGGATGCTCGGACTTCCAGTCCCGCAGCTGGTCAGCGGTGATCGAGTCGGCCAGCGAGCAACCGGCGTTCGCGTCCGGGATCAGCACGGTACGTTCCGGAGCCAGGATCTTCGCGGTCTCGGCCATGAAATGGACGCCGCAGAACACGATCACGTCGGCGTCGCTGGCGGCCGCGATCCGGCTGAGCGCGAGCGAGTCGCCGGTATGGTGCGCGATGTCCTGAATCTCCGGCACCTGGTAGTTGTGCGCCAGGATCACCGCGTTCGCCTGTCTTGCTAGCTCCCGTACTTCATCACCCCAGGTCGTCGGAATTCGACTGAGAGTCGATAACTGTGCCGACACGTGCGCCTCCTCGAAGATGCCCGGCGAGGCCATTGCGCGTTAACGTCCGCCGGGGTTTTCGACTACTAAGCGAAAACTGTGAGCGATAGTATCACCGCCGTGGAACATGAGGTACTGGCCGCGGTGCTCCAGGTCCGTACCCACGTGCTGCAGGTGCTGCTCTGGCAGCGGGCCCGAAAACCGGACGCCGGCCGGTGGTCGTCGCGCCCCGGTGGGCGGCTCGGTCCGGACGAGGACGTGGAGCACTCGATTCGCCGTCAACTGGCCGAAAAAGTGGACGTACGACAGCTCAGCCACGTCGAGCAGCTGTCCGTTTTCAGCGCCCCGGATCGCCGCCCGGACACCCGGATGGTGGCCACCGCGTTCCTCGGTCTGGTGCCTTCGCACGTCGACCCGGCTGTGCCCGAAGACACATCCTGGCACCCCGTCGACCGGCTGCCGGAGACCGCTTTCGACCATCGCGCGATCGTCGAGCGAGCCCGCGGCCGGCTGCGCGCGAAGCTCTCGTACACGAACATCGGCTTCGCCATCGCGCCGCCGGAGTTCACGATTTCCGAGCTGCGTACGCACTATTCGGCCGCGCTGGGCTACACCGTGTCGGCCACCAACCTGCAGCGCGTACTAGCCCGTCGTGGCGTGCTGGAGCCGACCGGCGAGACGGCCCCGCCGGGACGGGCCGGCGGACGGCCGGCCGCACTGTTCCGGTTCGCCGCCGGCGGCCTCGAGGTGACAGACCAGTTCGCCGTTCTGCGACCGCCGGCCGGACCGTACGCGCGCAGCAGCGTTCGCTAGCAAAAGCCCTGATGATCACTCGGTAAATCGTTATATCGGCCGATGTAGGTCAGAGTGCTTTTGAAACCTTGATTGGCATTGCGTAGCTGCCTAGGCTCTCGTCGGTTAAGCCGCGAAGAAGCGGGAATTTTCCGGGTTGTCGTCACCACTTCTGACAACGTTGTCATATCGGGAAAAGGATCACCGATGTCGAGACGTAGCAGTTTGGCAAGACTCTCCATGGCCGCGGCGGTGGTGCTGGCCACCGCCACGCTGGCCCCGACCGCCGCGAGCGCGGCCGCCCCCCCCAAGCCCGTCACCGACCCCGCCTCGCTGGTCAACCCGCTGATCGGCACCTCAGGGGCGGTCAACACCTTCCCCGGCGCCGACATGCCGGTCGGGATGCTGCAGTGGAGTCCGGACACCTCGCCGCACCGCACCCAGGGCGGCGGGTACGAGTACAACGACAGCCAGACCCGCGGCTTCAGCCTCACGCACATCTCCGGCCCCGGCTGCGACGCGTACGGCGACCTGCCCATTTTGCCGACTATTGGCGCGATTGGCGACAATCCGGGCGCCGCGACCGCGAGTTTCTCGCACATCAGCGAGACCGCGCAGGCCGGCTACTACGCAGTGAGCCTCGGTTCGGGCGTACGCACCGAACTGACCGCGGCCACCCGGTCCGGCATCGGCAAGTTCACCTTCCCGCGTACGTCCCAGGCGAACCTGCTGCTGAAGGCGCGGGACAGCGCGAGCACGGTGGACGGCGCGCGCAGATCCAGGCGGTCAGCGACCACGAGGTCACCGGCTCGGTCACGTCCGGTCATTTCTGCGGCCAGGGCACCGACATGGAAACCGACTACACCCTGCATTTCGACATTGTTTTCGATCACCCCTTCAAGAGCGCCGCGACTTGGGACCAGGCCGCCACCGCCGCCTCCACCGACGCGGCTCCGGTGCCCGCGGGCGCTGCCACCAAGCCCTTCCACAGCGGCGCGGCCACCCCTCGTACGTCCATCCCGGCCACGCCCGCGCCGCGCGCACACAACGTCAAGGCAGCCCCGAAAGCGGCCGCGGCCGGCCCCGGCGGGCTGGCGTTGTCCTGGGACGCGACCAAGACCCCGACGATCACCGCCCGGGTCGGGATCTCCTTCACCAGCGACAAAAATGCTTCCGCGAACCTCGCGTCGGAAATCCCGAAGTTTACTTTCGACGCGGTACGCAAGGCCAACCACGCGGCCTGGAACAAATACCTGAACAAGATCCAGATCAGCGGTGGAACAGTCGCTCAGCAGGAGCAGTTCTACACCGCGCTTTACCACGCTTTGCTGCATCCCAACGTGTTCAGCGATGTCAACGGCGAATATCTGGGCTTTGACGGCAAAGTCCACAAAGCCGCCAAGGGCCACGCGCAGTATGCCAACTATTCCGGTTGGGACATCTACCGCTCGCAGGTCCAGCTCGCGGCCGTGGTCGCACCACAGGAAGCCAGCGACTGGGACCTCAGCGCTGAATGACTACGACCAGTCCGGCCGGCTGCCCAAGTGGTCACTGGCCAACGGCGAGTCGTACGTGATGGTCGGCGACCCGGCGGACGGCATCATCGCCGGCGCGTACGCCTTCGGGGCCCGCGACTTCGACAAGAAGCACGCGCTCGACGCGATGGTGGCCGAAGCCACCCAGCCGAACCAGATCCGGCCCGCACAGTCCACTTTGGACAGCAAGGGCTACATCCCGTACGACGGCCAATACGCCTGCTGCAACTTCTACGGCCCGGTTTCCACCCAGCAGGAGTACGACATCGCGGACTACGCGATCGCGTCGTACGCGAAATCGCTCGGCGACACCGCGACGTACCAGAAACTCGCCACCCGCTCGCAGAACTGGCAGAACGTTTTCAACGTCGGCTCCGGATATCTGCAGGCCCGCTACGGTGACGGCCAGCTTGTCCCGGGCTTCTCGCCGGGCACCGGCAGCGGTTTCGTGGAAGGCACCTCGGCGGCGCAGTACACGCCGATGGTCAACCACAACCTGAAGGCGCTTATCGAGGCACACGGCGGAAACGACTCGTACAACAAGTATCTCGACAGCCTGCTCACGAATCTGAGCAACCCGAGCGCGACCTCCGCGGACCTCAGCAACGAGCCGAGCATCGAGATTCCGTGGGAATACGCGTACACCGGCGCGCCCTGGAAGACGCAGGCGGCCGTACGCGCGGCGCAGCAGGAACTCTATTTCGACGCTCCGGTGGGATCTTTCGGCAACGACGACCTGGGCGCGATGAGTTCCTGGTACGTGTGGTCCGAGCTCGGTTTCTACCCGGAGACCCCGGGCACCTCGACCCTGGTGCTGGGCAGCCCGGTCTTCCAGAAGGCCGTGATCACCCTCGCCAACAACAAAAAAAGTCACCATCACCGCGCCGAACGCGGCGGTTGACGCGCCGTACGTGAACGGTGTGACGGTGAACGGCAAGAAGTCGGACAAGCCGTGGCTGGACTTCTCGTCCCCTCACCGGTGGCGCCACCATCAACTACGACCTTTCCACCATCCCCAACAAAGTCTGGGGCTCGGCGCCGGCGGACGCGCCGCCATCGGACGGCACCGGACAGCGCGGCCTGTTCACCGCCGCGTCGCCGGCCGGGAACCTGATCGTCCAACCGGGTGCCACCGGCACCGCGAACGTGCGGGCCACCAACATCACCGACAAGGCGATCACGGTGAACTGGACCGGATCGGCGGCTTCCGGGCTGACGGTCACCCCGGCCAGCGGCACGTTGACGGTCGCCGCACACTCGTCCGCCAAACAGGATGTGACGGTCACCGCCGGCGCATCCGAGGGACGATTCCCGGTCAGCTTCGCGATGACCTCCAGTGACAACCAGCCGGTGCTGCCGTCCAGCGTGGCGGTCGCGGTCGCCAAACCCGGCTCGATTTGGCCCTACTTCAGCAACTCCGGTCGTACGAACGACGGCCAGAAGGTCGGCGGCAGCTACGACTCCAGCGGCTGGGCGTATTCGGCGACGGCCCTGGCGGCGGCCGGCGTGACCGGCGGCGCGACCGTGACCGCCGGCGGGGTCAGCTTCCTGTTCCCGGACCAGCCGGTCGGGCAGCCGGACAACATCGAGGCGGCCGGCCAGACCATCGCGGTCAACGCCCCGGCCGGCGCGAAGTCGATCGGGCTGATCGGGTCGGCGACCAACGCTGGCAGCGCCGGCGCGACCGGCACGATGACCGTCACCTTCACCGACGGCAGCACGCAGCAAGTCGCGGTCGGGTTCAGCGACTGGACACTGGGCGCCAACAGCTACCCGCCGCTGGCGGGGAACCTGACGATCGCGAAGACGCCGTACCGGAACGGCACGGACGGTGGCCGGCAGAACATCAACACGTACCTGTTCGCCGTCACCAACCCGCTGACCGCCGGCAAGACCGTCGCCAGCGTCACGCTGCCGATGGCCACCGGCGGCAACATGCACGTCTTCTCCATCGGCTTCGGCCAGTAACAGAGCCCAAAGAGAGGGACCCGTTGGGGCGGTCAGCCGCCCCAACGGGTCCCTTTTCTAACGCTTGCCGGCGAGGAGAACTTTGGCGACATGGGTGACGGCCGCGACGCCTCCGTCGTACGTACCGGAAGGGGTCAGGCGATACATGATCGCGACCTGCCACCGCTCGTCCTTGCCGGCAAACCCGACGCTGTTGATGACCCAGTGCAGGGTCCCGGCGTCGTGTTCCTGCGACCAGCCGTCCTTGTTGCCGGGGCTGGCCGCCTGGTCAGCGCCACCCCAGACACCCCACTGCTGGTTCTCGCCGACCGACCTGAGCTTGCCGACCAAGTACGCGCGGATGTCCGGCGAGGTCTTGTCCAGCACGTACGCCATCAGGTGGTCGAGGTCGTTCGGCGCGCACTTCATGTAGCCCCAGTAGCGGTCGAAACCGTCCACGAAGGTGGCGCCGGTCATCCCGTACTTCTCCCGCCACGTCGGCAGCTGCGCCGCCCCGCCCGCGCGCGCTTCCACACAGCACGTCGGCCGCGTGGTCGTCGGACACCCGCAGCATCGACGACATCAGGGACTTGTCGCTGCTGGACAGGGTGATCTTGCCGGCGGCCTGCTCCTCCAGCAGGTACGTGGCGATGGCGAGCTTGACGGTGGAAGCCGTCCACAGCTTGTACGCGGCGTTGACGCTGTGGAAGACCGCGCCGGTCTGCCGGTCGCGCACCACGAAGCCGATCACGCCCGGCTGAGCTTTGATGTACGTCTCCGCGGCCGCGAACCGGTTGCGGTCATCGCAGGAGAAACCCTCTCCTGGGCCCGCACAACTCGGCGACGGGGTCGGCGAGGCGGACGGGGACGGCGGCGTCGTCGGTGCGACCGAACTGGCCTTGGCCGACGGCGTCGGCGACGCCTGCGCGGCGGAGTGGCCACACCCCGTACAAGCGGCGGCGACCGTGACCAGCGCAACGGGGACTGCAAGCGCCATCAGCGCACGTCGTATCACCCAGAAGGGAACGGTACGCCGCCCCGTACTCGCCCCTCGCGCGCTGGTGCGTGAGGATGGACGTCATGAGCGAAGAGCAGGGTGAGACCCGCGAGCCACACCAGGTCGTGGTGATTGGACCGAACGGCCAGCCGGTCGCGGTGGCGACCACCGGCGACGGTGACAGCGAGGAGCTGGACCCGACCCAGCTGATCGAGCAGCCGGCCAAGGTCATGCGGATCGGCACCATGATCAAGCAGCTGCTGGAGGAAGTTCGGGCGGCCCCGCTGGACGAGGCGAGCAGGTCCCGGCTGAAGGAAATCCACAGCCGCTCGATCAAGGAGTTGGAGGACGGCCTCGCGCCAGAGCTCAAGGAAGAGCTGGAACGGCTGTCCCTGCCACTGGCCGAAGGCACCCCGAGCGAGTCCGAGCTGCGGATCGCGCAGGCCCAGCTGGTCGGCTGGCTGGAGGGCCTCTTCCACGGCATTCAGGCGGCGCTGGTCGCGCAGCAGATGGCGGCGAGGATGCAGCTGGATCAGATGCGTGGCGGCGGCGGTGGCCGGCCCGCGCTGCCACCGGGCATCGGCCTGATGGGCGGCCCCGGCGGCCCGGGCATGCCGGGTCCGGAGCGCGGCGATTCCGGACACTCCCCTGGTACGGGGCAGTATCTCTAGCTGAGAAGTCGCTCCAGGACGACAGCCACGCCGTCGTCATCGTTGCTCTTCGTGACTTCGGTGGCGGCGGCTTTGGCGTCCGGGTGGGCATCGGCGACCGCCACTGAGTGGCCGGCCCAGCGCAGCATCGAGATGTCGTTGGGCATGTCGCCGAATGCGACGACATCCTCGGCTCGTACGCCATGGCGCGCGGCCAGCCAGTCCAGCGCAGCCGCCTTGGTGACCCCGTCGGCGGAGATCTCGATCAGCCCGGCGGCGAGGCTGGAATGGGTCGGGGTCGCCACCCCGGCCAGCAGTTCCGTACAGCGGGCCAGCAGCTCGTCGCCGTCCGCCTCATAGACCCGGGCGAGCAGTTTGAGCGCCGGCTCGGTGACCAGCTCGGCGAGCTCCAGCTCGCGGGGCTGCGCGAGATCGGCCCGTACCCGATAGCCAGCCTCCTTGACCATCCCGGTGTGCCGCTCGACCGCGAAGTGGACGGTGCCGAGCTCATCGCGCAGCCGCCGGGTCGCCTCGGCCAGGTTCGCGGGACTGATCGGCCAGGTGATCAGGTCGGTGCCGTCCACGTCCAGGACGCGGGCGCCGTTGCTGCAGATCACCTCGGCGTACCGGCCGATCCGGTCCAGCACCACCGCCAGCCACCGCACCGGCCGGCCGGCCGGTCACCACCACGAAGGGCACGCCGGCCGTACGGGCCGCGGCGAGGGCGGCGATCGTCCGCTCGGAGATGGTCAGGTCGCGCTGCGGAGCAGGGTGCCGTCCAGGTCGCAGGCGATCATGCCGGGCAGGGTCATCCTCCTATCCTCGCCCGGCACTGTCGGGGTGCGCAGGTACGGTCGGGGATTGTGAGAATTGGAGTGCTGTGCCTGCCCACCGATGACTGGCCGACGTGGCTCGCTCGGGCCCGCCACCTGGACAGTCTCGGCTATGCGCATCTCTGGACCTTCGACCACCTGTCGTGGCGGGAGTATGCCGGGCGGCCGTGGATGTCGGCGCTCCCGCTACTGACCGCCACCGCCGCCACGACCAACCGCATCCGCCTCGGCACCATGGTCGCCTCGCCGAACTTCCGGCACCCGGTGCCCTTCGCGCATGAGCTGATGACCCTCGACCAAATCTCCGCCGGCCGCTTCATCCTCGGCATCGGCGCTGGTGGCACCGGCTGGGACGCCACCGCGTTGGGCCTGCCGGCCTGGTCCACACCCGAACGCGTCAGCCGGTTCGGCGAATTTCTGTCCACATTGGACACTCTGCTGACCCAGCCGGAAACGACGCTTTCCGGCACGTACTACAGCGCCTCCCAGGTCAGGATTGTGCCTGGTTGCGCGCAAAAACCACGGTTGCCGTTCGGCATAGCCGCGGTCGGACGTAAAGCGCTGGCGCTGACCGCCCGCTATGGCGACGCCTGGGTGACGACCGGCGCGAGCCCGACCAGGCCGGTCGAGGAATGGCGGCTCAGCATCGCCGAACAGTGGCGAACCATCGAGGAGGAGTGCGCGAAAATCGATCGCGATCCAGGCTCGATCGACAAGATTTTCGTCGCTGGCGGCACTCCGGAGCGCTTCACCTCCACTGTGGACACCTTCGCCAATCTCGTCGACGAACTCGGCAAGGCCGACTTCACCGACCTGGTCTTCCAGCATCCGCGCGAAGACGACGAACGGTGGAACGACCCGATCGAGGTTGTCGAGCAGATCGCCCAACGTTTTCTTCACGGATCAGCGGAAAATTCATGCGTATCGGAGTGATGCAGCTCCCAACCGACGACTGGCCGACCTGGATCGCCCGGGCCCGCCGACTGGAAAGCCTCGGGTTCCACCATCTCTGGATGCCCGATCATCTGTCGTGGCGCGAATACGCCGGCCGACCGTGGCTTTCCGCCCTCCCGCTGCTGACGGCGACGGCCGCGGCCACCAGCAGGATCCGGCTGGGCACCATGGTCGCTTCTCCCAGCTTCCGGCACCCGGTCCCTTTCGCGCATGAGCTGATGACCCTCGACCAGATCTCCGCCGGCCGCTTCATCCTCGGCATCGGCGCCGGCGCGATGGGTGGCTGGGACGAGTCCGCACTAGGCCGCCCGGCGTGGCCCGCAGCCGAACGCGTCGGCCGGTTCGGCGAATTCCTGTCCACATTGGACACTCTGCTGACCCAGCCGGAAACGACATTTTCCGGCACGTACTACAGCGCCTCCCAGGTCAGAATTGTCCCCGGCTGCGTACAAAAACCCCCGCATCCCCTTCGCCATCGCCGCAACCGGCCGGAAGGCCCTCGCGCTGGCCGCCCGGCACGCCGACGCCTGGGTCACCACCGGAGGCGGCAAGGACTTCGCGCAATGGCGCCTCAACATCGCCTCGCAATGGCGGATCATCGAGGACGAATGCGGGAAAATCAACCGGGATCCCAGCACCATCGACAAAATCTTCACCGCCGGCTTCATCCCGGAACACGTGACGGCCTCACTGACCGCTTTCACCGACTTCACCGGCGAATTGACCGAAGCCGGTTTCACCGACACGATCTTCCATTACCCACGCCCCGACGACGACCGCTGGAACGACCCCGTCGAGGTCGTCGACCAGATCGCCGCCCACTTCCACCTCGCCCCAGATTCCGGCGAACCACCATCCAGGCACCCGCGAATGTAACGGAACGGCTCAGTTTTTGTGAAGGGGGAAAGAAAAAAACAGACACGTACGACACTTTCGCGCCGTCAAGCGCCCTTGACACCAAACCCTAGCGGCCGGATTCGCCGAACCAGCGGGCGAGTGGGCCGGCTCGGCCGACGGCGCGGAGGCGGCGTTCGGCTTCTTCGCGTACGCCGTCGGCGGCGACGACGAGCAGGGTGTCGCCGACGGCGAGTCGGGTGTGCAGGCTGGGCACCGAGGTGTCGTCGCCGCGGGTTACCAAGGAGACCACCGCGCCTTCGGGGAGCCGCAGGTCCAGCACGTACGAGCCGTGCAGGCGTGAATGCGGTGGCACGGTGACGCTGAGCAGGTCGGCGTTGATCTGGTCCAGCGGCGCGACTTCCACGTCGACGTCGCGCACCTCGGTGTCGGCGACCACCCCGAGCCGCCGCGCCACCCACGGCAGAGTGGGCGCCTGAATCAACGTGAAAACGAAGACCAGCACGAAAACGATGTCGAAGATGAGCTCGCCGTTGACACTGTGGGTGGCCAGCGGGATGGTCGCGAGCACGATCGGTACGGCTCCGCGCAGGCCCGCCCACGACAGGAATGCCTGATCCCGTAACGGAATCCGGAACGGCAACGACGAGGCGAGCACCGACAACGGCCGGGCGAGCAGAAGCAATCCGGTGCCGATCACCAAAGCCGGGACGATCGCGGCCGGCAGCCGCAGCGGGCTCGCGAGCAGGCCGAGCAACACGAACATGCCAATCTGCGCCAGCCACGCAAGCGCCTCGACGAAACCGATGCTGGCGTGTCGGTGCGGCAGGTGGGAATTGCCGAGCCACAGACCAGTCAGATAGATGGCGAGGAAGCCGGAGGCGTGCAGCAGGGTCGTCCCGGTGTACGACAACATCGCGAAAGCCATTATCGCGAGCGGATAGAGCCCGGCGACCGGCAGCGACACCCGGCTGAGCACCTGCTGCCCGATCCATCCGGCGAGCAGCCCGATCGCGATGCCGACGGCCAACTCGTAGCCCATGGTGCCGAGCGCACCCCACAGTCCCGACTGCGACCAGGCATTGGACACCACAAGTGTGACCAGCAGGACGACTGGCGCGTCGTTGAAACCGGACTCGGCCTCCAGGATCGCCGCCAGCCGCCCGCGCAGCGGCAGTCGGCGCAGTACGGAGAAGACCGCGGCCGCGTCGGTGCCACTCACCACCCGCACCCCAGCAGCAACGCCGTACGCCAGTCCGTCGCCAGCACCCAGTGCGCGATCACCGCGGTCACCACGACGCTGACCAGCACCCCAACGGTGGCCAGCAGCGCGGCCGGGCCGAGCGCCGGCCGAATAGTGTCCCAACGGGCGGTCAGCCCGCCTTCGGCGAGGATCACCGCCAACGCGATCAGCCCGAGACTCTGGGTGAGCTCGGCGTCGGAGAACCGGATCCCCAGGCCCGCGTCGCCGATGGCCAGCCCGATGCCCAGATAGATCAGCAGGCTGGGCAGCCCTGTTCGTACGGCCGCACGCACCGCGACCACGGCCAGCAGCAGGATGACGCTGCCAGCCAGCAGCACGAGAGTGAGGTGTTCGCTGATCACAGCGGCCCGGAAAGTACGGCCATCGGCGTACCCCTTCCGCCGCACGACGCCTTCGGTAAAGCCAAGTTTACTTGATGGGGCGGTGCCCACCAAAACGCACAATACGCGCAGTCCACTGAGGACAGTCCGGCGAAACCCTGGGCGGGACAAAGAAAATCCCCCTGTACGCGCGAACGTACAGGGGGATTTGGGGAGAGACTATTTTCCGGTGAGCTGCGCCACTACCGGCGCGAGGTCGTCCATGAAGACCGAGTTGACGGTGACGTACGAAGTCCCGAAAGCGTCCCGCCGGCGCTGCAGTTCGTCGACCATCTGCTGGGGGCTGCCGGGCAACAGTGCCAGCGAGTCACGCTCGACCAGGGTGGCCCGGTCCGCGCCGACGAAACCCTTCACCCACTCCGGCATGTCCGCATCACCAACCACGAAGAGGTTCATCGAGAACTCGATGTCGTCAGCCCGCGAGCCGGCCGCGGCCCGCACCTCGGCGACCCGCTCAGCAGTCTCGTCACGAGTGACGAAGGCGCCGCCGGCGAGCGCCGCGATGTCCGCCTTCTGCCCGGCCAGCTCGCGCGCTTTCGGTCCGCCGGCGGCGATCATGACGGGCGTGTGCGCATCACCGTCGAGCTTGCGTACGTGATCGATGGTGTCGGAGATCTGCCGCAGCCGCCGCCGGCCGACTCGTACGACAGGCCGAGCTCGGCGGCCTGGTCTTTCATGACCGGCAGCCCGGTGCCCAGACCCAGCTCGAACCGACCTTCGGTCATGCTGCTCAGACTGTGCGCGTCCCAGGCCGCGGCCCGGGGCGTACGCAGCGGGCTGGCCAGCACGAACGTGCCCACCCGCAGGCTGGTGGTGACGCTCGCGGCGATCGCCAGCGACACGGTTGGCGCCGCGAAATGCAGGTTGTCCGGGGTCAGCAGGGTGGAAAAGCCCTGCTCTTCGGCTCGTACGGCCAGATCCCGCCACTGTTTCGCGCCGCCCTGCGGCGCCGCCACCACCCCGAACCGGAAAGCCCTGCCAGCCATCACGCCACCTTCTCAATTGAGTGCACTACGAAATGATTCTACAGTGGAATCATTCTGAGAGCTAAGCACTCTCAGTGACCGCTCAGCTTCTCCAGCACCGGCGCGAACTGCTCCTTCGAGTCGCCGTTGAGGACGAAGTACGAGACGCCGAGGGCCTTACGCCGGCGTTCCAGCTCGTCGGCCATCTCCTGAGTGCTGCCCCACAGGCCGGCCGCCGACTGGGTGTCCCGGATCGTCTTCGCGTCCGTACCGATGAAGCTCTCGCTACGCGGCGACAGGTCGCCGTTCACCGTCCAGATGTTCATCGCGATCTCGATCCGGTCGGCCCGGTCGCCGGCCGCTTCCCGGATTCGCCCGGTGATGGCCGCGATCTCGTCGTCCGGCGTGAGCGCGCCTATCGCGAGATGCACGATGTCGGCCTCGGCGGCGGCGAGCGCGGTGCCCTTCGGTCCGCCACCAATCGCGATCATGATGGGCGTACGAGCCTCGCCATCCAGCTCCCGCACGTGCTTGATCGTCTCGGCAACCTGTTCCAGTCGCCGCGCCGCGGAGCCGTAGGGCATGCCCAAGATGGCGGACTCGTCCTTCATCGACGGCCGCCCAGAGCCCAGCCCTAGATCGAACCGGCCGTTCGTCAAGACCGTCAACGTGTGTGCGTCCCAGGCCGCTGACCTGGGCGTACGCAGCGGACTCGCGAGCACGAACGAGCCCACCCGCAGAGTGCTGGTCGCGGTCGCCGCGACCGCGAGACTGGGCACCGTCGACAGCAGGAAAACGCCGTCCGGCATCAGCAGGGTCGAATAGCCGAGTTCCTCGACCCGCACCGCGGCGGCTCGCCACTGCTCGCCGTCACCGATCGGGACCTGCGTCACCCCGAACCTGAATGCGGGCATCTCAGCGACCCGCCAGTTTTTCCAGCACCGGCGCGAAATCTTCGTAGCAATGCACAGTGAAGTACGAGAGTCCAGTTGCCTCCCGGCGCCGTTCCAGCTCGTCCGCCATCTCCGAAACGTCACCGCGCAAATACGACACCGAGTTGTGCTCGATCAGGGCTTTCGTGGTCGTACCGAGGAAGTTCTCCATCTCCGGCGGCGGCAGCTCGGAATTCACCGCGAAAATGTTAGCGCCGATTTCAATCTGATCGGCACGGTCGCCGGCCGCCTCCCGAATGCCGGCGACGACCTCGGCCAGCTCGGCCTCGGGCAGCACCGGGTTGACCGCCAACTGGATGCTGTCGGCCTCAGCGGCCGCGAGCGCCCTGGCCTTGGGCGCGCCACTGATCGCCATCATGACCGGGGTACGCGCGTCGCCATCCAGTTCGCGTACGTGCCGGATGGCCTGCGCGACCTGCTCCAACCGTTCGCCGCCGGTCCCGTACGGCATCCCGAGAACCGCCGACTCCTCTTTCATCGACGGCCGGCCGACGCCGATACCGAAGTCGAAGCGGCCATCGGTAACAACCGTCATCGTGTGCGCGTCCCAGGCCGCTGACCTGGGCGTCCGCAGTGAGGCCGCGAGCACGAACGTACCCACCCGCAGCGTCGTGGTCGCGCCGGCGGCGACCGCGAGACTGGGGATCGGGGAAAGCCAGTGCACCCCGTCCGGCATCAGCAGGGTCGAATAGCCGAGCTGCTCAACCTGCTGCCCGGTGGCCCGCCACTGCGCGCCGTCCCCTCGCGGTGAACGGACGGCGGCAAAACGGAAAGGCCTGGTCGTCATGTCGGTTCCTCCTGCGGATCAATTCATGTCGTGAACGATCCTAAGTCGGAACTATCCGAACCAGCGCTCCAATTCCACCGCTACGCCGTCCTCGTCGACAGTCGCGGTCACCACATCGGCGACCGCCTTGACCTTGTCCGGGGCCTGGCCCATCGCGACCGACCTGCCGGCCCACCGCAACATCGGCATGTCGTTGCTGCCGTCGCCGATGGCCAGCACGTCGGCCACGTCCACGCCCAGATCCGCGGCCAGCATCGCGGCGCCGGTCGCCTTGTTCACATTCGGACCGGACACGTCGATCCAGCCGGTGTAGCCGGTTTCCCAGCTGTTCTTCGCCGGGTCGAGGACCGAAGCGACCAGTTCCTCGGCCCACCGCGCGCGCGGCCGCGCCATGCCACTCCTCACCACGAGTGTCACCGTCCGACGGACGAGCCACCAGCCGGGTGGTCGGCTGGGACAACAGCTCGGGCAGGTCGGCGACGCCGAAGAACTTCGACGGAAAGTCGAGGTGGAAGTCAGCGGTGTGCAGGAAGCCGGACAGCCCGCGCTCCACCGCGAAAGCGAGGTGTACGTCCGCGGACAGCAGCGCCTGCGCGGCCGGGGGTCGGGTCGAAGGTGACCTCGTGCCGAACCTGCCTAGCGTCCGCGTCAAAGACCACCGCGCCGTTGCTGCAAACCAGCTGGATGCCGTGTAGGCCCAGGTCAGCGGCGGTAGGCAGGGCACTCCACACGGCCCGGCCAGTGGCGATGGTGACCGGTACGCCAGCCGCCAGCGTCGCCGCGACGGCGTCCCTTACCCGCTGGTTGGGCAGCGCCCGCTCCTGGTAATACGGCACCACCGTGCCGTCGAGGTCCAGGACAACCAGCTTCGGCCGCCAGCCCTGGTCCGGATTCGCGCCCGCCCGCTGGCTCATCCAGCCACCGGGGTGAGGACCTCGCGACCACCCAGATACGACTGCAACGCCTTCGGTACGCGTACCGACCCGTCCGGCTGCTGGTGGTTCTCCAGGATCGCGACGATCCACCGGGTGGTGGCGAGCGTGCCGTTCAGGGTCGCCGCGGTCTGCGGTTTGCCGTTCTCGTCGCGATAGCGGATGTTCAGCCGGCGGGCCTGGAAGGTCGTGCAGTTCGACGTGGAGGTGAGCTCCAGCCAGCGGTTCTGCGACGGCAGCCAGGCCTCGCAGTCGTACTTGCGCGCCGCCGACGAGCCGAGGTCACCGGCCGCCGTGTCGATCACCCGGTAGGGCAGCTCGACCTTGCTGAGCATCTCCTCTTCCCAGGCCACCAGCCGGTCGTGCTCGGCGGCTGCCTCCTCGGGTCGTGCGTACGAGAACATCTCCAGCTTGTCGAACTGGTGCACCCGGATGATGATGCCGCGGGTGTCCTTGCCGTACGAGCCGGCCTCCCGGCGATAGCACGACGACCAGCCGGCATACCGGACTGGACCCTTCGACAGGTCGATGATCTCGTCGCTGTGATAGCCGGCGAGCGCCACCTCGGACGTCCCGACCAGGTAGAGGTCGTCGGCTTCCAGCTTGTAGACCTCAGGCGCGTGCGAGCCCAGGAACCCGGTGCCGGCCATGATCTCCGGGCGTACGACCGATGGCGTGGTCATCAGTGTGAAGCCGTGGTCGATCGCCTGGTCGGCGGCCATCGTCAGCAGCGCCAGCTGCAGCTGCGCGCCGATCCCGGTGAGGAAGTAGAACCGGGCGCCAGAGACCTTGGCGCCGCGTTCCATATCGATGGCCCGCAGGCCCTCGCCGAGCTCCAGGTGGTCGCGCACCTTCTCCAGCTCCGGCTTCTCGCCGACTTCGCGCAGCACCACGTAGTCGTCCTCGCCGCCCGGCGGCACGTCCGGCTGGACCACGTTCGGGATGGCCAGCTGGGCCTGCTGCAGGGTGGTCTCGGCTTCGGCCACCGCGCTCTCGGCCCGTTTGACCTCGGCGGCCAACTCCTTCGTACGCGCCATCAACTGCTCGCGCTCGGGGCCGGTCGCTTTCGGAATTCGCTTGCCCAGCGACTTCTGCTCGGACCGCAGCTGCTCGAAGCGCAGCACCACCGAACGCCTGGACTCGTCGGCGGCCCGCAACGTGTCCACCGCTTCGGCGGACTCGCCGCGGGCTCGCTGGCTTGCTCTGACGGTGTCCGGGTCTTCACGGATAAGGCGCAGGTCAATCACACCTACGAGGGTACCGACACCGCCCTGGACGCCCGAACGCTTATCCGCCCGACCGGCGCCGGCAGGAACGTGATCGCGACGAACAGCACAATCGTCAGCCCGTCCACCGCCATCCGCATCCAGTCGATGCTCAGCCAGCCGCCCACCTGCTGCTGGACCAGCTCGGCCGACTTCTGACTGCCTTGCCAGCGCAGCACGGCCGGCGCGAAGTACAGGTAAGTCGCGACCCGCTCCAGGTAGTAGAGGACGGCAGCAACGATCGCGATTTTGCGCCGTACCGGCGACCGCCAGTTGAAGAACAGCGCCAACGGCACCAGGATCCATTCGGTCAGCGGATTGAAAGTCGCGTAGAAACCCACTGTTCCGTTGCCGGCGGTCTGGATCATGCTCAGATACGCGTCAGGGTTGGGAAACATCATCAGTTCCAGCAGGATTCCCGGCGTCAGCAACATGGTCGCGCACAGCGCCACCGCGATCGCCGACGCGTTCGAGGCATTGCGCGGATTCTCCCTGAAACGCTCCAGCAGACGGCTGACTCCGTACGCGATCGCGGTCCAGACCAAGCCGAGCGATACGCCCAGCCCGAGTTCGACAAAGATCGGCCCATTGAATATCCGTGCTTCGAGAAACCCCAGCGTCGAGGCGAAAAGTGCGATGAGAACGTACGTCATCGGGCCAGCACCGTCCGCATTGCGCCTCCAGATCCGCCGCCGTACCAGCGCCGACGGACCGCCAGGCGATGAACCGGTCTGGGCGTACGAGCGTGGCACCTTCCGCCCCGATGCCGTATTTCTCGCGCCAACCCGGAGCGTCCAGCAGGACAGGCTTGACCGTCACGCCCAGCCGCTCACCAACCTCACCCGCCGCCTGCACCCAGGCCTGCGATTCGGTCAGCAGTACGAAACTCCGGCCGAACAGATCGATTGTCGACGACTTGTCCGGCAGCCACACGTGCGGCGCATGTGACCCCGGCCGACCGGTCGGATGGGCCGGATCCTCGACGCCTGCACCGTCCTCGTCCGGCTCTGGTACGACCGCGCCGCCCGGATAGCGATAGCCGAGCAACGCCTGTTCCGGCGGAATAATCGGGTCTTCCTTACCGTCGGCCAACTGCGGTGCGGAGCGGAAGATCATGTTCGAATACTGCTGCCCAGCGACCAAATCCCCGTACGGCCGGCGCTCGATGTCGTCGTAACTGTCCAGCAGCTGTTGACCGGCTTGGCCGTTGACCACCGCGGCCAGTTTCCAGGCCAGGTAAAAGCCGTCCATCACCGCCGTGTTGCCACCCTGACCGCCGTGCGGCGGCATGGTGTGGGCAGCGTCTCCGACCAGGAACACGCGCCCCTGGCTGAACCGGTCGGCGATTCGGTGCGCGATCCCGGTCGCCGCGCGATCGACGATTTTCACTTCCAGATCAGCGATTCCAACCGCGATGCGCACCTTTTCCACCAGCTCCGCTTCGGAATAGCTGTCCCAGCCGCGGATTTCCGGGTCGTACGCGAAAACCACCACCCACCGGCCGGGCGTGTCCGTGCTGACGAAGCTGCCGGTCCCCTCGACCTCACTCAGCTCTCGGTTCTGCAGGTAGAACAAAGCAAACTCTCGGCCCTTGACGACCTCGTCGAGATCGGCGTCAAAGAGAATGACCATCGCGTGGCCGAGATCGCCGCGACCGTGCCAGCCGATGCCCAGACGGGCCCGGATCTCGCCGCGCCAGCCGTCGGCAGCGACCAGATAATCCGCGGTGACAGAGGAGATCTCGCCGGTCTTCAGGTCTTTCAGTTCGGCGGTAACGCCGTTCGCGTCCTGACTGAAGGACTCCAGTCGCGTACCAAACCTCAGCTCGGCGCCCAGCTCGCGGGCCCGGTCGGCCAGAATCGGCTCGGCCCGCTCCTGGCTGGCCATCGCCATGGTCGCCGGCGAGAGATGCGACCAGTCCGGCCACTCCTCGCCGAGGATCTCGTGGATCGGCGGGCCGGTCACCGTCTGGGCGATCACGATCGGCATGCCGAGGCTGATGTCATAGCCGGCAGCTGTCATCTTCTCCGCTACTCCGGCGTACGACAGCGCCTCCATCGTGTGCCAGGACTGGCCTCGCGCCTTGGGCTGGTTGGACGTGCTCGGATGCCTCTCCACCAGCAGAGATGGCACTCCGTGCAGGCCCAGGAACAGCGCCGTCGAAGTGCCGGCGAGACCGGCGCCGACGATCAGGACGGGCACATGGTTATTGGTCATGATTCCTCGTTTCGAACGGTGTTCGTCTGACGAACACCGTTTCTATCAACGAACACTGTTCGAGTCAAGTACACTGTTCGGCATGGCCACTGATCTGCCTGAACCACCGTGGCGCCGAACGACGTCCCGACCAGTCAAACGACAGCTCTCCACCGAGCTGATCGTGAGCACGGCACTGGACGTGATGGCCAAGGACGGCCTCGACGCGGTCAGCATGCGGCGGGTGGCGCAGCAGCTCGACACCGGTGCGGCGTCGCTTTATGCGCACGTACGCAACAAAAGCGAGCTGCATGAGCTGATGTACGACCAGATCATGAGCACCATCGAGGTGCCCGAGATCGACCCGGCGCGGTGGCAGGAGCAGCTCAAGGAGCTGGCCCGCACGCTGACCAAGGTGATGCTGGACAACCCGGGGGTGGCCCGGATCGCGATGCACACACTGATCCCGACCAGCCCGCAGATGCTGATGGGGATGGACCGGATCCTCGGGTTGCTGGCCGCCGGTGGGCTGCCAGCCAAGGTCGCTTCCTACGTCGCCGACGCGGTCGCGCTCTATACGACGGCGATCGCGTACGAGGCCAGTCTGTGGTCAGACGCCGAGGGTGGCGTGGAAGAGGCTCAGCGGCGGATGGGGCAGATCGACGACTATCTGAGCGCACTGCCGCCCGACCAGCTCGTCCACCTGCGCGCAATGGCGCCGGTGATGGCGGCCGACGACGCGGCCGAGCGCTTCGAGTTCGCGCTCGACCTGCTTATCGGCGGCCTGGATCGCTATGCGCAGAAGCCAGCCACTGATTGACCGCACTGAACAACAGTGGCGCGTTGCGGTGCAGATCCGCCGAATGACCGGCACCCGGCAACACAAAAGTGGTGATGGGCACCGAAAATACAGCTGCTCGCGGGACTTGACCGTTCTCGCGTCCGTGCAAGGGGTCAGCGGTCCGCAGAAAATCGAGTCGTCGTATTGGCCGGTGCCGAGGAAAACCGGAATGCGAATCGGCAGCGTGACGGTCGGCAGAATGGTCGGCACGATGGTGACCTCCTCGGTGGGCGTGCCGTACGTCTTCACCGACTCGTCGTACGCGATCATCGCCGGATCGGCGTCCGCGGTCGAAAAGAAGACCGCCCGGTGCCCGCCCTGGAGCGCGGTCAGGTAACCCAGCGGCGCGCTTGCCAACCGTGGATCCAAAATCGCCGGCACGGACGTGACCACGACACCGGGCGTACCCACCCACAGGGGATAGTGCAGCCAGTCGGTCAGCACCAGCGAGTCGGCGTCGTTGTAGATGCCGGACTCCGACTGCGCGATCGCGGCGCCCATCGAATGGCCGACCAGCACCACCTTCCTGGCCGCACTGCCGGTGATCTTTCCTTTGCGCAGGCCAGAAATCAGTTGATGCACGGTCCACACGTGGGTGGGCACGCTGACCGAGGTGACCAACGGTTTGGTGGACAGGCCGCTCCCGAGCCGGTCGAAGGACACCGTCACGTAGCCGGCCCGAGTGGCCGAGCGGACCCACGAAGAGCGATCCGGGTCAATCGCCGGATCCCAGTAATGGTGGTCGTACGTGTAGCCGGCCACCAACAGTTGCACAGGCTTTCCCACCACTGGGCCGATCGCACAGACCCATGCGGCGATCGTCTGGTTGACGGCCGCGCCAGGCGCCAGTGACACCGGTACGGTTTCCCGCTGGCACGTCGGAACCGCGGAGGTGACGGCTGGTCTGGGGTCAGCCAACACCCGCGCCGTGGAGAAAACGCCCATGAAGAGCAGCACGGCGATCCCCGCCACGAACAGCTTGCGCATCGACTTCACCCCGATGTAGCAACGGAAAACTGGTCACTGATCTCGCTCATCGCGGCGAGCGTACGCGCGCCACCCTCATCGTCCACTGTGGACGACGGCACCACCACCAACTCGTCGTCGATCCCGGCCGCCTGGTAGTCGGCGGCCTTGGCGGCGAGCGTGGCCCGGTCCCCGACCAGGCCCACCGCGGCCGGCACGTTGGTGCCGACTTTTCCCAGTATTTCGCGGGGATGGGCACCGGAACGAGCCAGCGCGACCAGCTCGCCAAAGCCCTCGCGCTCGAACATCTCGGCATAGCCGGGTGCGGCCAGATAGCCGACCAGGCCAGCCCGCAACTGGGCCCACGCGGCCTCCCCCGGGTCGAGGGCGGCGGGTGCCCAGAGCGCCACTCGTGGCCGCGGCCGACCCGCCACAGCGGCCTCTTTTTCCACCAAAGCAACGAGATCAGCGGCGGTAGCTGGGCCAACCAAGTTGAGGACCATCCGCTCGGCATGCCGAGCCGCGACCCGTACGGACGCGGGCCCGAAAGCCGCGATGGTCAAGTCGCCACCGGGTGCGGGCGTACGCAACCGGAAACCACTGGTGCTGACGACCTCGCCGTCCAGGTGCGGTTTTTCGCCGGCCAGCAACGCTTTCACCGCTGTCGCGGACTCTTGGAGGGCCTTCGCCGCCCGGGCCCGGGACCGGCCGTGCCAGCGCTCGACGACCAGCGGGCTGGACGTACCGAGCGCGACCGAGGCCAGCCGACCGGTCAGCGAGGCCACGCTCGCCACACCCATCGCGATCATCATCGGGTCGCGGACGGTGACCGGCAGCGGACCGAGCACCAGCGGGATCCGCTGAGTGGCAGCGGCGACCGCGGTGGCCAGCGCGAACACGTCGTAGGTAGCCATCTCGCCGATCCACAGCTCAGCGAAGGAGCCGGCGTCGGCCAGTCGAGCCGTCTGGACCACCTCGGTGGGCGGCCGGTCCTGCCACAACCCGAGCGAGACGGAAATCCTCAAGCCCGCACCGGCTCTGGCTGGATCTGCGCCCTGACCGCCCATTTCAACATCTTGCCGGCCGGGGTGCGGGGCAGACTCTCCACGATCGCCAGCCGCTCAGGCAGCTTGTACGACGAGATTTTCTTGCGCCGCAGGAATTCCACCAGGTCCATCCAGCGTCGGGGTGGTGCCGGCGGTCGGGACGACGACCGCGCACGTACGCTCCCCCATCACCTCGTCCGGCACGCCGACCACCGCCACGTCGGCCACGCTTGGATGTGCCGCCAGCATGTTCTCGATCTCGGCCGGCGCGATGTTGATGCCACCGCGGATGATGATGTCCTTGACCCGGTCAACATAGCGCAGAAAATCGCTGTTTTCGCCGGCTATCTCGAAAAGATCGCCGGTGCGAAAGAAGCCCTCGGCGTCGAAGAAGGTCGCCGAGGTGCCGACCTGGTAACCGGCGAACAGCGTCGGACCTTTCAACCGCAGCTCACCGCGCCGCCCGCTCTCGGTGATGACCTCGCCGGTGTCGGTGTCCACCAGCCTGAGCTCCATCGCCTCGGCGATGACACCCCGCGCGACTCCGTTGCGCGGGAAATACCGCGAGCGGTCATGTGCGTCCGGGATTTGTTTCGGGGTGGACACCAGGCAGGTGCCTTCGTTGGAGCCGAAGAAGTTGATGACCTCGACCTTGGTCGCCGTCTCCCACGCCGCCACCACGTCACCCGCCAGCGGCGCCGCGCCGGAGCCGATCAGCCGCAACGACGTGAGGTCGAACGACTCGCGCAGCTGCTCCTCGTTCATCATCCTGGCCAGCAGGGCCGGCGCGACGATCGTGTAGGTGGCGCGCTCGTCGTCCTGGATCTGCCGCAAGTAGACGTCGGCTTCGAACGGCTGGTGCTGGACCAGCACGCAACCGGACATCAGCCACGGCAGCATCAGCCCGCCAAAGCCGGCCATGTTCACCATCGGGAACGGGTTGAGCATCACGTCCGCACTGGTCAGCTCGGCCGCGTCGTGGCAGACCCGGGCGATCGCCAGCCAGTCGTAATGACACCTCGGCACACCTTTGGGCGGCGCCTCCGTGCCCGAGGTCCAGCAGATCGAGACGCTGTCATTGGGGTCGACGGTGAGGTCGGCGAGATAGTTCCGCAAATGCGCCCGGGGGCCGGTGCGGACGGGCCAGCCGGCCCGTCGCCGCGTAGCACCAGCACCCGGCGCAGCGACGGCACCTGGGCGCTGATCGAGGACGCGACCTCCGCCAGCTTGCGGTCGCGCACCATCTCGCAGGTGATGAAGACATTCGCCTGAGTCGCCTGGCACATATGCACGAGCTCTCGCTCGCGATACTGCACCGGAAACGGCGTCAACACGGCCCCGATGCGTACCGTCGCGAGCACCGTCTGCACCAGATCCACCGAGTTGGGCAACTGCGCCGCGACCACGTCACCCTTGCCAATCCCCCGCCCGACCAACGCCGCCGCCAACCGGTCCACCGCGGCGTCCAGTTGCCGCCAGGTCCACCGCTGCGGCTTGCCGCCGGTCAGCTCGGCCTTGTTGGGAGGGTCGACCACCGCGATCCGGTCCGGCTGGGCCGCCACCTGCCGGCGGAACAGCTCGTCGATGGTGGTGTCGCCCCATGCGCCGCTCTCGCGATATCTCGCCACCAGCGCGGGTGGATGAAGGCCGGCCATCACCGGACCCCGCGGTCCGACGGTCTCTCCGGGTCCTCGGCCATCCCTGATCCGAGAACCGTCGACGGGCCGAAACCAGTCGACTCCTCGGCGGGCTGCGACACGACTGATTCCTCCCTGGAGTCCTCGACCAATGTCACCGGGCGCGTAGTTCCGCTCACCCTACGCGGCGAACTTCGATCGAGCGAGAGGCGGTCTCGGTTGGTTTCTACCCGATTGGCCGTGCTTCTGGCCGTGCTTCTGGCCGTGCTTCTGGCCGTGCTTCTGGCCGCAGTACCTGCGGCGGCGCATCCGGTCCGCGTCGCCGGGGCGCCCAAAAAACCGGGCACCCCACCGCCACGAACCTGGGCGGCCTCCGGCCGCCGCGCGGGCGGGGTTGGGATGGGTGGGGGGTCGGCATGGCTGAGTTGATGGCCGCAGTTCCTGCGGCGGCGCATCCGGTCCGCGTCGCCGGGGCGCCCAAAAACCGGGCACCCCACCGCCACGAACCTGGGCGGCCTCCGGTCGCCGCGCGGGCGGGGTTGGGTTGGGATGGGTTGGGATGGGTGTGGTCGGCATGGCGTCGAAGTATCTGCTACGGCGCGAAAATGTCGTACCCACACTGTTTTCTGGCCCCCACCCAGATCGGGTGGGGGGTGGGTTTGAGGACGCGCGCGCGAGAAAAATTTGGAGCCGGCTCCAGCTTTGCCGCTCCAGACTTGCCGGTTAGGGGCGGCCTGGTGGGTAGGACTGTGGGGGTGGTGGCTGGCGGTGGGGCGCCGGGTGTCCGGGCGGTGGGGTTGCCGGGCGTACGCCGGGAGGTGGCTGCGGGTAGCGCCCGGGCGGTGGGTACGCGGCAGGCGGTGGCGGATATCCGGGCGGCGGACCGCCGAAGCGGCCCGGTTGCCGGCCGCCCGGCGGCGAGGGGTGCGGCGGGCTGCCCTGCGGTTGACGTTGCGGCTGACCCACCGGCGGCCGCTGTGGTTGGCCGTGCGGTTGACCAGACGGCGGACCACTCGGAGGCTGGCCCGCACCCGGAGGCTGCGGGCCGGCTGGTGCGGGGACGGGACTGGGCGCTGGCTGCGGCTGGAGCGAGGTCGAGTCGGCGCCGGTTTCGACCGGGGCAACCGCGGCTCGGGCGGCGGCGGGCCGTCCTCGCGCGGAGTCAGGCCGAAGTCGTTGGCCAGCCCGGCGAGGCCGCTCCGGTAGCCCTGGCCCACCGCCCGGAACCGCCAGCCGGCGTCTCGCCGATAGAGCTCGCCGAGCACGAAGACCCGCTCGCGGCCGGCGTCCCGGGTGTCGTCGAACCGGGCCAGTTCGGCGCCACCGGCGGCATTCACGATCTGGATGTAGAGATTCGACAACTGCCCGAAATAGCCGGCGATCGCCGTACCGACCAGCGCGATCCGCTGCACCGGCGGATCCATCCCGGCGAGTGCGATCAGCAGGTTGCCGGTAGCGATCCCGTCGATGGTGGTGCTGCCGGCGTACCGGACAGTGCCCGACCGGTGCATCTTGGTCTCGGGGGTCACGAAGTCGTCGTCCGAGCGGACCTTGTTCGGGCACAGCAGCAACGCCGAGACGTGCACGTCAGGTGCGAACTCGGTGTCCTTCCAGCCGACGATCACCCGGATCGCGGCGGCCTCGACCGGCACGTTCTGACCCTTCGCGATCAGCACCAAGACACACCTCCGTCGACCGATATGTACGACCGTGGATCATCCAACACCACTCGTTCCAGGCAGCACCAAACTGTCGCCCCCACCCGGAAGTCTCGAGTTCGGGGGCGCCAAAATCCTGTGACAGGAGTGGCGGGTGAGGCGGCGGCAGATGAGCTGCCCCCGAAATCGAGCCTTCCGCACCGCGCCGACACTTTCGCGCCCCATCACCGGCAGCTGCACTAGTACCGCGGCGGTGGGTGTACGCCGGAACACCACGGATAAAAACGCACTAGGCTCGCGACGTGCGCTTTCTGAATGACGTGGTTCCGCCGTACGACCTGACCTACAACGACGTGTTCATGGTCCCGTCGCGGTCCGCGATCACGTCCCGGTTGGACGTCGACCTGCGGACCGCCGACCGGATGGGGACGACCATCCCGCTGGTGGTCGCGAACATGACCGCGATCGCCGGCCGCCGGATGGCCGAGACGGTGGCTCGCCGCGGCGGGCTCGCGGTGCTGCCACAGGACATCCCGCTGGATATCGTCAGCGAGGTCATCGCCTGGGTGAAGACTCGCCACCCGGTGTACGACACGGCTCTGACGCTGGCGCCGACGGACACCGTGGCGGCCGCGGACGGGTTGATCACCAAGCGCGCGCATGGCGCGGTGATCGTCGTCGAGGGCGACTCGCCGGTCGGCATCGTGACCGCCAGCGACCTGCGGTCGGTGGACCGCTTCACCCAGCTGGGCGCGGTGATGAGCACCGATGTGTTGACGATCGCCGCCGGTGCACCACTGGACAAGGCGTATCAGGTCCTGCACGAAGGCCGCCGCAAGGTGGCGCCGGTGGTCGACGAGCACGGCCGGCTGGTCGGAGTGCTCACCCGCCTCGGCGCGCTCCGCTCGACGATCTACCAACCGGCTGTGGACGAGAACGGCCGGCTCCGGGTGGGCGCCGCGATCGGCATCAACGGCAACGTGCCGGCCAAGGCCGCCGCGCTGTTGCAGGCCGGCGCGGACGTGATCGTGGTGGACACCGCGCACGGCCACCAGGACAAGATGATCGCCGCGCTGAAGGCGGTCCGCGCTCTCGACCCGATCGTGCCGATCGTGGCCGGCAACGTGGTCTCGGCCGAGGGCGTCAGAGACCTCGTCGAGGCCGGCGCCGACGTGGTCAAAGTGGGGGTCGGACCAGGCGCCATGTGTACGACCCGGATGATGACCGGGGTCGGCCGGCCGCAGTTCTCCGCGGTCGCCGAGTGCGCCGCGCAGGCCCGTGAGCTGGGCAGCCACGTGTGGGCCGACGGCGGCGTGCGGCATCCTCGGGACGTGGCGCTCGCGCTGGCCGCCGGCGCGTCCAACGTGATGGTCGGCTCGTGGCTGGCCGGCACGTACGAGTCGGCCGGCGATTTGCAGACCGACTCCGACGGCCGGCTTTTCAAGGTCTCGTACGGAATGGCGTCCGCGCGGGCGGTGCAGGCCAGGAACCGCGCCGAAAACGCCTTCGAACGCTCCCGCAAGGAGCTGTTCAGCGAGGGCATCAGCTCCTCGAAAATGTACCTGGACAACCAACATCCGGGCGCCGAAGACGTCATCGACGCGATCGTCGCCGGACTGCGTTCGGCTTGTACGTACGCGGGCGCCGGCAGTTTGGAGGAGTTCACCGGGCGGGCGGTGATCGGCGTGCAGTCCTCCGCCGGGTACGAAGAGGGCCGCCCGATTCCGACGAACTGGTGATGGCCGCACACCGGGGGCCTGATCAAGGCCGTCCGCGACGGCCTTGCCGCGGTCGCCGACCCGGAGAAAGCGCCCGGCATGCAGGCGTACATGAACGGTGATGCCCTATTACGGCGTCCAGTCGACACCGTTGAGACAGGTGTGCAAAGAGGTTTTCACCGAATACCCGCTCGCCGACCGTCCACAGTGGACGGAGACAGCACTTTCGCTGTGGCGCAAGGCGAAATTCCGCGAAGAAAGATATGCCGCCAGAGAACTGACCGGGTGGCGGCTTTATGCCAGCTGGCAGGACGTGCATGCGCTGCCGATGTACTTGGAAATGGTCAGCACCGGCGCGTGGTGGGACCACGTGGACGAGGTGGCGATCCGCCGGATCGGCCCGATCCACCGGGCCTACCGGGAAACGGTGACCCCGATGGTGCGGCGCTGGTCGACCGACGACGACATGTGGATCCGGCGTACGTCCATCATTTGCCAGATCGGCGCGAAAGCGAGCACCGACTACGACCTGCTCGCCGAGGTTATCGAGCCCAGCGTGGAAAGTCGGGAGTTCTTCCTGCCCAAGGCGATTGGCTGGGCGTTGCGCGACCTGGCCTGGCACGACCCGGACTGGGTGGTGTCCTATGTGGACTCGATGGGCGACCGGCTGTCCGGGCTGTCCCGCCGCGAGGCGCTGAAGAACGTGGACCGCTGAGCGATGCCCGTACGAATGAGCAGAGAGCGGTTCGAGGAACTGGTCAGCGACGCCCTCGACCAGGTGCCGGCCGAGCTGATGGACCGGCTGGAGAACGTGGTGGTGCTGGTCGAGGACGACTCGCCGGAAGGCGCCACGCTGCTCGGCCTCTACGAGGGCATCGACCTGACCCGGCGCGGCTGGGACTATGGCGCGGTGCTGCCGGACCGGATCCTGATCTTCCGCAACCCGATCCTGGCGATCAGCGACACCGAGGCGGACGTCATCAAAGAAGTCGCGATTACCGTCGTACACGAAATAGCCCATCATTTCGGCATCGACGACGCCCTGTTGCACGAGCTCGGGTGGGGCTGACTCGGTACGCCGGCGGCGCCGGTTAACGTATGGGCCAGCGAACGCCCACGGAGGAAGAACTATGCGCGGTGACATCTTCGGCAGCGACTACATGGCCCAGCCCGCCCAAGAGGCCGGGATGAGTGTCCAGAACCCGCGGTGCATCAAGTACGCCCTCAACGGTGAGTTGCTCGCCAAGCAGGGCGCAATGGTCGCCTACCGCGGCAACATCCAGATCGAGACCAAGACGCAGGGCTTCGGCAACCTGCTCAAGCGGACCCTGACCGGCGAGGGCCTGGCGTTGATGCGGTGCCACGGACAGGGCGAGATGTGGTTCGCCGACCTGGCGTACAACGTCTTCATCCTGGAGCTGGACCCGAACGACGCGCTCAGCATCAACGGCCGCAACATCCTGGTCTTCGACCCGAGCCTGCAGTACGAGATCAAGCTGATCAAGAACGCCGGCATGTTCGGCGGCGGCCTGTTCAACAGCGTCTTCACCGGCCAGGGCAAGGTCGCGGTGACCTGCCAGGGCCCGCCGGTGGTCATCCCGGTGGCGCCGAACTTCCCGGTCTTCGTGGACACCGACGCGATCATCGGCTGGTCGGCGAACCTGCAGACCAACCTGCACCGCTCGGAAAGCCTCAAGTCCTTCTTCACCGGCGGTTCGGGGGAGGCGTTCCAGTTGGTCTTCAACGGCCAGGGGTACGTGATCGTGCAGCCCTCCGAAGCACCGGACCTGCGCTCCTCGTCCGGCACCGGCAGCGGTGGCGGCGGTGCCCGCGGGATCCTGGGCAGCCTCGGCGGTTAGCCGCCGCTGTCCGGCGGGACAAGTCATCCGTCCGTACGACTGCCCAAAAGCGCGGGACTGCGCGAGAGATCTTCGACGCCGGCCGGCCAGCGGTTAAAGTGCCGAAGTGAGCGGTACACCGTTGGACATCGGGGCGTTAATCGGTGGCCGTTATCGGCTGGTCTCCCGGATCGGGGCTGGCGGGATGGGCACCGTCTGGCGTGCCCACGATGACGTACTCGACCGCGAGGTCGCCCTCAAAGAGGTGCACCTGCCGCCCGGGCTGTCCGAGTCCGAGCGGCAGGACAGCTTTCGCCGGCTGCTTCGGGAGGCCCGGCTCGGCGCCCGGCTGCACCATGCTGGGATTGTTCCGGTGCACGACGTACTCACCGCCGACGACCGGCCGTGGATCGTCATGGACCTGCTGTCCGGCCGGTCGCTGGAAGGCGTCATCAAGGAAGACGGTCCGCTGCCGCCGGATCTGGTGGCCCGGATCGGGCTGGCGCTGCTGGCCGCCCTCGAAGTGGCGCACGAAGCGGGCATCCTGCACCGTGACGTGAAACCCGCCAACGTCATCGTGGACAGCCGCGGCAACCCGACGCTGACCGACTTCGGCATCGCGTTCGAGATGAACAAGTCGTCCACCACCGCGACCGGCCATGTCATCGGCTCGCCGGCCTACATCGCGCCGGAGCGGGTACGCGGCGAGACCGCCGGCCCGCCGAGCGACCTCTACTCACTCGGCGCCACTCTCTACACCGCTGTCGAGGGCCGCCCGCCCTACACCCGGGACGGCCAGCTTGTCACGATGGCGGCCGCGGTCACCGAGGACCCGGACCCGATGCGGCTGGCCGGCTGGCTGACCCCGATCCTGCTCGGGCTGCTCGACAAGGACCCGCGGCGGCGCTGGAACGCCGATCGCTGCCGGCGCGCTTTTGAGTCGCACGGCCAGGACGGCGTCGATGGCGGCTCAGTCGGCGGCGCCATGCCCACCACTATGTCCCCGTACCCAACCCTGCCGGACGGCCGTACGCCCGGCGCCCCTCGCCCTTCGGACGCCGCGCCGGCCGGTTGGGCGCCGACCGGCCCCGCCGCCGCCTACTCCGTACCCCAGCGGCCAATACCCGAGCGGACAGTACGGGAGCGGCCAATATCCGAGCGATCAGTACGGGGCCGCGCCACTGTCTCCGGCACCGCAGTCCTCAGTTCCGCAGTCTCCTGGCCCCTACCCGTCGGGCCCGTATCCGGCGCCGTACCAGGCGGTGCCGCCGTACCGGCCGCCGGCGCCTCGGCGAAGGCGCCGCTGGATCGGCCGGACCATCGGCCTCACCATCGTGGCGGTGCTGGTCGCCGCGGACATCGGCGTCGGCTCGCACGTACCAGGATGGGTCCAGAGCCTGGGCAACATCGCCAGCGGCACCGGCCTGCAGTCGTTCTTCGTCGAATCCCCACCGGTCCCGGTGGCGGACCCGAAGTCGACCGACGTGTTCGCGATCGGCTACAGCAGTGGGGTCTCTGGTCAGACCATGTCAGTTCGCCGACTGAACCCCACCGATGGTTCGACGGTCTGGACCGGCGACAGCCTCGGCGAGATCGACCCTTATGCGGTGGTGGTGGCCGCGAACCCGGTCTCGGTCGCAGTCAGCAAGACAACGGTCCAGGCATTCAACCCGGCGACCGGCAAGGTGCTGTGGACGCAGACCCTCTCGGCCGACCTGGCTGGGTACGGTCAGAACGTCTGCGCGGCCATCGTCGGCAACCACGTCGTCGTACTCAGCAAGGATGGCAACGTCCAGGCCTTCGACCTGACCAGCGGCACCCCGACCTGGCACAAGCAGCTGTCGTCGACCCCCACCTACCTGCACGTGGCCAACGGCACGGTCGCGGTGGACGACACGGTCACCGGCGACAGCTACGGGCAGACGCTGCTGTTCTTCAACCCGGCCACCGGTGCGGCGACCCGGCTGGAACCCAAGTGTCAGCACTTCCCCGGCCAAGTCCGGCCGCAGGATGACGACTGGTTCTTCAGCGCGGACGGCAACTCGGTGATGGTGATGTTCGGGGTCAACGCCGACTGCGTCCAGGGCTACAACACCCATTCCCTTCGCAAGATCTGGGAGCACCAACCCCAACCGGTGATCGAGGCGGCCGGCCCGGACGACGTGATCGGCCGGCTCGGCGGCGTTCAGTGGGACGCCGCCGACCAGTTGTTCACCGCCGACCCCACCAGCGGCAACATCCAGTCGCTGGTCAGTCGCAAGAACGTGAAGTTCCTGCCCGTGGCATCGTGAACGGGGTCGCGATGATCGAGGTCGCGCCGACGTACGACAGCAGCAAACCCACGCTCCTGGCCGTGGACGCCAAGACCAAAAAGGTGCTGTGGGAACAGCCGAGCCGCAACCACAAGACCGAGGACGCCCAGTTGGCCGGCTTCAGCGCCGGCAACGTGCTGGTCGTCTCGTGCTCGGGGTCCGAAAGCGGCGGCGGTCCGTGCAAGTACGACCTGCTTAACCCGAGGACAGGCGCGACCATCACGTCGTCCACCGGGACCGCCGGCAGCTCCAGCCCGCGGCTGGCCAGCATCACCGGAAACGGTCAGTTCACGTACATCCTGGACAAGGATGGACACCTGGTGACCCTGGACGCCAAGACGGCGGCGGTGAAGAGCTCAATCGGGGGACGCTAGACGGGTTTGACACCGTCCCACGTACGGCAGAACCAGTCGCCGGCGGTCACCTCGACCTCGACCAGCCCAGTGTTGGGCAGGTGGTGGCGTAGTAGCGCGCGCAACGGCGAGATGCCCGGGCAGCGTTGCGGCACCGTCAGCCGGAGCGCGGCCGCATGGGACACCACGACAGCGGTCTGGCCGTCAGCCAGGCCAGCGACCACCTCGTCCAAGGCGCCGCCGAGCCGGTCCACGATCTCCCGGCCGGATTCCCCGCCGGGCCGTCGGAAATCCAGGTCGCCGTCCAGGAACCAGGTCACCGACATCTCGTCGAAGAGTTCGTGCGCTTCGTCGTCCCTACGGTCGTGCAGGTCTCCGACGAAGCCTTCCCTCAGGTCCGGGTGGACAGTGACGGAGAGGCCGTGGGACCGCGCGATCGGTTCGGCGGTCTGCTGGGCGCGGGTCATCCCGGACGCCCAGACCGCTGCGATGTCCGTACCGGCGAGCCGGTCCGCCAGCGCGGCGGCCTGCTCGCGGCCGTTGCTGGTGAGCGGCGGGCCGGGCACCGTGCAATGCAGGCTGCCGGTCACGTTGGCCTCGCTCTGCGCGTGCCCGGAAGAGCAGCAGCTGCTTCACCCGCGATCCGTAGCGCCGTCTCGGATCTGCCGCAGCCAGCCGGCCGCGTCGGCGAAGTCGGCGTCTGAGGTGCCGGGGCGGCGCGTGTACGGCGGCGACGGCTCGGCCGCCGGATAGGAGCCGAGGAAGCGTACGTCCGCGCAGATTCGCCGCAGGCCCATCACGGCCTCGCCGACCCGGTCGTCGGCGATGTGGCCGGAGCAGTCCAGCAGGAAGCAGTAACGGCCGAGCCGCTCCTTGGTCGGCCGCGACTCGATCCGGGTCAGGTTGAGGCCGCGAACGGCGAACTCGGTCAGCACCTCCAGCAACGCGCCGGCCCCCGGTCGTGCGCGATAAACGCCACCAGCGAAGTCAGGTCGTCGCCGGTCCGCTCGGCCGGCCGGCCCGGCCGAGTGACCAGCACGAAACGGGTCACCGCGGTGGAGGAGTCGCCAATGTCGTCGGCCAGCAGCTCCAGCCGCTGCCGCTCACCACCAGCACCCCCGCACAGGCCGCCGCGTCGAAGTCGCCGCGGGCCACCGCCACCGCGGCATCGGAGGTGGATGAGGTGGACCGCTGCTCGGCGTCGGGCAGATGCTTGCGCATCCAGGCGCGGACCTGGGCGAGACCATGCGGGTGGCTGGCCACCGTACGCACCGACTCCAGCTTGGTACCCGGTCGGCCGAACAGCCCGAACCGGACCTGCAACAGCAGTTCCCGGGTGATCAACAGCGGCGCCCCGTACGCGAGCTCATCCAGTGTCACGCCGACCGCGCCCTCGACCGAGTTCTCCAACGGCACCAGCGCCGCCCCCACCGCACCGGAACGAACCGCGTCCAGCGCCTCCGGCACCGTCGCGGACGGCTCGCGCACGCCGTTGCGGGCGGCTGGCAGGGTCAGCAACGCCTGCTCGGCGAACGTCCCCTCTGGACCGAGATACGTGAATCGCTGCGGCGGGACTCCAGGCACCGGATGAGCCTATCTGTTTTTCGCTCGCTCGTACGCCTGGATGCCCAGGCCGCGGTGAGCGCGCCAGCGCCACCGAAATGTCGGCGCCCCCGAGAAGGATCGACTCGGGGGCGCCACTTTCCGGTGCGAGCGGGTCAGCCGGTCCCTGTCATGTGGGCGTAGACGACCACGTTGCTGGCGGTCGACGCGTCATGCAGCGAGCCGCCGCAGGTGATGATCCGCAGTGTCGGAGCCGCGGTGGCGGCAAAGACCTTGTCGGTCGGCATCTGGTTGAGCGGATATTCGGTGATGCTGTCGACGGTGAAGACGACGGTCTTCGCGTCCGTACGGGTGACCCGGATCTCGCCGCCGGGCCGCAGCTCGGCCATCTTGGCGAACACGCCGGGTTTCTTCGCACCGGACGAGATGTAGCCGATGATGACCGTCGGGCCGGCCTGTCCGGGAGTCTTGGAGTTGCTGAACCACGCGGCTTGGGCCACTTTGGCCGGCAGCTGCAGGGTGTTCCGGGCGCTGTCGACGCCGACCGCCTGCTGCAACGCGCCGTCCACTCCGATGGCCGCGATGGTCAGGTGCGTGGGGGGCGAGTACGACAGGGTCGTGACGGCAGCGGCGGTCGAGCCGCCGGCCGGCGTACCAGCATCGCTGGCCGCCGACCGGGAGCCTGATGTCCCCGCGAACAGGGACACCAGGCCATAGCCGAACGCCGCCACGACGGCGAAGACCACGAGGGCCGCCACCACCATGGCGAAGCGTCGCCTGCGATCTAAACCGCTCATGCCCGCCGGGTACGCCGGCGAAGCACCTCGGCCGCCGCGGCAGCCCCGATCAGCAGACCACCAGCGAGCAGTGCGCCCTCCATGCCACCGTTGGTGGCGTCACCGGCGAGCGCGGTCGAGCCGCCGCCGGTCTCCGGCGCACCGGTCGGCACCTGGCTGACCTGCGAGCCGGTCCCGTTGACCGGACCGGACTGCGGGACGGTCGTCGGGCTGGAAGGGGTGAAGACGCCGGAGACGCCGCCGACCATGGTGCCGGTGCCGTTCGTGCCGCCCTGGGTGGGCAGACTCGGCAGACCGGTGACCGGAGCGGTGTGCGCGCCGCCGACGCCGTGGCACATGGTGCCCAGGTCCTCGGTGCCGCCGCCGACCGACCGACGCCGCCGACCGTGCTGCCGAGGCCCGGCAGCGAGGTCTGGGTCTCGCCGCCGAGCAACGAGTTGGTCGTCTTGTCGAGCGTCTGGCCGAGGGTGTTCACGGTGTGGCCGAGGCCGGTCACCGTGTCACCCAACGTGCCAGCGACCTCCTGTACGGGATTCGCGTGCGACTGCTTGACCTGCGCCGGGGCGACCAGATGCGTGGTCGTCTCGGTCAAGGTGCCGGTCAGACCGCCCAGTAGGGACTTGACGCTGCCCAGGATGGGCAGGTCCTCCGCGCCGTGCAGGTCCGGGTGCATGGTGTTGCCACCCAGCAGGTCACCCACCACCGGAACACCGCCGAGCAGGTCACCCAGGCCGCCAAGGCTCGGCAGGCTGGGAGCTGTCGGGGCGTTCGGCAGGAAGCCCGCGGTGGGCAGCTCCGGGAGCGACGGCAGCGTGGGCAGCGCACCCAGGCTGGGCAGCTCGGACACCACACCGCCTACCACCGTGCCCGGGTCCGGCAACGCCGGCAGGCCGGTCGCCGGCAGGTCACCGAGGCTCGGAAGCGAACCAAGACTTGGCAGATCACCCAGACTCGGCAGGCCACCCAGGCTCGGCAGGCCACCGAGGCTGGGCAGCCCCGGCAGGCTCGGCGTGCTGGGCAATACACCGGTGCCGGGCAGGCTTGGCAGCGAACCCAGCGTCGGCAGGTCGCCCAGGCTCGGCAGCGACGGAGCGGACGGCAACGAGCCGAGCTCCGGCAGACCGGGCAGCGACGGTACGGCCGGCAGCGAACCAAGCTCCGGCAGACCGGCCGCCGGCAACGCTGGCAGGCCGGGCAGCGCGCCAAGGTCCGGCTGGCTGAGCGACGGCAGGCTCGGCAGTGCCGGCAGGCCGTTCAGGCTCGGCAGGCCGTCCAGACTCGGCAACCCCGGCAGGGGCGACGAGGCGGGGGCGCTCTGCAGGGTCGGCGCACTCGGCAGCACACCCGTACCCGGCAGGCTGGGCAGGCTGGGCAGCTCCCCCAAAGTGGGCAGCGTCGGAGCCGACGGCAACGAACCCAAACTCGGCAGACTCGGCAGGGTCGGCGCGCTCGGGAGAGCACCCGTGCCCGGCAGGCTCGGCAGCGTGGGAGCGGCCGGCAGCGCACCGAGGTTCGGCAGCAGCTCGGGAGGGACCCGAGATCCGGCGTGCCCGGCAGGCTGGGCAGGCCGCCCAGGTCCGGTACGCCCGGGAGCGCCGGCTGCTGCAGTGCCGGCAGGCCTGGTGCTACCAGGTCACCGCCACCGACCGCGGGGCCGGCCTGGCCGTGCACGCCGTAGTGGCCGGCATCGGTGGTGATGTGCAGGGTCGGCTGCTGCAGGGCGGCGGCCGCCTGAGCGGAGTGCCTCGCCTGGTACGCGGCGGCGGCAGCCTTCTTGGCGGCGGCCTTGGCCGCGTCGACCGCGGACTGGTTGTGCGCGATCTGCAGTGCTTGCCCGGGGGTGGCCTTGCCACCCTGCTGGGTGAGCACGTGCACCGTACGACTGGCGGTCTGGGTCACCTGCTGGGTCGAGGAGCTGACCAGCGAGGTGACGTTGGTGGTGCTGGGAAGCTGAATCGGCGCGGCGTGAGCCACGTCCGTCAGCGTGCCGGCAGCGTCCGTGGGGGCGGTGGCATCGGCGGCGTGTGCCGCGCCAGCCCCCACTGCCACGAACCCGGCGGTCAGGATCGCTGTCTCCAGCGATCGGCGAACCCATTTGTTCACAGTTCCAAGGCCCTTCTTGTCACTTGGCATGTGGTCAAGCGCAGAGAGTCGACAACCGGTGCGCTGGCCATCGTGGACAGGCATCTCGACTCAAGGGGAAGCAACTCAGTCCGGAGAGACTGACGGCTTGGCGGTGGTATGCAAGATGAAAAGATCATCTGAACCAACCGGCCCAGCAGCTTCGAACCCCAGCCCTGACGAGCGAAGTGGATCGAGCCAGGCGCTCGAGTCCGAGCCGGAGTGGCCGGAGACGGACGCCACCATGAACGCCGGCTGCACCGGGGCGGGCCCCGGTCCGGACGGCGATCCGGACGCGCTGAGAAGCTGCGCCACGACCGGCGCTATGGCGGCGGTACGTGGCACCTGCACCGCGGCCCGGGAGGCCCGTGGCGCAGTGGGGAAAGCCAGAACTGGGGTGCCGACCGGGATCGGGTGGCCGCCGGAGTGGCCGCCGCCGATCGGCTGACCGGCCGGCGGGGCCGGGTGCCACGGCGCTGGCCACGGCAGGTCCGGGAGGCAGCACGGCAGGTGCCCGGGGTAGCCGTTCAGGATCGGCATCGGCGAGTCGCCTGGGTCGTCGACGATCGGCAGCGAGGGCGATAACGCCGCTGGCCGTACGACCGCGGCCACGATCGACCGGAGCCTATGGCCAGGCCGGCTGACCAGATCGGTCACCGAGCCGGTCAGCCCCGAGGTGAGGCCGCCCACTGAGCCAACCGCCGACGAACCGCCTCCCGAGCCACCAACAAGGCCACCGAGCAGGCCGCTGGACGGGGACGGCGTGGAGCCGGTCGTGTCCACCGCAGGCTTGTCGCCGGTGACCTTGCTGTCGGCGACCGGACTGTCAGCCGGCGCCGAACCGGCGGCCGTCGTGCTGCCGGTGACCTGGCCGACGGTTGACGAGACCGGGCCCAGAGCCGGCAGCGACGGCTGGTCCGTGGGAGCGCTCACCGCGGCGACCACGTCCGTCACCGATGTCGTCGGCTGAGTCGACACGGTGTCGGCGTACGCGACGCCGCTGTGCGAAAGGGAGGCGGCGAGCCAGAATCCGGCCGCGAGTCCGGCGACCGCGAGCGCCGCCCGTGCTGTCCGGCTGCCGCGCGCACGACACAGCGCGGTGCTGACACCGCACCGTGTCGGGCCGAGCAGATCCAGCACGTGACTCCTTTGGCACTGTTCCTTGGCGCCGCAGATTACCGGCCTGGCACTCGCAACAACAACCAAGGGCGCGTAAATCTCGTTATTTCTGCTGAGAACCGACGGTAAGTTGCGTTCTCCACACAAGACGACACTGTGCTTTTCGTGTGTCGTACGCCATCTCGTTACACATCGGCGCAGGTCAGCGGACTTTTCTAGCGAATAGTACTAATAGCGATATACCGTACAATTCGGATTCAGAGTTACATTTGCCGAAGTTATGCGTCCCGCGCCTAACTTTATGCGTACCGAACAAGGTGACCATGCCCGGAAGGGAAGCCGACAGACCATGCTCCTGAATAACCAGAACCGCCGCCAAAGCCTATGGTTCTGGCTGTGACCGCTGCACCTGCCCCTTATGCCGACAGCGAGGTCGGCCGGCTGCGCACCGTGATGCTGCACCGGCCCGGCGCGGAGCTGAAACGGCTGACCCCTCGCAACAACGACGACCTGCTGTTCGACGGGATCCCGTGGGTCGGGCGCGCGCAGGAGGAACACGATGCGTTCGCTGACGCGTTGCGCGGCCACGGCGTCGAGGTCGTCTACGTGACGGACCTGATCCGCGAGACGCTCACCGTCGCGGACGCTCGGACCGAGGTCACCGAGGCGGTGCTCGCCGATCCGCGGCTGGGCATCGGGCTCCGCCGGGCGGTCGGCGCCCTGCTGGACACCCTCGACCCGGACGCGCTGGCCGAGGTGCTGATCGCCGGGCTCGCGCACCACGAACTACGGACCGGCCGGGACACCCTCACCTACACGTTGATGGACGACCACGACTTCATCATCAACCCACTGCCGAACGTGCTGTTCACCCGCGACTCCAGCGTCTGGATCGCTGGCCAGGTCGCGGTGACCAGCTTCGCGATGCCGGCCCGGTCCAGGGAAACGACCCTGACCAGGGCGATTTACACGTACCACCCACGGTTCGCCGGCACCGAACTGGTGTACGAGCCGGAGTTCGAACACGTCGAAGGTGGGGACGTGCTGCTGCTGGCCCCTGGCGTGATCGCCGTCGGGGTCGGCGAGCGGACCACGTCGGCCGGCGCCGAGCGGCTCGCCCAGCGGGTCTTCGAGCGTGGCCTGGCGCACACCCTGCTGGTGCTGCCGATCGCCCAGGAGCGGGCCACCATGCACCTGGACACGGTTTGCACGATGGTCGACGTGGACGCGGTGGTGATGTATCCGAACATCGCCGACAGCCTCTGTGCCTACACCATGACCGCCGGTCCCGAGCCGGGCTCGGTCAGCCAGCTGAGCGGCCCGGAGCCGTTCCTGACGGCGGCCGCGAAGGCGATGCGGATCGACACCCTGCGGGTGATCGACACCGGGCTGGACCCGGTGACCGCCGAGCGCGAGCAGTGGGACGACGGCAACAACACACTCTGTATCGCGCCGCGCCTCGCGGTGGCGTACGAGCGGAACATCGAGACCAACGCGCGGCTGGAAGAGGCCGGCGTCGAAGTGGTCCGGATCGCCGGCTCGGAACTGGGCAGCGGCCGGGGCGGGCCGCGCTGTATGTCCTGCCCCATCACCCGCGACCCGCTGCCGCGGTAGCCGGCCGGACACGACCGGGGGCCGGGGATGATCACAGCGGACGCCGACGGGCGCGAGATCATCGCCGTACGACATGGGCAGAGCGAGGCCAACGCGGCCTTCGGCCTGGCCGACCGGACCGGCGTCGAGCCGGTCGGGATGCCGGACCGGGACGCCGACGTCCTGCTCACCGAGACGGGTCGGGGGCAGTCGGCCGCGCTCGGCCGCTGGCTCGGCACCCTGCCACCGTCCCGGCAGCCCCAGCTGGTCTATTGCTCGGTCTTTCGACGCGCCCAGCAGACCGCCGAGCTGGCCCTCGCGGCCCTCGCCGAGTCCGGCGGCCCGGCCGTACCAACAGTGCCCGACGAGCGGCTCCGAGACCGTGACATGGGCCAGTTCGAGCTGCTCACCGCGGCCGCGATCCGGCGCCGCTTCCCGGCCGAGTCGGCCCGCCGGGACCGGCTGGGCGACCTCTACTACCGGCCGCCAGGCGGCGAGTCGCTGGCCGATGTCGCCTTCCGCATGCGGGCCGTGCTCACGGACATCCGCCGGCGTCCGGAGCGTTGCGTCCTGCTGGTCGGCCATGACGCGGTCGTCCTGATGCTGCGTTACGTGCTGGAGGGCCTCGACGAGCGGGAGCTGCGTACGGTGATCCGCGACAACCCGGTGCGCAACACGTCGGTCACTCGCTGGCGGGACAAGGGCGACGAATGCCGGTTGGTCGACTACAACCTCTGCGACCACCTGCGCTAACGCTTAGTGACCCGGTCGCGGGCCGCGGCGCGGCTGGTCGGGGGGCGGGCTCTGGGTTCGGGGTGGGGGGGGCTGCTGGCCGGTGCCACCGCGTCGCTGCACACCCCGGCCCTGTTCGCGGGCCTTGCGAGCACGGTCGAGCAGGTCACGGGCTCGCTGGGGGCGTCGGCCGGCGGCAGCGGCGCCAGCTCGCCGGCCGGCGGTGCGGCAGCTGGCCGGGCGGCGAGCGGCGGTATCCGCGGATCGTCGGCCGGCGGCGTACCGCTGAACCTGCCTGGACGGACCGGCTGGGCCGCTTCAACGGGCTGGGCTGGGTTGATGGCCTGGGCTGAGTTGACGGGCTGGGCTGGGTTAACGGGTTGAGCTGGGCGTACGTCCGGCGGCTCGGCCTGACCCCCGGCTCCCGACGCGGCCGGCGGAGGTCCGCCAGCGGCCGGTCCAGGAGCGGCGGTGGGTGGCGACGCACTCGGCGCTGGCCCGGGGCCGACGCCAGCGGGCGGTGGTCCAGCGGGCGGTGGTCCTGAGCCGGCGGACGGGCCGCCGGCCACTGGTGGCTCCTGGCGGGCCGGCGAGCGCAGGTCGATGAGCGGACCCTCGACGATCTCGACCGGTGCCAGGTCCTCCAACGGAGTCGCTGGACGGGGTGCGACCGCCTCGGCGGGGGTGGGCTGGCCAGCCGGCGGGGGGGGGGGCTGGGCTGCTTGGCCTGCGCTGCCTCGGCCGGATCCACCGACGCGGCCGCGTTGCCACGGAACCCCGCCTTCACCGGTGGTTCGGGCTTCTCCGCCTGGCTGGCACCGGTTGGTACGGCCGCACCTGGCGCCGCGGAGTCGGTCGGCTTGGCGCGACTCCACAACCTGGCCAGCAAGGACTGCTCTTCAGCGACCTCAGCGCCTTCGACCAACCCAGCGGCACCAGCCACACCAGCACCAGCTGCCCCGGCCGCTCCAGCTCCGGCGGCACCCGCTGCCCCGGCAGCGCCCGCGCCGGTCACCCCAGCGGCGCCCGCACCCGCAACGCCGGCCACGCCAGCACCGGCCACCCCAGCACCAGCGGCTCCGGAAGCGCCAGCCGCCACGCCCGCAGAGGCCGCCGCACCTCCAGCGACAGCGGCAGCTGTTGGACCAGCCGCGACGGCTCCCCCGGCCACTGCGGCGGCACCGGCGCCCGCCGGACTCGAATAGACGATCGACTTGGCGTACGGCTGAAGCAGTGGCGCGACCTGCTGGCGATAGATCGACCCGCTGGCGACCCCCTGCGTCGCCACGCCGACGGCCGGCGCGACCGCGCCGACCCGTCGGGCGGACGAGATGGCCTCGCCGGCCTGGAAGCCGTATTGGGTGAAGAGCGCCTGCCGGGTCACGTCGGCGAAAGACTTGGCCACCGGTCGCGCGGCCGATCCACCGCCTCCGCCGCCGCCGCCAATCCGCCACAGCAACGACATGTCCGCCGCGGCCGCGCCGGTGGTCTCCAGCGAGTCGAAAACGCCCGAGAGGTAGTCGCCGACCGCTCGGCTACCCAGCCCGAGCTTGTCGATCAGCCGGCCGTCCGGGGTGCTCTCCACCCGGGGTCGCCGGCTGACCTTCCTGCCACAGCTTGCTGGACACAACAGTCGCGAAATGCTTGTTCGACAGGCGGTTGCCCTCACCCGCCGGCGCTTGCGGGTCGGCGGCCACGTACTGGCCGGTGCCCGGGTCGATGAGGTCGCCCTCCCAGAACATCCGGGCGGCACCGGTCTGGCCGGGATCGAGATTGAAGTACGCCTCACCGCGATCGACCGCGTCGATCCCCCGGGCGATCCAGCCGAGCACATCCTGCGGGCCGCTGATGGGCCGCCCGTCCGCTCGTACGCCCCGAGCCTGCAACTCGGCGATGACCTGCGCAAACGCGGCCTGCACACCTTCCGGCGTGGACAGCCGGAGACGCTCGGCGCGGGCCACCGAACGGACCGCGTCGACGATGTCGTCGAACTGGTCCGTGTGCAGCAGGTTGAGCGCGGCCCGCAGTGCTTCGACCGCCTCGGCGTCGCCCTCGGACAGGTCGAGCCCGTCGTCAGGCTCCTCGACGCCGTCGAGCGGCGCCGCAAGGGCGTCCAGCAGCTCCAGCGGCTCGGGGGCAGCCGGTTGCCGCGGGGGCTCAGGAGGTTCCGCCGCGCTCTCGGTCACCCCTCGTACGGTAGTCGTGCGAGCGCTCCGGCACGACCATCCACAAGCGGCCGATCGGCGCCATCCGCGCGGCGCATAGCCTCTTAGCGGAGGGTCATTTGGCGCAGTCGCAGGCCGTCCCGGGCGCGCCGCTCGGGAGCGGTCAGCGGCTCGTCGTTGGCCTCGGCCGTGGTCAGCGCCTCGGCGACCCTGCCCACCACTGGCTCCCAGTCGGCCGCGGTCGGCTCGCCAGGCAGGTCCCAGACGGGGATCAGCAGGCCATGCGCCCGGTACGCGCCGATGTAGCGCGAGTCGGTGCCGAGCGTGAGCTGGTCCTGCGCGTACACCCGGGACAAGGCCTGCAGCGCAGCGTCCTCCTGCCACGGCAGCACCCAGCGCAGCTGCGCCTTGCCGCCGGTCTGGCACCAGTACGCCGAGAGGTCCGGCTGCACTCGTACGGTCGGCTCCATCACCGAGTTGGCCCGCTTCATCCCACCGGTGACCTCCTCGTCCGCCGGCTCGACCGTGTTCAGCCAGAAGTCGAAGTTCGGGTGGCTCCGCACCTTCAGCGGCTCGGCCTCGATCAGGTCCTGCAGCCGGCGGCCACGGCCGGGCAGGCCGGAAAGCACCACCCGATGGTTCGGCGGCGCGGTGAGCGCCAGCTCCAGCGCCTGCGCGAGGTCACGGCTGAGGTCACCGGACCGGGCCGGGGACTGCATCGCGAGCATCCGCCGGCCGTCCGGGGTGACCAGGCCGGGCCAGGTCAGCGGCAGCACGGTGGCGAGGGTGACCTCGACGCCGGCGAGCTGCTCGCCCACCGAGTCGGTGAGGCGTACGGTCGCGGTCGCCGCGGGCACCACCTCGCGCATCGCGACCCATTCGGTCTCGGACTGCAGGCCTTCGAACGGCCGGCCAACGAAAGCGTCCTGCTCACGTTTGTCCTGAGCGCGTACGTTTCGGGCCCGGCGCTCTCGCGATGCGGTCTCTGCTCACGGCGTCGGCTCCTTTGTCGCGGCGGGGGAACCAAGCGAGCGTAGATGGACCAGAGTGGAGAGATGAAACAGGGTCAGCGACTCAGCGTGGCCGACCCGCTACCTAAGCCACCTCGAGAGGAGTGCTCTTGCGCCGCAACACGGCCCACACCGACTGGCCGGGGGCCTCGGTGTCCACTCCCCAGTCCGAGGCCAGAGTGGCCACGATGCGCAGCCCACGGCCGGTCTCGGAATCCAGCGGAGCATCCATCTGGTGCGGGAAACCGGCGGCGTCGATCGCGCCGCCGTCAGTCACGCGGAGGGTCACCTCGTGGCCCTCGTCGTTGCGGGCCAGCTCCCAAGCGATCCGGAGCACGCCGCCGGGCAGCGGGTTCGCATATCGCACGGCGTTGCCGACCAGCTCCGAGACCAGGATCTCGACATCGTCGGTGAGGTCCGCGGACACTCTGCGGGCGCCGAGCTCACGGCTCAGTTCCCGACGCACCGCGGCCGCGCTTCGCGGGTCGTGCGGCGGCATCACGGACGGATCGCAGCGTCACCGATGTCACCCTCCGTCCCGATAATCTGTAACAAATCTTCGTAGATGGTGCACACCATGTCCAGGGTTAACGGCCACATTCCCACCGAGACTGCAGCCAGCGACGACTCCACCACTCATCTAGTCATCGGCGGAGGGGTCGCTGGCGTTTCGTGTGCACGTCGATTGATTTCCGGCAATCTGTCGGTTGAGCTCCGGGAAGTACGGAAAACGCCCGGTGGTCGGATGTTTGCACCCCACCTGCACGGCCGTCCGGTCGATCTGGGTGCGTCATATTTCACCGCTCGCTATCGTGACTTTTCAGACATAGTGGCCTACTGGGTCAAGCGTGGTGTCGCCCGCCCATGGACTGACACCTTCGACGCGTACGCGCCGGGCCGGCCAGCCGAAGTAAGCGCAGGTCCGATGCGGTATGCCGCGCCAGCCGGACTACAGGCGCTCGTACAGGACCTAGCCGAAGGCCTGCCGATCGCGCTCGGCGCTCCGGTGACCCATGTCGGCCCCGGACCGACCGCGGACGGCCGCCGTTACCGGGCTGTCGTCCTCGCGATGCCGGACGCGGCGGCCGCCGAAATCCTCGACGAGTCCCTCACGGCCGAGCGCGCAGCAGTGACCGACATCACGTGGGATCCAGTGGTGGCGGTCGCCGTCGGCTACCGGGAACGCTGCTGGCCGTTCGCCAACGGCACCTTCGTCAACGACCACCCGATCCTCAGCTTCGTCGCCGACGACGGCGCCCGCCGCGGCGACTCAGCGCCAGTCCTGGTCGCGCACTCCACGGTGTCGTACGCCCGATCCGCCGCGGCCGACCCGAGCACCGACCCGGCCGGCCCGATGCTGGCGGCCCTCGCCGACCTGGGCGTCACCGGCACCCCGGACTGGATTCACACTCACCTCTGGCCGCACGCCCGGCCGGCAGGTGGACGCGGCAACGACCCCACCTATCACCTCGGCGACGCCATGATCGGCCTCTGCGGCGACTCCTGGGGCTCCCCCCGCATCGAAACCGCCTGGTCATCAGGCGCCGCCCTAGCCACCGCCCTGCTAGACCGCGGCTAACCCGCCCATCAGATCGAGACATCCACGAGTGCTTGAGCACTCACCCATTCGCGCCCCCAGCTCAATGTGAGTGAGAACTCACTCATTCGGTCTTGAAATGAGTGAGCGCTCACTCGTACTCTGTGGGCATGGACATCGAGCAGGGTCGACGCCGGGCGCCGGCGATGAGTGTTGAGGATCGCCGTGCGGCGATCGTCAAGGCGACCATGCCGCTGGTGCTGGAACACGGCGCCAACGTGACGACCAAGCAGATCGCGCAGGCCGCGGGGATCGCGGAGGGCACGGTCTTCCGGGCGTTCGACGACAAGGAAGAACTGATCCGTACGTGCGTCGCCGAGGTCTTCAAGATGGACGACGCGGTGAGCTGGATGCGGGCGATTGGCACCGAGACGCCGTTGCCGGAGCGGCTGCGCGGCGCCGGCATGGTCATGCAGGAGCAAATGGCCCGGATCGGCACCCTGATGCAGGCGCTGGCGGCCTCCGGCCATGACGTACGCAAGCACCACGACCATAAGGAGCCCAAGGAAAACGGTCCGCAGAACTTCATGCGGAACGTCACCGAGGCCGTCGCCGAGTTGCTGGAACCCGACCGGGATCAGCTGACGGTGCCACCGGACCAGCTCGCGCAGCTGTTCCTCAGCCTCGTCTTCGGCGCCCGGATGCGCTATGGCGACCAGGGGCCCACCCAAGAGCAGATCGACGCCTATCTCAACCAGACAGTCGACGTTCTTTTGTACGGCGCCTATCGCCCGAACTCTGACAAAACAGACCTCCGAGGGGGAAACAATGAATAAACCACTAATAGAAGCCATCAATGTCAGCAAGACGTTCGGCAAGGTCACCGCGCTGGACAAAGTCAGCATCGAGGTGGCGCAAGGCAGCGTGATGGGCCTTCTCGGTCACAACGGAGCCGGCAAGACCACGCTCGTCGTCAATGTCCTCACCACGATGCTGCCGCCGACCAGCGGCACCGCCCGGGTCGCCGGGTTCGACGTGACCAAGGACGGTCACCAGATCCGCTCCCGGATTGGCCTCACCGGCCAGTTCGCAGCGGTCGACGAGGAGCTGTCCGGCCGCGACAACCTGGTACTGATCGCCCGACTGCTGGGCGCCACCAAGGCGCAGGCGCGAACTCGCGCCGACGAGCTGCTGGCGATTTTCGACCTCACCGAGGCGGCGAAGCGGCTGGCGAAGACTTATTCCGGCGGCATGCGGCGGCGGCTCGACCTGTCCGCCAGTCTGGTCGGCCATCCGGACGTGATCTTCCTGGACGAGCCGACCACCGGCCTCGACCCGGCCAGCCGGGTCGGCATGTGGCAGATCGTCGAGTCGTCGAGTCGCTGGTGCAGGACGGTACGACCGTACTGCTGACCACGCAGTATCTGGACGAGGCGGACCGGCTGGCCGACTCGATCACCGTGCTGGCTGGCGGCAGGTGGTCGCGGCCGGTACGGCGGCGCAGCTGAAGTCGCAGGTCGGGCAACGGTCGGTGACCGCCACCCTGGTCGACAACAGCGAGTCCGGCCGGGCCGTCGACGTGCTCCGCCAGGCCGGTCTGGAGCCGGCCTACGACCCGAGTCGCAAGACGATCACCAGCCCGGTGACCGCCTCCGCGCAGCTGACCACCGTCGTACGAGCGCTGGACGACGCTTCGATCGAGGTCGCCGAGCTGGCGCTGGGCGAACCGACCCTGGACGACGTTTACCTCGCCCTCGCGCACTCCACCGCCACCGCGGCCTGACCATAAAGGACTTTCCTATGACAACGACACTCACCAAACCCATAGAACCGCCGGCCGCTCCCGTTCGGGAGCGCGACTGGCACGGCGCCGGCGTCGGCACCCAGATCGCGGTGTTGACCGCCCGGTCGCTGCGCAAGTTCCTCACCAACCCGCGGCTGATCATTTTCAGCCTGCTGCAGCCGCTGATCATGTTGCTGCTGTTCAGTCAGGTGTTCGGGAAGGCACTGATGGGCTCCGGGCTCACCCAGGGCGGCAGCTACATCAACTACCTGATGCCGGCGATCCTGGTGACCACCGGCATTGGCGCCTCCTTGCAGTCCGGCGTCGGGCTGGTCACCGAGATGAAGAACGGAGTGCTCGCCAGGTTCCGGTCGCTGCCGATCCGGCTTGGCACCGTGCTGGTCGCCCGCAGCATCAGCGATCTCGTACGCTCGGCCATCCAGCTGGTCATCCTGCTGATCTTCGCGGCGATCCTGTTCGGCTTCAACCCGGCCGGCGGCATCCTCGGAGTGACCGGTTCGCTGCTCTTGGCGTTGGCCGTCAGCTGGGCGCTGACCTGGGTGTTCCTCGCGATCGCGTCCTGGCTGCGGAACGAGGAGGCGATGCAGACCGTCGGCTTCCTGGCGATGTTCCCGCTGATGTTCGCCTCCAGCGCCTTCGTCCCGCTGGCCGCGCTGCCGATCTGGCTGAAGGTGGTCGCCACGATCAACCCGCTCACGTACGCGGTGGACGCGTCCCGTCACCTGTCGCTCGCGACACCGGTCGGCACCGGAGTGATCTCCGCGCTCGGCGCCAGCGCGGTGCTGGCAGTCGTCGGCATCTTGTTCGCCGTCAAGGGTTTCCGCCGCCCGGCGTAACCCTTACCTATAGATACGAGGGTGGCCCGGCGTGTTCGCAGCGCCGGGCCACCCTCTTGCGTACGACTAGATGACCTGCGGCTGGCCGGAGTCGGCGGTCATGTCACGGCCGGCGGCGGACCAGGCCTTCATCCCGCCGTCCAGGTTGACAGCGTCGTTGATGCCCTGGGACTGCAGCCACGCGACCACTCGCGACGACCGGCCGCCACCGCGGCAGGTCACCACTATCGGCTTGTCGTCGGGCAGCTCGTCCAGCCGGGCCGGCACATCGGCCATCGGGACGTGCACCGCGTTCGGGGCGTGTCCGGCCGCCCACTCGTCGTCCTCCCGGACGTCGAGCAAGTAGGCGTCCGCGGGCACCTGGTCGACCGTGATACTGGGAACCGAGTTCGCCGCGTTCGGCTGCACCGGGTCACCACCTCCATCGTGAATCTCCGTCGCACCGGGTCTCAGTGTGACGTCCCTGCGGTCCAGCATGACTGATACGCCATGAGCAGCAACAACAACCCTGGCATGAGCTATCGCACAGTGGCGCCATGGCCGAGTCAGCGGTGCGCGTACCGACCCGGCTGAGCGGCCGCTGGCCGGCACTGGAGCGGCAAGTCGCGGACTCCGGGCACGTTTGTCCGTCGATCGAGTACACATTCGTTCCAAAATCAGGGAAATCAGGCGATCGGACCATGCAGTACGGTGAAGGGCACATCACCATTGCCGTGGGAGGACCGAAAGCATGCTGCCGGAGCGGATGGCCGGCTGTCTGCTCGCCGGCGCGGTAGGTGACGCGCTCGGCGCCCCCATCGAATTCCTGTCTATTCAAGGCATTCGGCAGCGGTACGGGCCGGCCGGGTTGACCAGTTACGCGCCGGCGTACGGGCGGACCGGTGGGGCGATCACCGACGACACCCAGATGACCTTGTTTACCCTCGAGGGCCTGTTGTTGGCCGGTCCGGAAGGCGACCAGGTCGAGGCGGTCCGACAGGCCTACCTGCGCTGGCTGGAAACCCAGGGCGGCCCGCCGGCCGAGCCGGCCGGCCGGTTGCTGGGGATCGCCGACCTGCATTCGTTGCGGGCGCCCGGAAACACCTGTCTGTCAGCGCTGCGGGCGACCGTGGCCGGCGGGCCGACCGGCACGGTGGCGGACCCGATCAACGACTCCAAAGGCTGCGGCGGCGTGATGCGGGCCGCGCCGGCCGGGTTCGTCAGCGGCGATTTGCGGCGCGCTTTCGCGCTTTGCAGCGAGATCGCCGCACTGACTCACGGCCACCCGTCCGGTTACCTGCCCGCCGGCGTACTCGCAGCGGTGGTGAGCCAGGTCCTGTACGCGCGGACGCTTCGCTGCCGGATGCGCTGGAAGCCGCCGCGGCCGAGCTGAGCCGCTGGCCGAAGCACGAGGAGACGACCGCCGCCCTGGCGGCTGGCATCGCGCTGGCCACCGCCGGCCGGCCGACGCCAGAGCTGCTGGAGAGCCTCGGCGGCGGCTGGACCGGCGAGGAGGCGCTGGCGATCGCGGTCTGTGCCGCGCTAGCCGGTGACGACCTGCGGGACGCGCTGCTGCTGGCGGTGAACCACTCCGGCGACGCCGACTCCACCGGCGCACTCTGCGGCAACCTGCTGGGCGCCGTGGCCGGTACGGCCGCGATTCCGGCGCAGTGGCTAGCGGACCTGGAGATGCGGGACGTGATGCAAGACCTGGCGGCGGACGCGGCTCGTACGTTCAGCTGGTGAGGCCGAGCAGCTCGCGCATCCGTGCGTACTTCCTGGTTAACCGCTGCCGGGTTGGTTCGTCCAACACCGAAAGTCGGGCCGGGTCGGCGTTGTGGGCGAGTCGCTCTCCTTGACCAGCCGGGCACCTGGCTCGGCCAGGATCCGGGCGGCATAGTCGGCCGCCGGCTCGCCGCGCCGCTTCGTCATCGCCAGCACCATCCGCCGGGTGGTTTCCGGCACGTCCAGGCTGGCCAGCTCCGCCTCGGTCAGCACCCCGTCCTCGACCGCGTCATGCAGCCAGCCAGCGGCGATCTGGTCCGGGCTGCCACCCCGCTCGGCAATCCCGCCGGCCACCGCGGCCAGGTGTTCGGCGTAGGGCCGGCCCGCCTTGTCAACCTGCGCGGCATGCCGTTCCCGAGCGAACCGCTCCACCCATTCCAGATCGACCGGCACTCGCTCAGCCTTCGCCGGACAACTTCGCACTGATGCGTTTGACAAAGGCGTCAGCCTCGGCCTCGGTGATCTCCACGTGGTCGACGTCGTCGTGACCGAGTCGATAGAGCCGTAGGTAATCAGTCGGCTCCCAGCGCAGGTTGCGGGTGAAAGCCTCGTCGACGTCCTGACCGTCTATCACTCTGTGACGGACCACGCCGATCGGATTGCTCGGCGAGGTGCGCTCGTTGTATTTCGCGTAATAAGTAATGGTTTCCATCAAGCCCTCCTACTTCACGATAGTCGGCGGAGGGATCTCACCGGCACCCGGCGGGATCGGTACGTGGCTGAAGATCTGCCCCTGCTCGGCCTGCAGGCGGGCGATCTCCTCGGCCGAGACCCCGGGCAGCCGCTGCGCCTCGTATAGCTCGTGAGTGACCATCTTGGCGTCGAAGCTCTGCGGAGTGTGGAACTGCACTTCGAAGACCTGGCCAGTGCTCGGGTCCTTCCAGAACGAGTTGATGCCTTTGTAGTCACCTGGTGCGTTGGTCCAGCTCGGCTTCCACTTCACCGCCTGGTAGCCCTGGTGCTGGAGTTCCTGGACCGCGTGCTCAACCCCGGCCGAATACTGGCCGCCAGGCACGTCGATGGTGTAGCGAACCGCGTCCTTCACGTCGGCGAGACCACGGCGACGGAAGCTCCCGGATTCTCCAGGAGGTAGGTGGCGAGCTTGCGCTTGAGCGAGTCCGCGCCTTTCAGCCGGTACTCGAAACCCTCCAGCTTCCCGCCCTCGATGTGGTGAGTCAGCGAATCAACGCTGCCGCTGATCTTGGGCTCGTGGCCAGCCACCTGGTCGATGAAGTGATCAGCCGCGGCACTGTCGGCCGGGTTCAGATGTAGGCCGTTCTCGCCCTTCCACGATCCGTCCGGCTGATGGCCCAGGTGCGGATCCGCCGGGCTGCCATCATGCCCGTGACTGCCCTGAGCGTCATGCCCACTCGGGTCATGCGAGTTGGCCGGGTCATGCGAGTTCGCGGGGTCATGCGTACCCGCGGGATCGTGCGGGTTTGCGGGATCGTGCGGATTCGCAGGATCGTGCGGATTCGCGGGGTCGTGCGGGTTCGCAGGATCGTGCGGATTCGCGGGGTCGTGCGGCGCGTTCGTTCGGGTCGTGCGTGTCGGTCGGCGTGTGGTCGTGTGGTCGGGGTGGGTGTTCACGTCGGTGTCGTGGACGTGCGGGTTGGTCGGACCGTCGGGCAGTTCGGCGTGTGGCGGGTGTACGTCCGGGGTGTGCGGCAAGTTCACGTCCGGAGTGTCCACATGCGGGATCTTCAGGTCCGGCGTCTTGGACCACGGGAGTTTCAGGTCGGCGAGCTTCGGGATCTTGATGTCGACCAGATCGGTGAGCTTGGGCAGCTTCACGTCCGGGATCTTGGACGCGACGGTGGCGGTGAAGTCGGCGATCTTGGGGAACCTGGCCGCCAGGGTGCCGGCCACGTCGGCGGCCTTGCCGGCGAGGCTGGTGCCCTTGAGGCCGGCGCCGGCGCCCTTGGTGCCGAAAACGACCGAGGCGATGTTGAAGACCACCGCGCCACTGGCCCGTGCCGGATCCGGATCCTTGCCCCACTCGTCGTACGCGATCAGGCTCTTGCCCATGTTCAGGTAGTCGTTGCTCAGACCACCCTTGGGCATGCCGGGAATGCCGGTGGTCTGATCGATGGTCAGCGCCAGCGGCAAGGCCCCTGGCGTCACCAACAAAGCCAGCTCGCCAATGCCCTTCCAGGAGGCGACGAAGCCGTCCCAGCCACCGAAACCGACCAGATTTCCGAGGCCCTTGATCGTGCCCCACAGGCCGTCCACGATGAAGCCCTTGCCGAACGAGACAACGCCGTCCCAGGCGTCCTCATACCAGGGCTTGTCCCGCTCTTCAGGCTTGCCCCACGGCAGGCCCTTGTCGGAGTTCAGCGCCTGGTTGAGCTGGTCCTGCGAATACCCGAACTCGTTGGGATCGGTCTTGTCGTCGCCGTTGTCCTGGACGTACGGCGTGCCACCCCAGAGCGCGATGATCTTGTTCGCGCAGGTCCGCTGGGCCGCCATCCACGCCGCGACGGCGCCGTTGACGTCGGTCTCCATCTGGTTGTGCTCGTTGACCTTGTCGCCGTCTTTGCGCCAGTCGTCGTCGTTCTTCACGTCGGCGACGAACTTCGTCGCGCGCGTCTTCAGACTCGCCAACTGGGCCTGGAGCGGGGTGATTTCGGCCGCGTACGCCACCAAAGCCGACCCGACAGTGCCGATGTCCGTGCCGGCCGAGGCCGCCTTCGTACGCACCGGATTCGTCGCCGCGAACAGCTGCGCGGCCTCCGGGGCGGTGTAGCACGAGCTCAGGCCCTGCCACGCCGAGTCGACATCGCCACCAGTGGTGGAGATGTTCGACCCGGCGGTCTGCAGGGCTTTCCCGTTGGTCGAGATCGCCTCGACATCACCGATCTGCGGGATTCCGTCTGGGTTGATCATCTCGGCGGAGCCAGTCCTTTACTTCTTCTCCCAGGCCGGCGGCACAGTCGCCGACGAGGCGGCTTTCTGTGCGTTGGCAGCCATCTCCAGGTCACCCTTGACGTACGCGTTGACCGCGTTCACCGCGCCGGTCATCGCATCGCCGGTGCGCTTGACCACGAACTCCAGTGGCTTGATCTTGTCGGCGAAGGTCGACATCGCGGTCGCGATGATCTGCGACTGGGTCGCCTGCGTGCCGTTCTGCATGGAGGTCTGCAGGCTGGTCATTTCGGCTTCGAAGCCCTTGGCGACACCTTGGGTCTTGGTCAGCACACCCTGGATGGCGGGAACGTGAAGATCCCAAGCGCCCACGACGGTGTCCTCCCCTCAGCTGTGTCGGCCGGTCAGCCGATGTTGGAAACCGCGGTCCCGGCCTGGCTCAGCGCGGTGGTGGCGGTGTCGTCGTTGTTCAGCAGCGTGGTCTTGACCAGCGCGATGATCGAGCGGACCTCGCTCGCGGCGGTGTTCCAACGCTTCTCCACGCCGGCGTACTGCTCGGACACGCCGTCGGCCTGGAAGTCGGCCATCGCGGCGTTCACCGCGCCCTGCCGCTCGCCCGATCAGTGACTCCAGCCGGGACACGATCCCAGCGAGGTCGCCCTGCACGGTCTGCGAGGGCCCCGTGTCGTTAACTACGCCGATCTGCGTTCACCATTTCTGTTCCCCCCGCCTAGCGTGAAGACCCGAAGCGGGCCGCGTCGAAGTTCGCCGTGCTCATCGCGTGGTGCGAGTGGTCGGCCATCTGCTGGTCACCGGTGGTGAAAGCGGAGTTCATGCCACCCTGACCGCCGAGGATCTTGGACAGCGCGCCATTGAGGTCGGCGGTCACCTGATCCGACTGCGCCTTGAACGTGTCGAACGCGGACCGGCCGGCCCCGTTGAACTTGCCTTCCAACGGCGTCACGGCCGCCACCAGCTGTTTGATCAAAGAACCGAGGTCACCACTGGACCCCTGGGTCTGCTTCGCCAGCGTCGACAGAGTCGCCGCGCCCATGTCGAACTTGACCATGCGTTCACCTCCGTACGCCTGGATGCGGGCCCACGGCCCCATCGTCTTTCCCAAGTCTGCCCCAACGGGTGTTAGGTCAGCGTGAAGAGAACTGCCCATCGCCGCTGGTCGGCCTGCCCCCGACAGGTCGGACAAGCGCGACCTTGCCAGAATGTACGCAGCAAACTGATCCCACCCGAGGTTTGGACGAAGATGGCCCGCGACTATGACACGCAACTGCTGGAGTCCGTCGCGGTACGCCGCCGCCGGCTCCGGGACGCGCTGATCTGGGGGCGGCTGCGAACCCGCCGGACGATCTCTGACAACGTGGTGCGGTTCCTGATCGGACTTGTCCTCGCAGGCCTGGGATGCGCCGCCTGCGTGGGCTGGTCGTATCTTCAGAAAGCGCTCGCTGACCAGGCCAAACAAGCCAAGTCAGCAACCGCGGTCGTACGGCTGGTCGAGCACCGGCCGACCCAGTGGGAGGTGAGGTAGACAGTGGCCTCAGCGGCCGGTGGCTACACCCGGGTGACGCTCGCCGGCAGCCGGCGGCGGGTGGACATCGTGGTGCCCTCCGACGAACCGGTCGGCCGGCTGCTGCCGGAGGCGCTCCGGCTGACCGGCGAACCGCCGGGCCGGCCAGCCGCCGACGCTGCGGCACCTGGTCACCGCCGACGGCACCCTGCTGGACGCGGACGCCACCCTCGGCGAGGCTGGCGTACCGGACGGCGCGGTGCTGCGGGTGGTCGGGCTCGCCGACGCGCGCCGCCAGCCGCGGTGATCCACGACGTGACCGAAGAGGTCGCCGACGACCTGGACCGCCGGGCCTGGCGGTGGGGCCCGGTGCCGCGCCGGTGGGTCGGCACGGTGGCCATCGTGGCCGGCACGGTGCTGGCCACCGACCTGACCATCGGCCAGTTCCCGGCGGCGGCGGCGGCTCGGCGCCGACCTGGTCTGGACCCTCGCCCTGCTGCTCTGCGGGATCGTGCTGGCCACCTACGCGACCCAGCCGATCGGCACCGCGCTGATCCTGGCCGGCGGGGCCACCGGCGTACTGGCCGGCTGGATCGGCACCGGGAACCTGTTCGGCGGCGGCCCGGTAGCAGCTGGTGTCGCCGCGGCGAGCCTCGCCGCCACCGCGGTCGCCCTCGGCCTGAGTACGGGGATCGGTTCCGGCGGCGTGATCGGCGGGCTCGGCGGGTTGGTACTGATCGCCGCCTGGTGGTTGCCGCTCGCGCTCGGCGTGCCACCGCTGGAGGTGGCCGCGGTGCTCGCGGTGCTCTCCGTCGTGCTGCTCGGCGTACTGCCCCGGCTCGCGCTCGGATTGTCCGGGATGACCGGGCTGGACGACCGAAGGTCCCGGAACGAGCAGGTCACCCGGCCGGCGGTGGAGAGCGCACTGCGGGCCGCGCACCGCAGCCTGTCGCTGGCCACCCTCGCGCTGGCGGCCTCGGCCGCCGTCGCCGGCTGGCTGCTGACCTCGACGATCAGCCCGTGGACACTGCCGCTGACCGCGCTGATGGCCGCCTCGCTGCTGTCCCGAGCCCGGGTCTTTCCACTGGTGCCGCAGGTCGCCGGCCTGATCGGGGCGGCCTGGCTGGCCGTCCTGGGCCTGCTGCTGGCCTGGTTGCGGGCGGACGGCACCATGCGATGGGCGGTGATCGTCGGGGCTGGTCCTGCTGGTGGTGATCGCCAGCGCGGTGTTGGTCGTCGAGCCGCCAGATCACGTACGGGCCCGGCTTCGTCGGCTCACCGACCGGCTGGAGGCGGTTACCGTGATAGCGATGGTGCCGGTCGCGCTCGGCGTCTTCGGCGTGTACGAGCGGCTGTTGCACACGTTCTGATGCCCGGGTTGGGTACGGGCAATCGACTGGAAGCTGGGGGTTGGGGAGGTGGTGCAGACATGACGGACCGCGACTGGGGTTCGGACGTGCTCCGCGACCTCGACAACCAGGCCGTGCAGGCCAATGTGCAGGCCGACGTGCAGGCCAATGAGGCCTCGGCACCGTCCGCTCCCGGTGAGCGAGCGACCGATTCAGCCGGTGGACCGTTGGGTGGGGCAGGTGGTGGGGCACCGCGGCCGCCACAGGCTGGCTCCGCACGTGGGGTGGCCCGCATCCCGCAGCCGCCGATCAGCGGTCCCTCGCTGCCGTCCGCGCACCCGCAGGATCCGTATCAGCCGGCCCCGCAGCCCGGCCCGGCGTACGAGGCTCCCTCCCCGTACGAGCACGGGTCGCCCTACCAGGCTCAGTCGCCATACCAGCAGCAGTCGCCATACCAGCAGCAGCCATCCCAGCCGGGGCCGTACGAGGCAGCGCCGTACCGGCCTGCGACGCCGTACCAGGCCGCTCCGCAGGCCCAGCCGACTGAGCCATCACAACAACGGCCGCCACAACAACAGCAGCAGTCGGCCGTGCCGTTCACCACCCCCACCCGGCTTCCCGGCAGGCCGGCCCCCGGCTATCCGGCCCAACCACCAAACCAGCCAGCACCGAGCCACGGTGGCCAGCAGCCGTGGGAACCAAACCCACAGGTACCTTTCACCTCCAGTGAACAAAGTGTCCAGCCTGGACCACCTGTCCACAACACCGATTTCGCCCCCAGAGTTCCCGCACCGCAGGGCCAGCCGGCTGGCTCGTACGACCCCCCAACAGCGTGGTCGGGCGAGTCCGCAGCGGCGAACCCCCGCTGCGCAAGGCGACCCGGTCGGTCCGCCGGCTGTTCGGCGGAGCCGACGACGTACAGGTGCTGACCGAAGCGGCGGCCGGCGTGCAGCGACCGGTGACGACCGGGCGGCGGATCGCGATCGCCGGGGTGCGGGGTGGCTGCGGGAAGTCGACGCTGGCGGCGCTGGTCGGGAGTGTGTACGCGGCCCGGCGGACCGACCGGGTGCTGGCCATTGACGCCGACCCGAACGCCGGCTCGCTGGCCTGGCGGCTGGGCGTGACCGGTGCCCCGGCGCTCAGCCAGGTCGGCCCGCAACTGCTGTCGGGTCGCGGTCTGGACGCGGCCAGCGTGGACCAGATCATCGCCCGTACGCCCAGCGGCCTGTCGGTGCTGCCCGGCGCGCCCGACGGCGACGCGGTGGTGCCGCCAACCGGTGCCCGGGACGTAGCCAGGATCCTGTCCCGGTTCTTCGCGGTCACCGTGCTGGACTGCCCCGCCGGCCTGAACAGCGACGCGACCCTGGCCGTGCTCGCCGACTCGCATGCGATCGTGCTGGTCACCTCCGCGAGTGCGGACGGGATCCGGAGCCTGCGCGGGCCGCTGGACCGGGTGGCGAGCGCGTCGCCCGACACCCTTCGGCACACCCTGGTCGCGCTGGTGTCGCACAATCCCACGTCCGAGGGCATCGACCTGGCGAAGGCGGACCGGGCGCTCGCCGGCTACGGCATACCGATCCGGCACCTGCCGTACGACCGGCACCTCGCCGCCGGCGCGGCGATCTCGCTGGACCAGCTGGCCGAGCCCACCGTCACCGCCGGCACGGTCATCGCCGCGGACGCCATCGCGCGCGCCACCGCCCTGTGAGGCATCGCAGCACTGTGAGGATTCCGTGACCACACGCCTGGTGCACCGGCCGGCCCGGCTGAGCAAGCCGCGACCAGTGGTCGACCCCCGCCCGGTGGAGGCGCCGCCGGTGTTGCCGGAGAGCAAGGGCCTCGGTGGCATGCATGCCCTGCTGCCGATGATGGGCATGGGCGGCTCGATGTCGATGATGCTGGTCTTTCGCGGTTCCGGGCTGGCCGGCATTGGTGCGTTGGTGATGGTGCTGGTGGTGGTCGCGACCGGCGCGATGTTCTTCACCCAGCGTGGCCAGGCCACCCGGACCCGCCGGCAGCAGCGCGAACGCTACCTGGATTACCTCGAGGAACTCCGCGAAGAGCTGTCCGACCACGAGAAACAGACGCTCACCCAGGCCCGCGAGCTGGACCCGCCGCCGGCCGCACTGCTGGACGTCGTACGCGACCCGAGCCGGCTCTGGGAACGCCGCCGCCGGGACCTGGACTTCCTGGCCCTGCGGGCCGGCACCGGTCCGCTCCCGGCGCAGCCGCTGGACCTGCAGGACAAGGGCAGTCCGCTGCAGCCCACCGACCCGTTCATGATGGCCGAGGCGCAGGCGCTGGTACGCCGTTATGGCACCGTCGTCGGGCTGCCGCTGCGGGTGCCGCTGGACCTCGCCGGCGACGTGAGCATCGTCGGCGACCGGGCCAGCGTGCTCACCGTGGTACGTGCGTTGCTCACCCAGGCGGCCGCGCTGCACGCCCCCGAAGATGTCGGCATGGCCGTCGCGTACCCGCCGAACCGGGAGACCGACTGGGACTGGGTGCGGTGGCTGCCACACCTCGCTGACCAGGAACAACACGACGCCGGCGGACCGGTGCGGCGGGTCGCCGCGGATCCGACCGCGCTGGCCCACCTGATGGGCACCGAGCTGAACGCGCGGGCCAACCAGGCCGCCGAAGCCCGCCGCAACCTGTCCGGCAACGCCCTCGCGCCCACCCTGCAACGGCTGCTGGTCGTCCACGACACGTACGGCGAGACGGCCGTCGGGCTGCCCATTCCGGACCGCGCCGCCACCCCCCGGCGCGCTCGGCATCACCGTCCTGCACCTGGTTTCGGACCGATTGTCCGAGCCGAGCGAGGTGTCGCTGCGGATCACCGTCGAGGGCGGCCGGCTGCGGGTCGAGGACCGTCGCCGGGACTACACGTACGAAGGCGACCTGGACGACGTGCCGGTCGGGCTGGCCGACGGCCTCGCCCGGCTGCTCGCGCCGCTGCGGCTCTCCCCAGAGTCGTACGACGACGGCACCGGCTCGGCGCCGGCGGACTTTCCCGCGCTGCTGGGCATCGAGGACCCGCAGTCGCTGCACCTCGGCAGCCTGTGGAAGCCGCGTGGCGACCGGGACTTCCTGCGCGTACCGCTGGGCGTGGACGACACCGGCCGGCCCGTCCTGCTGGACCTTAAGGAGTCCGCGCAGCTCGGCATGGGCCCGCACGGGCTGTGCGTGGGCGCGACCGGCTCCGGCAAGAGCGAGATGCTCCGAACGCTGGTGTTGTCGCTGCTCACCACCCATTCGCCCGAACTGCTCAGCATGATTTTGGTGGACTACAAGGGGGGCGCCACCTTCGCGCCCTTCGACGGGCTGCCGCACGTGGCCGGCGTCATTACCAACCTCTCCGACGACGTCGGCATGGTCGAGCGGGTCCACACCAGCCTGGCCGGCGAGGTACAGCGCCGCCAGCAGGTGCTCAAGGACGCCGGCAACATCGCGAACATCACCGACTATCAGCTCGTACGCGCGCAACGCCCGGACCTGCCGGCGCTGCCACACCTGCTGGTGATCATCGACGAGTTCGGCGAGCTGCTGACCGCCAAGCCCGACTTCATCGAGCTGTTCCTGTCCATCGGCCGGATCGGCCGCTCGATCGGGGTTCACCTGCTGCTGTCCAGCCAGCGCATCGAGGGCGGCAAGCTGCGCGGCCTCGACACGTACCTGTCCTACCGGTTGGGCCTGCGCACCTTCTCCGAAGCGGAGAGCCGGACCGTCCTGGAGACCCCGGACGCGTTCCACCTTCCACCGCTGCCCGGCTTCGGGTACTTGAAGGTGGACACCACGATCTATCAGAAGTTCAAGTCGGCGTACATCTCCGGGCCGTACCGCGGACCGGAAGGCGAAGTGGTCCTGCTGCCGGGCGCACCCCGGGTGGTCGAGGTGCCTCGGTACGGCACCGCCGAGCTGCCGGACCAGGCACCAGAACCGACCGGCGACGAGCTGCTGCCGGCTCGCAGCACCGGTCCGACCCTACTGTCGACGGTGGTCGACCAGCTGGTCGGGGCGGCCGAGCCGGTGCCGCAGATCTGGCTGCCGCCGATGCCGGCGGCGATCTCACTGGACCGCATCGGCGGCTCTGTCGGTGGCATTGAGATGGCCGCCGACGGATTGCGGATGCGCGGTGAGACGGGCCGGCTGCGGGTGCCGATCGGGCTGCTGGACGACCCGGCCAACCAGTGGCAGGGCAGCTGGCGACTCGACCTGCGGCGAGCCGGCGGGCATGTCGGGATCATCGGCGGCCCGCAGTCCGGCAAGAGCACTTTGCTGCGCACGCTCGTCCTGTCCCTGTCGCTCACGCACAGCACAGCCCGACCGAGGTGGCGATCTACGGCATCGACCTGCTCGGCGCCGGCCTGCAGGCGCTCGGCGACCTGCCGCACGTCGGCGGGGTGGCCAGCCGAAACGACCCGGAGCGGGTCCGCCGGACACTGGAAGAAGTACGGGCGATGATCGACCACCGGGAGCGGGTGTTCCGGGAACGCCGGATCGACACCCTGGACGCACTGCGTTCCGCGCATGCGGACGGTGCCGTGCCGGAGCTCGCGGCCGCCGACGTGGTGGTCGTGCTGGACGGCTACGGCCAGATCAACGGCGACTTCGAGGACCTGGAACCGCTGGTGCACGCGATCCTGGGCCGCGGCGGCGCGTACGGCGTGCACGTGGTCTCGACGATGACCCGCTGGAACGAGGTGCGGATCGCCCAGCAGGCGGCCTTCGGCAATCGGATCGAGCTGCGGCTGAACGACCCGAGCGACTCCGGCATCGAGCGCCGGCTGTCCGAGACCATCCGGCCCGACCAGCCCGGCCGGGCGCTGACCGACCGCAAGCTGCTCGCGCACGTGGCGCTGCCGCGGATCGACTCGCTGCCGGACGCGGCCAGCATCGGCGCCGGGCTGGCCCAGGCCGTACGAGCGATCCGGGCTTCCTGGGTGGGACCGCAGGCGCCCGCGGTCCGGGTGCTGCCCGGGTTGCTACCGGCCAGCAGCCTGCCGGACCACGTCCAGCTGCCCGCCGGCGTACCGCTGGGCGTGAACGAGTCCGACCTGTCTCCCGCGGTGCTCGACCTCTTTGGCGCCGACCAGCACCTGTTCGTGATGGGCGACCGGGCCTGCGGCAAGACCAACCTGCTCCGGCTGGTCGCCGAGCAGCTGATCAGCCGTTATGGCGACGAGGAGTTGGTGTTCGCGATCTTCGACCCGCGGCGCGGGCTGCGGGACGTGGTCGACGACAAGTACGTCGGCGGGTACGCGCCGAGCGCGCCGCGGGCCGCTCAGCTGACCGCCGCGGTGTCCGCCGAGCTGGCCAAGCGGATGCCCGAAGACCCGGCCGCTTTGGACTCCGGCGAACACACCTTCAGCGGGCCACGGATCGTTCTGCTGGCGGACGACTACGACGTATTGGCCGCCGCCGGCACCGCCCCGCTGGCCGGCTTCATCCCGTTCCTGGCCTCGGCCCGCGACCTCGGCCTGCATGTAGTGATGACCCGCCGGGTCACCGGCGCGGCCCGCGGCCTCTACGAGCCGTTCACGCTGGCCCTGCGCGAGTCCGGGGTGACCGCGCTGGTGATGTCCGGCGACCGCACCGAGGGGCAGCTGTTTTCCGGCGTACGCGCGTCGGTGCTGCCGCCGGGCCGTGGCTTGTTGGTACGCGAGGGCGAACGGCCGCTGACCATCCAGACTGCCTGGACGGGACCACTGGAGCTGACTCATGACCGTTGATTTCGTCGCGCTGTGCCGGTCGATGCCGGACGTGGAGTCGACCCTGACCGCGCTGCTGGCGGCCGGTCCCGAGCTGCGGCTGAGCTCGTACGTACCAGGACGGCGCGATCTTCGAGATCCGGGACGAGGCCGGCCGGCCGCTGGTCGCGGTCGAGGGACCGCTGCTGATCCAGGTACCGGGCGAGCTCAGCCGGCTGCTCGGCCCGGAGGTGGAACCGGTCGGCGTGCCGGTCTGGTGGGTGGAGGCGCGCGCCGCGTCCGCCCGCGAAGGCGCCGCCGACATCGCCCGCCGGGTGACGAACACGCTGGCCGGACGGCTCAATGGAGTCGTCTGGCCGTTGGAGGAGGAGTCGTCGTGAAGGAGCATCCGGCGGTCGACGTGGCCACCGACCGGGCCGCGGTGCTGCTGCAGCAGCGGCCGGTGATCGGGCTGAGCCGGTGGATCAACGACGTCGTGCACGTGTGCGTACGCGACTCCAAGCTGGTGCAGATCGTCACCCCGGAAACCAGCCGGCTGACCACCCCGCTGGAAACCGTGATGCTCGCCGTCGGTGGCCGCTGGGTCGTACGTACGCCCGACAACCGCTACTACGACGGCCTGCGCGGCGACGCGTTGCGGTGGGACGGGCAGTGCTTCCGCGGCACCGACGACCCGATCCCGGCGGAGTTCGTCGACACCTCGACCAAGGCCGGTGGGCTGCTGCGGGTGGATGTTTCGGTGCTGCACCGGGCCTCGGAAACCACCGAGGTGGGCGGCCTCGCCGAGGACTGTTTCGTTGGCCTCACGGGGAAAGCGCCGGCCGGCTGGGGCGTCGGTGAGCCGGCGTCGCAGCGTTGGGACACCGGCGAGTTCACTCGGTTCTGCCGGGAGCGAGCACCACGCTCGACGACCCTGGTGGTGGTCGGGCAACCGGAGTCACCGTCGGTCGCGCTGGTCGAGATCGGACGTACCCAGGCGGGCGTACGGGAACGGGTCCGGATCGCCGTCGGCAGCACCGGCCAGCCCGACCTCGCCGCGTTGGACCGGCTGGCCAGCCATTTGACCGACCTCTACCTGGTCCGCAGCATGATCGCCGGCCTGGAGCCGGGCCGGGCCGACTGCACGGTGGACCCGCGGTTCACCGGCTTCCCGGTGCCGTACGGACTGCTGATCGGCCCCGAAGGGGTGGCCGACGTGGGCGCCGACCGGGCCGCCGACTCGCCGGCCGCCGTCGTCCAAACTGGTCGGGCCGGACACCGCCGGCAGGCCTGCTGGAACCGGCTGGTCGCGGCCGGTGAGGAACGCGATCCACAGATCGTGCTGGAAGCGGTCCTGCGGCATTTCGGCCTGGACGGCCGGATCGCCGGCTCCAGCCGGATCACCTCGCCGGAGCAGTAGCCCGTCGTCGGTCAGGCGCCGTGGTTGGCGTTGTTGGGCGGGTGTTTCTTCAGATAGCCGGCCATGTCGTCGCGCGCGTAGACCGTGGCTGAGGTCGCTGATGCCTTGCGACGACGGGATCTCGTAGTCGACGCCGTCATCTGCTCGGACCTCGCCATCGGCAGCGTGGAGAAACTGACCGCGCTGGCACTGAGCCCGCGCAACGCGAAAGCCAGATCGCGCACCGGGAACGTCTTGTCGACCGTCACGGCCGCCGTGACCGCGGACAGCAGCAGCGTCCAGCTTCACCGGGTTGGTCAACACGCCCGTACTCGTCGCCTTGGCCATCAACGCGTGCAGGAACTGCTGCTGCCGCTTGATTCGGTCGTAGTCCGAGCCCGGCAGGTTGTAGCGCTGCCGGACGTAGATCTCGGCGAGCTGCCGTCCAGGTGGTTGACGCCCTGCTTGAAGACGTAGTGGGTGCGCTCGTCCTTGACCGTCTTGTCGACCGTCACATCCACCCCACCGACCGCGTCCGTGACCGTGTGCAAGGCGAGAAGTTCCCGTACACTCATGCCCGGCATCTTTCGCGGTCAGGAACAGCACGGAATCCGGGAGTGTCGGCGCGCATCCGGCGCAGCACCTCCAGGCCGTCGATGTCCGGCAGCATCACGTCGAGTACGACGACGTCCGGCCGGAACTCGCGGGCCACCCGGATGGCCGCGCCACCGTCGCCGGCACTGCGTACTTCCCAGTCCTCGTACCTCAACGCCATCGAGATCAGCTCAGCCAGCGTCTGCTCGTCGTCGACCACGAGAACC
>NZ_WOTO01000013.1 GCF_010993775.1 Fodinicola feengrottensis | reverse complement strand
CACACCATCCCCTGCGCGCCCGGAAGGAAAGACCGCGTACGACAGCAACCGGACCAGCCTGCAAATTCCACAACGACATCAAAGAACACGGCTGGACCGTCACCCAACCAACACCAGGCCGATTCCTCTGGACCAGCCCACCGGACGCACCTACGACGTCACACCCAACGACGAATACCCACCACCACCGTTCTAACGGTAGGAAGGAGCGCCGGCGAGGGTCCGTCGGAGGCAATATTTTTGGCCTTGAGCCCCGCAATCGGCACTGCCCTACCCCCGAGTGATGAGGATAGTCGTCTTCCTGGCCGACATGAACAACCCGCGGTTCACCATCGGGACCGCACTCGCGGTAGTCGAACGCGATCATGTCGTGGCCTGCGCTCGGCGTAGTGCCATCCCCTGCGCGCCCGGAAGGAAAGACCAGACCACCCCCGAGGGAGGAATACCCCGCCGTTACGCGATTTCCACGCATCAGTGCCCAGCGACAAGGGACTGCGGGACCGCATGTTGCGCTGTCAGTCGACGGCGTACGCGCGAAGGAAAGTGTCCACGGCGACCTTGCGTGCCTCGGCGGCGAGGACCCGGCGGGTGCCCAGCCGCGACCGGGTCTCCATCGGCGCGGTGAGCAGCGCGAGAGATCGAAGCTAGCAGATTCGGCCCGGGTCTCCGATCCAGCAAACCTGCTTTTTGCCGACGACGCACTGGCCCGAACAGTTGTTGACCTTCAACGTGTACTTTATCGTGTTCATGCGGCCGTTGTAACAAACGCGAACGGGGTTCGCGCAGCTGTCACAGGGGTCCGGCGGGCGACACGCGGCCGCGGTCGTACGGGGCAGCAGCCACCGGACGGCGGCGTCGGACAATTTCGCGAGGGACATGTGGTCTCCATTCCGTCGGGAATTACTGGACAAATCCGCTAACCACGCAGCCGGCGTACGACAACGCCAGGCACCACGTCCGCGAGCAAAGCGACCGCACGTTTGATCAACCACGGCGGCCTCCAGAACACAGGTCGGAGTCATGGGTGTCTCGGACCACCGTGGCCGCGACCAGCCGCGCCCGTACGACCAGCGGTGACACCGAGCGGGAGCAGCTCGAGCGCGATCATGAGCGGAGTGTTCCCCCGGGCCGCTAACACCTCGCTAACACGATCCTGTCCAGAACGATCAGACCGTCCGTTCCGGCACTGTGAAACACCACGCTGACCACTTAGGTTGGGGTCGTGGTGGCGCACCAGGAAATCGAGTTCGGCGTATTGGGCTGCGTTGAAGCGTGGTCGGGTCCCAGGCGGCTGGAACTCGGGCCGCCGAAACAGCGGTTGGTCCTCGCCGTCCTGCTCCTGGAGGCGAACCGGGTCATCTCGACCGAACGACTCGTGGACCTGTCCTGGCCACAAGACCCGCCGGCGTCGGCGCGGACCGCCATCCACGGCCGGATTTCCCGGCTGCGGGCGACGATCGCGGCCGCCGACGGGCTCGCGCACGGGGTGGCGTTGGTCAGCGAAGGCTCGGGATATCGGCTGAACATCGATCCAGAACTGGTCGACGCACACCGCTTCGTCGCGACGCTCGGGCAAGCCCGCGAAGCCGCCACGGACGAGATCGCCGTCGGGCTGTACGACCGCGCTTTGCGGCTGTGGCGGGGAACGGCACTGGACGGCGCGGTGTCCTCGGACGTACGACTGCGGCTGTGCGGAAATCTCGAAGAGGCTCGGCTGCTCGCACTGGAGGACCGGGCCGACGCCTTGCTGCGCCTCGGGCTGCACCGGAGCCTGATCGACGGGTTGACCAGCCTGCTGGAGGCGCATCCGATGCGGGAGCGGATGGCCAGCCAGCTCGTCCTCACGCTCTACCGGTCGGGTCAGGCCGGTCATGCGCTGCAGGTGTGCCAGCGGGTACGGGCGAAGCTGCGCGACGAGCTCGGGATCGATCCCGGTCCGGCGCTCAGTGAGCTCGAACTGGCCGTACTGCGCAACGACGAGTCACTCCTGGCGCCCGCCGATGTGCGTCTTTCGGTCGGTACGGCCAATGCCACCAGCGAGACGACACCTCGACCCGCCCGGCAACTGCCCGCCGCGCCGACTGGGTTCGTCGGCCGGGAGGACGCCTTGGCGCACTTGGACGCGGCACTGGCCGACGACACCGTCCGTATTTCCTCCATTGCCGGATCCGGTGGGATCGGCAAGACATGGTTGGCGCTGAACTGGGCCCACCGGCATGCCGACCAATACCCAGACGGCCAACTTTTCGTGGATTTGCGGGGTTTCAGCCCGGACACCGCACCGATGGACCCGGCCACCGCTGTCCGCGGATTTCTCGACGCGCTGGGCGTCGGGCCGGACCGTATCCCGATCGACCCGCATGCCAGGGCCGCGATGTTCCGCGATCTGGTGGCGGACAAGCGGATGCTGATGGTGCTCGACAACGCCACCGACAGCGGCCAGATCGTCCCGTTGTTGCCTGGCGGCCAAACCTGCACCGTGGTGGTCACCAGCCGCACCCGGCTGACTGGCCTGATCACCCGGCACGCGGCCCAACACGTACCGCTTGACGCGCTGTCCGAGACCGAGGCCGGCGCCCTGCTCACCAACCGGCTCGGCGAGTGCCGGGTGGCGGCCGAACCGGCCGCGGCGGAGCAACTGATCGAGTTGTGCGGCGGATTTCCGTTGGCACTGAGCATTATCGCCGCGCACGCGCAGGTCCGCCCGCGGCTGCCGTTGGCCGTACTGGCCGACGAGCTGCGCGACCTCGGACTGGACGCGCTGGCCGACGACGATCCGACCGCCAGCCTGCCAGCCGTACTGTCCTGGTCACATCGTGCGCTCACGCCTCCTCAGCGAACGACGTTCGCGCTGGTCGGCATCGCGCCCGGACCGGACATCGGGCTCGCCGCCGCCGCCAGCCTGATGCACCACGACCCGAGCGACACCAGAAAACTGTTGGGTGGCCTGGAACAGGCCTCGCTGATCACCCAGAGCGCCGACGGCCGATATCGAATGCACGATCTGATTCGGCACTACGCCAGCGATATCGCGAAGTTGCTGCCCGAAGAACGACGAATCTCGGCGTTGCGCCGCCTCTGCGACTTTTACCTGCACACTGCCCACAACGCCGACCGGCAGCTCAATCCGCATCGCGAGCCGATCAGCCTGACGCAACCGGTGCCCGGCACTCGCGCGTACTCGCCGCCCGACGACCAGTCCGCGCTGACCTGGTTCGACAGCGAATACCGTTGTCTGCTGGCGACCCGAGAGACCGCCATCAGCCACGAATGGCACCAGTGCGTCTGGGGCCTGACCTGGACCGTGGAGCCCTTCCTGCGCCGGCGTGGGCAACTCCGCGACCGGCTGGCGATTTGGCAGACCGGCCTGGCCGCCGCCCTGCACCTCGCCAACCCGACCGCCCACATCCTGGCCCACCGGCTGCTCGGCCGGGCGCACGCCGATCTGGGCGAGCACGACGAGGCGATCGACCACCTCCACCAGACCCTCGCGCTCGCCGAACAACACCAGGACGACACGAACCAGGCACACACTCACCGGACCGGACCCTTGCCGCCGCGTGGATGACGCGCGGAGACATCGGCAAGGCGCACGATCACGCCATCCAAGCCCTACGACTCTGTCGTACGCTCGACAATCCCTTCTGGGAAGCCGGCGCCCTCAATGCCGCCGGCTGGTACGCCGCACAGCTCGGCGACCACGGCCAGGCCCGCGAGCACTGCCATGCCGCGCTCGAGCTGTTCCGTCGCCATGACGCTCTTGAGGGACAGGCGACGACGCTGGACAGCCTCGGCTACATCGCCCACCAAACCGGACACCACGATCAGGCCGTCGAGCATTACCGGTCGGCCCTTGCGTTGCTCAGCCGCATTGGCTCGACTTACCTGCTGGCATCCACCCTGGACCGGCTCGGCCATCCGTACGAGTCTCTCGGCCAGTACGACCACGCCCGCGAGGTGTGGCAGGAGGCGCTGGATCTCTGTCGGCAGCAAGGACGCGACGAAGACGCCGAAAACCTGCGAGACAAAATCAATGCCCTCCGGTGATATCGGTCGTCAGAAGAGGCGGTCGCTTGCCTCTATTCGCTTGATAGCGCTTCCTCGATCCCCATTGGGCGATCCTGTGGTGCCCGTACAGAACCTGTCCTGTGCCGGGAATGCTCCGCTGACCAGGAACTGGGTGGCGATATCGGCCGCACAGGCATTCTGGCTCAGCAGATAGACACCGTGACCGCCTTGGTCCACGCTCACCAGCCGAGCCCGATTTCCCAGTGCCGCGCGCATTTGTACGCCACCGGGATAGTAGGTTGCCGGGTCGCGCAGATTCTGCATCACGAGAATGTTCGACGGACCGTCCGCGGTGATCTTGACCAGCGGCTCTTTCGGGGCCACCGGCCAGAAAGCGCATGGCCAGACATTCGACGCCATCGCGCCGGAAATCGGGTAGCGCTTCGCGTCACGGACACTGTCCGCTTGGTACGTGGCGAGGTCCTTCGTCCATGACGTGTCTCCACAGATGATACTCAGCAGCACAGCCGTGCTGGAGTCATCCGGCTGGTCGGCCAGTGCCGTACGTTTCACCGTCCCGTTCTTGTCGACCTGCTGCCACATCTGCGCCAACTCAGGAAAGTTGTCATCGCTGATGAGGGCCACGCGGGTGGTGTTACGGAAACTGTTGCCGGTCAGGTCTTCTTGCGGGTGCGCGTCGAGCTTCGCCGCCAAACCGGAAGTAAGTCGCGCGTACGGCGTCCGGGGTCGCGCCGAGCGCGTACGTGTCATGGTGCGCCGCGGCGAATTTCTCGAAGTCGGGAAAGCGAAGTTCGTTCGCCGGCCCAAAGCCGCGGAACTGGTCCCGCCACACCAGCCGCGGACCGACGGAGCTGTCCAGCAGGACCCGATCGGTTCGGGCCGGGAACAGCGTCGAATAGACCGCACCCAGGTACGTTCCGTACGAGAACCCGAAGTAGGAGATTTTCGGCTCCCCCAAGGCGATCCGGATCTGGTCCATATCGCGAGCGGTGTTCGCGGTGGTGAGGTACGGCAGGACCGACCGCTGCGCGCGAAACACTGGTGAACGAGCTGTTTCTGGCTGGCCGCGTCCGCGGCGAACCCGGCGGAGGTCGGATACGGCGGCAAGATGCTTTGCTGGTCCGGGGTCGTGCCGCAGGTTTGTGGCGTGCTGCGGCCGAGTCCGCGCGGATCGAACCCGATCAGGTCGTACGTCCGCAACAGGCTGGCCGGCGCCAGCCCGCCCACCTCCAGCGGCCAATCCAGCCCGGGACCGCCCGGACCGCCCGGGTTCAGCAGCATGACACCACGCGCCGTTGCCCGCCGGCGATCGCTGGAAGTTTCGATACCGCAACGGAAATCTGCCGCCCCTGTGGGTTGCGGTAGTCCAGCGGCACCGAAATCGAGCCACACCGCAGCGCGTCGCCGCCCGGCTCGGCGGCGATATCCGGCGGACACACACCCCAGGCGACGGTGGGCCGCGCAGTGCCGGCCAGCAGTGCGGTGGTGGCTTGAGCCGGCGCTGTCGCGGTCAGCAAAGCTGTCGCCACCTGCGTAGGCGCGGCCGCGGCCGCCAACGCCGTCACCGCGACGAGCGCGCCACCGCCAGTACGCCTACGCGTCTGGTTCTGCGCATTCTCTTCCTTTCTGGGAATCGAGACGTGTTCACGATTCCCAGAAAGACAGCCGAATGCGTCGCGCGGCGGGATGAGCCGTACTGCTACTCGCGGACGACCTCCGGCTCGCGAATGTCAGCCTTCGTCGGGCCAGTGCGGGGAACGGCCGAGCAGCGCGACGATGTGGTCGAGGTCCGATCCGCCGGACCAGGTCACCTCCGGCCCGAATGCGGCGTCCGGCGAGAGGCGTGCCGCACCGGACGGCACGGTTTGGGCGACCGTGACTCCGACTTTGAGCAGTTCCGCCTCGAATTCCACCGGCCGGCCCAGAGTCTTCGCGACGTCCCAGGAATGAACGACGTAGTCGATGAAATGCGCGCAGATCCCGATCGCCGCGGTGAGGGTCGCCGCCGGATTGATTTCCGGTAGCGCGAACCGTTTTTCCAGGATGTTCTCGGCCGCGAAGGCCGCCATCAACCGCTCCGCGGACGCTCGGTATTCCTCGATCGGATGGTCACTCAGCGGCCGCTGCGCCCATGCCCGCGGATCGGTGCCGCCCTCCGCCGCGGACGCGAATCCGTTGTGCTGGGCAATCATGTGGCTAAGCAGTTCCCGCAACGTCCACTCCCCGCAGGGAGTTGGCGCGGCGAGATCGGCGTGGGTGAGGTGGCTGACAAGGTCGATGCTGGTGCGTACCGCTTGGGCGTCCAACGCGACCAGATCAACCTGCGTTGCCAGCCGGTCGTACGCGTGAAGCTCATTAGTAGGCATGTGCTTATGATCTATCTGCGCGTACGATCTGTCAATCGGTATCCTGAGCGACATGGATGCCGACCGCCGCGACCTCGCCGCGATGCTGCACCCACTGGTCGAGTCCCTGATCGCGATGGAGCTGCCGATCCTCGCCGAACACGGCATCTCGATGTGGGCATATTCGGTGCTCAGCGTCCTGGACGACAGCCCGATCCGGACCCAGGCCGCGCTCGCCACCGCCATCGGGGCCGATAAGACCCGGATCATCAGCACCCTCGACGCACTCCAGGCCGCCGGCCACATCACCCGCGAACCCGACCCGCAGGACCGCCGCGTCCCGCCTGCTGGCGATCACCGCACAGGGCCAGAAAGTCCGCCGGTCCGCCCGAGCGCGCATCCAGGCCGCCGAGGACCAGCTGTTGTCCGGCCTGACGACGGCCGACCGCCGGGCATTTATGCGCGTCGCGCGGCTATTATCGAACCTGTCACATTAACCGCGGAATTACCTTTCCCTTCCGCGTGAAGTTAACGAAAAATCCTGATCACCGTCCGTTTTGTCCGTCATTTTCGAACAATTCCCGAAGGACGTTGACAGCGGGTATTTCGCGATATACGTTGCGAAATTGGAAACATTTTCACATGACGCGACATCGCACGCGTTTTCGCCGGGAGATGTGCGAGATGACGGCAGCGATATGACCACGGTGGACGCGGCATTTGACGAAGCAAGGGCAGCGCACGCCCGGCTGGCCGGGCAGAGCCGCTGGGGCGAGGCAGACGTGATCGTCACCGCGGCGATCGAGGGAGCCAGTGCCGGCCACCGGCAGCGATTCGGCGAGCTGATCCACGTGCCAGGCGGCCTCTGTTCCGACAGCCAAGACGCGCTTATGGCTGTCATGATGACCAATCGCGGAGCTCAGCGGGAAGCCGCGGTGGCCGCCGCGCGTCGGGTGCTGGCCGCGCCACGATGGCGACTGGAGGCGTTCTGGCTCGCCATTGTCGTGCTGTTCGCGGCCGACGAGATCGGGTACGCCACGCAGGCTCTGCGGCACGCTTGGGAGTGCCTCGGCCGAGCCGTGCCGACCCGCGATCGGGACGCGTTGGCGCTGCTCAGCGGCCGGTTGGCCGGACTGGTGGGAGAGCCTGGCAGGGCCGCGGAACTGCTCGCCGGAGCACTTGACCGGGGCGTCCGACCGGGCCTGCGGGACCTGGCGCTGGCCTGGCGGGTGGCCGCGCTCGCGGACGCCGGCGAGGTGCAGGACGCGTACGACGACTTGCTGGACGCCGGGTTCGTCGGCGCGCTGGACGACGCTGCGGAGCGGATCGACCTGCTGGCTGCCCGCGCCACCCTGCACGCCGCCGCCGACCGCCTCGACCTCGCGTACGTACGCCGACTGGCTCGCCTGCGGCCGAGCGCTCGGCGAGCGAGCGGTGACGTGCCCGGCGGTGCTGCCGTGGCGGTCGCGGGCGGCGCTTTGCGCGTACGCGATGGGAAGAACGGTGTTCGCGGAGGCGCTGGCCCGGCAGGAATCGATGGCCGCCGAGCGCTGGGGCAGCCGCCGCGCGATCGGCGTGGCGACGCATGCGCTGGCGGTCTCGATCGGCGGTGACCTCCCGCTGCTGCAGCAGGCGGAGGAGGAGGAGCTGGTGGGCAGCCAGGCGATCGGGGAACTGCTGCTGCGCGTCCGGCACGATCTCGCGTTGGCCCTCGCGGCGGCCGGAAAACGCCGGGAAGCGGTCCGGCTGGTGGAGAAAGTACGCGCGGAAAGCGGCGGCTACCGGCTGTGGAAACAGCGTGCCGACGCCACCTGGCACCGGATCGTGAACGGCACCGGGGTGGCGGCGTTGACCCGGCAGGAGCGCAAGATCGCGGCGCTCGCGCGGGCCGGCCACAGCAACCGGCGGATCGCCGAGGAAGAGTCGCTCACGGTGCGTACGGTCGAATTCCACCTGTCCGGGGTCTACCGCAAGCTGGGCATCGCCGGCCGCCGTGAACTGATGACATTCTTCTCGCGAATTTAATTGACAGGCCCGCCCCAACCAAGGGCGAAGCGGGCCGGCAAGACAGACTAGTTGACGAACTTCCAGGTGACCTGGATGACGCCAATGTCACGGTTGGCCAGCGATCCGAAGGCCGGCGCGCTGAGATCGATGTGCGAGGCGTCGCAGCTCGGGCACTTGTCCCGCACCGGAACGCGAATCGTGTTGCCCTGGTAGGTCACCTCGATCGAGAGGTTGCAAATCGGGTCGTTGTTGGGGTTCGCGGTCGTCCAGTATGCGTACGGCGCGGCCACCAACCAGTCGGTCGCGGCGTTGAGTTGCGTGCCGCAAGCGCCGTAACCAGCGTCGTTGTACCAGGTGGAGATGCCGTTTATCGGCTGACCGATGGGAATGCTGGCGGATGCGGGACTCGCGGTGGCCGCGACGAAAGCGACCGCGATGGCCAGAACAGCCGCGTACCTACGCAGTCTGGGCACGTGGATTCACCAACCTTTCGGGGAAAAAGAGGGTTGACCATCAGACCTGATGGAAGGTGATTCGGAAGCCGTTGCACGAGTTGCACTGATAAACGACCTGGTTGCCAGGCTCCTGGTCTTGTTTCGACCACGCGTACGCCTTCGGGCAGTGCGATTTGATCGCGTCGCTGTAGTCCGTTTGCGCGTCCCGGTTCGGATTGACGCATTCATCGGCCGGCCGTCCGGCCAGTGCTGCAGGTAGGCGGAGGGGCAGTACGGCAGCAGGTTTTCCGGGCAGCCAGCGGTGCCGCAGGACGTGGTCGCGTTAACCGGCTCAATGGTGATCGGCACCGAGAATGCGTTGACGTAACTCACGTCGTACCAGGGCGCCAAACCGTCGGAGCTGTCGAAGTTGAATTCGGCGAGGCTCGCCGGCTGTTCGCCGAGGCTGCACCGGTCGGCGTACGGGCCGCAGTCGGCGACCTGGCAGTGAAAACTGGAGCCGGAATTGCCCGAACACCCCTGCCGGGCGAAGAACTTGCCGCGCCAATGGCCCGGGTCGGTGGTCTCCGGAATGGTGATCGTTGCGGACTGGCCGTTCGCGAGCGTCGGCAGGCCAGCGAAATTGACCGAGCGATCGGCGTTCACCGTGCTGCCGATCCACACCGTCTGCCCGGTCTGATTGACGAAGGTGACCGTGTGGTTGATCGCCGCCGCCGCGGCCGAGAATCCGGCTCCGGTGACTGCCATCGCGACCGCCAACAGCGCCGCGACTGTCCAACGTCTGGTCATTTTTGACCTCCCGTGGAGAATGTGCGGACCATTATTCGACCGCTTCCCCGCGCCGTCTCTACGGTCGTACCGACCGGATCGGCGCCGCCGACCACGCGAGGTCCTCACGACCGGCGATGCCGAGCTTGGCGTACGCCCGCGACAAGTGCGCCTCGACGGTGCGTACGGCCAGAAAGAGCTTGTTGGCGATTTGCCGGTTCGTGTAACCGGCGGCGGCCAACCGGACCGCCTTGACCTCCATCACCGACAGCCGGCCGGTCGGCGACCGGGTCGGCAGCCGCCGCAGCTGGTCGTCGGCCCGGGCGGCCCGCACACCGTTTCCCACCGCGACAAACAATCCGCGAGCCCGCTCCAACCGCTGCCGGGCGGCTGCCGGCCGATCGGCGGCGAGCCGGCAGCCCAGTTCGTACAGCACCGCGCCCTGTTCGGCCGGCGCCCGCGCGATCTCGAACAGCTCGGCGGCATCGGAAAATAGGTCCGTACGAGCGCTGCCGCCATCCACCACGCCCAGCACGAAAGTGGCCCGCCCGAGCGCGTACGGCTCGGCCCAGCCACTCGCGGCGGTGTATGCCTGCCGGGCGAGCACGGTGGCAAGCCGCTGCCGGCCGGTCGCGTGCGCGCACAGCGCCGCGTTCGACCGCCAGCAGGAGACCGCCGGGCCGCGAATGCCACGTGCTCCGAATTTCCGTCCAGCATCAAGATAGTCGGACAGCGCCGCCCCGAAATTTCCGTTGCATCGGTGCATGGCCGCCCGGCCGATCCGCAGGAACGGCGCGCAGGTCACCCCGGCCCGCAGCGCCGCCTCCAGCTCCGACCCAGTGATCAGCGCGGCCGCGAGGTCCGGGTCCTCACGCTGGGCCGCCAGCTCGGTCGCCGCCGCCGCGCGCCAGTAGCCGCAGCGTCGGGTCGGCGGCGGACCGACCCAGCTTCTGGTAGGCGTCCAAGGCTCCATCGAGGTCGCCTCGACGGCCCGCCAACCGCCCGTTGAGCAGCACGATCGTGTCCGCAAGTGCGGGCGCGTCGGTTGCCGTTCGACGCAACGGTTCAGCCAGCTCATCGGCGAGGGTCAGCTGGCCGGCGTAGACGAACACCGCGAAGGCGCGTACGAGACAGGCCGGCTCGGTCCGGCAGGGTGGCGTCCGCAACGCGTGGGTGGCCCGTTCGACGGCCCCGCTCCAGTCCTTGCCCGCCAACACCAGCCGCAGCGCCGACATGTCCGGGCATTCGGCGGCCATCGATGCGACAGCGGGGCTGAACCGGTTCAGGGTTTGCGGCACAATTTCCCTTTCCACCCATGAGAGGACTTTTCGGTATCACCACCGACATCACCGCAAAAAAATGACTATCCCTGCTGGCAGCCGAGAAGTCCATCACCGTCACGTTCCAGCCCCGTCACCAAGGAATCGGGCCGTGCGCGCTGAGATAGCCGCCGGTCTGGCCGTCGGGTCCGATCTGGGCCATCCGTACGATAATCTCGGCGCCTTCCTCGACGGTCTGGATGCCGGTGTTCGCATTCAAATCCGTTTTGGTGTAACCCGGCTCCACCGCGTTGACGCGCATGTTCGGAAGAGCCTTCGCATACTGCACAGTGATCATGTTGACCGCGGTTTTCGAGGCCGGGTAAGCGATCCCGGGATAGCCGAAGGTCGGCAGTCCGGGAGCGGTGACCGCGGCCAGCGAGCCGAGCCCGCTGCTGAGGTTGACCACCACCGGCGCGGCGGAGCGCTGCAGCAGCGGCAGGAACGCGTGCGTCACCCGTACCAGGCCGAAGACGTTTGTTTCGAACAAAGTCCGCATCTGGTCGGCGGTCTCGTCGGCCGCACCGACGACTCCCCCCCCCATCGGGCGTACGCCCCTCCACGCCGGCGTTGTTGATCAACACGTCCAATCCGCCGTCGGCCTCGATCGTCTGGACCGCAGCGGCCACCGACGCATCGTCCGTGACATCGATGACAACCATTCGGGCGCCGATCTTTTCGGCCGCCTGGCGGCCCCGATCGGCGTCCCGGCTGCCGAGGTAGACTGTGTGCCCAGCGGCGATGAGTTGGCGGGCGGTCTCGAAGCCGAGACCCTTGTTCGCTCCGGTAATCAGCATTGTTTTCATGCCCCCAAGACTGCGACCGGGCCGTGCTGCCAGCCAGTCGACCCGTCTTCCTGGGACTGCCGATACCAGGCAGGCCAGCGATTTTCGGCGCACACTTGTCAATATGACAGCGACCGAGTTCGGGCAGGCCGTACGACGGTGGCGCGACCGGGTCACGCCAGCGGCGGCCGGGCTGCCCACCGGCGGTCACCGACGCGCCGCCGGGCTGCGCCGGGAGGAACTGGCCCTGCTGGCCGGCATTTCGGTCGACTACGTCACCCGGCTGGAGCAGGGCCGCGCCGCCAACCCGTCGGCGCAGGTCGTGGAGGCCCTGGTCCGGGCACTCCGCTGCTGGCCGGAACCGAACCGAGCGCGGTCACCTGTTCGAGCTGGCCGGCCTCGCCGCGCCAGGACGGGACACCGTCCCGGCGCACGTCACGCCGAGCGTCCAGCGGATGCTGGACCGGCTGACCGGCACCCCCGTCGCGGTCTACGACGCGACTTGGACGCTGCTGGTCGCCAACCAGCCGTTCGCCGCACTGATGGGCGACCCGTCCGAGCTGCGCGGCAACGAACGCAACGGCGTCTGGCGTACGTTCCTCGGCCCAGTCAACCGCGTCCAACCGACCGCGCAAGCCCGGCGCCAACTGGAAGCCGCCCAGGTCGCCGACCTGCGTGCCGCCGCTGGCCGCTATCCGGCTGACCAACGGCTCCGGCAACTGGTCGCTGACCTGCAGACCCGCAGCGAGCGGTTCGCCGAGCTCTGGGACACCGGCACAGTCGGCAGCCACGAGGCGGCCCGCAAGACCCATTCACCATCCCGATGTTGGTCCGGTGACGCTCGACTGCGACATCCTGACGGTGGCCGGCAGCGACCTGCGGATCATGATCTACACCGCCGAACCCGACAGCCCAGACGCCGAACGCCTCGCGCTGCTCACCGTGCTGGGCACCCAGACACTAGCTGCTCGGGATCATCAGTGACTTGCCGCCGTTGAGCCGATACCAGGCGAGGGTCTCGGCGATTCCAGTCTCGTAAGGTGTCGCGTCCGCGTCGAATCTTTTGTGGTATTTGCTGGAATCCACCACGAAAGGTTGCTCGAATTGGTAAAGCACCTCGCTGCCGATCCGAGCCACCGTCGACACCAGTCCGAGCATTTTCGCAGTCCGGCTGGAAAGGGTGCGTACGCCAGCGGCCCGACCAACCTGGCCGCACAGCACGCCGGCGAATGCCCGGCCGGTGATCGGCGCCCCGTGCGGCACGTGCCACACCTCGCCCCAAGCCTCAGGATCCGCCGCAACACTGGCCAATCCCTGGGCGAAGTCGTTGATGTAGGTGGGCGTGATGATCCGGCTGGTCGGGGTCGCCAAACCACATCGGCTTGCGGCCAGCCACCGCCCGCCCGAACAGGCTGCCAGCGAGCACCGAGTCAACGCGCGGGCCGTAAAGCTCACCGGCTCTTGCGACCACGACCTGGGCGTCGCCTCGGTAGTGAGCGGCCAACAGCATGTCGGCCATCCACGCCCGCATGACCCCGAGCCCACTCACCGGCCGCGACGGCAGGTCCTCGGTCATCGGGCCGTCGACCTTGCCATACATCCACGTGTCGTCAGCGAAAACCAGCACCGCGCCGGCCGCCCCGGCAGCGGTCACCAGCGACCGGTTGACCTCCGGATAGACCGATCGCCACACCGGCAATGGCGGCCGTACGCAGTGGTAAACCGCGGCCGCGTCCGCGCAGACCGCACGCATCCGAGCGGCATCGCAAGCGTCGGCCGCCACCGCTTCCACCCCATCCGACCCGCTGCCACCACGCCGGCTGACCGTACGAACCGGCAGCCCACGACCCCGCAGCTCGCTAACCAACGCCGTCCCGGTGCCGCCGGTGCCCCCGACCACCACATGCGTTTTCATCTCGTACCCCTCTCGATTGCGCTACACTACTGTAGCGCAAAGGAGGGTAATGGGACGTACACAGGATCCTGACCTGGATGCGGCGATCGGCACGGCGACACTGGAACTGCTCGGCGAAATCGGCTTCGACCGGCTGAGCATCGCCGCGGTCGCCACCCGGGCCGGCACCGCCCGCACCTCGATTTACCGCCGCTGGCCTGATAAAACGTCGCTGGTCATGGCCGCGATCCGGGAGGCGCTCACCGGCCCCGATGGCATCGACGACACTGGAACCTTACGTGGAGATCTCATAGTCCACGCCCGTGCCCTCGCGAACCGCCTCGAACCCGGGATTTTGGCCGGACTTTTGACCGCCCTCCGCGACAACGCCGATCTCGGCACCCTCGTACGAGCCAGCATCGTCGCCCGCGACCAGAAGATCATGGTCGCGGTGATCTCAGCCGCGCCATCACCCGCGGCGAACTACGCCCAGACGCCGCCGCGGACGACCTGGTCACGACGGTCGCTGTGTCGATGATGTTCGCCCGTACGGTCCTTATGGACCTGGCGCTCGATGACGAATACGTGACCCAATTGATTGATCGAGTGGTGTTGCCCCTCTATCGCCCGTACGCCCAGGTAACGTCTCGCCGACGGGGATATACGTCGCCGTCCCAAGCGTCATAGGCTAGCAATTCCGGAGAATCAGCCCTCTCGCTCGTACGTCGGAGTTGAACCCGCGCTCTATGTTTCGTTGGGATTATTGTGAAAGTATCCATTTCCTGATTGCCCGTACGCGGCCATATTGTCGGTGCCGGCGGTAGAATTGATGTCATGGCCGCCGGCGACGAAGTCACCTCTCCAGAGCTCTGGAGGTGTGACCCGGACGAGCTTGGTGAGTTGCTGCAGGAGAAAGAAAAAGCGGTCCGGCTGCTGCAGGTCGAGGTGCTGGGACATTGTCGCGGCGATCCACCGGGGAAACGTCGGCAAGACGCTCGGGCACCGCAACACCCTGGGCATGCTGCAAGACCTCCTGCGACTGTCCCCCACCGAGGCATCCCGACGCTACAAACGGGCCCTGAACCTGTGCCCCAGCCAAGCCCTCACCGGGGAAACACTCGCACCCACACTCAGCATCGCCAGTGAAGCGATGCGCCGCGGGGAGCTCGCCGACTCCCAAATCGACACGATTGTTGGGGTCGTGACCAGGCTCCCGGCCAGGGTGACCATCAAAGACCGTGAAGAAGCCGAAGCGTCGCTGGTGGAGCACGCGAAACGGTACACCGCACCAGGCCTAGCCAAAGTCGGCAGGCGCATCCATGATCACCTGGACCCCGACGGACCCGCGCCCTCCGAACACGAAAACGAGACACCACGCCGAGAACTATCCCTCCACACCGGCACAGACGGACGACTGAACTTCAGTGGCTCCATCGGCGGCGAAACCGGGACCTTCAGCGAGATCCTCAGCCCCCTGGCCAAACCCCGCCCGGCCGAGAACGGCACCCCTGATCAGCGGTCAGTGTCCGAGCGCAACGGGGACGCGCTCGCGGAGGCCCTGAATCTGATCGCGGACTCCGGGAAACTCCCCATCCAGGGTGCGGAGCGGCCGCATCTGACTATTACGATGACGTGGGACATGCTGCGGGACCGGCTCGGTGTCGCTTATCCGCACAGTGGCGCACCGATTTCCCCCGAAGGCGTCCGCCGGCTGGCGTGTGACGCGGACATCATCCCGATGGTGCTGGGCAGCGACAGCGTACCGCTGGATGTCGGACGCAACGAACGACTCATCACACCAGCCCTACGCAAAGCCTTGATAGCGCGAGACAAAGGCTGCGCCAGATGCGGCCGACCACCCCGCTGGACACGGGGCCACCACGTGCAGCACTGGGCCGATGGTGGGCATACCTGCCTTGACAATTGCGTACTTCTCTGCGATCGCTGCCATCGTTTAGTGCACCACGGCGGCTGGGACGTACGCATCGTCGACGGAATTGTTGAATTCCTACCGCCCGCGTACGTTGACCGCGAACGAAGACCCATCCGCGGCATCAACCAGCTCGCCGCATAGAAAATCCACCCGGCCGCCGGGCACCACCACACCCGGCGGCCCACACCCCTTGCCGCCACCCACCAAATCCGCGCCTGTCGACCGCTACTGTAGATGACCTATGCCAAGGGCGTGGCCTGCGCAGAAGTTGTGGCGAGGGCGTCCATGATCGTTTGTGACGAACAACCTGGACACCCTCGCTACCGCACTGTAGGTGACGGTAGACGACTGCTCAGACAGTCTCCTGGGCTGGCGCCGTGGCGACCTGAGGTGGGCATCGCGCCGAAGCTGACCGGTGCGGAGTTGGTCACCTTGGCGGTGATGCAGGCCTTGCTCGGATTCACCTGGGAGTCATGATGGTTGCGCCACGCTCACGCCCATCTGATGCGCCTGTTCGGGTATCTCCCTAACAACCTGGCTACAAAAAACGGCTCAGGGCCGCGGCTGAGTTGATCAAAACAGTGATCCGCGTGCTGTTCATGCCCACGTAGTCGCTGGCCCGCACCGGGTCGTACGCGATCGGCTCGGGGTCGCGGTCGACCAGGCCGAGATAGTTCTCCAACGCCCAGCGCCCAGCGCCCAGCGCCCAACGGCCTGCTTGAAGGGAATGCCTTCAAGTTAGGCACATAACGGCGTACGGGTGCGTCCAACTCGACCAGTCTGTCCGCGACCAGGCGCATCACCATGGTGGCCGTGACGGTCTTGGAGACCGAGCCCAGCGCGTAAATCGTGTCTCTATCGACCGGCAGCGGGTTCTCCAGGCTGGTCACGCCATGACATGCGTCCCACTCCTGACCGCCGGCCCAGACTCCGACAGCTACCGCCGGAATCCCCCACTTGTCGGCCGTTTGCCCAACGAAATCCACGAGATGCGACATTTTCTCCCCCTCATCAGCGACGAGGGTTCATAGTCGACCCCTACCCTCGGGGGCAAGGTCAAGCTAGCCGGCGTACGCGCGCAGGTGCCGACCAGTGACGGAGTGGTCGGCTCGTACGAGATCACCTGGCGTGCCCTGGAAAACCAGCCGCCCGCCATGCCGGCCGGGACCGGGGCCGAGGTCGACCACCCAGTCGGCTTGGCTGACGACGTCCAGGTTGTGTTCGATCACCACCACCGTGCTGCCACCGTCGACCAACCGGTTCAGCAGCCTGATCAGACTGTCCACATCGGACATATGCAGGCCGGTGGTCGGCTCGTCGAAGACATATACCTGGCCTTGTTTTCCGAGTTCGTCCGCTATCTTGAGACGCTGTCGCTCACCGCCGGAAAGTGTGTTCAGGGTCTGGCCAAGGCAAAGATAGGTCAGCCCGACCTCGCCGAGCCGGTCCAGCACCCGTGCGATGGTTGGCTCCGGGAAGACCTTGCCGGCTTCGCCCACGCTCAGGTCGAAAACGTCAGCGATGGTCAGCCCTCGCAGCCGGTGCCGCAGCGCTTCCTCGGTGAAGCGGCTGCCACCGCACTGCTCGCAAGTGGTGGCGACGACGGTGTCCAGAAACGCGAGATCCGAATAGACGACGCCCAGCCCGTTACAGCCCGGGCAGCCACCTTCGGAGTTGGGGCTGAAAAGTCCGGCACTCACGTCGTTGTCGGCCGCGAACAACGCGCGAATCGGATCCAGGATGCCGGCGTACGTGGCCAGGCTCGATCGTCTCGAGCCGCGGATGGCCGTTTGGTCGACAATCACCGCGGCCGGCAGATATCCGCGTACCAGTGTGCTTTTCCCCGAACCAGCCACACCAGTGACGGCGGTCAGGACACCGGTCGGAAAGTCGACATCGATCCCTCGCAGATTGTGCCCAGTGGCAGCCCGGACCGACAGCACACCGGTCCTTTCTCGTACGACCGACTTCAGCCGGGGCCGCCGGAGCAGTCTCCGGCCGGCCGGGGTGTGGTGAAAATCGTTGCCGGGCCAGCGAAAACGATCTCGCCGCCGTGCTCGCCAGCGCCCGGCCCGAGGTCGACGACGTGGTCGGCGGTGGCGATCACCGCCGGATCATGCTCGACCACCAGCACCGTGTTTCCCTTGTCTCGCAAGGCATGCAGCAGGTCAGTCAGCTGACGTACGTCTTCCGGGTGCAGACCGATCGTCGGCTCGTCGAAGACATAGAGCAAATCGGTAAGGCTGCTTCCCAGGTGCCGCACCATTTTCACCCGCTGTGACTCGCCGCCGGACAGCGTCGCGGTGGCCCGCGCCATCGTCAGGTAGCCGAGGCCGATCGACACCAGCCGGTCCAACTGCGCGACCAGCGCGGCGACCACCGGCGCACTGCCGTGCGCGTCCACGTTCCGGATGACCTCGGCGAGGTTTTCCGCCTCCAGGTTCGAACATTCCGCGATATTGCGGCCATTCACCCGGCAGGACAGGGTCTTTTGCGACAGTCTGGCGCCATCGCAGTCCAGGCAGGTGCCTTCGGTGACTACCCGTTCAAATGCCTCCCGGGTGTTGCCCTTGAGCGTTTGTACGTCCTTCGGCAACCAGATACGTTCGAACCTGCCGAGCACGCCTTCAAGTTTTTCCGGTACACCATAGAGGAAAGCGTGCCGCTCATCGGCGCTGAAGCGGTCAATTGGCCGATCCACGTCGAAAAGGCCGGACTCCGCGAACGTACGCCACGTCCAGCCGCCGACGTGAAAGGTCGGGAACCGGATCGCTCCCTCGTTCAACGACCGCTTCTCGTCGATCAGTTGGCCAACATCGACCGTACGTACGTGACCAATGCCTTCGCAGCGCGGACACATGCCTTCGGCTTCGTTGAAGGAAAATGCGTTCGAATAGCCGACAAACGGTCGGCCGACCCGGGACCACAGCAGCCGCATCAACGGCTGGATGTCGGTGACCGTCCCCACTGTGGAGCGCGAGGTGCCGCCGAGCCGTTTCTGGTCGACCACGATCGGCGGCCGGCAGGTGCTGGATCGAGTCAACCTCGGGCTGGCCGTAGTGCGGCAGCCGGTGCCGGACGTACGCCGGAAACGTCTCGTTCAACTGGCGCCGGGACTCCGCCGCGATGGTGTCGAAAACCAGCGACGACTTGCCCGATCCGGATACCCCCGTGACGACCGTGAGCTGGCGTTTCGGGATGGCGACGGTGACGCCCTTCAGGTTGTGCTCGCGGGCGCCGCTGACGGTGAGGTGTTCAGCCATGAAATCCACGCTAGGCTGAGTTGTGGCCAGATAGTGTCCACAATTGTGGACGACCCTGTGGATAACTCCTGTGGACAAAGGTCGGAACCCGTGAACGGACCCAGCGTCCGGATGTTGGAGCTGCTCTCGGTGCTGCAGAGCGGTCGCAGTTGGCCCGGTGGCGAGCTCGCCGAGCGGCTGCGTACGTCCCCTCGTACGCTCCGCCGGGACATCGACCGGCTCCGGGAGCTCGGCTATCCGGTGCTGTGTCCCACCCGCGGCCCGGGCGGCAACTACCGGCTGGTCGCCGGCCGGGCCATGCCGCCGCTGCTGTTCACCGACGACGAGGCGGTGGCCGCCGCGCTGGGCCTGCGGATGGTCGCGTTCGGGCAGGTGGAGGGCGCCGCCGACAACGCGCTGCGCAAGCTGGAACAGGTGTTGCCTGCGCCGCTGCGGCACCGGTTGGAAGCGGTGTCCGCGTCCACCGAGGCGGCCTCCCGGAGCGGGCCGACGCTCGATCTGGACGTGCTTCGGCGGCTGAGTACGGCCGCGTACGCACACCAGGATGTCCGCTTCTCGTACCGGAACCGGGCCGGCACCAGCAGCCGGCGGCGAGTCGAGCCGTACCGGCAGATCCTGCTCGGCCGCCGCTGGTATCTGCTCGGCTGGGACCTCGACCGGGCCGACTGGCGCACCTTCCGGCTGGACCGGATCACCGAGGTGACCACGTCCGGCACCACCTTCCGGGCCCGTGACCTGCCCGAAGACGGCGCCGCAAGCTTCGTCCAACGGACCACCAGCGGCCCCGACGCCAGCCGGCAAGGCGTCGTACGGTTCGCCGCACCGGCCGAGATGGTGTCCGAGCGGCTGGTCGCCGAGGCCGGCTCACTGACCCCGATCGATGGCCACAACTGCCGCTATGTCACCGCCGCCGAGTCGTGGGAGTGGCTCGCCGTCGCGCTCGCCGCGGTGGGCGTCCCGTACACCATCGAAGGCCCGCTGGAACTGCTCGCGCACTCCCGCACCCTCGCCGCCCGCGTCACCGCGGCGACCGCCTGAGTCAGGAAAACAGCGGCAAGCTGAAAGGTCCGCCGTGGCGGGACAGCCGGCGGAAGAATCCCAGCGCACCGGCCACTCCGAAGGCCAGCGACGCGCTGCCGTCTTCGACGGATTTCGCGGTGAGGACGGGATGATTCGCCGGGCCGGCGGCACGGATGAGAATGTGCGCCGCGGTCGCCTGGGCGGGCGCCCAGTTTCCGTCGCGCAACGCGAGCGAGGTCATGAGGAAATTGCCGGCCCCAACCAGCCCACAGCACTGGATGGGCACGATAATGTGCGGAAGGAAATCGGTGACCGCGGCACCGGTTTGGTACGCGAGACGAGTCAGGTCCACGTTGTCCAGAACCTCGCCCGCCCGCAGCAGGGTCTGTCCCACGCCGGCGAGGCCCTGACACCAGGACGCCGACAGCGGCAAGGTGAATCGGGTGCCCATTCGCGTCAACAGCGACTCGGTCCGTTTTACCAGCAACTCAACGAAATCATCGACCGCGGCCGCCGCCGCCGGATCGTACGGGCTCGCACAAAGCAGGAATTCGGTGATCCCGGCCAACCCGTGCGCGCTGCCCACCGACGGTTCCACCGCCGCCGCGGGCGGGAGCGGATCTGGGTCGCCGCCGACTGGATCGGCCGCCAGCACCGCTCGTACGCACCGCCGGACCACAGCCAGATGGGCCGGATCACGATCGTTGCCATACAAAAGAAGATGGCCGATCCCGACCCGGCCGAACCGCCGATCAAGTCGGCAATGTCGGTGTGCCAGCGGTCGCCTGGAATGACCGGACCGGGGTGCCCCGGAATGTCAATGCCCAGGCTTTGCGCTCGTTGCAGGAAAATGTCGACACCGGTACGGCCCAGCAGCAGACCCGGCTGCAAGTGGACCGCCGTCGCCGCCCGCAGGGTGAATGCCGCCAGCTGGGTGATCCGCTCGGGTACCCCCGGCCGGTCGACATGCTCCAGCAACTCCAGACCAATGCCAGCGGTGCCGGTGTAGACGCTCGCGTCGTAGGCTGTTGAATTCCCGGTCGTTCCGGACAGAATCTCGTCCGTACGCACCAGCACGTCCGCCAGCAAGTTGTCGGTAATCTCGGTGGCCAGCTCGCCGGTCACCACCGGCAGCGAGGGCAACGCGGTTTTGGCCGTACGCGTCATATTCCCGGCCAGGCAACGGGCGGCGGCGCGGACGATTTCGTCCTCGCCGCTGAGCAGGTCCGCGACGATCGCGATCACCCCGGTGGGCGCCGGACCAAACCGGGCCCGCAGCAATTGCAGTGCCCGCTGACGCGGAATGTCATGGTCGTCCGCAAAAGAAACCGGACTGACGTAAATGGCGGCGGACAGCAACGTCATGCCCAGGGCGTGCAGATCATCCACGTCGAGCGCCGGTTCACCGCGCCGCTGCCGCGCCGGCGCGTAGCCTGGCGTCGAGCCGTTGATCCCCGAGCCGTCATAGTCGGCCAACCCGAAGTCGACGATGCCGATGTGGTCTGCGTCGACGACGACGATTTTTTTCGGTGCCAAGTCGTGCATAACGACGCCTCGGCGGTGGATTTCGGCCAGGATGCGAGCCAACCGCTGGCCAAGACGCTCCAGCGTACGACCCGGATCCGCGAGCGGATCGTCCGCCGGCAGGTAGCGACCGTTGCGTACCACGTCCTGCGAGAGGTTTTTTTCGGCCCGAGATCGCTGAGAGCGAGGAACTCGTCGGCGCCGTGCCGGAAATGGTCGAACACCCGCGGAACACCGTCCACGTCGGCCAGCGCGGCCAGCACCCGACGCTCGTTGCGCAACCGCGTCCGTACGTCCCCGGAGTTGTCCTGTTCGTCCACCAGCGCCCGAGCCTGCTTGACGATCAGCGCGGTGCCGTCCCGCTCGTCCACGGCGCGATACACGTTTCCGCGCCCAGACTCGAAAAGCCCGGAAGTGATCCGGTAGTGATCGCCCAGAATCGCCGGACCGGTCAGGTCCTGGGCGGCCGCGCTGGTAAAGGGGTCGGTCTCCCAGCCGGGCTGCCGATAGTTCATGGTGGCCAAGCCGCCGAATTCCTCGCCGTCCGGCCCGTGGACGACGGTCAGCAGGCGGCCGTCCGAAGCCGCCTTCCAGGACCGCGAGAACGGTCCGTACCGGTAATAGACCGGAGCCAGCGGATCCACCTGCCGGTCGCTGAGAACCCGCGGGCCTGGCCGGCCGCGCAGGAGATCCGCCAGCCTCAGGCCCAGGTCGCGTACGCGGGCCCGCTCTGGGTAAACGGTGAATGCCTTACCCACCGTGGCCGGCGAGGTGTGCCCGTCATTCACTGTCCGCAACACCGCGGTTGAACGCGCGAACTTGAAGGCACACCCCTCGGCCAACAGAACAGGCACCACCACGGCGGCCAGTTCGGAGAAGTCGGCCGCCCGCGACGATAGATGAATTTTCCAGCCGTGCTCCGGAAGGACCACGCCATCTGGAGCGACCACAGTCCAGACTGGTCCGGTCCGAATCATCCGGCCGTCATGGTCTCCCAGGATCTTCGCGGCGAGATCCATACTGTCAGCATCCGTCACCGCGACAATCCTCCCCGTTCCGGGCAACCATGTCGGCTACTGGGTCGGCTACTGCGTTGCCGAGTGGGTATTGATGTTGATGTTGGTGAAGTCGAAGCAGCATCCAGCGCACTTCGACATCTCCATCAACGGATTAGTACCGGCGGCGAACGCGATCGCCGGCTCAACCACGTCCGTGCCAGCTACTCGCGGCTCCAGACTCGACAGCACTGGTGGCATGACTACCCGCCTTTCGTTGAAATCGGAAACCCACGTCACCGTTCTGTAGCCGATGACAGTCCGAAGCCAACCAGCCAGGGTTGTCATCTCGTTGTCACCCCGTTGTCATGAGCGTGCACACGCGCCACCGCATTCGTCCTCACGCGGGTCAGAGCCGGTAACAACGCCATGACAACGCCATGACACGACTCTTTGATTTGATCCAATGGTCGGCACGTACGCCGGCAGAAGAGGGACTGCTCACGCCGACGAAAGGACACGTTGTTTTGAACAGCACAAAATGGTCGAGGCTGCTCCTGGCCGCCACCGGCACTGTGGTCATCGCCGGGTCCGCCCTGGCCGCCACGGCTAGCCCGGCGATGGCGTCGTCCCACAAACCCTGCACCAACACGTTCGAATGCTTCAACGGCTTCAGCTTCGGCGGCGGCACGCTGAGCATCGACATCGACGCCATCGGCGGCCCGCAGCGGAACCTGCAGTGGCAGGTCGACGGCGTTTGCTCCGCCACGTACACGACAAACGACCCGCCGAGGTCGTGGGTGTGCCGAAACGTTCCCGCCGGGAACTACACCTTGCGCACCTCGGACGATTTTCGGCACAACTGGAGCATCGGCACCCGCCCGTAAGTTCCTTCCCCGAGACACAAGCGCCGTGCGTCAGCGCTGGTGGATCGCCTCTCCCCACCAGAGTCGGTCCGGCAGCACCGTCGCACGGCGCTTGCCTGTGCCATGATCTGCTGAGTGCGGCAAGTGACGCCACCGTCGAGCGGAGCACGGCAATGCAGGAGTTCCTGGTAGAAATCACCACCACGCCTCCGGAGGGCACCCCGCAGGCCGAGGTCGATGAGCGCCGGGCCGCCGAAGCCGTACGGGCGAAGGAACTCGTCGCCGCCGGCCATCTCGCGCGGTTGTGGCGCCCGGTGGGCGAAAAACGCAGCCTCGGCATCTGGCTCGCCGCAGACGAGGCCGAGCTACAGGCCAAGGTGCTGGACACGCTGCCGTTGCGGCCATGGATGACGGTGAAGGTCACCCCGCTGGAGTCGCACCCGAACGATCCGGGAAAGGTCAGCTGACCTCAGCCCGGCGCGATCCGAACCTCCAGCAGGTGTTCGCGGCGCGGGCACACGATGAGCAGCGGAGTGTAGGCTTCCAGCAGTTTTTCGCTGCCACCGCCCTAAACCAGCCGAGAGCCCGGCAGCCGGATCGGCACCCGCCCGACATTTCGCAGGATCCACTGGGATCCGATCCGACTGATGTGACCCTGCTCGCGGCTGACGTACGGGTCGTCGACACCGACCGACACGTGCACGTACGGCTCGTTTCGGCCAAAGACCAGCCGGAACCGTGCGGTCGGCGCCACCCGCATCCCGCCGTAGGCGCCCAGCACAAACAATGTTCCGGCCGGCGCCGGTGGGAGCTCGCCCGCCGGCAACACCGCTACCCCCCCCCCCCGGCGGCAAATCCACGCCCACTCCTCACTGTCCGCACTCCGCCCGCACGCTAACCCGGCATCCGCGAGACCGGTCCCGGCGGGAATGCCCGGGCGTCGGGCGCTGTTGTCCACCGCCAGACGACCGAATTTCCGAGGAGTTCAGATGGTCAAGGCAGTGCGGCTTTCCGAATACGGTGACGTCAACGTGTTGACGGTCGAGGAAGTGGACCAACCGGCGCCGGCCGCGGGACAGGTTCTCGTACGAGTGAAGGCCGCTGGAATCAATCCTGGTGAAGCGACGATTCGACGCGGCCTGCTGCACGAACGCTGGCCGTCGACCTTTCCGTCCGGGCAAGGCAGCGACCTGGCTGGCGTGGTGACCGAAGTCGGCCCAGAAGTGTCCACAGTGGACGTTGGCGACGAGGTGATCGGATTCACCCACCAGCGCGCCAGCCATGCCGAGTTTGTGCTGGTGGAGGCCGAAAACCTGACACCACGACCGAGTGCGGTTTCCTGGGGGAGGCGGCCGGCGCGCTTTTCGTCGCCGGAACGACCGCGTATGCGGCGGTGGCCGCCGTCGCGCTTAACCCAGGCGACACGGTGGCAGTATCGGGAGCGGCCGGCGGAGTCGGCAGCCTGGTGGTCCAACTGGCCAAGAACGCCGGCGCGACGGTGATCGGGATCGCGAGTGAGTCGAATCATCAGTGGCTTGTCGACCACGGTGTCATTCCGGTCGCGTACGGCGACGGTGTCGCTGATCGCATTACCGCCGTCGCTGGCGGAAAGAAAATCGACGCGTTCGTCGACACGTACGGTGCGGACTACATCGAGCTCGCGCTCGGCCTTGGCGTGCAGCCGGACCGGATAAACACGATCATCAATTTCGCCGACGCGCAGAAATACGGCACGAAGACGGATGGAAATGGGTCAGCCGACTCGGCCGCGGTGCTCGCCGAGCTGGCCGAGCTGATCGCGGCCGGCAAGTGGATCTGCCGATCGCCAGGGTCTATCCGCTCGAACCAGGTCCGAGAGGCCTTCCAGGAGCTCGAAAAGCGGCACACCCGCGGCAAGATCGTGCTCCAGCCGTAGCCGGGAGTTGCCTGCAGCGCCCCCATCGTCGAAAGTGGTGCGATGAAGGCTGCTGGCGAAGAGCGGGACGGCGTGCCGCTGACCAACCTCGACCAACCCCTGTTCGAGGGCGCGGACGCCACCAAACGGGACCTGGTGGACTATCTGGACGCGGTCGCCGACCGGATCGTGCCCGAGCTGGCGGATCGCCCGCTCTCGGTGGTGCGAGTCCGCCTCGGGCAACCGCAGTTCATGCAGAAAAACGTCCCGAAATACACGCCGCCGTGGGTGAAAACGGTGTCGTTGTGGGCGGAAAGCTCCAAGCGCCAGGTTTCCTACGCGCTGTGCGATGATCGTCGCACCTTGTTGTGGTTCGCGAACCAGCGGGCAGTGGAATATCACCCGCCGCTGGTTCGCGGTGGCCGGCAGACATATCTGGTGCTGGACATCACCCGCCTTCCGCGGATGCCTTCACGTTGGGCGTACGCAGCGCCGAGTTGGTCCGCCAGGCACTGGCCGACGCCGGAATGACTGGAGCGGTCAAGACCAGCGGCGCCAAGGGTGTACACATTTTTGTGCCCCTGGAAGGCCAACCGCCGATCGAGGACGTGGCCGCGGCGACCCGGGCGCTGGCGGCTCGGGCCGAGCGGATCGACCCGGCGCTCGCGACTACCGCGTATATCAAGGAAGACCGGCAAGGAAAGGTCTTCCTCGACTCCACCCGGGCCGGTGGCGCCACGATTGTGGCGGCCTACAGCCCCCGCGTACGCCCCGGCGCCACCGTGTCGTTCCCGGTCGCCTGGAGCGATCTGGACCGGGTGTCGCCGGCCGATTTCACCATTCGTACGGCCGTGGCCCTGCTGGGCGACCGAAATCCGTGGGCCGAGGCGATGCCCGCTGAGCAGACGTTGCCGGCGGATCTGATCGAGGAAGGGCACACCATCCCGGTCGCCCGGGTGGTTGCCATGCACGAAGGCAAACGCCGGGCCCGGGCCCGCGCGGCGAAGGACGAAGCTGCCGAAAAATAGCCGGAAGACTGTGCTGATCACCGGCGGACGGGCGCCGGTCGCGCTGGATTTGGCCCGCAAGTTCGCCCGCCGCGGCGCGCGGGTGGTGGTGGTCGCCGAGAGCGTTTCCGCGCAGCTGTGCGGACGGTCCAGAGCCGTCGCTCGTACGCACCGGGTGCCGCCTCCACGACAACGGCCGGCGGCTTTCGTTGCCGCACTTGCCGATATCGTCCGGCGCGAGGAAATCGACCTGATCGTGCCCACCTGCGAGGAGATTTTCGCTGTCTCCCGCGGCTTGGACGCGTTGCCCTGCGAGGTGCTGGCCGCGCCGCTGCAGGTTTTGCGGCGGCTGCACAGCAAGTGGGAGTTCATCGAGGCGGCCCGCGCACTGGGCTTGCCAGTGCCGGCCACCTGGTTGATCACCTCGCCCCGGGATTTGGCGGGACATTCCGCGGCCGTACGTGCTCAAGCCAGTCTTTTTTCCGCTTCGGCACCCAAGTCCGGACAGTGCGCGATTCGCCGCCCGCAGTGCACATCAGCGCGGAACAGCCGTGGGTGGCGCAGGAATTCCTGACCGGCCAACAAATCTGCACGTACTCGGTCGCGTCCGGCGGACGGCTGCTCGCACATGCGGCATACGCGACAGAGTTCACCGCCGGCCCCGGTGCGTGTATCGCCTTCGAACCCTGTGACCAGCCCGAAATCGAGGCTTGGGTGCGGCGATTCGTCAAGGGATTCCCGGCGGACGGCCACATCGCCTTCGATTTCATCGTCACCGACGCCGGTGAGGCACTGCCGCTGGAATGTAATCCGCGGGCCACCAGCGGTGTCCACCTGCTCGGCGACGAGTTGGCCGACCTGATGTTCGGTGCCCTACCAGCACAAACCCTGCGGCCGGCGGCCGATGCGCGAGCCATGATCGCGATGGCGATGTTCTCTTTCGGGCTGGCCTCGGTCCGGTCTCGGCGCGAGCTGAGGCGGTGGACGCAAGTCGTCCGCGGCTCGTACGACGTGATCGCGGTGCCGGGTGATCGCCGGCCGTTCTGGGCGCAGTTCGCCGTTCTGGGCCACAATCTGTGGCAGGCGGCCCGGACCCACCGATCGCCGATCGCATGCTCCACCTCCGACATCGAGTGGGACGGCCAGTGACGGTCGAGCTTTACACCAGCGCGAACCTCGTGGACCTACGCTGGCCGGACACCGAGAACGGCCGCTATGCCCGCGACTATCTGACGCCACTGATCACCCAGGGACCGGACCGATTCGTGGACAACATTCGTACGACGTACGGCGCGCTGTTCGTTGACGACTCGGTGATCCTGCCGGTCTCCTGGAACACCACCGACTACGACAACTCGTATGTGTGCTCGCCTTACACGCATTATGTGACGTACGCGAAGGAAGAGCTGCGGTTGCTGAAAAATCGCGCCCTTCGTTCGACACTTTCCACCGCTCTCTCGTCGTCGTGGGCCTGCTCTGTCGTTTCTGCAGCGTCAACAAGGTCGTCCTGGTCAACAACTGGCTGCTGTCCACCAACCTCTATCCGGCCCTGAGCGCTGGCCAGGTGGCTGCGGTGACGGCATTTCTGCGAAGCCATTTTCCGCACCACGCCATCGGCTTCTGCTCGGTCAACAACACCCTCATTCAGGCCTGCGTGGCCGCTGGCTGCCTGCTCGTACCGGGGCGGCAGATCGCGCTGGCCCGCCCGTGCGACCATGCCGGCAAACTGCGCCGCCGGTGGCGACGGGATCTGCTGCTTGTCGACCGCCGCGGCTACCGGATCGGCGAGCCCGGTCCGGCCGAAGTGCCACGTCTGGTCGAGCTCTACAACAACCTCTATCTGGACAAATACTCCAGCAACAATCCACAGTTCAACGAGCATTTCGTCCGCGAAACGCTCGCACGCGGCACCATCACGTATATCACGCTGACACGCGACGACCGGATCGACGGCGTGCTCGGCTATTTCGTCCGAGACGGCGTGATGACCACACCAATCTTCGGATACGACACCGCGCTTCCCCAGCAGACCGGTCTCTATCGAATGCTGGGTGGCATTCTCTACGACCTCGCCGCGCAGAAAGGCTGGCTGCTCAACGACAGCTCGGGAGCGGCGGAATTCAAGCGGCTCCGCGGGGCGGTGCCGGAGCTTGAATATCGAGCGGTCCACGTCCGCCACCTCCGATGGCGGCAACGGTTCGGTTGGGTGACACTTTGCTTCTTGTTCAGTAAAATCGCCGTACCGCTCGCCCGACGCTACGAGTTGTGAGGTGCTATGGACCTGGTCCGCGAAATTCTGGACTCATGCGCTCGTACGCCGGCAGCCACCGCGATCATTGGTGCGCGCGGGGACAAACTGACATATGGCGACTTCGCCGAGCGAGCGCTGCGGATCCGCGACGACGGTTGACCGCGGCCGGCCTCACCCGCGGCGATGGAGTGCTTTACGCCGTCGAGCCGTCGCCTGATGCGATCGCGGTGGCCCTCGGCGTGGTCGCCGCCGGCGGCGTACTGGTGCTGGCGGATCCCGGGTTGGCTCCCGGAGTTTTGCAGGCCCGACTGAAACTCGCACGGCCGCGCTGGGTGGTGGCCGAGTCGCGGGCTTTACGCCCTCACGTCGTTCGGGCCGCTACGGGCTTTGGTACGCCGCCGCGGGATTCTGCTGCCGGACCTGCGGGATCCCCTGCCTGGCTGGAAACTAAGCCACGCGTACACCGGCCGCTGGCTGCCCGGGGTGCCATCGGCAGCGGTCCGGCTGCGCGGCCTCACCGGCCCGGCGAACCCGGTGCTGGAGCAGGCAGATCTCGATGATCCAGCGGCCATCATCTTCACGTCCGGCACCACCGCCCACCCGCGAGCGGTCGTGCACACTCGCGGATCTTTGGCCGCTGGCCTGGAGATTTTTCGTGGTCGCCTGCCGATGGGACCTTCGGACGTGGTGCACACCGACGGCCTGATGCTCGGCCTGCCGGCGCTTATCGCCGGCGCGACCTGGTCGATGCCAGGACATCCGGATCTCATCGCCGAGCGCGACGTGACCCATCTTTACGCCGTGCCAGTGGAACTGTCGAACCTCATCGACCGCGTCGGCCAGTTCCCGGCCACTGTCCGGCACATCCTGCTGGGCTCCGCTCCGGCCCCACCCGCCGTGCTACGCAAGGCGATCGCCGCAGCCCCGCACGCGGAAGTTCTCAGCATCTACGCCATGACCGAAGCGCTCCCCATTGCTTTGGCCACCGCACAACAGAAACTCAACCATCTGGACGGCGACCTGCTCGGCCTGCCGTTGCCCGGGGTGGGCGTACGACTCGCCGACGACGGTGAGTTGCTGGTCAGCGGGCCGCACCTGGCCCTGGGCTATCTCGGTGAACCTGCACACCTGGAGGTCGCCACCGGCGACCTCGCCAGGATCGACGAAGACGGGCAGCTTGTCCTGCTGGGACGGAAAAAGGACATGATCCTCCGCGCCGGCTTCAACATTTACCCGAGCCTCTACGAGCCGGCCGTGGCCGCCCAGCCCGGAGTCGCGGAGGCGGCGATCGTCGGCCTCGCCGACCCGGACACCGGCGACGAGGAGGTCGTGCTCGCGGTCGTACCCGCTGAGGGATTCCGCGAGGACCGGCTGCGGGCCGCACTCCCGGACCTGCTCGACGCGGGTGCCCTGCCCGATCGGATAGCGGTGGTGACCGCCTTCGCACGTACCGGCCGATCGTCCAAACTGGACCGAGCCGCTTTACGCGAAGCCGTACGACATCACTGAAGCCACCGTTATTCGCCGTAGAGTTCGGCCCACATCGCCGCCGCCTCGGAATCGCGTCCGGTCGCCTCCAACACCCTCGCCAGCACATCCTGCGCCTGCTGCGTTGCCCCTTCCGGCGGGTCGTCCCGCAGCACCCGGCGCACCATTTCCTCAGCCGCCACGAAGTCCTGAAGATCGAACAGCAGACTTCCCACCAGCACAGAGGAACTCGCCACACTCTCCAGATCCCCGGCTATCAAATAGCCGTCCACGGCGTTGCGTGCCATCTCCAATGCGGCCGAGAACTCGTCTCGCTGCTGCAAAGCGCGCGCCACGTCGTCGGCGGCGTCCGCTCTCATCCATCCCACGTCATATTCCTCGGACTCCGGCAATTTCAGAGCCCGCGCGTACGCCTGTCGCACCACCTCGAAAATTTCGTCCGCGTCCGGGTCATCGGAGCAGAAGAGCGCGCGGGCCCTGCGTTGCAGCGCGACGATCGCGCCGCATTCCCAGTCAGCCTGTTCAAACATCCGCAGAGCCTCGGTAAACTGCTCCAACGCGTCGGTGGATTCCCCTAGTCGCAGCGAAACCGTGCCTGCCTCCAGGAGTTCCTCGCCGGCCCGACGCGGTTCACCCAGCGCGGCGAAGCCGGCGGCCGCCGTGGTCAGGTTGTCCACACCATCGGCACGCTCTCCGAGCCTGACCGAGCGGTCCCCAACAACGAGCGTGCCACCCAAACATCGAACCCCTCGGCCATGCCGGCCGCTTCCCACCCATACAACGTTTGTTCCAGCGTTTCGGCCGCGTCCAACCACTGCTCACGGTTGAAATGCGTGATCCCGAGATGCAGGCTCGCGAGCACCGCCCCGATCCGCTCCCCGCCGGCGTGCCAGTTTTCCAGCGCTGCCAGGGCTTCGTCCAGCGCCTCCTGGTCAGCCACCCGGCCGGCGTCACGCAGCACCATCCACCGCAGGTCGTGCACCCGCGCCAGAATTCCCTGGACGTGCTTGGTCGCCGGCGCGGTGATCCCCAGCGCCGCCTCGGACATCTCGTACGCCTCAGCCAGTCTTTCGTTGTTATAGAACAACTCTGCCAGCGTCTGTGTCTGCCGCAACAGGACCGACGCGCTGCCGGCCTCGCCCGCCAACACCCGGGCCTGCTGCACCGCCGCCATGCCCTCGTCCGGCCGATCCACCACAGAGAGCCAGGCCGTAGAGGCAGAGTGCCTCCGACTCCAGAACCGGCAGGCCGGCGAGGCTGGCCCGTTCGGCGGTTTCCTTCGCGGCGACCAAAGCGTCGTCATAGCGATCAGCCTGCGCCAGCGATCTGCTGCGGAGAAACATGATCTCGACCAGAACGTCCACTTCGCTCAACTGCTGAGCGGCCTCGTACGCTTCCTCCACCGCCGCGAGACCACCGGAATGGGGGGTTCTTCTGCAAGGTCATCGCGGCACCGAGGGTGGCCGACACACGTAACCGGCGGGACTCGTCGCCCATCCCGTCATAACCCTCGACAGCGGCCTTCGCGTGCTCGATCGCGACTTCGACCGAACCGAACTGCAGTTCCGAGTCGGCTCGCGCCTCGGCTAGCCGTGCCCGCAGGTTGGCCGGCAACCGGCCGGCCTTTTCCAGCTCCGCCAACCGATCCCAGCCGGCCTCGGACTCCTCGCGACGCGCCCCACCGCGCCTCATCCGCGAAATGGGCGATTTCCTCGGCGGACATCGCTTCCGGGATTTCCACCGGCGGCGCGGCCGGCGCCGTAAGGCCGGGCGTGGCGGACTCGGTCAGCTGGTCAACCAACGGCCGACTCGCGAGGAGTTTCCGCAAGACCTCGCTCTGGTACGTGTTCGCGTTGCGGGCATCGAACTGGGCTGCGATGGACAGCGCTCGCTCGGTGAGTTCGGCACGCAGGTCGGCGACCGCTACCTCGGCCGCCACTCGGGTCCCACAAGCGGGCCGGATAAGGGAAAGATCGCCGTGGCCGAGTTCTTCCAGCCGCCGCAACACCACCAACGCGCCGCTGGCCGCGAACGCCATGTCCGAGTAGGGCTCCCGGGGCCGGTCCACCCACTCCAGGTGCCGGGTGAGAATCTCCAGCCCACGCATCTCGTTTCCGGTCAGCGCACAGAATTCCAGGTGGTCGGCGATGTCGCCCATCGAGTCCCGGTTGCCGCGATGGTGCCGATACGCCCGCTGGTGCGCAGCCCCAGGCCTCGCCAAGGCGGCCGGCCCGTACCAACGGAAACATCATCGCGGTGAGCATCGACTGCGGCTGCTCCCGGCAACCGCGTTCGCCCGCCAAGGCCGGCTCGGCCAGCGCCAAACCCTCCGCGTCCCGGCCCATCCAGACGTGATGGTTGAGCTGCTTGGTCGGCTCGCAGCCAACACAGTCACTGTTTTCGTCGCGAGGGCTGGAAAGCCAACTCCCGAATTCTTTCTCGGCCGCCTCCCGGTCACCGAGATGACTGTGCACCAGACAGCGCAACATGTGCACCGCGTGCATGCTGTGCCCACCAGCCCGATAGCGGCGCTCCATGTCCGCGAGCGCCGCATACACCTGATCCAGGCTGATGCTCGGGAACCGGCGCATCGCGCCGATCATCCATTTGTAGTACCAGCGCAGAAGTTCCGCGTCCCACGCGCTGAACTCCAGCTCGCCGCGGTCGAAAGCGGCGAGGCACCAGGCGAACGGCACGAATGCCCGGTCCGGCAGGGCACCGTTCTCGTAGCAGCTGATCAGCTCCATTCGTACGTCGAATGCCAACTTCGACATACCCAGAGCGTCTGTCCGCACCAGGATTTCCTCGACCACCGCCGTACGGGCATCCCCGTACGGCAGTTGCTCGCTGTCCTCCAGACGGTCGCGCAGTTCCGCCTCGGACATGGTCATGCGATCTCCTACGCTGTCATTTTTTTTCGAGCCGGTCAGCCAGATCCCGGGCGCTGCCGCTCGCGGATCCTACCCTGCAACCAGAGCGCCTTGTCGACGTCCTTGACACCTTTTTCCATGCCTGCGGCGGCAAACAGGTCCAGTGCCGCGGCCACCGTGTCGGCGGCCTCGGGAAGTCGGTCTTCTTCCAGACAAATCAGCGCGACCAACCGCAAAGTGGTGGCAGCGGACCGACGCAAGGACGAGTTCTCGTATTCTCCCGCCGCCTGGCGACCGACCTCTATCGCCTCGTCGTTGCGGTCCAATTGCCAGAGCGCATAGGCGATGTCGTAGGTGGTCGACGCCTTGAGCCAGGCATACTGCGAATATGGGGGCAGTTCACCAGCAAGCTCGTGCGCCCGCACCGCCACCTCGTGTGAGGCTTCGTAGTTTCGGGCATCGGCAAGGGCATCGACCTGCTCACGCAGCAATCTCACCGCGTCGAGGGGAGATCCTTCGGCCAGGTGCGCGGCAGCCGCCTGGCCGTATCGAACAGCGGCCTCCGCCGGCTCACCACCCTCGGCCAACGCCTGCGCTGCATTGGCGAACAACATCGCGGTCCGCTCTGTCTTTCCGGCCGCCGCCAACCGGTCCGCCAACTGCCCGAAGGTCGCGCCGGCGTCCAGGTCCTCGTGCAGCTCCTGCTGGCATTCCCCGAGCAGGATCAACGTTTCCTCGGCCTCCGGCGAAGAATCGGTGAGACCTGCGGCCTCGAAGTCGTACCGAGCCAGTTCCAGCGCCTCGGCCGCGTCTAGCCACTCGGACCGCTCTTCATAGGTCAAGCCCAGCCGCAGTTCGGCGATCGCCCGGCTGGCCCGGTCGTCGGTCTGGCGCCATAGTTGAACGGCCGACAACGCGATTTCCAGCGCCTCCGGTGATTCCAGCTCGTATGCGTCCCGCAACCGCAGCCACTGTTGGTCGTACTCCAGCGCCGCGGCCAGCAACTCTGGCCCTTCCAGCGGCTGGCCCGACGGAGCCGACACAGCCGGCACGAGCACGCTGGTGATGCGCTCAGGTGCGGACAACGGCAGGAAATCCACCAGCGGTTCGGCCGCCAGCAAATCCTCGGTCACCCCGCCCTGATAGCTGTTTCCGTTGCGTGCGTCGAACTGTGCGGCGATCGACCGGGCCCGCTGCTCAAGCTCGGCACGCAACTCATCGATCGGAACCCGCGACACCGGCCGCATGCCCAGCGCCGGCCGCTCGACCGTCAACCCGGCCGGGCCGACCTTTTCCAGCCGGCGCAACAACAAGGCCGCGGACGCGGTGAAGGTCAGCAGCTCACTCGCCGGATCGGTCGGTTGATCGAGCCACCCGACATGGCGAACCAGGATCTCCAGCCCACGGGCCTCATTTCCGGTCCGTGCACAGAACTCCAGGTGAGCGCCCATTCGGTCCACCACCCCCGGCCGCCCTCGGTGCAGCCGGTACGCCCGCACATGCGCGTCCCGCGCTCGGTCCAGCTTTCCGATGCGTACCAACGCAGGCGTGATCACGGTGAGGATTCCCTGCGGCTCCTCCAGGCAGGTCAGTCGGCGTTCGACCACCGGCCGGGCAGCCTTGACCGCGGCCTTGAACCGACCCATCCACACATGGTGTGCGGCCCGGTCCGAAGCCTCGCACGCTTCACAATCGCTGATGTCGTCTCGCGCGCTGTCAGTCCACAGCCGAAAAGACTCCTCGGATGCCTCTCGATCGCCCAGATGGCCGTGAATCAGGCAGCGCATCGTGTGGACCGCGTGCATGCTGTAGCCGGCGATCCGGAAGCGACGCTCCATATCCGCCAGCGCGCTGTCCACTTGTTCCCGACCGATGCTGGGATAGTCCGGCATCGCCGCGATGATCCACTTGAACCGCCAAAGCAGCTTCCGAGTGTCCTTCGGCCGGAACTCGACAGCACCCCGGTCGTACTCGCCCAGGCAGGCCGCGAAGGGCGGAAACGCTTTCGCTGGCTCACCCCCGAAAGTGAACGCCTCGATCAGCTTCATCCGTACGTCAAAGAGCAAGCGAGGGTCTTCCAACGCCTCGGCCCTGGACAGGATTTCCTCGACCGCGGACGTACGGGCGCCGCCGTACGGCAGCTGGACAGCCTGTTTGAGCTCGGCCCGGAGGTCCTGGTAAAGGTCAGTCATCGTCCGAGCCGCGAACCGCGCGGTCGATCATTTCCAGGAAAGAGCGGTTCAGCACTGCGGTGTCCTGCGCCCGCAATGGATGGTGGCCGGACAACAATGCCTGCCCGTAAAGGGATTCGATCACCAGGGTCACCAGTCCCGGATCAGTCAGGCCGGCAATTCGGCGGACCAGCGGGCTCCGGTAGTTGAGAATCAGCTGCGGGCGGCTGCTCTGGTCCAGGTCGTCCAAGGCCCCCAGAACCCCGGCCCACAGCGGGTCCGCGGTCTCCTGCGTTTCGCGCAACCGCTGGACATGCCGGGCGTTCGGATCGGAAAGGTAGAGCGCCGGCAGACTGGCCGGGCTGAACTCGCGGATTTCGGCATCACAGTTGAGCCGGTCCAGTGCCGCCCGCGCGGTCTGCAGGAAGGCCGCCATCCGCAGCTCGACGTGATTGTCCAGCGTGTCAAGGTAAGTGGTGACCGCGCCGGGTTCCAGCGGCTCCACGTGAATGCCGGAGTTGGTCTGGCCGATGCGCTCCAGCAAGTCGGTCGCGTAAACATATCCGCCGTTGACCACGCCAATTCCCTGCGCGGTGGCCACCGCGGCGATCTGCCGGAAGTTGTCGACCGTACGAGAATAGCGGATGACCGGGTGAGTACGCCGGAATTCGGCCAGCGGCATCGGGCCAAGGGTGGTCTCGAAAGGCATCCACCGCTCCACCAACTTGAGCGTTTCGTCGTCATGCAACGCGAGTGCTTTCACGCCCAGGTCGTGAATGTCGAAGAACTCCTGCAACCGGTGCGGCGCGGTCACCGACAACCGGACCAGCCACAACCGCAACTGCTCGCCAAGCGCTGTACGGGTGCTCTCCAGCAGCTCGTCCTCATAAAGCGCCTCTCGGCTGGCGGTCGGCCGCAGCTCGCTCGCATCCACCACCACACGGGCGAAAAACGCCCACTCCGGCAGCAGATCCGGCGTCCGGTCGGTCAGCAACATCCGCTTGAGGTAAACCCGGTGGGCACCGCGTTCGGCCGGATTGGCGGAAAACGGCAACACGAAGGCACAGCCCGTCAGTCCGGCCTCGGGCACCGACAGGTCGATGATGTCAAATGGCCGGAATCCGAAGTACTTCTCGCAGTAGTCGCCGAGCAGCTCGGTACGGGTGCTGTCGGCCGGCCGGCCAACCCACGGTGGCGGCGAGGTGACCAGATCGGACGTGCCGTCGGCATTTGCCACCAGTACGTCAAAAGGCAGCAGGCCCCCATAATGCGCCGCGAGTTCTCGTACGGACTCGTCCTGGAGCCAGCGTTCCATCCCGGGCCGTGGCACCAAGGACACCGTGGTGCCCGGAGTTTCCCGTTCCTGCTCGGCCTTTTCCAGCGAGTAGCGGCCGTCCGCGTACCCTCGCCACACCATCGTTGGTCCGCCGGTGGCGCTGCGGGTGACGACGTGGATCTCGTCCGCGACCAAAAAGCACGAGAGCAGGCCAATGCCGAACTGGCCGAGGAACTCGTGCCGCGCGAATCCGAGGTCGTCACGCTTGGAGCTGCGCCCGATGGTGGCGAGCAGGGTGTGCACTTCATGCTCGGTCAGCCCGATGCCGGTGTCGTGGATCCGCAGCATCGGGCTTTCGTTCAGCCCCAGCGGTTCCAGCCGGATCTCGATGGCCGCGGCCGGCTCGGTGGCCCGCCGGGCGGTGGTCGCGTCCACCGCGTTCTGCAGCAGCTCCCGAAGGTAGACCCGCGGGCTGGAATACAGGTGATGGCTTAGCAGGTCCACGACCCCGCGGAGATCCACCTGGAAGGACAGGTCCACGCTGCTCAGTACCTCTCGTTGGATGGCAGTACGCCCTTGGACACCAAACAGCCCTACGGCGCGGTCGCCGCAGGGCCACTTTTTCCCCGAGTTATGGGTAGGTTAACCGGCACCGCCGTTGGCCCAACACGATCTTTCCCAAGGGTGCCCCAACAGGCATCCAGGACGAGCTGCTCGGGAGGCCGGCAGGCCCGTCGAAGATCATGGTGCGCGAACGCATCCCGGCTGCTGGTGTCCCTCACTGACCACATCTGGTCAGGTGAAAACACGGCACAGCCCCGGCGACCGGTGCGGGTTCCGGTCGCCGGGGCCGCTGGCCGTACGGTCAGCTCACCTGCAGGTCGATGCAGGAGTAGAACGCGTTCGCGGTGTCCGCGATATTCCAGATCGCCAGCACCTTCTGCCGGCCGCTGACGTTTCCGAGGTTGATGGTGTGGGAAAACGCGGTCGGCGGCACGGAGTTGTTGCCGTCCACGAAACCGACCCGGGTGTTGCCGATGTAGTACTCCCAGCTCGCGGTCCGGTGCGCGGCGGTCAGCACCCAGTTGAAGGTGACCGTACGACCGGTCGCGGTGGCGTGCCAACCTTTGGTGTCGTCGTTCAGCTCGGCGAACCGGGCCACCCCACCGTCACAGCGGCGCAGGCCTTTGGGTCCCTCGACGCTCTGCGGCTCATATTTGATGTCACCGCAGGAAACCGTGCCGGCCGCGCATTGCGCCTGCCGGCTCGGCGGTGCCGAGACATAGCCATGCGCGCTGGCCGGCGCGACCGGCAGTGCGAGCACGATGAGCGGCACCGCGGCGGCGGCGCGGCCAGCGTGCGGATGAGCTTGCGTTTCACGTTCATGACGGCTCCCTCTGCTGGGCGACGATCGAGGGTCTTTTGGACCCTTTTATGGGTGATCTGGTCGCACTATTCGCGGTCGGATCGGATCCGCTTGGCGGTCCGGCCGCAACGCTGGCCGCAGCGAGAAGTTTCGGTGTTCCGATGCGGAAAACGCACAGAATCACCCTCAAGTCAGTGGGTGGCGAGCCACCCGGGCTCTGCACGTATCTGCTCGATAGGGTCGAGTTTCGAGCAAAAAGATAATCCCCATGTCCGGTCGCGGTCAACAGTTCGTAATTAGTGGTTCGTAATCCGGTCTCGTCGACCAATATCACCAAAAACCCGGCTCTTGACAGCAATCCGCGGATCCTCCAGGCTCCTACACACTCTTCCGCATCTGCCCAGTTCGCGGCCCGTTCAGCGGCCGTACGGAGCGGCGCCGCCCCGCGATGTGGACGGGTGCAGCCCCCTACGTCTGGAGGAACCCCATGCGTTCCAGGCTCCGCCGTGCCATGGCCATGGCTCTCGCCACGGTCGCGACCGTCGCTTTGGCCCCCGCCGCCCAGTCATCGGCCGCTCTCGCCCCAATGGCCGCCAGCCCGATGGCCGCGCCCTATCTCTACGAGGGCTGGGGAGATCCACCCAGCCCGACCAGCGTGATGTCGGCGACCGGCATCAAGGCATTCACGATGGCATTCATGCTTTCCAGCGGTGGCTGCAATCCGGCGTGGGACGGCAGCCGCCCGCTGACCGGCGGCGCCGACCAGTCGGCGATCAACGCCATCAAATCGGCCGGCGGCAACGTGGAAATCTCGTTCGGCGGCTGGCAGGGCAACAAACTCGGACCGAACTGTGCCAGCGCCAGCGCGCTCGCCGACGCGATTCAGAAGGTCATCAACGCGTACGGCCTGAGATACGTCGACATGGACATCGAAAACACCGATGAATTCCAGAACGCGACTGTGCAGGACCGCATTCTCGGCGCCCTGAAAATCGTCAAGGCCAACAATGCCGGCATCAAGACGATCGTCACTTTTGGGACCACCACGACAGGCCCGGACTCCAACGGCGTTCGGCTGGTCAGTCAGGCCGCCGCGTTGGGTGCCAACGTTGACGTTTTCAGCATCATGCCGTTCGATTTCGGTGGCGGCTCCAACATGTACGGCAGCACAGTCAATGCCGCGAATGGACTGCGGGACCGGCTCAAGAGCGCCTTCGGTTGGTCGAATGCCACCGCGTACGCCCATCTCGGCATTTCCGGCATGAACGGCCTGTCCGACCAGCAGGAACTGACCTCGCCGGCGATCTGGACCCAGATCCGGGACTGGAGCAACAGCAACCACATCGCCCGACTGGCCTACTGGGCCGTGAACCGGGATCGCCCATGCGCGGGCGGCGGAGTGGTTTCCAACTGCAGCGGCATCAGCCAGAACAACTGGCAGTTCACCTCCATCACGGCCGGCTTCACCGGTTAGAACCGGCCGCGTGCTGCCTGGTCCTTGCCATCTGGCGGGACCAGGCAGTTTCGCATTGTGCCTGGTCCCGCCTGCGTCTAGGGTACGAGGTCAGCGACGACCGTTCGCGACGGAGGTCCAGGTGGGAGAATCCGCGGCGACCTCCGCGCCGGTCGCCTCCGGGCGTGTTCCGCTGCTCGGACATGGCATCCAGATGTTGCATCATCCGCTACCTTTTCTGCAGCGGCAACGCGATCGCGGCGAGGTGGTGAAGATCTTCCTGGGCACCCGGCCGGCGTACGTGATCAATTCACCGGAATTGATCCACCGAGTATTGGTCGCGGACGCCGACCGCTTCGACCGCGGCCGGCTTTTCCAGAAGGCGTCGGCTTTGGTGGGCCACGGGCTGGCGACCTCAGACGGCCCCTTCCATCTCCGGCAGCGGCGCATCATGCAACCCGCCTTTGGCCGGCTGCAGGTTCGTACGTACGCGACCGACATGAACGCCGAAGTGCGCCGGTTGGTGGACTCTCCTGGAAACCTGGTCAGGTCGTCAATGTCTCCCAGGACATGGGTGAGCTGGCGCTTTCTGTCACCGCGACCGCTCTCTTCCGTGCCGAGATTGGCAAACAAGCCGTCCAGGAAGTGCATCGCTGGCTGCCGGTGATCGTCGCCGGGCTGCTGCCGAGAGTGGTCGCACCGGATGGCTGGGAACGCGTGCCGACGCCCGGAAATCGCCGGTTCACCGAAGCTCGCCGCCGACTCCGGGCGATTGTCGAGGATGTCATCGAGTCTTATCGTGTCTCGGCCGGAAATCAGCGCGATGACCTGCTGTCGGCGCTGCTCACGGCTCGGTACGACGACACCGGCGAGCCGATGAGCGCGGAGCAGTTACGCGACGAGGTCATCACCATCCTGATGAGCGGCACCGAGACGACGGCCAGCGCGCTCAGCTGGATGTTCCATCAACTGGCCGAAAATCCGGAGGTCGAGCGCCGGATGCACGCCGAGCTGGATACGGTTCTGGCCGGCCGTGCGGTCACGCATGCGGACATCGAGCGGCGGCTGGACTACACCGGTCAGGTGCTCCGGGAGACGCTTCGCCGGCACAGTCCACTGTGGTTCGTGATGCGTCGTACGACCGGGCCGGTGGACCTGGCCGGCGTCCGGATTCCGGTCGGCAGCCAGGTCATCTACAGCCTGGCGGCGCTGCATCGCGACCCCGCGGTTTTCGCCGCACCGATGGTCTTCGACCCAGACCGGTGGGCGCCCGGCCGTCCAGTGCCAGACCGGCAGGCCTTCCAGCCCTTCAGCAGCGGCCGCCACAAGTGCATCGGAGAATCCTTTGCCTGGGCCGAAATGACGATCGCGGCGGCGACCGTCGCGGCGCGATGGCGGCTGCGTCCGGTGCCGGGCCGGCGGATCCGCGAACGTACGCTCGCGACCCTGCGCCCGAGCACCCTGTTGATGATCGCCGAACCTCGGTTCGCTACTACAGCTGCTCCCACCACCAACTAATCGACGGCACCGGAATTGGTTCCCTGCTGGGATCGGAAGGCTTTGCCGCCCAGCCAGCAAACTCCGGCTGACCGCCATAGCGCGGGACGGTCAGGCTCCATTCGATGTTCCCTCGAATGGTGTGCCCAAGACCATCCACATAGGACGCCAGCGCCGGGCCGCCACTGCCTCGATATTTCTCCGACAGGAGCAGGAAAAGTGCCATCACACGATCCCGCAGCGCAGTGGCGCTTACGATAGCGTCCTGACGCGAACAACGATCCTGCCGGTGAATCACGTCGACGAGGGTGGTGCCGGTCTGATTGAGCCGGCGTTCCTTTTGGCCGGACACCAGGTCGTTGTCCAGCGCGGCGACCATTCGGGCCGCCTCAGTTGTCGCTCGTACGCCGGGAGAATCCAGCTCTGCCGCCGGAACCTCCTGGTTGTTGACGATCTCGATCATCGCGGTGGTCGGTTCGCCAGCGCATGAATTCAACCGCATCGTGAGATAGTCGTTCAGATCAGGCTCGGTGCCAGCTTCGACATACGACACCTGCCACGCGGTCGCAGACAACCAGCCAGCATGGCCGTTAATCCACCGTCGCATTTGGACCGGGGAAGCGATCGCGGACAGGTCGGCGCCGATCCGGCCCAGCGTGACCACATACGGGTCTTCCGTAACGGGATGGGAAACCGCCGGGTTTTCCAGCGTGGTCATCAAACGCGCTGCGAGATCCTTGAACGCGTCGGTACGCGTGCTGGTCGGTCCGCTGTCGCAGCGGGCATCGTCGAAGGCGAATCCCCAGTAGCACCAGTGCACCGCGGGCTGCAGCCGGTCAATGTCCGCCTCGGGTGTGATGCGCGCGTAGAACTCGGCACTGTTCGTACCAGCGAGATGTGGGTGCAAGTCGTGGTCCGCGAGCCACCGTAGCGCCCGGTCCTGTACCAACTCGACCTGCGGATGCAGCACGGACGGAAGGGGGCAGTAAAATGGGAGGAGACTCACGGACGTCTCGGTCACCGTTGCCTCCTTACCCGAGTCTTGTCACTACCGCGCGCGACTTTACGGCCACGAACGCCAGTTGACCAGGGCCTACCGGCACTTTCGGCGATCCGGTCCGCGGCATCGACGCACACTTCGTATTGCCCGGTGTGTTGAGTGCCAGCATCAGCCGTTGTCAGCTCACCCCAGGCCGACGAGGTTTCGCTGCCCTGGGGAGAAAAAGCCACCGCCGCCGGCACGGTCACCAGGTGGGTCCCGCTCCCCGGGACGGTAAACGTGGCCTGACTTCGCAGTGTAAGAAGATCAAACACCGAAACAGTGGTGGAGTGGTCGTTGGACCCTGTCGCGCAAGAAATTGAGCCGCCACTCACGCGGAGTGCCCTGGCCTCACGATACGCGTCCGGGTCCAGGCACGAGCCAAACTGCCCTTTGGGGATATTGTGTCGCTGCCGAGAAGCCAGGTCATACCAGGCATATTTTCCGTCGTCCAGGTAGAGCAGAACTCCGGCGGAGGTGACCGCGGAGACAATCTCCATGGACGAGCTGTAGGCATAATTCCCCGAGGAGGCCGCCAGCACGACCTCGATCGCGTCACGGTCCCCCACCGAACCGACGGTTACCCATCCTCCATCGTTCGACTCGAGGCCGACCTGGCCACCTTTGGGTCTGTCGAAGGTCTTCTGCCAGGTGACGACTCCGGTACGGTCGGGATAGCCGACGAGAGTGTCCCGAGTCGCACCAGGGCATCTCATATCCAGCACAAAAGTGTCGGCCGTCGCGGTTGAAGTCGTTCTCGTACAATCCGCCGGCAAGGTTTTGGACCAGAGCACCGAACGATCCAGGAGATCGCGTACGACCACGCTCTGGTTGTCGTCGCTCCAGGTAGCGTATGTGGTGTTGGTCAGGCGATCAGAGAGATCCTCGCCAGTTCCTTTCCCTGGACCAAAAGACGCGGCCGCATCCGGTCCGGACACCGGCTGGACGCTGCGCAACTGGCCGGTCGCGGTGTCCAGCACGACCAATGAGTTCAGGTCCCCGCGGACCGGTTTTCTGGCCGAACACAGCAACAACAGTCGGTGGTCCGGTGTGGTCAACGTACGATCAACTTTCCCGTCGCCGCGGCGATAATGCCATCGCGGCCGACCATCGCGGCCACCTACCGCCACCACGCCGTCCGCCAGCACCACGATCGCGCCATCCACCGACGACCGCACCTGCGCGATCCCGGACGGCGCTTGATAATTCCAGGCCACCTTCGTCGGCCGAGCCAACGGCACTCCACCAGCAACCGCCGGCGCATTCGACGCGTCGACAACCTGTTGCCCAGCCCGGCTCACGCGTACCGACTGCCGGTCCGCACCGGCAATTCCGGCGCCCACCACTATTGCCAGCGCCACCAGGCACGTTGCCGCAGCCACCGGCTGCCGCCAGACCGACTTGCCCACTGGCACTTTCACTGCCAGCAACGCCAATGCCCCCAACGTCACAGCGCCAGCGGCGACAACCGACCAGACGCCACCCCGCAACTCGTCGAGATCCGCCGCCGCGGTCGTCGCACCGCCAAAGATGCCAGCACCCAAGCCGAATTCACCACCGCGAAAACACCAGACACCGCGGCGACCAGTGCGACTGCCCGTACGATCCGCTGCCGTATCGGCCACCGCATCACCACCGCCAAGCCCAAACCCACCACAATGGCCGACATCGCAATCAAAGCCAGCCACCACCGGCCCGGCTGCCGTGCTGCCCCAGCACACCGCCGCGACCACGGCACCCACCAGCAGACCCACAGCCGCACCGACCTTGACGAAATCCCCCATGTCGGCAAGGTAGCCGCCCGCCGCAATCACCCGAAACAACCAAGATGCCCTTTAGCGCATCCGCGCACATGGCATAACGTTGCATCTGAGGTGCCCCAGACGGATGTGAGTCCGGTGGCGCGCGAGGGGTCGAAAGAACTGCATTCTGTTGCGGTTTCGCGGTTGAGCGCGGTGGCGTCGCCTCGTTACGTGCGCCCCGGCCTGGATGTACCGGCAGGGAGCTGGGTTCGGCCCTTGTTTCGCCTGGCTTTTCGTCGAGAGTGGGGCCCCACCCTCACCAAATTGCTTAGGGCTTGAACGCGCGCGCTCTGTGTTTTGCTGAGATGATTGAGAAAATGACCACGTTCCGATCGTACGAACTCGATCTTTTTGACGGTGATGGCGGTAGAATGGTGTCATGGCCGCCGGCGATGACGTCACAGATCCAGAGCTCTGGATGTGTAAACCCGGGCAGTTGGCCGATTTGCTGCGTGCAGCCGAGCAGGACATTCGGCGGCGGCAGGCGCGGGCGTTGGATATTGTCGCGGCAATTCATCGGAACCGGGTCGGCAAGGCAGTCGGACATGACAACACCATGAGGCTGCTGCAAGATAATCTCCTGCTGTCCCCGACCGAGGCTGGTCGTCGCCTGAAACGGGCATTGAACCTGTGCAGCAGCCAAGCACTCACCGGTGAAACCCTCGCGCCCAAACTTGGTCTTGTCAGTGCAGCTATGCGCAGAGGTGAAACTCGCGATTCCCAAATCGACACGATCATGGGGATCGTGAACAGGCTCCCCGCCAGGGTGAACATCGAAGAACGCGAAGGCGTCGAGGCTTCCCTGGTGGAGCACGCGAAGAGTCACCCCGCCCGCCGTCTTGTCGAACTTGGTCGCCGCATCCACGATCACCTCGACCCCGACGGCCCAGCTCCTTCGGAACGGGAGAACGAGAAACCGCGCCGCGAACTGTCCCTGCACACCGGGCGTGATGGGCGACTGAATTTCCGGGGCTCCTTCGACGGCGAAACAGGCACCCTGCTCACCGAAATCCTCAGCCCACTGGCCAAACCCCGCCCCACCGAAGACGGCCGCCGAGATGAGCGGTCAGTCTCCCAACGCAACGGCGACGCGCTCGCCGACGCGCTTAATCTTGTCGCGGACTCCGGGAAACTCCCCATCCAAGGGCAGGAACGCCCTCACCTCACTATTACCCTGGACTGGGAACTGCTCCGCGAACGTCTCGGTGTCGCGTACGCACACACCGGCATCGCTATATCCCCAGAATCCGGCCGCAGGCTCGCCTGCGACGCGAACATCACCCCGATGCTCCTGGGCCGCAACAGCGTACCGCTCAACGTCGCCCGCACCGAACGACTCATCCCCGCACACCTACGAAAAGCACTCATAGCGCGAGACAGAGGCTGCGCCAGGTGCGGTCGACCACCCCGCTGGTGCCGCGGCCACCACGTCAAACACTGGGCCGATGGTGGCGATACCTGCCTGGAAAACTGCGTGCTCCTGTGTGATGCCTGCCATCGACTGATCCACCACAGCGACTGGGAAGTACGCATCATCGACGGAATCGTCGAATTCATCCCACCCGCATACCGGGACCCTGAACGAAGACCCATCCGTGGAATCAACCAACTCGCCGCATAACAAACCACCCCGGCCGCCGGGCAACCACCACGCCCGGCGGCCCACAACCCTGCCCGCCCCCCGACGTTGCACTTCGAGTTCGCGTTGTGGACCAGGGATATGGCCGCTGATGTGATCGCCCGGGAGTTCGATGCCCGGTTGGCGGTGACGACGGGGGAGCTTGCTGCGGAAGATGGGCCTGTCGCCGCAACTGCCGCACGGTTTGATCGTGTCTGTCGCGCGACTTTTCTAGGCGTTACAACGGTAAGTGTGGGTGCCGGGGCCGGCATCCGCGCTGGTGCCGTCGGGCAGCCGGATTCCTGCGCTCGTTCCGGCCGGGATTTCCACGGTCAGCTCAAACAAACCGTCGGTGATCTGCCATTGCGAGGAAATCCGCCCGTACGGGCTGTCGTGCTGGGCCGACGCGCGGGTAAGTCCGCCACCGGGCACCGGCTCGATGGAGAATCTGCGATAGGCGGGCGAGTCGCCGAGTCGGATGCCGGCCGTACGGGTGTGCAGGAACGAGACGACGGCACCCTTGCTGTAGTGGTTGAGTGAGGCCTTTGGCTCACCAGTGGCGGAAATCCCTTCCCAGTCCTCCCAGATCGTGCTCGCGCCGCGATCGATCATGGTCAGCCAGGCCGGCGCGGAATCCTGGAAGAGCAGCTCGTACGCCACATCCGGGTAGCCGTGGTCGGAGAGCGTCGGCAGAAGGTCAGGCGTGGCAAGGAAACCGGTGGTCAAATGCGTCCCGGCGGCGCGTACGAGCCGCACCAGCTCGGCTGCCGCGGCCGGCTGGAGTTCCGGCGGAACAAGCCCCATTTTCAGCGCTCGTACGTAGGTGGCCTGCGTCGGTGGGTTGACCGTGCCGTCCGCGCCAAGATATTCGGCCCGCCAAGCGGCCAGCGCGCCATCGGCGATTTCCTGATAGCGAGCCGCATCCTTCCCCAACAGCGCGGCTATCCTGGCCAACAGGGCAGCCGAATAGTGCAGGAAGGCCGTCGCGATGGGGCCGTTGTCCCGGCTCGGATCCAACGCCGGCTCCTCGCCCGGTTCCAGCCACTCGCCCCAGTGAAAACCGCTGTCCCAGAGGAAAGCCTCGTGCGGTGCCGGCTCGGGACGAGCGGCCGCCCGATCCGGATGCCGGTTCTGGCGAGCGGTTTTCGCCGCGTAGTCAACCCAACCCGTCATCGAGTCGTACTGTTCGGCCAAGACGTCTTTGTCGCCGTACGCGCGCCACAGCTCCCACGGCACGATCACCGCCGCGTCTCCCCATCCGGCCGAGCAGCGCAGGGTCGCGAGTGGACTGTCGGGGGTGACGGCATCGGGCGGGTACGGGACGAACTGCGGTACCGCGCCGTCCTCGTACTGGTCGGCTGCGAGGTCTCGCAGCCACTTCAGCGAAAAACCGGCCACGTCGTAGAGAAAGGCCGCTGTTGGTACGTAAAGCTGCCAGTCCCCGGTCCAGCCAGCGCGTTCTCTGGTTGGGCAGTCGGTCGGCACATCGCAGGCGTTGCCCCGAAAACTCCACACCGCGGCCTCATGCAGCCGGTTGATGCGGTCGTCGTCGCAGTCGAACCAGCCGGTCCGGCGCAGGTCGGTGTGTACGACGACACCGGTCACGTCGGCCGCGGTCAGCTCCTGCGGATGGCCTTGGATCCGGACGTACTGGAAGCCGTGGGTGGTGTGCCGTGGCTCAAAACTCCCTTCGCCGGCGGAGATGACCTGGTCCACCTGACCGGCCGGCAGCGGCTCGCCGGTGACGAAGTTGAAAGCGGCGAGGTGATCGGTGGTGACATCGCCGTCGGCGGCGAGCGCTTCACCATGGGTGAGTGTCAAAGAAGTGCCCGCTGGGCCGAGCGAGTCCACCCGAACCCAGCCGTTGATGTTCTGGCCGAGATCAATCACCTGCCGATCCGGCGCCGGCCGACTGATCCGTACCGGCCGAATTTCCTGGATCCGTCGAACTGGCGGTGCCGGCGATGCCTTCAAGTTGCCGAAATCCCCAGAGATTTCAAGGGTTTTGGCCCATTCGCTGTCATCCCAGGCAGCTGCCGACCAGCCCGGCAACGCTTTTCGTACGTCCACGACCTGACCGTCCCGTCCATCAAGTCGGCGGCCACGATGTCGGCGGTGCTGAATCGCCAGTCCGGGCCAGTGCCAATGATCGTACGAGTGCCGTCGTCGTGGTCGATAACGAGCTGCGCCAACAAACCAACTCGATTCCCGTAACCGTCCGGCCAGCGACCGAAGCCAGTACGGCCACGAAACCAGCCGTCGGTCAGCACCGCGCCGACCGCGTTTGCCGACGGCTCAAGGAAATCCGTGATGTCGTACGCCTGCACCAGCAGGTGGGACCGATAGGAGGTGAATCCGGGCGTCAGCTCAGCGTCACCGATCCGTTGCCCGTTAAGGAAGAGTTCGTAAACGCCATGCGCGGTCGCGTACGCACGCGCTCGTACGACCGGCTTCGCCAACGAAAATCCGTGCCGCAGCAGGTAACCCGGCCGCTGGCCGGCCTCCGGTGGTGCCGTCTCAACCGGCTCGATCCACCGAGCGGCCCAGTCCGCCGGCTCCAGCAGTCCCATCTCCCACCAACCGGCCGCCGACCAGTCACTTTCCCCGAGATCGGTCCACACCCGGACCTGCCACCGCACCCGTTGCCCGGCTGCCAACGCCGGCCCGTGGTAGTGCACGAGGACGCTCTGATCGGACTCGATCCGGCCGGAATCCCAGTCACCGGCCCGAATCTGGTACGCCAGCTGGGCCTGAGCACCGGCCGGCAACCACCACGACAGTCGCGGCTGGCGGGCGTCGATGCCGAACGGCTCGGTCAGATGCTCCACCTGAAGGTGGGTCGGGTTCGTCATGTCGTACGAACCTTTCGGAGCGGCGGTTGATACGTTTCAGACTCCAGTCGCCGCCGCGACAGATGTCAAGCCCGCGAGTCGTACTGCATGGCGCCAATCGCGTTTCCGGACGGATCGGTGAAAAAGATCAGATGCCCGACACCGCTGATGGTGAACCGCGGCATGATGATCTTGCCACCGGCATCGGTCACTTTCTTCGCGCGATGGCATCGACATCCTCAACCCCGAAAGTGCATTCCAGACCGATGGTCGGCTGCCCTTCGACCAGGTCACGGCGCTTTTGCAGGGCACCGGGCAAGCCATCGTCGCCGGTCGCGATCCGGAAGAATCCGGGCGGCCCGAACGCCTGGAACTGCCAGCCGAAGACCGACTCATAGAAGGTGCGGCTGGCGTCCGGATCGTCGGCGTTGATGGCGAAGTGCGCGAGGTTCATGGTCATGGCCTCATCGTGACATCGCGCAGACTTGTCGGGCCATTTAAGATCTGACAGGAAATGTCGAAATCGCGACGCGAGCCGGACGTACGCGGCTACTCGGTGACCCACCCGCCGGGCCGCGCCACGCTGCCCATCGAGCCGGGTTGGCACCAACTGCTCTACGCCGCGTCCGGCGTCATGACCATCTCGACGGCGACCGGCGCGTGGGCGATCCCGCCACACCGGGCACTGTGGATCCCGGACAGCGCGGCGGCGACCATCGCCAACCGCTCGCGGGTAGCCGTACGCACGCTCTATCTCTCGTCCGACCTCCCCGCACTGCCGTGCAAGACACGGGCCATCACCGTCTCCGGACTGGTCCGCGAACTGCTGCTGCACGCCGTGAAGACGAGCCCTCTCGACCTCTCCAAGCCTGTCGACGCCGCTCTGATCACCGTCCTTATGGACCAACTGAAAGCATTGCCCGACGCACCACTGCTGCTGCCGCTCCCCCAGGACCCGCGGGCGGCCGACGCGGCTCGTGTCCTTATGGACGACCCAACGCTGTCCTTGGATGACGTACGGGTCGGTGCCAGCAGCCGTACGCTGGAGCGCGCCTTCGCCGCCGAGACCGGCCTCACGCTGGGCGGATGGCATCGGCGAGCACGCATCCTGCACTCTCTCGACTCGTTGGCCAGCGGCGGATCGGTCACGGCCGCGGCGAGCGCTGCAGGCTATGCGACCCCGTCCGCCTACGTGGCCGCCTTCAAACAGGAACTCGGCGAAACCCCGCGCCGCTTCCTTTCCTAGAAGGTCAGTGCACCGAAAGCGGAGGTGCCGATTCCGCTGGGCAGGAACGAAAAGGCGAGCGACGGGACGCGGCCCCGGCGGAGTTCCTTCTCGCCGTACCGGGAAGTGTGCTGATGCCAGGCCAGAATGCCGGACATCCAGTCCTTCAGGTCCTCGGCGTGTTTGGTGAGCGCGGCACGAGCCGCCTCGTCGAGCTGGGAATCCGCCAGCAGCGCGGGCAGATCGGTCTCGGCGATCTGCTCGAACTGGCGGACCCTGGACTCCAGCAACCTGGCCACGATGTCCCGGGCGATCACCCGGTCCACGTTCAGGAAGTTCTCCACGACGACAACGATGTTGTGCATCTCGCCGTCGAACTCGACCTCCTTCTGGTACGAGAAAAGGTCATTCGTGAAACAGCCGACATCCTCCGCGGCGGTGTCCATCTCATGCAGCACCCGGTGCTGGAAAATCTCGGCCGGGACGATCTCCAGATAACTCAGCCGAGAAAGGAACTGGGTCAGCGCCGACCGAAAGTCCGCCGACGCATCTCCACGTAGTCGATCGGGTCCGGCACCCGGTTGCCGAGCTGGTTGGCCAGCTCCCACAGCCAGCTTTCGGTCATGTCCAGCACGGCATCTTGGAAGACGCCCCGCAGTTGCGCGGCCATCGGACCGGCCGTACGGACCCACAGGTCAGCGAGACCCGCGCTCGACCGGGTTCAGCGGCTCGGGCATCGGCTGGTCAGCCTGCACCGGCATGAACAGCGCGAGCCGCTCGTGCTGGAGCCTGGCCGCCAGCAGGTCGCGACTTGCCCCAAAAACGTAAGGGAAATAGTCGTCCGCGTAGGTGCCCCCAGGTCAACCAGTCCGCATTCAGCCGGACGTCCCGGGGCACTGCTGTCCGGATGGATTCGGGCCGCGCAATGGGCGAAATCGTAGCCGGCGAGCCGGCTCATGTCCCACATGCTCCCGCCCTGGATCCCGGGCACGGAGTCCAGAAATCCCATTAGCCGCGACCATTCCAGGCTGCGCCGCGAGCCTGCGCCTCATGTTCGCTGACCCGGACCGGGAAAGGCTGATAGATGTCCGGCAGCGGCAGGTGACCGACCGGTTTGTACGGCTGGTACGCCCGCTCGCGCAGCCGCCCGCGCAGCCCCAGCCGGATCGTTGCCGCGGACATCCCCAGCCCGGAAAGTCCCAGCCCCAGAGCACTGTCGGAGTCCGACGCGGTGGCCTGATTCATGTAGCGACTGGAGGTCGCGTGCCATTCGTGGCCACCGGCCTGCCAGTCCTGCAGGCCTTTCACGTACGCACCAACCCCGACCTGTTGGTCGACCGCGATGCCGTGGTCGGCCAGCAATTGCGGCACCTCGACCAGCGCGGTGGTTTCGAACTGCTGCAGCCGGGAAGTCATCAGGTCGTTCACCAGGTCGGCGGCTTCCTGAGTGGGACAGTCGAAAAACTTCTCGAAAACCAGCACGGCATTGGAATTCTCGCCCTCTTCGCGAACTTCGCGCTGGTACGAGAAAGATCGTTCCGCAGGTGGACGGAGTCGGAGAAGGTGTCCCGCAGGACCTCCATCGGCCGGGTAGCCGCGATCGCGTCCGGGATTTCCGCGCCAACCGCGTATTCGACCAGGTTCGCGGACCAGGGCGCACCACCGACCCGGCGGCGCATCTGCACGTACTCAATCGGGTTGGCGATCCGGCCGCGGTCGATGTTCTCCAGCTCCCACATCGACTCGACCATCAGATTGTGAGTGCTGGTAACAAAACGGCGTCGCCAGTCGCGGGACATCGCCGGGGTCGTACGCGCCCACAGGTCTTTCAACCCGGCCTCAGCCGGATTTTCCGGCGCTGGTGGATCGTCGCTCATGAAAAGTTCCAACCGGTCCAGGTGCGCCTTGGCGCCGGCCATATCCCGGGAGTATTTGAAAAGCTCCAGAAAGTGGTCGTCGAAAAAGAAGACCCAGACATACCAGTCGGTGATCAGGTCCAGCGTCGGCCCGTCGCAGTCGGGGCGCGTACGCGCACATCAGGCCGTAGTCCATCCGGGCCAGCGCCGGCTCGTCCCACACCAGGCCGCCGGTGGGGGTAGCCGCGTCCAGCATGCCCATCTGGCGGGCCCACTCGGTGCTGTGCGTCCGGGACCGCTCCAAATGTGGATTCAGCCGCGCGGGATAGGGCAAGTAGAAGTCCGGCAGCGTGAACGCCTGCATGGGCATGCCTATTCTCTCGACCGACGACCAGCTCCTTGGGGTGCATCGTGCGCCGTGCCCACTGTCCCAGACCCAACTTTTGTTGGGTCCTGTCGATCTTCGATCGCCGCGGCCACGATCAGTCCGGCAACATCAACCTTAGGTGACCCTAACTTGTGACCGGAAGAGGCACCCGACCGTACGAACGGGCCACTGGTCTAACCGCATTCGGGCGGCGTCGTTGCGGCCGTCGCGGGCCGCCAGCAGAGTGGGCGCTAACCGATCTCCGTCGTGAGGACCCCAGATGCCGCAGCAAACGGCCGTTTTCGCCGAGCCCGCCACCGCGGACGGATTCCTGCCCCTGTTGGCCGAGATCCAAGTGCAGTACGAGCTGCTGCCGGTGGCCGATCTTGAGACCACTGACCTGCGCGAGTACGCGGCGGTGATCGTGCTCGCCGACGGCTACCGGCAGGTGCGGCCGGAGCCGGTGAAGCTTGGGGCATCCATGGCCGAGCGGTTGATGGCGTACGTACGCTCCGGCGGCCGCTGCTATGTGGAATACGCCACCGGGCTGCTGCCCACCCAACCACCACGGCCGTCCGGGTTTCGAACGGATTTTCTCGCCTTCGCTGGAGATTTTCGACGAACAACAGTCGTGGTATCTGCCGGTCGAGCGGCCTGCGGACGCCTCGGAGTTGCTCCTTTACGGTCGGGTCGCCGGCGTTTATTCCGCCGTGTACGGCCCGCCCGAGCAGTGCTTTCCCGCCCTGTTGGAGATTCCGTCCGGCGCCGGCAAACTGTTCTTCGCCACCACGGCCTTGAGCAACTTCCAGCACGGTCACTACCGGCTGACGAGTCGCTGGCGGAAGGTAGTCCGAGATTTGCTGATGTCGCTGCAAAACGCGCCGGTCGACTTCAGCGAGGTGACCATTCGTACGGCTCCACCGGAATGGGCCGCTTCGGGCGCTGGGGTACGACTGCGGGTGTCCGCCACGAAACCGGTCGACTCCGAGGTCCCGCTGCACGAGATTTCGGCCGGAGAATGGGAGTCGGAGCCGCTGAGCCTGCCGGACGGCGACCACGTCTTCACCGTACGATCCGGCGATCAGACGTGGCAGACGCGGCTCGTCGTCGGTCCCCGCGAGGAGCGCTATTCGCGGATGCTGGAGCGAGGTTTTCGCTGGTATCACGAAGCCGGCATGTTCTATGACCAGCCGGACGGCTCGGCCGGCATCGCCGAGGGCTTCGCCAGCGAGATCCAGCCCGACGGTTCGCATCCGTTCCGCGGAGTCCGTCGCGGCGACGGCTATGTCGAGAACGCGTACGCATTCCAGCTCTACGCGGAGCTGACTGGCGACGATCGCTATGCGACCATCGCTGGCAATCTCATGCGGCTGGTCCTGGATCGCATGCAGGTGTTGGATCGTACCGCCGTCTACGGCTCCTGGGAGACCCGCGAATACTGGAAAACGCTGGTCGAGATGGATAATCTGTTCTCGGACGACAATGGCTGGATTTCCGCGTTGGTGCTGGCCGACGGCATCCGCCGCGGCGATGACGAGACTGTCGCGCAGGGACTTCGCGGGGTCGAAGCACTGATCCGTACGTCCGACGCCGAGTTCGGGCTGCAGGTCAATCCGTGGCGTACGCCGTCATATCTGATTGGCCAGGGCTGGGAAGCCATTTCTCGGCTGCCGCTGACCGAGAACCTCGACGTCAGCGCCCATTGGCAAAGCACCCCGCAGACCGCGTTGCTGCTAGCGTACGCGGCGACCAGCGACCAGCGCTATCTCGACTTCGCCACCCGCGGCCTCGACCACATGGTCGCGGAATTTCCGCGGATGCGGCTGGAAACCAGTCGGACCGCGGAATACATCCGGTTTCTGCTGCCTTTGCTGGCCGCCTATCACTACACCCAGAAGTCGAGCTATCTCGACGTGATCATGCGGATCGGTGAGTTTCTCCGTGAGCGCCAGGATCCGGACAGTGGGGCCCTGGCCGAATGGGACGGCCGGAATCCCTCCAGCAACGCGACGTACGGGCAGGATGAGCAGTCGATCGTCCAGCAGAACGGGGACACCGTCACCGACCAGCTCTACACTGTTGGTTTCGCCGCGATGTTCCTGCCGTTGGCGCACCAGGTGACTGGCGAGTCCGTCTTCGACGAGCTTGGCACCGGCGTACTCGACTATCTGTCCCGGATTCAAATCGACGACGACTCGCCACTGTCCGGCGCCTGGATGCGGTCCTTTGACTTCGGCCATTGGGAGTATTTCGGCAGTAACGCGGATATTGGCTGGGGGCCGTACTGCGTCGAGACCGGTTGGGCGAACGCGCCCATTCTGATTGGCGCGATGCTGAAGCTGACCGGCCGCGCGTTCTTTCCGCCCCCCGCGGTGCGGACGGACCTGTCGACCAAGGTCACCGCGGAATTCGACGCGATCGCCCACCCCACCCCGATCCCGGCCGGTCCGCCGGTGACCGGCGGCCAGGTGGTAGCCAGCAGCCTGCTCAGCAGCACGCAGATCTTTTGGCGTGGTGACGACGATCTGGTCCACCACACACGTACGTACGACGGGCGACGGGCCGGCCGGGCCGTGGGATCGGCATGATATGCAAGCGGTAGCGGGAAATCCGGTCGCGGTGGATAATCCGGCGACCGGGAGCATCGAGGTCTATGCCCGCGATCAGGCCGGCCGGTTGGTGCACACGTACCTTCACCGCGACACTGGTCGCGGGCCATGGCGGCCGGTCGGTGACCTGGTTTTCCAGGGCGATCCGGCGCTGCTGTTCGACGACCAGGCCGCCGAGGTCGAGATCTACGTGCTGGCCGCCGACGGGCGCGTGCACCACACCAGCGCTTTGGACCTACGGCACGGATACACGCCCTGGGAGCCGATTCGGGCGGTACGCTTCGGGGCCGCACCAACAATCGTCCAGAACGCCGCCACCGGCCGGACCGACATTTACGCGATCGACACGACCGGGGTTCTTCGTCGTACGTACAAAATCAACCGAGACCACGTGGGCTGGCGGCCGGTCACCGACACGCCGTTGACCGGGAGCCCGGCCGCGGTGTTCCATCCGCCCTCCGGTCAGGTGGAACTCTTCGCGCTGGACGCGGACGGCATTGTCCACTATGGACGGGCAGACCACAGCTGGCGGGCACTCGGGAACTTCGCGGCCGTTGGACGACTTGTAGCGGTCAACAACCCGACGGCCGGTGCGGTCGACCTGGTCGCCCGGGCCCGCGGCGGCGAGCTGCACCACCTGCGATGGGACCCTTCTTCGAGCGTCGCTCCGGGCTGGAAGGCACTGGCCGGCCGCACTGTCAGCGATCCCGCTGTGGCGTACCATCCCGGCCGGCAGGTGGTCGAGGTTTACGCGACAACACCGCGGGGGCGGCTGGTCCGTACCGATCTTGGTGGTGACGGCTGGGTCACGGTCGGTTCGAGAGCTGGTCTCCTTTAGACCACCGGTCTACTCTGACCACGGCATTCGCGCAGGACGCTGGCACGGGCGTGCGACCACTGGGCAGAGCAATGGTCTACGAGCAATCACCGGTTATGGTGGCGCCCGTGTCTGCCGGAGGTTTCTATAAGACACCGATTGTGGATGGAGGGCGGCCGGGTGCGCTACGGCAAGTACAGATTCATCCTGAGTTTCCTCGCGCTGCCGTTCGTTCTCTACGCGATTTTCGTGCTGTCCCCGTACGCGCAGGCCTTCTACATCGCGCTGACCGACTGGCAGGGCTTCACCTCGCGGGCGAACTTCGTCGGGCTGGCCAACTTCGTCCGGCTCGTCCAGGACCCGATTTTCTGGATCGCGTTGAAGAACAACCTCTTCCTGCTGATCTCGATCCCGATCATCGTGATCGTGCTGGCGCTGTTCTTCTCATCGATGATCAACTTCGGCGGCAGCGGGCGTGGCCGCAAACATCGCGCCGGCATCCGCGGCGTCGCCGGTGGCCGGTTCTACCAGGTCGTCTACTTCTTTCCCAGCGTGCTCTCGGTGACGGGTCATCGCGGTGCTCTGGCAGTTCATCTACGAGCCGAAAAACGGCCTGCTGAACGGCTTCCTGTCCGCGATCGGGCTGTCCGGCGCCAAACAGGTCTGGCTCGGTGACAGCAAAACCGCGCTGGCGGCTGTGCTGGGCGTCTCGGTGTGGGCCAGCGTGGGTTTCTACGTCGTTCTTTTCACCGCGGCGATGGGATCGGTGCCCCGCGAGCTCTACGAGTCGTGCCTGCTCGATGGCGCCAACCGGATGCAGACCTTCGTGCACATGACGATCCCGCTGATCTGGGACGCCATCCAGGTCGCGTTGGTGCACCTGGTGATCGGCGCATTGGACACCTTCGCGCTCGTACAAATCCTCACCGTCGGTCCGGGCGGCCCAGACAACTCCACCGAGGTCGTCGCGCTCTATCTCTTCGACAATGCTTTCACCTACAGCAAATTCGGCTATGCGTCGGCAATCGGCGTGGCCATGTTCGTCCTCACCCTGCTCCTGACCGTGATCGCGTTCCGGCTATCCCGGCGCGAGCGGGTGGAATACTGAAGCGGAGCGCGCCATGACCCTCAGGCTGCCCACCCGCAGCGACACCCCCACGCTGACCACCGACCACAGTGGACAGAGCAAACGCCCGCGTCCCATCGGCGGCGGTCTGACGATCGCATCGCACGGATTTCTGGTGATCTGGGCCGTCATGGTGACCGTCCCGCTGCTCTGGAGCGTACTGTCCGCGCTGAAATCCGACCCGGAGATCTTCACCAGCCCGTGGACGCTGCCGGCCCGATGGCGGTTCGAGAACTTCGTACGCGCCTGGGACCAGGCCAATATCGGCAGCTATTTCGTCAACAGCGTGATTGTCGTACTGGGCGGGGTGGCGCTGACCTTGTTGCTGTCGTCCATGGTCGCGTACGTGCTTGCCCGGTTCTCCTTCCCAGGCAACCGGGTCGTCTACTACATTTTCGTCGGCGGCATGCTCTTCCCGGTTTTCCTCGCGCTGGTCCCCCTTTTCTTCGTCGTGAAGAATCTCGGCCTGCTTAACACGTACCAAGGCCTCATCCTGGTTTACGCCACCCAGTCGATGTCGTTCTCGATTTTCTTTCTCTGCGCCTTCTTTCGTACCCAACCGTCCACCCTCGTCGAAGCCGCCCTACTCGACGGCTGCTCGCATTGGGGCGCATTCTTTCGGGTGATGCTGCCGCTGGCCAAACCTGGCTTGATCAGCATTGGTATCTTCAACTTTTTGGGCATGTGGAACGAATATCTGCTGCCGCTGGTGCTCACCACCGACCCGAACAAATTCGTGATCGCGCAGGGCCTGGCCAACCTCAGCGTCAACCGTGGCTATCGCAGCGACTTCAGCGGCCTTTTCGCCGGGCTGGTCATCTCGATGGTGCCGGTCCTGCTGGTCTATGTCATCTTCCAGCGGCGCATCACCGAAGGCATGACCGCGGGCGCCCTACGGTGACCTAACAGCCGTGGCCGTGACTGCCGTGCCGGGGACCGCCAGATCCGAAGCGGTGCCGGCCGGGGCCATGGCCACCGCCGCCTGGCCAGCTGCCCGGCGGTGGGAACGGGTCGAAGGTGGGCGGACCCGGCCGCGGCCGGGACGGCGGCGCGGGCTTGACTGGCGCGGGCTTCGCTGGCGGCGGCGCCGGCCGGCTACTGCGCGGTGGAGATGCCGCTTGACCTGCACCAACGTGTCCGCCTGGGGCAGCGATCGGAGCGTTGGCGACCGTCTGCGTACGGCCGGTCTGACTGTCCGGCGGCAGCGCACCAGGTGTCGGCGAAGGAACCGCCGAAGGGGTTGGGCCTGGCGTCGCGGGCGTGCTGATCGGAGCCTGCGCAGCAGGTTGCTGACTGACCGGCGGGTGACCGGACGAGGTGAGCGCGTACGCACCGAAGCCGACGACTCCGGCCGCGGCGAGAACGCCGGAGCCGATCAGGAGCTGCCGTAACCGCCGCCGGCGCCAGTAGTAGCCGGGGGCGAGGTTGTGCAGAAACTCGTCGAGTCTCATCGATCGGCACTCCGTACATGCTGGTCAGCCCGGGATGAGTGGTGCGAAACCGGATTGTACGGGTGCCGGTCGCCTTTTCGCACACTCGGTGGTAGCGATTTGTTGTAGTACGCACCTTTTGCTGCGATAAACTGCCCCCAAGTCGGCCAGGTTTTCGAGGCCTCGGACCGATCTGACTCCCAGCCGAGCTGAGTGGACACCTGCGCGGCGGCCCTCGCGGTGACCCGGCCGGCCACGTGCAACCGGTCGCCGATCCGCTCGGTCGGCGCGGAGATGTTCAGCGCCGCGATCACCCGGCCACGAAAGTCCCGTACCGGCGCGGAAACTCCGGACACGCCGTCCTCGAACTCCTCGTAGACCCGGGCGTAACCGTCCCGCCGGCAGCTCTGGATCTGAATCCACAACTCCGGCAGCGTACGCGCCGCGGACCGCGGAAAACCGGCGGCGAGATCGTTGTTCGCACCGAACCGTACGTAAAGGTCATCGGGAGTCGCGTCCATCAATAACACCCGGCCCGCGGACGTACAAGCCGCCGGCACCCCGCGGCCCTCCCAACCATGCAGCCGGAAAGAATGGCCGGAAACAGACAGCAACGTGAGCACCTCACTGTCCCGCAACACGCACAGATGGCACGTCTCTTCGAGCTCGGCGGACAGCCCGTGCATCACCCGCTCGGCGGCTTGCACGAGCCGGTTTTCGACCGTACGCGCGACCAGCGAGAACAACCGCCAGCCGAGCCGGTAGTGGAGGGTGTCCGGGTCACGCTCGACGACGACACCCTCATCGGCCAGCGCCTTCAACGCCGCGACACCTGGCTTTTCTCCCGGCCAGCCAACTGGCTCAGCCGAACCACCCCGAGGCCGCCGGCCCGCTGCGCCTCCGCGGACGCCAACGCTTCCAGCAGGTCCAGGTCGCGCCGCAGGCCGTACCCGACTTGCCGCATGGCGGACGCGTCACCGTCTTGCGACGTCATATCCCGAAGCGTAATCCACCGGAGACGCCGCGTTCACCCCGGTGATTCGCGGATCCGAGTTGGCGCCACCGCAACGTGCGTTGCGATTCCCCCGACAGCCTTGCCCAGCGGGAATTCCGGCTCTTACCGTCGGAGCTGTCGAGCTCTTGGCTGGAGGTTTCCGATGGCTTTCGCGCTTCCCGCGCTGGTTCGTCGTGATGGCACGGCCGTGACAGGGTGAAGATCACCGATATCACCTTGGACCGGCTCCGGCTGGACCTGGACCCGCCGCTGCGGGCGGCCTGGGATCCCGTCCCCCGCGACCATTTCGACGCCACCGTCGTACGAGTGCACACCGACGAGGGCCTGACCGGCATCGGCTCCGGCGACACGATGGATGGTTTCGAAGCTTTCAAAAACCTTTTTCTGGGCGAGGACCCGCTGGACATCGTCCGGCACGTGAAAGCCATTGAGACGGCCAATTTCCACGGTGGCTGCTACTGGCCGCTGGAAGTCGCGCTGTGGGACATCATCGGCAAGGTCGCCGGCTTGCCGGTCGCCACGCTTTTCGGCAACGCTGCGCGATCCCTGCCGGTTTACGCCTCCTGTGCGGAGCTGAAACCGCCGGCCGAACGCGTCGAGTCGGCCCTCGCGGCCCGCGAAAACGGCTTCCGCGCGATGAAAATCCGGATTGACCGAGACCGCGCGGCCGAAGGCGTCCTGACGGTGGCCGCGGTCAGGGACGCCCTCGGCCCGGATTTCGTGGTGATGGTCGACTTGAACCAGTCCTGGCGGATGGCCGGCGACACCGCGGCCGGCACCGACCTCGCGGCTACCCGGCGGTTGGTACGGCGGCTCGCCGAACTCGACGTCTTCTGGGTCGAGGAACCGTTGCCGTACGCGGACATCGACGGTTTCAGGACGCTTCGCGCGGAGAATCCCGGGGTCCGGATCGCTGGCGGCGAAATGCAGCACTCGGTGCCGGAAATCCTGCGCTACCTGGAAACCGACGTGTTGGACATCTACCAAATGGACGTGGTGCTCGCGGTCGGCATGCTCCGCGCCCGTACGCTCGCCGAGCTGGCCCAGCTCCGGCACCGGCAGTTCACCCCGCACAGCTGGACCAACGGCGTCGGCGTGCTGGCCAACCTACAGGTCAGCGCCGGCGTCGGCGGCGGCCCGTATTTCGAGTTCCCGTACGACCCGCCGCGGTGGACCCCGGCGCGCCGGGATTTCCTGTTGTCACAGCCTTTGACGATTACCGCGGCCGGTGAGTTGGAGGTTCCGGCGGCGGCCGGCCTCGGCATCGAACTGGACGAGGAGGCGATCGGGCGATGGCGGATCTCCTGACATGACCACCTTCAGTATCGAGCCCACCGGCCGCATCGAGTTCGGTGCCGGCATCCTCGACCAACTCGCCAATTTCATCGCCTCGACTGCTCAGCACCGCGTTTTACTGGTCACCGACCAGGGCCTACGTGCCACCGGAATCGTCGACCGCGCCCTGAAAATCCTGACCGCCGCCGGTCTCGAACACACCTGCTACGACGCGATCGGACCCAATCCGTCCACCACCGCCATCGACACTGCCGCGGCCACCGCACGTGTCTTCGGCCCCGCCGCGATCGTCGCCCTCGGTGGCGGCTCGGTCCTGGACGCGGCCAAGGCAATCGCTCTGCTGGCCGCGAACCCGTCCGCATCCACTGGCGACTGGACCGCGCCCGGCTGGCCTCTCATCGCCATCCCCACCACCTCCGGCACCGGCGCGGAAACCAATGGCTTCGCCGTCATCGAGGACACTCACCGGCGCCGCAAGGTCTACATTGGACACTCATCGGTCAAACCCCGCATCGCTGTCCTGGACCCGGAACTGACTCTCCGCCTCCCACCCCACGTCACCGCCGCCACCGGCATCGATGCCCTCGTCCACGGCTTGGAATCGTTGGCTTCCCGCAACGCGAACGCCGTTTCCATCGGGTACGCGGCAGAGGCCGTGCGACTGGTCAGTCGCTGGCTGCCAGTCGCGTACGCGGATGGGTCCGATCTGGACGCCCGCGGTCAGGTGATGGTGGGCGCCCATTTGGCTGGGCAGGCTTTGACGATTTCCGGGCTGGGGCTCGTGCACGGCTTTGGTCACGCGATAACGGCGTTTACCGGCACTGCGCATGGGGTCGCGCTGGCTTCGGTACTGGCCGCCGTGATGAGATTCTCCCCTGAAGCGTACGAACCCGCCGGTTTTGCTTTGAGCGTTGATGATCCTGTCGCCGCCGCCCTCGACATCGCTGACGGTGTCGATATAGTGCGGCCATTACGCGACCTTGACGTTGACCGAGGAATGCTGCCCGCGATCGATCGCCGCCACCGCCCTGGCCGACGCGGTCACTCGCAACAGCCCCCGAGTTCCTTCTCTCGCCGAAGCGACAGCGCTACTCGAGTCTGCGTACTAGTTAAGCACTTTTGCGTAGTCGGCTATCAAAACGGGTGTCCGTGTCCCACAGGTGCGCGCACTCAGGGCATTGTAAGAAGACTTGCGTGCCAGCGGTCGCCAGCAAATACTGCCAATGATCGGCGCAATTCTCGCCGTCCGCGCACGCGGCACAGCCAGCGGCGTGATCGCGTACGGGACACGGCAGCCAGGCGCGGCGGGCGATGTCGGCGGTGGGGTCAAGCGGCATCATGGCGGACCTGCCGATCGGGGAGTACGCCCGCGCTGACCAGTTCGTCGTAGATCCGCTGCTGCTCGGCGTCCAGACCGGAGTAAAGCATCGCGTAAGCCTGCTCTTCCTCGAGCAGGGCCGTCACCGGGTCCCAGGTGTCGCCGAGCGCCGCCAGGACGGCCGCCCGCCGGCGCACCTCGTCGAGGGTCAGATCCAGCGCGAAGGACACCTCGTTTGTTTCGTCAGTCACCTGACACCTGCCATTCGTACGATGCTCCAACGACTTAGGGTGCCCTTACTCTTCGGTGAATCGCAATGAAGCCGGTCACGTTCGGACCGAGAAACGGGTCACCGGCAAACCGGACGTTCGACGTACAGAACACGCAATCCTCCTCGAATTTCTTCGAAATCCCGGAGACATGTTTACGTCACCGAAGTAATGAGATAGAACGAGCGGCGTGAAAGCCTCCTCGCGGGTGCAGAGCAAGATCGCCGCGCTGGTACTGGCCGTCCTGGTGGCGGTCCTCGGAGCGCCATCCCCAGCCAGCGCGCTCGCGCCACCGAACACGCTGCGTAACCCCCTGCGGATGAGTACGCCGGATCCACAGGTCACCTCCGCGGGCGGCTTCTACTACCTGACGTACAGCCAGGGCGCGGTGATCTCGGTGGCGCGGGCGGCTTCGCTCACCGGGCTAGCGCGGCCGCGCCGGCGACCGTGGTGTGGACCGGCGCGACCGACGATCCGGCACGGTGCTGCGATCTGTGGGCGCCGGAGCTGCACCAGGTCGGGGACCACTGGTACGTCTATTACGCGGCTGACGATGGTACGGCCAGCCATCACGCTCTCCAGGTGCTCGAATCAGCCGATCCCCTCGGGCCGTACCATTTCAAGAACACGCTGACCGGCGGCGCCCTGTCCACCGACCCCACGGTGCTCGACCAGGGCGGCACACATTTCTTGTTGTGGTCGAAAGATCTCGGCGACGGCACGTCTGGCCTCGCGATTTCGGCGATGTCCAACGCATGGACGTTGACCGGCACACCAACGGTCATTTCTCGGCCCACCAACAGCTGGGAGACCGTCGGGCAGGCGGTCGACGAAGGTCCGAGTGTGCTGCAGCGCGACGGAAAACTCTTCGTCACCTTCGCGGCCAGTTCGTGCGGCTCGGCGGACCAGGCGCTGGGCATGCTGAGTTTCACACCGCACCGACGTGCTCTCCGCGAGCGCATGGACGAAATCCGCTGGCCCGGTTTTCGCCCGTTCCGACGCGAACTGGGTTTTCGGCCCTGGGCAGAACAGCTACTTCTCGTCGCCGGACGGCAGCGAGGTCTGGAACGCCTACTACGCGGTGACCTCACCCGGCGGAGCCGCGTACGGAAGCTGTGGTGCGGACCGTTCGTTGCGAGTCCAGAAAGTACGCTGGAGTGCCAACGGCACGCCGCTTTTTGGTGCTCCAGCGGCATCCTGGCAATCCCAGACGCTGCCGGCGGGTGACCCGGGCGGGGCGGTGGTGCCGACCGGCTTCTACCGGTTGACACCGCAGCACGACACCGGAAAGGCACTCGACGTCGGCGGCTGTTCCTCCGCGGACAACGCGAAAGTCGACACGTACGCGTACAACGGCGGCCGGTGCCAGCAGTGGTTCATCGACTATCAGGGCGACGGCTCGTACACGATCTCGGACCGCAACAGCGGAAAAAAAGCGCTGGAAGTGCTGAACTGCGCGAGTGCCCGGAACTCCACAGTGGACATCTACCCGTACTGGGGCGGCGACTGCCAGGAGTGGTATCTCGACCCGGTCGGCGACGGCTCGTACAGAATCACGCACCGGCTCACCGGGCAGGCCCTCGACGTGCTGAACTGCTCGACCGCGGCGGTGCCGCGGCGGTGGACATCTATCCGTACTGGGGTGCCGGTTTGGGCACCTGCCAGCAGTGGAAACTGGAGCCGGTCACATGAGAATTCGCAGCATTCTGGGCATCCTCGCGATCTTCGCGGTGATAGTGGCGGCACCCGCGCCGACCGTCGCTGGCGAACATCGCATGTCGGCCGTACGAGGAATTCCGGCCGGCGGCCTGCGGGCCAGCAAGGGCACCGGAAACACCATCGGCACCACGATCTACGAGAAAAACCCGCGAGCGGACGGCTATCGGCATATCGATACTCCCGCGACCATCGCCAACCTTAAGGCGATGGGACTGACACTTTCCTTTACGACGTATGGGTTTCCCCGAAAGACTGGGACGACCTGCGCAAGGAGTTCGCGCCAGCCGCGCTCGCCGCACACCTGAACATCTGGGTCTATTTGGCGCCGCCGTCCGAATGCGAGCGGCGGATCGCCAACGGCGATGGGAACTGCCCGCGGCCGTACAAGATCGACTACCGGAGCTGGGCGAACGCGGTCGCCACTCTTTCCCTGCAGTTCCCCAACATCACCGCCTGGGCAATCGACGACTTCTTCGCCAGCCAGGAGAACCGCGACCTGTTCACGCCCGCCTATCTCGCCGGACTGCGAGCGATCACCGACGGCATCAATCCAGATCTCGGCTTCTATTCGACCTTCTACCTCGGAAACGCCAGGAACCCGACCGACCTGGCCACCATCAGCGGCGCGGTGGACGGGATCATTTTCCCCTATCTGGGCTACGAGGGAAACAACGACACTCAGGACTCCACCGCGGTCGCCCAGCAGCTCAACGACATTCTTGGCTTCACCACGCCCAAACACCTCGCTGTGGTGCTGCTCATCTACGCCGGCCGATTCCTGGACGCGCCGCTGGCGCCTACCGAAGACTATGTCGGCCAGGTGATGGACGCGGCCGCACCCTACGTGGCTGACGGGCGGATTCAAGGCATCGTCAACTACGGCGCGCCCATCAGCGACGATCCGCAGGTCAACTCGGACGACCTCGCGCCGTCCGGCAACGGCCGGCTCAGCCTGGTCGTGCCGCGACACAAACCAACCCCTACCGACTCGTACGAGCAGGGATCCCAACAGATCACCGTCGATCCGAACGCCAGCTCGTACCAGCTTTCCTTTTATCACTACGACGAAAACGCGCGAGTGCAGGCGGTTTTCGGTTACCAGATCAAGCAGGCGCTGATCAACGGCACGGTGGTGTGGGAGTCGGATGTGGAGGATGACCCGAACTACCAGTGGGCGCAGGCCACCGTACCGAACGTCACCCTCTACCCCCACTCCTGCATGGCCAAACCTCAGCGACTCTGACTTTCCGGCTGCTGGAACGCAGAGGCGTCGGCGACTTCCCGATCGATGTCGGCTTCGACAACGTCCAGACGGCTGGGATGACCGTGCCAGACGCGGATTTCGAGACCCCGCACAGCTGGACCTTGGCCCGTACGGACGTGTCGTTGCTGCCGTCCCAGGACGTCTGGTTCGCGGACCGGCCAGTACGCATCCGGAACGCCATCGCGGCCCGCTGGGGTGGGGTCCAACAGCCGGTCAGCGCCGGCCCGGTGGCACCGAAAAACCTTTCCATGTATGGGAAGGGACGGCTCAAACTGAGCCTGCCCGATCAGACCAGCACCTCGGCGGGAATGTGTACGTCGGCCACCCAAGAAGTCACAGTCGACCCAAGTTCGCCACACTACGAGCTTTCCTTCTGGTCCTTCGACCAGTATTTCGCGACGCCGTCCGGCCAGGGGCTATCACGCGAAGGACGTTTACATCACGAACAGGCAGCGGCCAGCATTTGCTGTCCCGGATGGACGTGATGGACGACTGGGCGCTGTGGATCAACAGCCAGAGCAGCTGGAACCACATCGACGTCACCGATTATCTGAAGGGCCAGAGCAGCGTGACCTTCAGTTTCGCGCTCTGCGAACTTAACGGCGTCGGTGACTTCGGGGTGGACGTCGGCTACGACAACCTCGAGACAATTGGTTTCCAGTTCGCCAACCCCGGATTCGAGACCACCGGCGGCTGGATCATGTATAACAACGGCCCCTTGCACGCTGAGATCTCGACCTCGTGACGGGGTGAATCCGGAGAGTCCTAAGCTCCCCCTATGGCGAAGTACTTCGACATGCATCCAGAGAATCCGCAGAAGCGGGCGGTCAGTCAGGTGACCGCGATTGTCCGCGACGGCGGCCTCATCGCGTACCCGACGGACTCGTGCTTCGCGCTGGGCTGCCAACTCGGCAACCGGGACGGCCTGGACCGGATCCGGACCATCCGGCATCTGGACGACCGGCACCATTTCACGTTGGTCTGCCAGAACTTCGCGCAGCTGGGCCAGTTCGTCCAGATCGACAATGCGGTTTTCCGCTCGATCAAGGCATCCACGCCGGGCAGTTACACCTTTATCCTGCCGGCCACCAAGGAGGTGCCGCGCCGGCTGCTGCACCCGAAAAAGAAGACCGTCGGCGTACGGATTCCCGACCATGTCGTCGCGCAGGCGCTGCTGGCGGACCTCGGCGAGCCGCTGCTGTCCAGCACGCTGCTGCTGCCGGACCACCAGGAGCCGATGACGCAGGGCTGGGAGATCAAGGAGGAGCTCGATCACTCGGTGGACGACGCGTGATCGACTCCGGCGACTGCGGCACCGAGCCGACCACCGTCGTCGACTTCTCCGACAACGAGCCGGTCATCCTGCGCTACGGCGCCGGCGACCCCGCCCGCTTCGAATAGCCCCTCTCCTCACTCACAGCAACCCTCCACTCGGCTACATTGACCGCATCGACGCGATGCGTGCGTCCAGCGCACGCATCGCGTCGATGCGGTCAAAAGGGCCGTGACGGAGAGTTAGTCAACGAGGGCTGGGGTCGGCTCCGGGACGGAAGCCGAAGCCGGTACGGGCACAGCGGCCGGTTCGGGCGTACGACGGGCGTGGGCGATCAGGCCCAGCACCGCGACGAGCAAACCGAGGGTCGCTACGCCGGAGATCACGAACAGCGCCGGACGGAAACCGGCCAGCAGTGCCGCCGACGAGGCCTGCGTGCCGCCGCTCGCGGTGACGACCGCGGTCACCACGGCCAGCACCACCGCCCCACCGATCTGTACGGACGTGTTCAGCAGCCCACCGGCCAAGCCCTGCTCGTCGTCGCCGACCCCGGCGGTGGCCTGGATGTTGTACGCCGGGAAGGCCAGCATGAAACCCACCCCCAGCAACAACATGCTCGGCAGCAAGGTGGTGAAGTAGTTGCTGTCCGGGCCCACGTCGAAGAACAGCAGGTAGCCGGCGACGTGCGCGACCACGCCGGCGGCGATCGTCGGGGCGGTGCCGATCCGGTCCACGATCTTCGCGGTCTGCGGCGACCCGATCGCCACGATCAGCGCGGCCGGCAGGAAGGAACGCGAGCGCGGTCTGCAGCGGCGACCAGTGGCGTACGCCCTGCAGGTAGAGCATCACCACGAACTGGAAGCTGATGTAGCCGCCGAAGAACGCGACCACACCCAGGTTGGCCCGCCGCAACGCGCCGCCCCGCAGGATGCCCAGCCGCAGCAGTGGGTGCTTGGTGTTGCGTTCGACCAGGACGAACGCGGTGGCCAATGCGGCGGCGATGACCAGGCCGGCGATCGTACGCACCGACGCCCAGCCCGCCTCCGGCGCGCTGACCACGGTGAACACCAGCAACATCGCGGCCGCGACGCCAAGGATCGCGCCGGCTATGTCGTATCCGCGACCGTCCTTCTCCGGCCGCGCGCTGCGCGGGATCAGCCGGTACGCCGCGAACAGCGCGTCGCCACCGCGATCGGGAACGGCAGCAGGAAGGTCCAGCGCCAGCCCACCTGGGTCATCACGCCGGAGAAGACCAGGCCGAGGGAGTAGCCGCTGGCGCCGAACACCCCGAAGATGCTGAGCGCGCGGTTGCGGGCGTGGCCCCCTCCGGGAAGGTGGTGGTCACGATCGAAAGCGCGGCCGGCGCGGTGAAGGCGGCGGCCATGCCCTTGATGAAGCGGGCCGCGATGAGCAGCGCGCGCGTTGTCCACGAGCCCGCCCAGCAGCGAGGCGACCGCGAAGACAGCGAGCGCGATCAGCAGCACCCGGCGGCGCCCGAGCAGGTCAGCGGCCCGGCCGCCGAGCAGCAGCAGGCCGCCGTAGCCCAGCACGTACCCACTCACCACCCACTGCAGCGCGGAGGTGGAAAGGCCGAGGTCGGCGCGGATGGCCGGCAGCGCGACGCCGACCATGGAGACATCGAGAGCGTCGAGGGCAACCACGATGCAGACAACCAGGAGAACGCCCCACAGGCGTGCGTCCCACCGCTGTCCGACCGGTAAGGCCCGGGAGGTCCCGGGAGAGGTGGTGTCGAAAGAAGTCACGTTGATCAAGCTACATGCATATGCATAAGATGCCAACGCAATTAATGGTGACGCATCTTATGCTCATGCATCTGGTACGATAGCCGCCATGGCCACCCTTGCCAAGGACATCACTAGGCCGGTTACCAGCGTAAACGCTGCCACCGACAGTTCCGCCGAGCGCGATCTCGTGCACGAATGGCACGAACTACTCGCCCGACATTCGACTGTGAGCTGCGCCATTGAGCGCGCGCTCCAGGAGGGTCACGGCCTCGGAGTGAGCGAGTTCGAGGCGCTGGAGCGACTGGTGGAGATGGACAAGGACCAGTGCCGTGGCCAGGATCTGTTCGAGAGCCTGCCGCTGAGCCAGAGCGCCGCCTCCCGGCTGATCGCCCGGCTGGAACGCGAGGGCCTGGTCACCCGCGAGATCTGCGAACTGGACCGGCGGGCCATTTTCATCTGCATCACCGACGCCGGCCGGGCCCGCTACCAGGCCGCCCCCGCCCCACCCAACGCGCGGTCCTCGCCGCCACCATGCACTAGAAGGACCTCCACCAACAACGCCCCTTCGCCGCCCGCGAAGGGGCGTTGTTGACGTCTGTACGCCAATAGCAGTGAGCACCTGCTAACGTACGTTTGCATGTGGACGGGCGGCTCCGGGGACGACCTGGTCAGTGCGCTCAGTACGCTCGCCAACCCGCATCGCCTGCGGGTCATCGCCGCTCTCGCCGACCAGGAGACGTACGTGAGTGAGCTGGCCCGCCGGCTCGGGATCAGCCGCGCGCTGCTGCAGGCGCACCTGCGTCGGCTCGAAGCCGCCGGGCTGGTCACGTCCCGACTCGAGCTGTCCGCGGACGGCAAGGCGATGAAGTTCTACCGGGTGAACCCGTTCGTTTTCCACCTGACGCCGGAAACCGTCGCGCTCGCGGCGCAAACCCTCAGCGTTCCCGACCACACCGACGAGAAAGGACAGCCTTGATGACCTGGCAATGGCAGGAGGTGATTGGCACCGCCGGCGCGTTCGTCCTGATTATCTCCGTGGTGACCGTGACCATTTGGCAGGTCGGCGCCACCCGGCGGGCCAAGGCACTGCTGGCGGCCCAGCACGACTACCGAGATCTCGCCGAGAGAGTGGCGCGTACGCAGGAAAACACCGAGAAACAACTGACCGCCCTCGCGGAGCGGATGGCCGACGTGCAGGCTCGGATGGGCTCGGTCGAGCGAATCCTCAAGGACGTCGAGTAAACCCTGGACCGCCGAGCTGCCACTCGACGGTCCAGGCAACCGGAGAAACGCGTGCTCCTCCTGAAGGGACCTTAGTTCATGCTGTCCGAAAACCGGCCGTTGACCGGGCGCATCGCCGCCTGGGCGGTAAGGCACCGAGCCCCCGCGATCGGCGGCTGGCTCGCGCTCGTGGTGATCGCGATCCTCACCGGCACGCTCGCGAACGGGCCGAACGCCCGTACCCAGGATCCGGGTGAAGCCGGCCGGGCCGAGCGAATTCTGGCCACACAGAATGGCGTCGAACCGATCCGCGACAACGTTTTGTTGCAGGGCAACGATCGCGACGACGCTGACGACGATCTGGTGGCGACATTGGGCACGATGCCGGTGACGGACGTACGCACCGCCGTACGTTCTCGGGATTTGCTGGTGTCCTTTGCATTCCTTGGACCGGCAACCCAACTCCACGCACAGGCCACCGCGATTGCCGCCACTGTACGGAAAGTGGCCGCGCGACACCCGAACGTGGTGCTGACCGAGTCCGGCGACCTCAGCCTGGCGGCCGCCGTCGACCAGGGCATCAAGGCGGACTTCCAGGGCGCGGAAAGAACTTCCCTGCCGCTGACCGTAGTCATCCTGCTGGTCGTCTTCGGTTCGCTGATCGCCGCGTCGATCCCCCTGCTGCTCGCCGGGACGGCGGTGGTGGGCGACCTTTGGTTTCCTCGCGCTCATCGAAAAATGGATCTCCGTCAACAGCGCCACCTCGGCGATGATCCTGCTGATCGGGATCGCGGTCGGCGTCGACTACACGCTGTTCTCCTTGCGCCGCTACCGCGAGGAGCGATCCGCGGGCCGCACCGCGAACGACGCCTCACGGATCACCGCCAGCACGTCCGGCCGGGTGGTGCTGGTCTCCGGACTGACCGTCATGCTGTGTCTGACCGGACTTCTGTGCACTGGCCTGGACAACTTCCGCGGCCTGACGGTTGGCGCGGTGCTGGTCGTCGGTTTGTCCCTGACTGGTGCGGTGATCGCGCTGCCCGCACTGCTGGCCGCCCTCGGTCCGTGGGTGGACCGGCTCCGCGTCCCGTGGCTCGGCCGCTGGCGTACGCACGCGCGCCCGTCCCGTCTTTGGTCCGCGACAGCCCGAAAAGTGACCCGGCGGCCGGTCGTCTGGGCCGTCGTGGGTGCTCTCACGCTGGCCGCGCTGGCACTTCCCGCACTCGGGATGCGGTTGCACGACCCGGCCGCCACCGACAGCCTGCCGCACAGCACTCCGGCGGTCGCCGCGGCCCTGCGGGTCCAGACGGCCTTTCCCGGTGTCCTGACCCCGGCCAAGGTGGTGGTGAGCGGACCGGCGCAAGGTGCCCAGATTTTGGCTGCTCTAAACGCAGAAGTTGCGGACAGCGGCGGGTTGCTGGCCGAGCCGGTGATCGCCACGAAAGTCGGCGGCGTGCTCGTCGTACGGGTGCCGCTCGCCGGCACCGGCGCGGACGCGGTGTCCGACCGCGCGCTGGAATTCCTACGCCAGCAGGCACTGCCATCGGCACTGGGGCCGATGCCGGGAGTCACCTACGCGGTGGCCGGAAAGACAGCCGTTTCGTACGACTTCAACCAACAACTGGGCAGCCGTACGCCACTGGTCTTCGCTTTCGTGCTGGTGCTGGGTTTCGTGCTGCTGGCGGTGACCTTGCACTCGGTGGCCGTTTCGCTGTTCTCGATCGCGCTCAACCTGCTCTCAGTCGGCGCCGCTTACGGCCTGGTGACGTGGATTTTCCAGGATGGGCACCTGTCGTCGGTGCTCGGATTCCGGCCGTACGGTGGAGTCACCGGCTGGCTGCCGCTGTTCATGTTCGTCCTGCTTTTCGCGCTGAGCATGGACTACCAGATCTTCATCGTGAGCCGGATCCGGGAACGTCAGGCCGACCTGCCTACAAAGGAGGCGGTGGTGGCGGGAATTGGCGCGAGCGCGGGTGTGGTCACCAGCGCCGCCGTCATCATGACTGCCGTGTTCGGCGTTTTCGTGACCCTGTCGGCTATCGAATACAAGATGCTCGGTATCGGGATGGCTGCGGCCATCCTGCTGGACGCGACCGTTGTTCGCGGAATCCTGCTCCCAGCCGGCATGTGCCTGCTGTCGTCGCGACCCGGAAAGCGAACTGTGGAAGGTGCACGCGGCTAGGTCCTGTCTGGTTATTGCGGTGGGATGAGAGTCGAGATCCAGGAGTTGGCTGGTGGTGCCGCGGGAAAGCCTTCATAGCAGCGCTATGGGGGCTTTTCCGCGGTGCCGCCAGCCGGCTCCTGGGCTCGGCTATCGCCCGCCGCAATAACCAGACAGGGCCTAGAATCGGCGCCATGTCCAGCCTGATGATGAAGTCCATGACCTTGGTGCTGCGGGCCAGTAAGGCCCGCGCGGCCCGCCGGTTCGCACGTACCGGCGGGCCCGGCCCGGTCGCTGCTCCGGCCGAACCACCGGCGTCGCTCATGAAGGCGTGCGTTGTCACCAAAAGGGACTTCGAGGGCCTGCCGGCGTACGAGATAGTGCCGAAGAACGCGCCGAAGCCCACCAAAACGCTGCTCTACCTGCATGGCGGCGGCTACGTGAGCCCCATTCTGACGGCCCACTGGTGGTTGGTGCACCGGCTCGCGGTCGCGAACGGGATCCGGGTGCTGGTGCCGTTCTACCAGTTGGCACCCAAGGGCACCCATCGCGACGCCTTCCCCAGATTGCTGCGCTATTACGAGAAAGCGCTCACCAGCGCCGAGAGCGTCATCATCGGTGGCGACTCGGCCGGCGGTGGGCTCGCGCTGGCGCTGGCTGCGCAGATCAGGGAGGCCGGGCTGACCTCGCCGGCCCGACTGCTGCTTTTCGCCCCCTGGCTCGATGTCACCATGAAGAACCCGGACATCGGCGACCTGGCGAACACCGATCCGATGCTGACGCTGCCCCGGCTGATCGAGGCCGGCCGGCTGTGGGCCGGTGACGACTCCCCCCGACCTGCCGTCGGTGAGCCCGATCAACGAGGACCTCGCCGGACTGCCACCGATAGAGGTTTTCGTTGGTACGAACGACATGCTCGTCGCCGACTGCCGCAAACTCGCGACAAAGGCCGGCACGCCCGTGGTCGTACACGAATATCCGGGCGCTTTCCATGTCTTCATCGCGGTCGTCCTGCTGCCTGAGTCACGCCGTGCTCTCGCGCGAGGTCAGCGCAGTGATCGCGAGCGCTGGCTAGCAGGTGCTGGGGACCGCGATTACTCGACGCCGAGCATCACCTCGGTCGACTTCACCAGCACGGTGACCCGGCTGCCCTCGACGAGCTTGAGGTCCTCAGCGGCCTCCCGGGTGATCGAAGCGGTGATCGGGTGACCGCCGTCGACGGTGACCTTGACAATCGCCATGGCCTCACCGAAGTCGACGGAGTTGACGATGCCGGGCAGCTGGTTGCGGGTGGACAGGCGCATGGAAGCCTCACGGTTGCGAAAGATTGACTGGTCAGCAACCAAAGCTAGGGCAGGAATCCGCCGAATGCGAACGAAGCCGCAAAGGCGGAGTTCGGCCGGCCTGTCGGAGCGTAAATGCGGTGATCAGTTGGTGACGGTGATATTTGTGAGGCCGCTGCCAGCGTTCTTGACCGTGTTGCTGGCGTAGACGACGTTCGGCTGGTCGCATTTCTTCTGATCCGTCACATCGATGGCGTACCCGCCGGCGCCACCGAGGTCGGAACTGTTGCTGACAAACGCGTTCTGACATCCCCAGCCGTCGACGGCCTGGTGCACCTGATAACCGTCCACCAGCGACCCCACTCCGTCGTACGTGCCGGTGTTGTCGGAGAGCTGATAGCCGTCGCCTTTCACGTCGATCCAGGAATCGGCGGCATTCTGGCCGGAGATACCGTGCCCGTCAAAGGTGTTTCCCTTCACCACCCCACCGGTGGTGCCCTCCTTGATATCCACTTCCTCGGCCGCCACATTCGGTCCGAGGTGGTCGCCGATCACCTGGTTGCGGTCGCTGCGATCGGGACCACCATCCACCCCGAACTCATCCCAGTGGTTTTTTTTCGCCGACCCGAGATAGATCGCTTCGCCGTATTGCGGCTGAGTCCGACCGGTGTCATGGACGACCGAATCGCTGATCACGTTGTCGGAGCTGGAGCCGCGCAGGTGGATTGCCTCGGAGTCCACATCGGACACCTCGACCCGGTCGATCACCACGTGACTGGATCCGTCCAGCACGATCCCCTTCGCCGCGTCGGATACCGCGAAACCGGTCAGGTTCCAGTAGTCGGCGCCGTGCAGATGCATGCCATAGCCGCAGAACTTGATATCGCCGTCGCCCGGATCGCATTTCCCGGCTGAATTCGACAACACGGCGGTACGCGGCCCAGTCAACGTGATGGGCTGGCCCGCGGTGCCTTTTCTGGTCGCGAAGAAATTGCCATCGTAATGCCCGGGCGCCATGTCAATGGTTTGGCCGGGGGTGGCCGCGGCTAATGCGGCGACGAGTTCATCGGTCGTACTCACCGCGATATTCGGCTTACCTACCGCAATCTTCTCACTACCGTCACCCGAGCCGTACGCGCTGCCGACATTCTCTTCGGATCCATGCGCCGCGACCGCCACGGCGGCCAGGACGGCGGCCATCGCCACCTGTGGCAGCGCCACCATAACCACCCTGGAAATGCCGCTGGATCGAATCCGCGCACGTCCGCCCCCTTTGTTCGACCAGTCCGGTCCCATAAATCCCGCACGTCGGGCATAATGCCGGCTCCACTCGGGACGGGTCCCCGACTTTTCGGCGCTTTCAGGTGACTGCCCGAATACGGGTTGTTGATCTTCGTACGAATCATCGGACATATCGGACGGAATTTCGGGGATTGGTTACATTCGGCGATCTGTGGCCGATAACTCTTCGGAATCCCCGCGCGCCAGGAACAACCGTCATCAGGCGAACCCCCGATCGCCTCGACCGCGAAGGACCCAGAATGAGAACAAGCCGTGTCTTTGTCGCGCTCTTTTTAGCCCTCGGTACGACCGCGGTGACCACCGCGGTGTCCGTGACACCAGCGCAGGCCGCTACTACCGGTGACTACGTGAACCAGGTCGTCACGCTGACGAACCAGAACCGGCGCGCGCACGGATGCCCCAACCTGACGCTCAACGCCACGCTGACCAAGGTCGCGCAGCAGCACAGCGCGGACATGGCCGCGCACAACTACTTCTCCCACAACACCCAGAGCGGCCGCGCGACCGGGCGCCCGGATCACCGCCGCCGGCTACCGCTGGCACCGCTGGGCGGAGAACATCGCGGCCGGCTTCCCGACCCCGGCCAAGGTGGTGTCCGGCTGGATGGCCAGCACCGGCCACCGGGCGAACATCCTGAACTGCAGCCTGCGGGACATCGGTGTCGGTTACGTGCAGACCACCCACGCGACCTACCCGACCTACTGGACGCAGGACTTCGGCACCCATTAGGGCGTGCCAGGCGGACTCGACGGGGTGGCAGTCCCGTCGAGTTCGCCTACGCTCGTACGCATGCGGACGTACGACGCTGAGCAACTGTTGGCGGTGGCGCGCGAAGAGGCGCTGCTGGGCCGAGAAGCCGGCGGCGTACCGATTGGCGCGGCGCTTTTCACGGTGACCGGCGAGCTGCTCGGCCGCGGCCACAACCGGCGAGTGCAGGACGGCGATCGATCCGTCGATGCACGCCGAGACCTGCGCGTTCCGGGCCGCTGGCCGCCGCCCGCACTACCGCGACACGATCATGGTGACCACGTTGTCGCCATGCTGGTACTGCAGCGGCCTGGTCCGCCAGTTCGGCATCTCGCACGTGATCATCGGCGAGGCCACCACTTTCCACGGCGGCCACGACTGGTTGGCCGAAAACGGCGTCGGGATCACCTTGCTGGACGATCCGGCCTGTGTGTCGCTGATGACGGAATTCATCGAGAAGCATCCCGATCTGTGGTTCGAGGACATCGGCGTCGAAAAGACCTAGAACTCACTGGCCTTTTCTTGCGAAACCAGCCTCTTCCCGTATTGCTCGGACATTCCACCTATCCGGCCGCTATTGCCGCCGATTATCGCGAAGAAAAGCTGGACCTCGGCGCGGTTGGATAGGCTGCGCAACGCCGACGAAACATCCTCCGCTTATTTTCCAGTGGGGCGTGCAAGAGAGGCGGACACTATGGCCACCGTACGACCGAAAGCGGCGACCACCGCCGTCGGTGAATACCGGGACAAGGTCGTGGCGGTCGAGCCTGGCGGAATCGAATCAGTGGCCGACGCCGACCGGCACGGCAAACCGCACCAGCTGTTCTGGACCTGGGCCTCGCCGAACCTGGAGTTCGCGACGATCTTCGTCGGAGTGCTCGCGGTGTCGGTTTTCGGGCTGAATCTGTGGCAGGCCGTGCTCGGCGTGGTGATCGGCAATGCGCTTGGTTCGCTCGCTCATGGGCTGCTGTCCGCCCGTGGACCTCGCTACGGCGTGCCGCAAAAATGGTCCTCAGCCGGCTCGGTTTCGGCTATTGGGGCAACACGCTGCCGGCTGGCCTGATGTCCCTCACCGCCGGGATCGGCTGGTTCGCGGTGAACAGCGTCAGCGGCGCGTTCGCGCTCAACACCCTCACCCGGCTGCCGGTGTTGTTGTGTGTCTGCTGCTCATCATCGTGGTGGCGCAGGTCGGGATCGGATTCTTCGGGCACAATCTGGTGCAGGCGTACGAGAAGTACGTTTTCGTGGTGCTGGCACTGATTTTCGCGATCAGTGGGATAGTGATTCTTGCCAAGACGCAACCCGGCGGTGCGTCCGCCGGTGGCATTGGCGGCTTCCTGCTCACCGTCGGCACCGCCTTCGGCTACACCGCCGGCTGGAACCCGTATGCCGCCGACTACACCCGCTATCTCCCCAAAACCGTCAGCCCGCGAGCCGTCGGCTGGTTCGCCGGACTCGGACTTTTCCTCTCCTGCAGTGTTTTGATGCTCATCGGCGCCGCTTCGGCCACGATTGGTGGAAAATCCACCGACACACCGACCGCTGCCTTCACCAGTCACCTGCCCGGTTGGCTGGCCGCGCTGACCCTGCTGGCGATCGCGTTGGGAGCGGTCGCCGCGAACTCGCTCAACATCTATTCCGGCGCGCTCGCCTTCCTCGCCCTCGGGATCACGCTGCCGCTGGCCTGGCGCCGCGCCATCGTCGCGCGCGGCTCGCTTCGGTACGGTCGGGTTTTTCCTCGCGTGGCTGGGCCTTTCCGACGCGGGCGCGGCGTACGAGAGCTTCCTGCTGGTCATCTCGTACTGGATCAGCCCGTGGCTCGCGGTGGTCTTCGTGGACCAGTTCCTGCGTCGCGGCCAACAGGCCGGCCATCTGCTCGAGGACCGTACGCACAGCAACTGGGCCGGCCTCGCCGCGTTCGTGCTCGGCGCGGCCGTTTCGATCGTGCTGTTCGCGAACCAGACGCTCTACACGGCGCCAGTGCCCAAGGTGCTCCCCGCCGTCGGCGACATCACCTTCCTGGTCGGCTTCGGCATCGCGGGCCTGCTCTTCCTCGCCCTCGGCCGCCGCCCGGTCGCTCCGTAACCAAACCACCAGCAATGGCACATTGCCGGCATCCGACCCTCGTTAAGTCATTATTTATGAATTATTATTGACAGTGAGCCAGGTCACCTTGCATGCTGCTTCGGGCGAGTAGCCCCGCCATGCCGTCGTGCCGACGAAAGGTGCTCTGCCATGCCCTCCAGAAGCCGCCGATGGCGCCTAGCCACCGCGTTTCTCGCTGCTCTGACCTGCGTTTTCGCCCTCTTCACCGGTCCAGCCGCAGCCAGGTACGGGCGGACCACCGGCGCCGTCGACCAGGGCGCCCCGACGTACTACGACAGTGGCCTGGCGCGTACGCCCTCCATGGGCTGGAACACCTACTACGGACTCGGCGCCCCGTCTGAGGACAAGATCAAGGCGGTCGCCGACTATCTCGTGTCCAGCGGGCTGCGGGCCGCCGGCTACGACATCGCCTGGATCGACGGCGGTTGGACCGCGCCGCAACCGCGGGACGCGAGCGGCAACCTGCTCGCCGACCCGGCGAAGTTTCCCAGCGGCCTGCCGACGCTGGTGGGCTACCTGCACAGTCGTGGGCTGCGGGCCGGCATCTACACCGACGCCGGCGCGTCCGACGGCAAGAACTGCGCGCGGCGGCAGTGGCGGACACTACCAGACGACACGAAACGCTTCGCCGGCTGGAAATTCGACGCCATCAAGATCGACTTCCTTTGTGGCATCGCGCAGAACCTGAAGCCGGCCGACGTTTTCGCGCAGTTCAGCGCCGCCGTACGCACCGCCGGCCGACCGATGCTGCTCAATCTCTGCAACCCGGTCACCAACGACTGGGGCGTGCCGCACGGTCCCGACCAGGTCGCCGGCGTCTCGTACTCCTTCGGCCCGTTGATCGCCGACTCCTGGCGGACCGACACCGACATCGCCTTCGGTACGCCGTACGAAGGCATCTGGGTCGACGTGCTGCGGAACATGGACGACAACGCCGCCCATCCGGAGGCGAACGGGCCCGGGCACTACAACGACCCGGATTACCTGATTCCCATGCGCAAGACCGAAAAGGGCACGTACGAGCTGAACGAGGAAGAATCGACGAGCCAGCTGGTGATGTGGTCCGAAATGGCCTCCCCGCTGATCATCGGCTCGGATCCACGGACGCTGCCGCAGTCCATGGTCAACACCTTGAAAAACCCGGAAATCGTGGGCGTCGACCAGGATCCACTGGCCATCCAGGGCGTCCGAGTGGCCTCCGCCAACGGCACCGACACATACAGCAAAGTGTTGTCCGGCAACGGAAACCGCGCGGTCGTGTTGCTCAACCGGAACACCGCACCAACATCGATGACAGTGACCTTCGCGCAGGCCGGACTGCGGGGCACCGTCGCCGTACGCGACCTGCGGGCTCGCTCTGACCGAGGCTCCGCGACCGGCTCGTACACCGTCACCGTCCCCGCACACGGCACGGCTTTCCTGCGGTTGCACGGAACCGACCTGGTGCCTGGCAGCGATCTCGGCGGCGACGCCTCGGCCAGCCCGGCACTGGTACGACTCGACGACACTCACGCGATGGTGTTCGCCCGCGCCGCGAATGGCTCCCTGGAAGCGAAAACGACGGGCCAGCCGGGGTGGACCCCACTCGGTGGCGCGATCCTCGGGCAGCCCGCCGCGTACCGCGGCACCGACGGGGCGGATCGACGTTTTCGTCCGTGGCCTGGACAACGCCGCGTACCAGCGGACCCTGCAGCACGGCACCTGGGGCGTCTGGGTACGCCTGGGCGGCCAGCTCACCGACGCGCCGACCGCCGCGTTCACCAGCCCCCAGTCGTGGACGTTGGTCGGCCGCGGCACCGACGGCCGGGTGTGGAGTCGTACGCAGTCCAGCGGTTGGACCAGTTTTGGCGCACCGAATAACAAACCGATCTACGGCCGGCCTTCAGCGGTGACCGATGGGACCGGCATGTACGTGGCCGTACGAGCCGCGGACGACAGCGTTTGGGTGCGTACGAACGCAGGCTGGTCGAGCCTTGGCGGCGTCGTCAGCGGCAGCCCGACGCTGGTTTCCACGCTCGGCCAGATCTATCTGTTCGCCCGAGCCAGCGACTACACGCTCTGGCAGGTCAACCACACCGACGGCGGCTGGGGCGGCTGGTTCAACCGCCCGGAGTTTCCCAGCAACGCCGTCATTGGCTCGGTCGGCGCGGCCGCCGGCCCCGACGGCTCCGCCTGGCTGGCGGTTCGCGGCCCGGACAACCACCTCTACCAAACAACTTTGTAGACCACGGGGTGTGACAACTGCCTCAGCGGGAATCGCTTTTACCAATAGCCGGACGGACGTAAGTTAGTCACGGGTTGATCGTTTCGGCTGATCGGCCCTGGAGCCATGGCGGCACGGATTTCGGTCTGTGCCATGCCATTGGGGGACCTACCGGTCCGGCGCCTGATCTGTATGACGGGTTGGGCGCCGGACAGGTAGCGTTGTTCTCCCTGTCCCAGAGGTCATTCCACCTGCTGGGATCGCGAAAAAATATTCCGAAGTCGCAAAAAAAAAAACGGCTGTTCTGTCGCCCCTCCTCCGCATCTGCGGCAACACCGGCGCCAAATGTGCCTCCTGCACAAACACGCCCAGGGCAAAGTGGGCAAACACGACTTCGTTGGACGTGGTGCGCTGTGTCACACTCTGCGCCTGAATTGGATGCTTCGACGTACGCCCGCGGATGCCGGCGCATCCGGGTAACCCGTTAGCCGACCGGCACGCCCCGCTGCCAGCCGGCCGAAAGGACAGCCGATGGCAGATCACCGTCGATCGCCCCAGCCACAGCCTCAGCACGCGGCTGCCCCCTCCGGCCTGAGAAGGCGCAGAGTGCTCGGCTACCTGCTCGCCGCGCCCACCCTCGCGGTCGCCGCCGGCATCGGTGCCGAGTCGTTCGCTGGCCGCGACGCGGACGCGGCGATCCCGTCCCCACCGGAGCCCGCGGAGCTGCTGGACCTCGGCGACGCGCTCACGCTGGCGGCCGCACCCACCTCCGGACTGATCGCGATCCAGATGAACAGCGACGGCACCGCGTCCTTCGCGGTGCCGCGGGCCGAAGTCGGGCAGGGCATCACCACCACGATGACCATCCTGCTCGCCGAAGAGCTCAACATGCCGATGAGCAAGGGTGCACGTCACACTCGCCGACGCGCGCCCGGAGCTGCTGCTCAACCAGCTCACCGGCGGGTCGAATTCGGTGCGCTCGCTCTACACTCCGGTGCGTACGGCCGCCGCCATCGCCAAGTCCCGGCTGCTGCAGACCGCCGCCACCAAATGGGGGGTGCCAACCTCGTCACTGACCGTCAAGGCCGGCGTCATCCACCACGCCCAGACCGGCCGGACCGCGTCGTACGGCTCGCTGGCAGTGGCCGCCCGGAGCAAGAAGGTGGAGCAGGTCGCCGTCCACCTCAAGGACGCGTCGGAATTCAAAGTCGTTGGTACGCCGCAAAAACGGATCGACGCGCTCGCCGCGGTCACCGGCAAGAAGCAGTTCACGATGGACCTGGACGTGCCGAACGCACTGCCGACCATGGTGTGCCGGCCGCCGACGATCAAGGGCACCGTCAAGTCCGTCCAGAACCTCGCGCAGGTCAAGGCGATGCCGGGCGTCACCGACGTGGTGACGATCTCGACCGGGGTGGCCGTACGAGCGCAGACCTTCGGACAGTGCATCGACGCCGTACGGGCCCTGCAGGTCACCTGGAACGGTGGCAGCGTTGACAAAGAGTCGGACGCGACGGTGTTGGCCAAGCTCAAGGCCGCCTCGCTGCCGCTGATCGTGCCGCCACTGCTGACCAAATACATCGACGCGGAGTTCGTGTTTCCCTTCGCCAGCAACACCGCACTGGAAACCAACTGCGCGATCGCGGACGTACGCGCGGACAGCGCGGAGGTCTGGGCCGGCCTGAAGTCGCCCATCGACGTACAGGAAGAAATCGCCACCAGCCTCGGCATGCCCGTGACGGCGGTGAAAGTTCATGTCATCACCGGCGGTGGTTCCTTCGGTCGCAAGCTGTTCGGCGACGCCGCGTACGAGGCGGTCGAGGTCTCCCACAAGATCGGCAAGCCGGTCAAACTGATGTGGCACCGTACCGACGACATCCGGCATGGCCGCGCGCATCCCATGTGCTACGCCAAAATTCGAGCCACTTATGCGGCCGGCAACGTCGTCACGTACGAACAACGGCACACCAGCGTGTTCACCGACTTCACCCACGGGCTGGGCGAGGCGCTGACCGCCACCGCGTCCAAACTTCCGGTCGGCGGGCTCGGTTTTTTTTCCGAGACGGTGTTCTCGCTTTCCCAGTCGGTGCCGTATAACTTCGGGGTCACTACGCAGCTGTTGAACGAGGTCCAGCTGGACTTCCACACCGGCAGCATGCGCAACGTCTATTCGCCGAACGTGACCTGCGCCCGGGAGCTGGTGGTCGACCAGCTGGCCGCCAAGATGGGCAAGGACCCGATGGCGTTCCGTCGGTCTTTCATGAAGAACGACCGATTCCGGGCGGTGTTGGACAAGGTCGCGCAGGCCGGCGACTGGGGCAAGGCGATGCCGGCCGGAATGGCGCAGGGCATCGGTTTCCACGCCGAGTACAAAAGCTGCGTCGCCGTCCTGGTCGAGATCGACTGCCGGCCCGCGACGGTGAACCGGAAAGTACGCGACGGTGTGACCGGCCCGCGGATCACCAAGGCGACCATCGCGGTCGACGTGGGCCTGCCGATCAACCCGCTCGGGTTGCAAGCGCAGATGATCAGCGCACTGTCCGACGGCATTGGCCTCGGGCTCACCCAGAGCATCCACATCAAGGACGGCCTGCCGCTGGAAGGCAGCTGGGACCACTACTTCTACACCAGGCAGTGGAACGCGCCGACCGACGTGCAGGTTTTCGTGATGCCAGCCAACAGCGCCGATCCCGGTGGCGCCGGCGAACTGGGCGTGGCCGCCTCGCTGGCCGCGGTCGCCTGTGGTTACGCCCGCGCGACCAAGACGATGCCGACCACCCTCCCGATCAATCACGGCACCCTCGGTTTCGAGCCACTGCCCCGTACGCCGTCCATTCCCGACTCGCCGACCGACGGCCTCGATTACGCGTTCTAGGAGCTTTGGTGCCCAAACACACTCATTCATTCTGAACGGCGAGAAGATCACCATTGAGGCCGAGGACAACGAGCGGCTGCTGTGGGTGCTCCGTGACCTGGTCGGCTTGAAGGGACCGAAATACGGCTGCGGGCTGGATGTCTGCAAGTCGTGTACGAGCCACATCAACGGCAAGGCGTTCAACCCCTGCTCGGTGCCGGTCAGCAAGATCAAGGCCACCGACGAGATCACCACGATCGAGGGCCTGGCCAACAAGGAGACCGGCGAGCTGCACCCGATGCAGCAGGCCTGGCTGGATTACGACGTGGCCGAGTGCGGCTACTGCCAGCCCGGCCAGATCATGGCCGCGATCGCGAAGGTCAAGCAGGCCCGGGCGAATGGCCACGAGATCAGTGACACGGACTTCGACGAGCTGCGGAACATCTGCCGCTGCGGCACGTACTTCCGGATCCGTGAGGCGGTCCGCGCCGGCGCCGCCAAGATGTAGCTCGATGCTAGGGGTGACGTCCTCCGGGCGTCACCTCTAGCTGTGTTTTACCAGGCGACAGGCAAGGTGCCGAAGCCGGACATGATGCCGGCCGTACGGCGTGAAGGCGGGCCGGCCAGGGTCATCGCGGGCAGCCGCCGAAGCAGCGTGGCGATGGCGATGCGGCCCTGGGTACGGGCCAGCGGCGCGCCGACGCAGTGGTGGATGCCGTGTCCGAACGCCAGGTGACCGGAGACCTTCCGGCTGATCGCGAGGTCATTGGGATCCATGTACTGTCGGGCGTCCCGATTGGCGGCGGCGAGATCGACAACCACCACGGCGCCGGCCGGGATCGTCTCGTCGCCGATCTCCACATTCTCGACAGCGCAGCGAAAAGTGCCATGCCGGACCGGCGGGTCGTACCGCAGGAACTCCTCCACCGCCGATCCCAGCAGCTCCGGCCGGGCCGCCAACATCGCCCGCTGCCCGGGGTTCGTGAGCAGCGCGTGGACGCCGTTGCCGATCAGGTTCACGGTGGTTTCATGGCCCGCGACCAACAAAAGAAATGTCATTGACGCCAGCTCGGCGGCGCTGAGCCGATCGCCGCCGTCGCTGACCTCGACCAGGTCGGACAACAGCGCGCCGTCCGGGCGCTGGCGTTTTTCCCTGACCAGATCGGCGATATAGCCGCGCAGGTCCTGTCCAGACGTGTTCTCCTCAGCGAAAAGCCGAGTGGACAGCTGCCGTACCAACGCCCGGTCGTGCGCCGGCACGCCGAGCAGCTCGCAGATCACCGTCACCGGAAGCGGCGCGGCGTAGGCGGCGATGAGATCGACAGCACGGTCGTTGCCCAACCCGTCGTTGCCAAACCCGTCCACCAGCTCGTCCGCGAGCCGCTGGATCCACGGCTCCAGGTCGCGAACCCGCCGGCCGGTGAACACCCGAGCCACCAACGATCGAAGCCGGGTGTGCACTGGCGGATCGGCGTGATTCATGTCGGCGCCATCTTCGTCATCGGGCAGGTCGAAACCGGCCGCGGCGGCCAGCGCCGTTCGCCCATTCCGCAGGTCCTTGCTGATCCGCGGATCGGTCAGCACCGCTCGTACGTCGTCATGGCCGGTGACCATCCAGACCGTCAGTCCGTTCGGCAGCCGGGTCTTATGCATCGTCCAGTTCCTTACTGTCACGGGGAACGCTCGGCCCACTTATTAATCGATCGATAAGTACGGTCGAATGCTAGGCTACTAATCGATCGATAAGCAAGGGGATGTCTTGAACGAGATGCGTGAGCGGATCCTGGCCGCGGCGATCGACCTGTTTGGCGAGGTCGGCTATGACAAGGCGTCGATTCGCGAACTCGGCCGGCGGCTGGGCGTCACGTCAGCCGCGCTCTACTACCACTTCGGCAACAAGGAAGAGATCCTGCTCGCGCTCGCGGACACGGTCCGGGAGGCGGTCGAGGCGGTGGTCGCGGCCGGCGAGCCCATCACCGACCTGGCCGGGCGACGGAAGCGGATCCTGGCCGACTACTTCGACGTGGTGTGGCAGCACCGGAAGCTGATGGCCGTGTTGGAGAGCAGCCTCGCCGCGGTCCGCAACCTGCCTCCGGGCGTACGAACGAGACAGGCTCTGGAGCGGTTGACCGAACTGCTGGCCACCGACCCGGAGGCCGGCGGCCGGCTCCGGGCCGCCGCCAGCCTCAGCCTGCTCACCAGCTCCCCCCGACTGGTCGGCAGGCTAAGCGAACCGCTGGCCCGCCGGCATCTGCTCGCCGCGGCACGCGGCGCCCTTGAGTACGCCGCCGACGAGCTCACTGTGGGCAGCAGCGGCGGCTGACGCGGCGTTGACCAGCGCCAACGGCATGCTGTGGCCTAGACTTGGGATGACTGTCGGGCGACGGCACGAGTGAGCGCGAAAAGAGCACCGGTGAGCGAGCCAACGACAGGACCCAGCGGTGGGCGGGAGCGCATCCGCCGCGCCGCTTACGACCTGTTCAGCCGCGAGGGCACCCGCGCGGTCGGGGTGGACGCCATTATCGCCCGGGCCGGGGTCGCGATGACGCTCTATCGCAATTTCGCGTCCAAGGACGACCTGATCCTGGACTTCCTGGAACAGCGCGAACAGACCTGGACCAAGGACTGGCTACAGGCCGAAGTACGCGAACGCGCGTCCACCCCACGCGGACAGTTGCTCGCCATTTTCGACACCTTTTCCGACTGGTTCGTCCAACCCGACTTCGAGGGCTGTGCGTTTCTCACCATCATGGTCGAAATCAACGACCCGACCAGCCGGATCCACCAGGCCACCGTGAGGCACCTGGCCAACATCCGGATCTTCCTCAGCGAGCTGGCCGAAGCCGCCGGCGCCGCGGACCCGGACGCCTTTGCGCGGAAATGGCACATCCTGATGAAGGGCTCCATCATGGCCGCCCATGAGGGTGACACCGACGCGGGTCGGCGGGCCCGCGAACTGGGCGAGCTTTTCCTCCAAAGCCAGGGAATCCTCGCCGATGAGGACCGCTCGGTCTGGTGAAACCGTGCCGTCGATTCACCGAGCCAGCGCGGCCGCGTCCAGGTCGGTGACGATCAGGCGGAGCTGCGCTTGCGCGTACGAGCTGGCCGCCAGCACTGGTTCCAGGACCGCGGTCGCGTGTGCCAGCAGCGGTGGCAGTGGCAGCGCGGTGGCCACCAGTCGGATCCGGACCGACTTCTCGTCCACGTCGATGGCCAGAGTTTCCAAGCTCCAGCGGCCAAAAGACGCATTTACCGGCGGAGTGGCCGGCCGCAACCCGGGCAGCGACGCCAGCGCGGCGAGCAGGTGGTCAGTCAGATCCGTACGGGCGGTCATACCGGCACCACCGCGATGTCCACAATGGACACCAGGACGGCTGGTACGACCACACCGGTGGCCGCCTCGACGGCTCGTACGACCGAGCGCTGCACCGCCTGTCCGACCAGCGCCGCCGACTCCGGGCCGCGAACACTGACCGAGACGCGTACGACCAGGTCCTCGGCGACGGTGACGCCTTCGGCCGGCGCCGGGGTCAGCCCGAGCACCTGCTGGCGGGCGGCCCGGCTCCAGCCGCCGACCAGGGCGCCGACGCCCGGCTCCAACCTGGCTACCCCGGCGGTGCCGAGCGCGGCGTGCGCGGCCACGCTGGCGACCACGGCGGGGCCGATCACCCATTCGGTGCTCATCGGTCCCCCTCGTACAAGTCGTCCACCAGCAGGTCGAGCCGCGCCAGCCGGAAGCCGACCCGGGCCGTACAAGCCGCCGACGCTCTCTCTCGTACGAGCTCAACCGCCTCATGCGTGTGGCTCAGGTAGCTCACCGCCAGCGTCAACTCGGCCTCCACCAGCGGCTCGCCGTCCGGGCCAAGGCCGGTGACGCGCAGCCGGCAGCGACGTGCCCGGACGCCTTGGACACCGTCCGCGGCGAACCGCAGCACCGCGGCCACCGCCTGCTCACTGACCTCCACCCCGCCGGACAACGGCAGCATGTCCCGGCGCCGGATGTCCGCTCGTACGGCCGCCATGATCCGGTCGGTCAGTCCACACTCGGCTCGTCGGTCTCGGCGATCAGCTCTTCGGTCGCCGCCCGGAGCGCCCGCAGGCTCTCGTACGCGGTCCGGCAATGCCGGCAGGTCCGCCCGTGTTCATCCGGCTGACCAGCCCAAACGTCGTCCAGCAAACGACCGCAAGGCAGCCGGTAGTCGGTACCCGTCTGGTCTACCGCCATGGTTTCATCACCTCCGCCAGTTGCGCCCGGGCCCGGGCGATCCGGCCGCGGACCGCGGTCGCGGTGCTGCCGACGGCGTCGGCGATCTCCTCGTACGAGCGGCCGTGCACCTCACGCAGCAGCCAGCAGGCCCGCTGCTCGGCGGTCAGCTCCTGCAACGCGCCATTCAGCGCGGTGAGCTGCGCACTCACCTCGGCGGCCCGCTCCGGATGGGCGTCCGGGCGGGCCGACTCGGTGGCGTCCAGGTCCAGGTCGGTACGCGGCCGGCGGGCCCGGATGACGTTCAGGCAGCGGTTCGTCGTGGTCCGGTAGAGCCAGCGACGAATGCCGCGTCCTCCTGCAACTGCGGCAGTCGCCGCCACGCGGTCAGGAACACGTCCTGCACCACGTCCTCAGCGTCTCCGCGGCTCGCCAGCATCCGGGCCGCCAGCCGGAACATCGGTCCCTGATAACGCAGGACCAGCTGCTCGTACGCCGGCACGTCGCCGTCCTTCGCCCGCGCCACCAGCGTGACGTCGTCGTCGAGCTCGACGGTGGTCACACCGCTCCCCCCTCCCGCGCCTGTCGATGAACAGACACCGCGGCCGGCCGAATGTCACTCTATGTCTTGGTGATGCCGGTCACCTCTCGTACGCGACTGAGCCCGGACCGACCGGCCCGGGCTCAGCGTTTGCTAGTTGCTATGAAGGCATCAGGACGGTGTCGACGATGTAGACAGTGGCGTTGGCGGTCTGCACGTTGCCGCAGACGACCTTGGCGTTGCCGTTGACCGTCAGGTCCTCACCGCTGCCGGTCACGTTGACGGTGCCCTTCTCGACGGTGGTCTGGGTGCCGATCAACTGCTCAGGAGTGAGTTTCTTGCCGGCCACCACGTGATAGGTCAGGATCTTGGTCAGCAATGCCTTGTCGGCCAACACCTTTTTGAGCTGGTCAGCCGGGATCTTCGCGAAAGCCGCGTTGTCCGGCGCGAAAACAGTCGCGGCCGGCAGGCTGTTGAGGGTGTCGACCAGGCCGGCTGCCTTGACCGCGGCGACCAGGGTGGAAAGGACCGGGTTGGCCGACGCCGCGTTGGCCACCGACGCGCCCGACATGCCCTGGAAGCTGCCGGCGCCGGTCTTGGGCACCGACGCGCAGCCCGAACCGAAGTTCTCCCCTACCGGAGCGGCCGCGGCCGCCGACGTGGGCGGCGCCGCCGGCGCCGACGTGTTGCTCGTGCTGGTCGTGCCACCACTGCAGGCGCTCATCGCCAGCGCCAGGGTGGCGGCCGCCGCGACCATGCCGAGTCGGGCGATTTTGTTGGTGTTCCACGGATTCACGGCGGAACTTCCTTTCCGGTTGTGGGATTTCGTACGAGTCACAGCACGTTGACCGCGACGGTGTGCCAGCCACTGGCGCCATTCGGGAACGGATCGGCGCGCTGGTCGGTCTGCACCGCGCCGGTGCCGTCGGTGGCCCGTACCGCCAAGGACTGAATTCCGGTCCCGGCCGGCACCCATTTCCACCACCACTGTCGCCACGTCTGGTTGTTCGCGGCAGCGGCCAGTTCGGTTTGCTGCCAGTCGCCGTTATTGACCCGAACTTCCACTTTCTCGATTCCGCGGGTCTGCGCCCAGGCCATTCCGGCGACCGCCACCGGCTGGCCGGCGGGTACGTCCACCAGCGCCCCCGGAGTGTCGATGCGGGCCATCGTTTTGATGGGCGCGGTGGTTTTCCACTTTCGCTGCACCCAGTACGGTTTCGGGCCGGTCGCGAATGTCGTCAGTTCCATGTCGACGATCCATTTCGTACCGGACACATAGCCGTAGAGGCCGGGCACAATCATTCGCACCGGAAATCCGTGAATGACCGGCAACGGCTCGCCGTTCATCCCGACCGCCAGCATCGCGTTCGGGGTGTTCATCACCGCGTCGGTCGGAGTGCCACAAGTCCAGCCATCGGCTGACGTGGTGAAGATCTGGTCGGCCCCGGGTCGTACGCCGGCCTCCCGCAGCAGGTCCGCCAGTGGCACCCCCAACCAGCGCGCCTGGCCGGTCAACTTGCCGCCGATTTCGTTCGAGACGCAGGTAAAAGTGATATCCCGCTCGATCAGATCCCGGTTCACCAGCTCGGCGAAACTGATCTCCATCTCGCGGTCGACCATGCCGTGAATGCGCAACTGCCAGTCAGCTGGATTGATCTGCGGCGGCACCACCGCGGTGTCCACTCGATAGAAAGAACTGTTGGTCGTACTGAAAGGAGTCAGGCCCGGCAGTTTCAGGTCCACCCCGGCCGGCAGCGCCGGCGCCGGACTCGCTGGCCTGGCGAACCGCAGTTTTGCCCCGAACGGTGGCCACGTTGTAGCGCTGGTCGACCAGGAACTTCCCGACACCATTGCCTACCACGCCAACCGCGAGCGAGATGCCCGCCGCCAAAAGGAAACCACGCCTGTCCAGGCCGGTACGCTCGGTCGGCATCTCGACGGGTTCGGGCTTCTTGCGGCGAATCATCCACCACAGGGCGAAGGCTCCGGCGATGCCACCGGCGATCGATGGCGCCACTACTACGAAAGTGGCGTTCGGAATCGTACGCAGGGCAGCGAAAGCACCTATCAGACCGAACAGCCCGATACCTATGATGCCCAGCTCTCGGCGAAATCCCGACGCCATGCCAATCGCCATCGCCACCAGCGCGACCAGGAGCAACGTCCCGATCATCAGGGCGAGCTTGTCGTTTTCGCCGAACGTACGGATGGCGAATTCCTTCGCCCATTCCGGCGTCAGCACCACCACACCTTGGTCCACCGCACTGACCGGGGCCGTCGCCGGTCCGGTCAGCACGGCAACCAGTTGCCCGACACCGAGCGCGACAGCGGCGGACAGCAGGCCCGCTGCCGCCGCCAAAACGGTGTCGACCAACGAAAACCGGTGGCTGACCTTTGATGTGGGCGGGGTCACGGCCTCATCTGTGGTCATGCCAGTCATTCGCGCCGGCACCGGTTCCGGATTGCCTCCGATATCGTGGCCGGACGCTACAGGGTAGATTTCAGTGAGCGGGCAATCCAAATCGACGGCGCGCACGAATGGTGGGCGTGACGAGGAGCCTGATGGTCGAACCGGAGCGGTGGGCAGGCACCCATGGGGTGCCCGCCGACGCACGCCGTCGCGCGTCGGCGAGCGTGCACGAAGGCAATGACACCGAGGTCAGTGACACCAAGGTGAGCGACACGGAGCTGGTCGCTCGGCTGTTGGAGCGAGACGCGGACGCGCTGGACCTGCTTTACGAGCGGTATGGCCGACCGGCGTACAGCCTGGCCAGGCGAGTGATCGGCGATGACGGCTTCGCCCAGGACGTGGTCCAGGAGGTTTTTTCCTCGCGCTCTGGAAGGATCCCAGCCGCTACACCGCGTCCCGCAGCGGCTTCGCGTCCTGGCTGCTGTCGATCACCCACCACAAGGCGGTCGACGCGGTGCGCCGCGAGGAGTCGCTGCGCCGCCGCCGGGCCCAGGCCACCGAACAGTTCGCCATCGACCGCGGCGCCCACGAGGTCGCCCATGCTGTCTACGACAAGGTCTGGTCGACGCTGCGCGGCGAAAGAGTCCGCGAAGCACTGCACAAACTGCCCGACCCGCAACGCGAGGCGCTCGTGCTGGCGTACTTCGGCGGATACACCCAACGCGAGGTGGCGGCGCTGACCGACACCCCGCTGGGGACCGTGAAGACCCGGATGCTGACCGGTATGCGCCGGCTGCGCGACCTGCTCGGCGGCGGCTCGGTCACCGACGGGGGTGCGCTATGAGTGAGTGGGAGAACTCCGTCCACCGGGAGTACGAGGAACTGGCCGCCGGCTGGGCGCTGCACGCGCTCGAGCCGACCGACGAGGCCCGCTTCGCCGCCCATCTGCCGCAGTGCGCACACTGCCAGCGGATGGTCGCCGACCTCGGCGAAACGCTGAGCGAGGTGGCGCAGGCACCGTCACCGGATTCCGAGCCGCCGCCGCAGCTGCGGGATCGGATCCGGCAGGCCGCGCTCGCGGACCTTGGCACGTCCACGCAGGTCACCCACCGTCAGCCGACGGCCGGCCCCGGCACTTCTACTGATCGATCGATGAGTGGTGGGCGCCAGCCTGCTGATCGATCGACTAATAAGCGACCGGCTGCCGTGCGCCCAGAGGCTGTCCGCCCGGCAGACGGCCGACCCGCTGGCCGGCCTGACCGCGCTGGCCGACCCGCCAGCCGGTCTCGGCGGCGGACGCTGCCGTGGGTGCTGACCGCTGCGGCAGTGGTGATCGCGCTCGTGTTGGGCGGCTGGAATGTGGTGCTCCAGCAGCAACAACGCGCTCGTGACCAGGTCGCCGCGCAGCAGCAGGACCTGATCCGTCAGCTGGTACGCCCCGGCAACCGGCTCGCCGCACTGTCCACGCCCGCCGGCAAGCCGATCGCGTATGTGCTGTCCTCGAACGGCCAGCTGGAGATCGTCACGGACGGAATGGCGGCCAACGCGGCCGGCCGCACGTCGTACTGGCTCTGGGCGGTTCCCGGCGGCCCGAACTCGGCCCCTCAGCCGGTGGCCCGCTTCGACGTGACCGGCACCGGCATCGCCGTCCACCAGCTCGGCGCGACCGCTGCCAGCACCTCGGCCGCGGCGGCGTACGCGGTGAGCATCGAACCCGGCCAGGCCCGCCCAGCCAAGCCCACCACCGTGCTGGCCAACGGGACCGTCAACAGCTGACCCTGGCTCGTACGAACCGCCGCCCAGCCCATCCGCTGCGGCGGCGGTTTCGTCCGATTGTCACCACCAAAACCAAACCCGCGGCTCCGGCGGCCCCCGTCGTGACAATCGGATTCCGATTGTCACGACGGGAGCGACTTAAGCCGCGGGTTTCGTAGCGCTAGGAGCAGACCCTACGAAGCCTTCGCGTTGTGGACGAAGGTGGTCGTGGTCGGCGAGCTGGCCGAGGTGGCCGCCAGCGTGGCCGGGTCGACGAACTGGCTGCCGGTCGAGCCGGCCTGGACGGCCTGGTGGGTGGCGCTCTTGCCGAGCACGTCACTCCAGCCGAGGAACCAGTCGGTCCACCCGTCGCCCGGCTCGCCGCCGAGCGGGCTGTCGGTGATCGTTACCGGGTCACCGGGGATCTCCATCTTGTAGTACGACTCGGCGTTGGCCGGCGCCATGTTGACGCAGCCGTGGCTGACGTTCTCGGAGCCCTGCTGGTCCACCGACCAGTACGCGTCGTGCAGGTAGTCGCCGGCCCAGGTGAAGCGCACCGACCACGGCACCTTGAGGTCGTAGTAGCCGGGCTGACCCTTCTTGATGTCGGCCGGGCGCATCTCCACCGGATTGCCCTTGTCGATCGTCAGGTAAGTGCCGTTGGGCGTGTCGTGCCCGCTCTTACCCGTGCTGATCGCCCAGTTGTACGCGAGCTTGCCGTCCTTATAGACCTTCATCCGGTGCGTACGAGTGCTGGCCACCACGATCAGCGAGCGACCGATGGTGAACGTCTGGCTGAGGTTCCCAGCCGCGTACACGCCGTTGGCGCCGGCCACGCCATTGAGGTGCGCGTTCAGGCTGACCTGGGTGTTCGCCGGCCAGTAGTCCCGCGGCCGGAAGTCTAGGTGCTGGCTGTCGATCCAGTACCAGGCACCGACGACCGGCTGCGAGGTGGTGAGCTGCATGGCCTTCTCGACCGCGGCCCGGTTGGTGATGGCCCGGTCGAAGCTCAGCTGGATCGGCATGCCCACGCCGTACGTCCCGTGGCTGCTCTCGGCGATCTGGGTGTCGAAGGTGTGCGCCGGCTTCAGCGTGGTGAAGGTGCTGGTCTGCGTCACCGTCTTGCCGGCCGAGTTCACCGCGGTAGCGGTCACCGTGTAGCTCTTCGCGGTGTTCAGCGCCCAGTTGCTCTTCCAGCTGGTGCCGTCCGGACTGAGGGTGCCCACCACCGTGTCACCAGAGTTCTGGACGACCACGTCCTTCACTTTGCCACCGCTCGCGGTCACCGTGATCCCACTGCCGGGCACCACGTTCTGACTGCCGGTCGCCGGACTTATAGACAACTGGGCCGCTGGCACAAGGGGTTTGGTCGCCGCTGCCGGCACCTCTTTGTCCGCACAGCCGGTGGCCAACAGGCCGACCACCGCCATCGCGGCCACCCCAGCCGTCCACCCGTGCCACCGTCGAGCCACGCCGCTCTCCTGCTGCACTCTCTTCATCCTTCCGATCCACCAGATCCGCACTTATATCATGATCCCACGGTCGCGCCGCCCCCATCGTTGAGACGGTCCAGCTGGGGCCAAGGTTGCCCCGCTTTCCCCGTCGAATACGCGATAAGGCAACCGGTCAGTCGCTGGCCCTCGACGAGCGCATGCCGGCGACCAACCAGCGCAGGCCGGACTCGAAGATCATGTCGGGGTCGGCGGCCGCCTGGGCGATGCTGGCGAGCCCCGGATGAGCGTCCAGCGCACCATCGACGTCGGCGAGCCGGACCCCGTCCTGCTGCTGCTCGACAATCGCCGTGCCGAGCGCGTAGTTGCTGATCACCGCGAAAGCCTGGCCAGCCTCCTGACCGCTAAAACCCGAGCTGACCAGCAGATTCAGAATCCAGTCGAGATAACCCAGCTGGTAGTCGGCGAGCGGCCGGGCGGCCAGCATCAGCAGCGGCCCATCCCGATGTGTTCGGACAGCCTGGCGCTGTGCCCGCCCGAGGTGCATGAGCCACTCGTCCCAGCTGTCGGCGGTGACCTGCGGATCGTCGCCGGAGACCACCTCCAGCATGATCGCCCGAGCCATCTCGTCGAGCAGTTCCTGTTTGTTCTCGAAGTGCCAGTAGAGCGCGGACGCGTGCACATCCAGCTCTTTTGCCAGCCGACGCAGCGACAACGTGGAAAACCCGACGTCGTCGAGCAGGCGCAGCGCGGTTTGGACGATCTGATCTCGGTCGAGTGCCATCGGGGGGTCATCCTACGGGCAATCCCTTGCCTCCTCAACACTGTTCAGCTAGTCTCCTGAACACCGTTCATTGAACACTGTTGAGTTGGAGGGTTTCCTATGCGTACCCACGAAGACCGCATCCCGCCCGGCATCCGGCTGGGTGTCGTCCGAGGGATCAGCTATGGCCTGCTGGGCGAGCCGGAGGTGTTCCTGCCGCAGGTACGCGCACTGGGCGCTGGCACGGTCCGGATCTTCCTGTTCTGGTCGCAGATCGAGCCGGAACCCGGTCGCTACGACTGGACCGCGGTCGACCATTTCCTGGCGCAGTTGGGCGCCGATGTCGAGGCTTGGGTGACGCTCTGCTCGAGCTCCCATTGGGCGACCATCCGCAGCACTGACTTCCTGCCCCCGTCACCGGCCAAGGACCCGGCCGTCTTTGGGGATTTCGTACGTAAAGTCGTGACCCGCTGCGCCGGCCGCGTGACGTACTGGCAATGCGACAACGAACCGTCGGTGCCGATCCTTTTCGCTGGTACGCCCGCGGAATACGTCACGCAGCTGAAGGCTTTTACCGCCGCCGTACGAGAAAGTGACCCAGCCGCGCTGGTCGTCCTGGGCGGTGCGCCGCCCGGCGCCGCCAACGGAGATGACAAGGCGGTTTTCCAGTACATCCTGGAGAACGCTGAGGATGACTTCGACGTGTTCGACGTCCACTTCTACGGCAGCGCGTACGAGATCCCGGACGCCGTCCAGAGCTGCCGCGACCTGATGGCGGCCGCCGGCTACCAGAAACCGATCGTGGCCGGCGAGTACGGCGGGCCGGTGCCGTTCGAGTTCCCGGCCGCTTTCGGCCACCTCGCGCCGGTCATTGAGGCCAGCGGCGGGATGGTCGGCGGCGGCCTGCCAGCCGACTGGACCCAACCAGACCACGGACCTGGACCGCCGGCGGCCCGAGCACGACGCGCTGGTCGCGCTGTACGCGCGGGTCGACGACCTCTCGCCGGAGGTGCAGATGTTCGTGCCCGACTGCCCGCCCGCTGCGGCCGCCCTGCTGGACCGGCTACACAGCCGCGATGTGGTCATCCGCAACCTGTTCGCGCTGGCCGCGGGCGTACGCCGGACGCTGTGCTGGAACCTTGGCCCGGAGACGCCGGACCTTCCGGTCACGTACGAGGTGATGGGCTTCCTGTTCGACAGGCTCCGGTTGATGGACTACCAGGACGGCGAGCTCACGCACCGCTATCCGGCCGCCGACACCCTGGAGCTGACCGCGTGGATGCTCCGGGACGCCACCGCTGTCCGCCGGCGCGAGGTGCCTGACCAGCCCGATCTCTTCGTTTTCGAGGTCGAACGGCCGGACCGTCAGCCGCTTCTGGTGGCGTGGGTTCGGCGCCCGGCGGTCACCGGCGAAGACTCCCCACCGGTTGATTTCCAGTGGCCCTGGCCGGCGGAGTCGGCGTACGGAATCGACGCGCACGGCAAGCCACTGTCGCCTCAGGTGGACCACGATCGCATCCATTTCCCGCTCACCGTCGTACCGGTATTCCTGTCCGCGAATCCGGTCGATTAGAACATGCGTACGATGGCCGGTTGGCTGGCTGTTGTTAAGAAACACCCGGCCGACCGTCCATTTCGGACGTCCACACACCGCGTACTGGTAGACAATTCCGATCGTGCAGGATAGGAAGGGAGGACATCCACGGCTGCCGGCGCCATTATTTCCGGAACGGGCCATGGATTCCTGACCTGCCAACGGTTCTGACCCGGCCAGAAGACGACCAACAGGGACCTCACGATGACGGACAGCGACCCGGTGATCGACACCAGCCGGCCGAGCATCGCGCGCGTGTACGACTATGCCCTTGGTGGCAAGGACAATTTCGAGGTCGATCGCCAGGTCCTGACGAACATGCTCGCGATCGACCCGCAGATGCCCACCCTGGCCAAGGAACATCGCGTCTGGTCCCGCAAGGTGGTCCGCTGGCTCGCCGGTGAGGTGGGCATCGACCAGTTTCTGGACTGCGGCTCGGGTTTGCCGACCATGGAGAACACCCACCAGTCCGCGCAACTCGCCAACGGGGACGCGAAGGTCGTCTACGTCGACAACGATCCGGTGGTGATCGCGCACGGCCGGGCGCTGCTGGAGGACAACGCGAACACCCGCTTCGTGAACGCGGACCTGCGGCACCCCGACGACGACCTGCTGGACAGCAAACCGGTCGCCGGCTTCCTGGAGCTGGACCGGCCCATCGCCCTCATCCAGTGCGCGACCATCCACCACATCGACAAGCTCGAACAACAGCAGTCGATCATGGCGCGCTATATCGACCGGCTGGCCAGCGGTTCGTACGTGGTGCTCACGCACGTACACAATCCCGGCGACGGCGGCGAGGTCAGCCAGCTCGCCGAGCGGATGGAAGCCGCGTACCGCTCCACCAACGCCACCACTCACTGGCGCCCGCGCGAGGAAATCGAAACGCTGTTCGACGGCGTCGACCTGGTGGAGCCCGGCCTGGTTCCGTTGCACCGCTGGTGGCCGGCCGGACCGGCGACCAAGGCGGTACGGCCGATCTTCGACCTCGTCCTGGGCGGCGTCGGCCGCAAGCCTTGATAGCGGCAAAATCTTGATAAATCGGCGTAAACTCACCGCAGATTCTATATGAAGAGATATCTGATCTAGACAGATCTTGTCGGCCGGGGTGATAGTGGGCAGGGCTTTTGTCCGGCCCCGCCGAGGAGGACACCGTGCCCGTTGACCAGACCCTGCGGGTCGTTCCCGATCGGCACCTCCGGCATTTGTTGCGTCACGGCACTTTCGCGCAGGTACTCGATCATGCGATCACTGTTCGCGGGCTAAGCCTGGAACGGGTGCAACACCATCTCGGCGAAGGTGGGGTGCAGGTCAGCCGGACCGCGCTCAGCTACTGGCGACACGGCCGCAGCCGGCCCGAACGCGCCGAGTCGCTTCGGGCCGTCCAGCTGCTGGAGAAAGTTTTGGGACTACCGGCGGCATCCCTGGTGTCGATGCTCGGGCCACCCCGACCGCGAGGCCGCCAACCGCAGGAGCCCGGCACGCTCGACCGGCGCCGGCTGTGGCCGTCGCACAGCCCGTTGCTGGCCGCGCTGAACGCGCCACCGGACGGCCAACTGCGTTATCTCGACGTCCACGAACACGTGCAGGTGGACGAAAACCGGGTGATCAGCACGGTTCGTACCCGGCTGGTGCTGGAAGCTCTGGTCGATCGAGTCGACCGTTGTGTGGTCTACCAGTGGAATGAGGAGCCACACCAGCCGGCGGTCACCGACGTACGGTATTGCCGGCTCGGCCGGGTACGCGGAAATGGCGCGGCCGGAGCGACCGTGAGTGAGCTGCTGCTGCTGACCAACGGCTGTCGGCCGGTGACCGCTCGGTCGTCGAATACGTGTCGGCCTATCCGTCCGGGCAGGAGCTGACCTGGTTCCACCGCCGCTTCACCCGGCCGGTTCAGCAGTATTTACTGCAGGTCAGTTTTGCTTGCCCAGCACCGGCAACCTGCACCCCGTATCGGCAAAACACCCTCGAAGGGCCGCGCCGGCTGGAGCCGCCGCTGTGGATTGGCGCCTCGAACACGGCCCATCTCGTGGTCACCAACGCTGGACCCGGCATTGTCGGCCTGACCTGGGCATGGGACTGACTCGACAGACCCTCCGGATCGTTTGGTGCACGGGTGGGCAGCTTTCCGGGCCCGAGGGCCACGGATGCATGATCGATATTGCCGCCTTTCACGCCGACTGCCTACCGTGACGGCACCATGCCGGAAACGATCGGCAGACCCACCGCAGACACCTGGATGCCGAGTGCCTGACCCGATCCCGCCCGCACCGGGCCACGACGGACGCCCACCAAGCGATCCGAACTACCCGGCATTCGGATCGCCGGACGCCCACGAGGACACCCGCCCTGGCGGTTTCGGTCAGTCGCCCGCCGGCCTGGACCGACCCGAAGGCTATTTCCAGGCGTACGACAGCGAGGAGCAGCGAGCCACCGGTAGGACAGTTCCGCTGGATCGGGTCTTGGCCCAGGAACGCCAAAAACAAACCGACGGCGAGATCGGCTGCTTGGGGGCAGTGATTGGCCTGATCGCGACGGTGGCCGTCCTGATCGGCAGCTACTTCTGGTGGCTTCCGCTGTTCGTTGAGCTGCACTGGCCTCCCCGTTCGCCCAGTGGTCCCGCAGCGTTTTTGCGCGGCTGGCACGGCCGCGCTGTTCGGGTTCCTTTTCATCTGGGTGGTCTCCTTCGTGCTCGCCCGCATCAGGGCGGCAGCACGCCGGCTGGGTGAGTTGTCGCCGCGGAAATAGTGGGCCGTGCTGGCGGGTTCCCGCCTTTGACTGAAGCGGGAACCCTCGCATTGCGCGCGGTTTTAGTAGACGAACCAGGTGAACTGGGACCTTGCCGGTGGCCCCGCCGGCGTCGGTCGCGGTGACCGTCGGCTGGAAGGCGCCGGTGGCCGATGGCCGCCCGCTGATCACCCCGCTGCGCGAATCAACAGACAACCCGGCCGGCAGGCCGCTGGCTGACCACGCGTACGAGCCGGTGCCGCCGGTCGCCCGCATCGGGAGCGTCACGGACTGGCCGTGCTGGGTGAACTGCAAGCCCGGGTCAGCGACGGTGAGCTGGCCGCCGGGTGAGCCCCCGGTGACCGTCAACGCGACCGCGGCTGAGTGCGTCACGTCGGTACTTTTCCCACTGACACTGATATTGCTGGTGCCACCGGTTGCTGAGGCAGCGGCCGTCAAAGTCAGTGTCGAGGACTGGCCGGCCGTCACCGAAGTCGGGTCGAAGGTCGCGGTCACGCCGGTGGGCAGGCCCGTCGCGGACAGCGCGACGCTCTCGGCGCTGCCCTTCGTCACGGTCGTACCCACCGTCGTGGTGACCGACTTACCGGGATCGACGGTGACCGAGGAAGGGCTTGCGGACATCGAAAAGTCGTTGGTCGGGGCCGGTCCGGCACCGTTCGCGAGCGGGTCCGCCAGGTTGTCGCCCTGCATCGAACCCCAGCCCGTACACAGGTCATAGCCGGTGCCAGCGTTGTACGTGCCGTTGTTCCCGGCCGTCACGTCCCGGAAAGTCGAGGAATACTGAGAAGACTGAGCGACCGAGTAAACGGTGGGGTTGATCGCACCAACATTGCTCTTCCCGCCGGCCGTGGCTTTTTCGTTGACCATCGCGATATAGCCGGCCCACAGTGGCGACGACAAACTGGTGCCACCCACGTCCTCCCAGTTTCCGTTCATGTAGACCGAAAGCGCGCCGGCTCCATAGTCGGCAAGCAGCGCCACATCGGGCACCGACCGGTACGCGTTGCTGCCGGGCTGCCAGTCAGGTTTGGCGAAAATCGACGAATAGCCGCCGCCGGACCGGGTGTTGCCGGACGAGCCCTGGTTCCAGCACGACTCGGACTGGTAGGTGCCGGCGCTGTCGCTGGTCCGCAGCTGGGTGCCACCCACCCCGGTGAACAGTGGATCGCTGGCCGGGAAATCGGTCTCAACAGTGGAATTGTCGCCGTTGTAGCCGCAGCCGGTCGCTCCCCAGTCCCCGGATGCGGACAGCATCGTGATGCCCTGCGCGGCCATTTGGGTGTACGAGTCGTGTGACGCCTGGATCGGCGCGGACGCGCATTTCTCGCCGTTCAACCAGGAACCGGACAACACCGTGATGGCGTTGTCGCTGGCGATCTTGGCCATTTCGTCCACCCAGGCGCTGTCGGTGTTTCCGGCCTCGTAAACGACCTGTTTCGCGCCCGGCGCGGTGGCCGCGACCGCTTCGACATCGAGCGTGACCTCCAGCTGGTTGCTGCCAGGGCCCGACACTCCGCCGTCGATCGGCACGACGGTCGGCGTCACCGCGGGCTGGCTGGCTGTAATAATTCGTCCACGCGGTGAGGTCGGACTGTTTGAAGGCGTCAAATTCGATCAGTCCGACGGTCTGCCCGGATCCGTTGTACGAAGCCGAAAGCGACTTCATCGAATATGCCGTGCGCAGCTGCGCGGGGGTGTATCCGCCGCCCGGGCCGCCCGGCCCCGCCGGCGTACTCACCGGAAAAACGGCCTGCTGATTCGTCAAACCAGCGACGCCACGGATCGTACTGGCCAGTGACGATGGCACCGATGGCGCGGAGTCGTTGGCATAGAAGTGCTGGCCGTTCTTCCCCGCGTAGTCACTGATCCCCGTGCCGAAGGCTGCCTTGACCTGGTCCGCGGTGCCGGTGGCGTCGACCACCTGGCGGTTGCCGGACACCGCGGTCACCGTCAGCCCGCTGTCTTTCAGATACGCCCGCACCTTGTCCACATCGGACTGTCGCGGCCCGAAATACCGGCCGTACTGGTCTGAGGTCAAGTAGTGTCGATAGGCAGGTGACGCGGGATTGCTAACAGCGGCAACGAAGTTGGTGAGTCCTGCCTCGTCGTGTGGCCGCAGCGAAATCGCCAGGCCGAGCCGTTGGCTGGTGCTCAACGGGCCGTCGCGGTGCGACCCGGCCGGCACCGACGGACCGTGGTCGGCCAGCGGCGTTCGAGCGGCGGCGGCCGCCGGACTCGCCGCCGCCGTCAGCGGGGCGAGCGCGGCGATCGCGGCCAGACCAGCCGCGACCGCGGCCGTCCGCCGGAACAGGGCATGCGCCATCGTGTCCTCCAACAAACCGTTGCGACGACCGGACCCGCGGGGCCCGGCTGGACAGACGGCACGGTAGGTCGGACCGGCGGCTGCGGCGCAGGTTTTAGTGAAGGTTCCAGGACTTACCCAAAGGCTCCGGTTCGTACCGCATCGGCCCTGGTCACAGGCCGAACAATGGGCCAGTTGTCAACAGATATCGCCGATCGTCACTGTCCCGTACGAACTCAAAGCTGCTGCTAAACGCGGATCTCGCGTTCCCACTGGTCGCGGGGTTGGGTGTGCAGCCGCCAGTAGTGCTCGGCGATGTCGTCTGGGTCGTACGGGCCGCCTGGAGCGACCGCGCCGCCGACGGTCACCGACGCGAAATGGACGCCGGCCGGGTCGTAGCGCTGGGCGAGCAGGTCGACGAGCGCCCGGATGCCGGCCTTTCCGAGCGACAGGCTCACGTAGTCCGGACTGGGGTCGGGCATCCCGCCGGTGACCAGGAAGGTGCCGGCGCCGCGCTCGACCATTGCCGGAGCGACGTGCGCGGCGGCGGTGATCGCGCCGACGACGTTGACGGCCCAAGCGTCCTTATGAGCACGTACGGACAACTCTCCCGGGGCGTCCGCCTGAATGATCGCCGCGTTGTAGACGACGACGTCCGGCGGGCCCAACTCGGCGGCCGCCGCGTCCAGAGCGGCACGCAGGGCGGTGTCGTCCGCGCTGTCGGCGGCCAGGGCGACCGCTCGTACACCGGTGATCTCATCGGCCAGGGCCTGCGGTTTTTCGACGCGAGATCACCGCGACCGGCAGGCCTTCCCGGGCGAACCGGAGGGCGACGGACCGACCAATCCCCGGTCCGGCGCCGATCACCACTGCTCCTGGCATTTCGTGTCTCCTTGCTTGCGCGGCTGAGTCCTCCGCAGGCTAAAGGCTGACACCAATGACAAGGTCAAGCCCGCGGCGCCACCAGCGGCGACGGATATCCCGGCGAACCGCCGAATTTCCACGGCTCATGGACGGCCGCACCAGGCACCGAGGCCAACTCCGGCACATATCGACGGACGTAGTCCCCGTCCGGATCGAAGCGGTACGCCTGCCGCAACGGGTTGAACTGGCGGTTCGGCCGGGTGTCGTTTCCGGTGCCGGCGATCCACTGCCAGTTGCCGGCGTTGTTGGCGATGTCGCCATCGACGAGCAAATCAAAGAAATGGTTGGCGCCGGCCGTCCAGTGCACGTTGAGCTGTTTTGTCAGGAAAGAGGCCACAAGCATCCGCGCTCGATTGTGCATGAAGCCTTCGGCGAGCAGTTGGCGCAGGCCGGCGTCGATGATCGGATAGCCGGTCTGGCCGGCGCGCCAGGCCGCCAACGCGTCCGGGTCGTCCACCCAGTCCTGCCGGCGCGGCCGGTAGTCGCGGGTCGGCAGGTCCGGGAAGGCGGCGGTGACCTGCAGATGGAAATCCCGCCAGCAGAGCTGCCGCACGTACGCCTCGTGCGCGCCAGCCTTCGTCGCCAGCTCGACCGGTGACAGGCAACCAAAATGCAGGTCGGCGGACAGCCGTGACGTGGCGTCGCCGGGCAGGTCGTCGTGCCGGTTCGGATAGTCGGCGATGCCACCGGCCAACCACCGGCTCATCCGTCGACGAGCCATGGTCTCGCCGCCGCCAGCGCCGTCGCCCGCTGGCAGCGACCCAGCGTCGATTCCGTCCGGCAACGTGATCTTCCTTGGTACGGTGTGACAATCTCGCCACTGGGTATCCGACCACGCCCGCCAGTACGGAGTGAAAACCTTATAATGGTCGCCGTTCGCCGGGTGCACCGCGCCGGGCGGGACGACACCGACCGAATCGACCGTACGCAGCGAAATCCGATGCTCAGCGCACGCCGCCGCCAACCGTTCTTCACGTCTTTTGGCGTACCGGCTAACATCCCTGGCGACGACGACGGTCTGCGCGTGCTGGTCCCGAGCCAACCGGATCGTTTCCTCGACCGGATCGCCGCGCCGGATCACCAGGTCACCGCCGCGTCGGCGCAGCCCGTCACGCAGATCCGCCAAGCAATCGGACAGGAACCTCGTCCGGTTCGGCACCGCGAACCGCAAACCCTCGTGCAGCACGAAAAGTGGCACCACTCGCTCGGCCGACCGGCGGGCGAGGTCGAGCCCGGGATTGTCGTGCAGCCGCAGGTCACGGGTGAACAGCAGCACCGCGGTCCGCATCGGCTCTCCTCTTCGTTCGGCCCACGGAACGATACGCTCGGTGCCGGCAGACTTTCTCGCTGGCGAGACCTCGGCGGATGCGCACGGTGGTGGGGCGTACGAACCAGATCGTCGTCGTCGGCGCGGGCCTGGGCGGACTGGCCTGCGCGATTCGGCTGGCCGGCGCCGGGCGACAAGTCACCGTGTTGGAGCGGGCCGACCAGCCGGGCGGCCGGGCCGGTCAACTGGTGGATGGCGGCTATCGCTTCGACACCGGGCCGACCGTGCTCACCATGCCGCAGCTGATCGATCGATGACACTTTCGCCGCGGTGGAAGAAAAGATGTCCGACTGGCTGGACCTGGTCCGGCTCGACCCGGCCTATCGCGCGCACTTCCCGGATGGGTCCACTTTGGACGTACGAGCGCAGGTTCGGGACACCGCCGAGGAAATCGCCCGGGTCTGCGGCCCACGGGAGGCGGACGGCTATCGACGATTTATCGACTATTCGCGGTCGCTCTTCGACATCGAGTGGAACACGTTCATCGATCGCAACCTCGACACCCCGCTCGACCTGCTCGGCCGTCCGCTCGCGCGACTGGCGCTGGCCGGTGGTTTTGGTCGGCTGTCACCGAAAATCAACCAGTTCTTCGAGAATCCCCGGACGCGGCGGATCTTTTCCTTCCAGGCCTTGTACGCCGGCGTGCCACCGCACCGGGCGCTCGCCCTCTACGCGGTCATCTCCTATTTGGACACCGTCGCCGGGGTCTACTTCCCGCGTGGCGGCATGCACGCCGTACCGGTCGCGATGGCAGCGGTGGCCGCGAAACACGGCGTCGACATCCATTACGACCGGGAAGTCACCAGCGTCGAAGTCGTCAACGGACGCGCCCGTGCGGTACGCACCGCGGACGGCGACCGCATCCCCGCCGACGTCGTCGTCCTCAACCCCGACCTCCCGGTCGCCCGCCGCGACCTTCTGAACCGACCGCTTCGACGCCCGCTGCGCTATTCACCGTCGTGCGTCCTGCTCCACATCGGCGCCAGCAAGCACTATCAGGGCGCCGCACACCACAACATCCACTTCGGCGGCCGGCCTGGCGGCGGACCTTCGACGAGATCACCCGCCAGGGACGTGTGATGAGCGACCCGTCGCTACTGGTTAGCAACCCCAGCCGCACCGATCCTTCGGTGGCGCCAACCGGAAAACAGACGTACTACGTGCTGGCCCCAGTGCCCAACCTGACCGCGCCCATCGACTGGGCGCGTACCGGAAAGCGTTATGCGGACGAGATTTTGGTGGAGCTGGAAAAGCGCGGCTACCCAGGACTGACCGATGCCACCGAGGTCCGCCACCTCGTCACGCCGGACGACTGGGCGGCGGCCGGGATGGCGATGGGAACACCGTTCGCGTTAGCGCACACGTTTGCCCAGACCGGGCCGATGCGGCCGTCGAACCTGCTGATGGAGAACGTCGTCTTTGTCGGCTCCGGAACCCAACCGGGGGTGGGAGTGCCGATGGTGCTGGTCTCTGGTCGACTGGCCGCGGAGCGCATCATCGGGCGCTAGAGATCCCGCACTCATCCCGAGATAAGTACGGGATCAACGAAATCAGATGTGCAGCCAGGTCATTTTGAAGGTGCCGCCGGAAAGTGCTCCGGGCTTGGCCTGCTGCGTACTTCCGTGCGTAATCACCACGGACTGGGCCGCATAGCTGGCGAACGACTTCCCGTCCAGCTGACAGTTCGTGAAGGTCACCGAGCCGAAGTTGTCCACGTGCGTGTCCAACCGCTCCATGATGACCTCAGCGGTGGCATCTTGCGCACCGGAGAGCGAGTCGTGGAACGTCCGGCTCCAGTTCTGCGTACGGTCCGCCAGCGTCAGTGTGTACGAGGTGCCACTGTTGTGAACGACGGTCGCGGTCATGGTGTCGCCGGCCCGGGTGGTCTCGGTGAAGTAGATCGAGTCGCGCGGATACATTTCGTACCACGGCAGGTATTGGGCCTGTCCCGAACTGCAGTCGAGGTCGATGCCGATCTGCTCGACGGTGTTCGTGCCGTAGCCGTCAAAACCGGCCCACACCGAGTTGACGTTTCCGGCGCATTTCACCGTCGGATTGACCCAGGTGGTGGTGACGGTGGTGCCGCCTCGCTCGATCGCGTAGCCGCCCCAGGCGGAGTCCGCGTGGTTGCGGACCTGGGTGTCGGCGGGATGTGGATGGGCGGCGGCAGCGGCCGGGGTGGCGCCGGCGGCGAGCGTCAGGAAGACGCCAATTCCCAATGCTGCGGCGGAAAACACTCTGCGGGTCACGGATCGCGAGGGTGCGGCGGACATGCATGCCTCCATGGCGACGACGCCCGGAAATCCGGGCGTGAGCGGGGGGAACGCTGTGCAGCTTCGCATCCGATAGCGGGGTTGTGCGGGAATAGCAACGAAAAACGGAGATTTTTCGGTATCAGCAAGGGACAAAAGTTGCGTTCGGGTTGTTAAGGGTCGCCGACCGTCCTACTGAACCCTGCCCATTCGTACGAGCCGGACGCTGCCGACCGGCTGGCCGCAGCTCGCGCACACCGTCTTGGGGTGCAACTCGGCAACTCGGCGCCGCAGGTGTGTTCCCAGACGGTCGGCGGAGGACCTTCGGTGACATACCGATCGCCCCACTCCATCAGGTTCATAAGGATCGGCTGCAGGGCTTTACCGGCCTCAGTCGGGACGTATTCGTACCGAGGTGGATGTTGCTCGTACTGACGCTTCTCGAGCACCCCGGCCTCGACCAGCTTGCGCAGCCGGGCCGCCAGGATGTCCCGGCTGGCGCCGGTGTTGCGAGCGATCTGGTCGAACCTGCGCTCGCCGAACATCACCTCGCGCAGCGCGAGCAGGCTCCACCGCTCCCCGACCACCGCCAGCGCGTTCGCGATCGAGCACTCCCGGCCGGCCATGCACACTCCCTAGTACGTCCTTAATTCCAACTTAGCACCTGAGCGACCAGTTTTTAGTTAGGAACGAAACCTTCCTAATTGGTCTTTAGGGTTGGTCTCACAGGCAAGACGAACCCAAAGGGAAAGAGCGGACGATGGACTACAAGCTTGAGCTGGTGGCGATCCCGGTGACCGACGTGGACCGCGCGAAGGCGTTCTACGAGCAGGTGGGCTTCCACGCCGACCATGACCACAAGATCAGCGACGACCTGCGGTTCGTCCAGCTGACCCCGCCCGGGTCGGCGTGCTCGATCGCGCTCGGTGTCGGGGTCACCGACATGGAACCTGGTACGGCCCGAGGCGTACAGCTGGTGGTGTCCGACGCGCACGCGGCCCGCGGCCCGCAGGAGCTGATCGAGCGCGGCATCGAGGTCAGTGACGTGCAGGAGTTCCCGTGGGGCTCCTTCGTCTTCTTCAGCGACCCGGACGGGAACAAGTGGGGCATCCAGGGGTTGCCGGACCGAGGTTAGCCTCTTCGACCTTTACCATCGGGTAAAGGACCGAGAGGGGTGGCGAGGTGGCATCCATGCGGACGCGCTCGGGCGGAAGCCTGTTCGGCTGGCGGGGTGCGCTGCTGGTAGCGGCCGCGCTGCTGCTCGGGGCCGGGATCGGGTGGGCGCTGAACGGGCCTGATCCTGGCCGGCGGCGCCGATCCGGCGCCGATGCCGAGTCCCTCGCCCGCCCAAAGCGCGCAGGACGGCCACCTCACCTTCCTGGTGCTGTCCTTCGGATGCGGCCTCACCGCGGCCTCCGGCACTCACGCGGAGGGGCAGCCGGACGGGCAGTTCTGCGAGGTCCGGTTGCGAGTGGACAACCACGACCCGGATTTCCACACGTACGAGTCGAAGATCCAGCTGCTGGCCGGGGTGCCGTCCGGCAGCAAGCCGGACTTCTTCGCGATGGCCATCCGGCGGCAGCTGGACACGGTCCAGATCGGCGGCCACGACGCCATCGAGGTCGAGCTTTGGTACGACATCCCGAAAACCGCGCGGCCGACCGGGCTGCACCTGTCCGGCGACAACGACCCGGTCGGATTCCGCGGCGACGGTCCCAGCCTGCACAAACCCGGCGGGGTGCTGGTGCGGATGGGGCCGGAAGACCGCTCTCCCAAGTAGCCCGCTGGCGTCACAATCGGATTCCGATTGTCACAACAGCAACCCGCTGACCAGCGGTTCTTCCGGCTGGCGCGACAATCGGACACCCTCGGCGTACGGGTGCCCGATTGCCAGTGCCCTGTAGTACTAGACCGACCAGGGGACCTGCGGGGAGCGGTAGTAGTTCACGCCGGCCGCGGCCCACCGCGGTGCCTGCGCACCGAGCCGCACCTTGTACGCGTCCCAGTTGTGCGAGGCGGCCGTCGACCAGCCGAGTTCGGCGATACCGGGCAGCCGCGGGAACGCCATGTATTCGATGTCGGACAGCGTCACCAGGGTCTCCGACCACAGCGGCGCCTCGACGCCCGCCACGTCACTTTCCTTGATGCCGTCGATCCGGGTCACCGGATCCCAGTTGTACGAGTCCTTGACCTCGACCAGGCCGGCCCAGTCCAGCCCGAGCGGGGTGCTCTCGGTGTATTTCATGTCCAGGTAAGCCACGTTCGCCGGCGACATGACCAGTTTGGCGCCCCCTGCGCGACCGCGTTCCGCGCCTTCTCGGTGCCTGGCTCGCTGCCGACGCCGGTGTCCCAATGCTGCGCATAACTGCCGGGCAGCAGGGTGGCCGCGTTGATCTCGTCCCAGCCGATGACGCGCTTGCCATGTGCCTTCAGGATCGGCTGCATCTTGTTCACGAACGTGACGTAATCGGCGTGCGAGGTGCTGTGCGCCTCATCGCCACCCAGGTGATAGAACGCGCCCGGGGTGATCGCCGCGATTTCCCGCACCACGTCGTCGAGGAACTTGTACGTCAGCGCCTTCCCGACACACAGCGAGCTGAAACCCACGTCGGTGCCGGTGTAGAGCGGCGGCGCGACGCCGTCGCAGTTCAGCTCCGCGTACGAGGAAAGGGCCGCGTTCACGTGTCCGGGCGAGTCGATCTCCGGCACCACGGTGATGTAGCGGGCCGCCGCGTACGCCACGATGTCCTTGTATTCCTGCTGCGTGTAGTAACCACCGGCACCGCCGCCAACCTCGGTGCTGCCGCCGTGCAGGGCGAGGTTCGGCCAGCTGTTGATGACGATCCGCCAGCCTTGGTCGTCAGCCAAGTGCAGGTGCAGCACGTTGATCTTGTAAAGCGAGGCGAGGTCGAGGTATTTCTTCACGGTGTCGACCGGGAAGAAGTGCCGCGACACGTCCAGCATCGTGCCCCGCCAGGAAAACCGCGGGTAGTCGGTGATGTGCACCGCCGCCGCGGTCCACGGACCCGGCTGATGGGTGGCGCTTTCCACCTTCCCGGGGGAAAAAGCTGGCGGAGCGTGGTGATGCCGCGGAACAGTCCTTCGGTGGTGTGCGCTCGTACGATCACCGCCCCGGCGGTCGAGGTGAGGTCATAGCCCTCCTCGCCCAACGACGACGCGCCGCCGAGCGCGAGCGCGAGCACGATCGCCGAGGTGCCCGGCCGGTTCACCGGCACCGGATAGCCGGTCGACCGGCGCAGCACGCCGGCGAGGAACTGGCCGACCGAAGCGGCCTGGCCGAGGGCGACGATCGACGACTGCCGGGTCAACTGGAACGCCGGTCCGGGCAGTTGCCTGAGCGACACCGGAGCCGGTACGAGCTGCGGCAGCGCGGCCGGCTTGTTCTGCGCTGCAGCCGGCGACACCGCCGAGGTCAGGCCGAGGGTGGCGGCGGCGAGCACCGCGACCACGGCGAGGAGGGTACGGGTACGGGTACGGGTACGGGTACGGGTACGGGTACGGGTACGGGTACGGGTACGGGTACGGGTACGGGTACGGGTACGGGTACGGGTACGGGTACGGGTACGGGTACGGGTACGGGTACGGGTACGGGTACGGGTACGGTTTGGCCATCTTGTCCAACAACCCCCCTGTTCCGGCGCTCGTCAGGATGATCGAAAATGCAGGAAACAGCGTCAGCGGGGACATCTTTGAACAGAATGAGAGCAGCCGTCAAGGCCTACGCCGATCTCGTCTTTGACCACGGAAGCCCCAAAAGCCACCTTTAGGCACTTGATTGCGAACGGTGCTCGCTCAGGCCGACGCCATCGACCGCCCGAGACCGGCTGACCGGTCCGCACAGGAGGGGCATCGATGCGGGCCGAGGACGTTCTCCGTCATTTCCCAGCCGGCATACGCGGCTGTCCGGCACAGTGCGTGCCATTCGTAACAGGAATCGTCATAGCACGTGAAAGGCGCCGCGCACCGGTCACATGCGACAGCGAAATAGGGAAGATCGCCGGCGATGTAGTAGGTATTCCGGGACATGCCGCTCACCTCTTGGAACCGACTTTTTCCTTCTAAGGCATGCATATTCCTCCCCTTGAGGAAAGTCAACCCCACGGTTCTAACGCGGTTCGGCCCGCAGGAACCTGGTCAGCAGCAGCCGCAGAATCCGGTTTTCCGCAACCAGGTCGAACCCGGGTTCCTGACCGGCCCGGGAGAACATCGAGTCGGCCAGCGTGGCGATCCACACCGCGGCCGTACGCGCGCGGGGATCGCGCCGTCGATCTGGCCCTTCGCGGCGGCCCGCTCCAGCAGGACCGCGAGGCCTTCGTGGAGTTGGCGGTCGTTGCGTACGAGCAGCTCGGCGAGCTCCGGGTCACGGCTCGCCTGCGCGGCCACCTCCAGCGCCAAGCCACCCAGCTCCGGCTCGGCGAGCGGGCTGACGATCCCGTCCACCAGCGCCAACACGGCACCCCATGAATCGTCCGAGCCGAGCGCGATCGTCAGCCGCTCAGCGGTTTCCCGGCCGTCCTGTTGGAAGATCCCCAGGAAGATCGACCGCTTGCTGGGAAAGTAGTGGAACAGGCTGCCGGAGCTGATCCCGGCGGCCGCGCACAGCTGGGCAGTGGTGGTGCTCTCGAAGCCTTTGCGGGCGAAACACCCAGCCGCGGCTTCCAGGATCCGCAGCCGCTTCGCCTCGTGTTTGACCGGGTCGACCGTGCGCACCATCAGCCCTGGACCAGCCGCCAGTATTGGCGCTTTTTCTCGTCCCGTACCACCACACCTATCTTGCCGAGGTCCGCACGCAACTCCGCCGCGTCGTCACCGTGGTCGCCAGAAAGCGCTTTCTCTCGCGCTGCCAACAAAGCGTTGGCGCCGAGTGGGAGCGTCGGCTCGTCCGGCACCCAGCGCCGGTAGTCGCCGGCGTACGGATCTCCGCCGTCTCGCCAGGGAAAGTCGTAGGCCACGAATGCCTCCTGGACGTTGCTGAGGTCATTCTTCTCGCGTGCGAGTTCGGCTCCGCGCGACCCGAGAATGACGATCTGCTTGCCGTCCAGGAAAACTGCCGATATCGCGGCCCGGTCGACGGACCGCTCGGACTCTCCGCGCTGGAAGGTCACCCGCGCGGTCGACACCGTGATGGTCAGCAGGTCCTTGACCCACAGATACGCCAGCACCAACCCGGCGGCCACTCCCAGCCCGATCACCGCGAGCAGGCCGTACGGCTGCGGAATGGAGGCGATCAGCTTGAACGGCCCCTGCAGCGGCACCCACGCGAGGCTCGCCACCCAGCCGGCGATCGCGTGCACGCCCCACCCGGCCAGCGCCCCCGCCAGCGGACATCCCAGCCAGACCGCGATCCGCAGCCATCCCGGATCGCTGACGACCGTGCTCGTACGTTCCTCCGCTCTTGGGACATCCATGGGCATCATTATTAGACCGCGCGCTCGGTTTATCAACCACTAGAGGCCGGTCATGCCGCTGTCGACTTGGAGGGTTTGGGCGGTGATGTACGCGCTTTCCTCTGAGGTCAGGAACAAGGTGGCGTACGCGACTTCCCAGCCAGTGGCCTGGCGACCAAAGGGCAGCCGGGTTTCCATCCGCGACGGGCGGCCAGCGGCGGCGGCCCGACCGATCGGCGTGTCCACCGCGCCGGGGCTGACGATGTTCGCGCGGATCCCGCGCCGGCTGGCCTCCAGCGCGACATGCCGCATCAGGCCGCCCAACGCGGCTTTCGAGGCTTCGTAAGCGGCCAGCCGCGAACCGGATTTATAGCCAGCGACCGAGGAAATGAACACGATCGAAGAGTCGTCGTCCAGCCGCGGCAGCGCGGCCCGGCAGCAGAGCATGGTGCCGCGTACGTTCACGTCGAAGGTCTTGTCCCACTCGTCGAGGTCGACACCGTCGAGCCCAAGGGCGCCGACACCGGCGGCGGCGTTGAGGACGAGCCCGTCCAGACCGTCGAGGCCTTCGCATGCCTCCTCGATCATCCGGGTGACATCGGCCGCACCGCTGATGTCCGCCTGGATCGGGAACGCCTTGCCGCCCTGGGCGTCGATCATCGCGACGGTCTCGCGCGCGCTCTCGATGCCCCGGTTCGCGACCGCGACATGCGCGCCCTCACGGGCGAAAAGCACCGCGATCGCGCGACCGTTGCCGATCGGGTCGGTGGCCGCGTCGTACGTCCGCTGGCCACCGCCGACGACCAGGATCCGGCGACCGGCGAGCCGTCCACGACCGGGCTCCAGGCCCGCCGAAACCGCGCCGATCGCACGTACGTGACGCTCGCTCATCTGCTCCCTCTCGCCCGGACGACCGTGATCAACTTGTACGGCGCAGAGCGGACAAGGGCCAGCAAGACTGTCCGGAGGGGCTGACCGTACGGCCCGATCAGGCGGCTCGTGGTCTGTCTGTGAGCTGCGTGGCGAGCTACGAACGACCGGCGCCTTGGTTGCCAGCCAAGATTGAGTCGAGCAGGTCGCGCGTGCCTGCCATACCCTGGGTTTCATACACGCTGTCAAGGGCGGCGGCTTCGGGGTCGGCTACGACCGCGTGATAGCTGCCTGCTAGCGCTCGGGCGTGGAGCGAATGTCCGAAGCCTGCTTTATTATCACCGGCCTCGGCCGCATCGTCGCTGAGCGCCTCGGCTTGCCGCCATTGTTCGCGTAGCCATGTCCGGAGTGGCGTTTCGCCGTACGTTTGGCCGCGTAAGGCATTGAGAGCTTCCCGAGCGCCGTGCTGGTGCGGTGACACGGTAAATGCGTATTCGACCACGGCGCGAGTGCTATCCGCCGTTGGACATCGGGATCGGCTGCACTGATTCGCGCCGCTAGCTCAGGTTCCGTACGGGTGAGGCGTCTGTTAGGACTGCCGCCCATTTTGCGTGCCAGCATGATGAGACGCATCTCCGCATGAATGGATGTCTCGCCCACTATCTCGTTGGCAGGTATAGCGTCGGGGCAGATGTCAGCTACTTCTTCCGGTATGGCCCAATGGAAGCCGCTTATTGCGATGACCGGAACCGGCTTGCCGTCCTTGCCGATGACGATACCTGCCGCCATGCATCTTCTTTTCATATGCGGCGGGAGCGCGTTCTATATCGCCTTGGAGGCCCATACCGTCCAGGCAACGCCATCGGTTCGCCAGTCAGGTGCCCCATAGCGAAGTCGGCCCGCGCCTGGTTGAGGAACGCGCGTGCCTGTGCCATTTTGTTCGCGGCATCTTGACGACGCCGATCACTGCCCGGAGGCATTGCCGCCTATCACTGTGCCTCACTGGGGGTTTTCAGCGTGCTGCTGGCCCGTGAATGCCGGGCAGGAACTTGCGCCCAGCGATGGAATCAAGAGCCCAAACCCGACGAAACATGATAATCCCTCCGTATCATGAGGGTAACCCTCAACAACCTCGGAGAGAACCGTATTTGGCGTTTCTGCGGTGTGCCGGAGGATCGCCCTCATACCTGGTCGTATGGGGGCGGTTCACCGGTGCGGCCAGCCGGCTCCTGGGCGCCGGAGCCGCCGTGCCACATCACAGACAGGCCGGGTGGCCGGCCAGTTGGGCGATCTCGGCCGGGCCGACCCGGCAGCAGCCGCCGACCAGCCGGGCGCCGGCCGCGATCCAGCGTTTCACCTCGGCGGGCTCGAAGACCGCCGGACCGGTCCAGCGATGGTTCGCCGAGTCCCAGTTCTCGCCGCTGTTCGGATACGCGACGACCGGTTTTCCACTCCGCGCGGCCAAAACCACCAGGTCGGCGACATCGGCAGGGGCCGTACAGTTGACGCCCACCGCGACCACGGACGGGCAGTCGCGGGCCATCGCGAAGGCTTCTTCGACTGGCTCTCCGGCGCGCGTACGAGTGCCGGCGCAGGTCAGCGACAGCCAGGCCGGAAACCCCAACTGGTCGAGCTCGGCCAGCACCGCCTCAACTTCGGCCAGGCACGGGATGGTCTCAATGGCCAGCACGTCCGGACCGGCGTCCGCCAGCACGGCCATCCGGCGGTGGTGGAAGCTGCGCAGCTCGGCCACGGTCAGCCCGTAGTCGCCGCGGTATTCCGACCCGTCCGCGAGCATCGCCCCGTACGGCCCGACGGACGCCGCCACCCAGCCGTCGCCAGCCTCTCGAGCCAGCTCGACACTGCGTCGCATCAGTTTCTCCGCGTCCTGCCCCAACTTCTGAAAGGACGCCTGATAGCTGGCGGTCGTCGCCACCTCGGCCCCGACCTCGAAGAACGCCCGGTGCGCCGCGACGATCTCGGCCGGCTCATCGGCCAGCAACCAGGCCGACCACAGCTCGGTGCTCAGGTCATTCCCCCGCGCCGCTCCAACTCGGTCGCCAGCCCACCATCCAGCACGACGACGACCGCGCTCCGTACCACCTCCGCGAACATCCCTCGGCTCTCCTTCCCACCCTCAACCGCCGCGTTTTCTTGTCCGCGACGCCGCATTGCGTGCCACTGGCGCAGGTGCAGAGGCGTCGCCACCAGCCTCCGGGAGAACGGCGGTGTCCGCCAGGTCGGAGTGGGCGGGAGAGAGCGAGTCCGTGAGAGGGGGCGGGGCGGAAACAGGTACGGGTACGGGACGGGAGGACATAAGCAGGAGACAGAAGACGACGACGGCGACAGAGATGCCGGCGACGACCAGGAGCGGGTTCAGGCCGGCGGACGACGTGTCGGCGGTGGCGGCGGGCATGGACATCTGGGGCGTCGCGGTGGCGGCTGGTACGACGGCCGCCGGCGGCGAAGCGCTCGCGGACGGGCGAGCCGCGGTGTTCGCGGACGAATGAGCCGTAGCCGCGGGCGAGACTCGGCCAGAAGATGGGGTTTGCTTGGGTCTCACGACCAGCTGGGCCGTCATGTCCGGGTGCACGCTGCAGACGTACGAGTACGTGCCGGGGGTACCGAAGGTGTAGGTCCACGACTGGCCCTTGCCTATCAGCGGGCCGTGGAACGACAGCGGTCCGCTGGTGATCATCACGTCATGCTGGGCGACGTCGTCATTGGTCCAGGTCACCGAGTCGCCGGCGACGACGGTCAGGGCGCTCGGGCTGAAGGCGTACTGCTTCATCTGGACGGTATGCCCGGCGGCGGCCACCGGCGCGGCCGGCAGGACCAGCCAAAGGGCGGCGGCGAGGACGGCGAGTACTGGCCACTTTCGCATGTGTTGCGCTCCTGGGGGCGACATACTGGGAGTGCCGGTGGTCCGGCCGACTGCGACTCGGCCGGACCACCGGTTTGGTGCGGTCAGCAGGAGCTGACGTTGCCGCCGGCCAGCGGCTGGATCATGTGCTCGATCAGCACGGTGTGCGTTTTGACGTACTGGTCGAGGTTCGCGATGTCGGCCACCTGTTGTCCGGGCGACGCCTCAAGATGCGCCGCGTAGACGTGCTCCAGGAACACCGTCAGCGCCTGGTTCGAGCCGCCGACGAGCGGCTGGATCAGGTGCTCGACCAGCACGGTGTGCGTCTTGACGTACTGGTCGAGCTGGAGAATGTCGCCCACCTGCTGGCCAGGGCCTTCCTCCAGGTGCGCCGCGTAGAAATGCTGCAGGAAGACGGTGACGGCCGCGTCCAGTCCCGTGCACGGACTTCCGCCGCCACCGGTCGGCGGCGCGGAAGCCGGCGGGGACGACGACGGCGGAGCTGAGGATGGGGGCGGGGACGACGGCGGCACGGGCGTGCTGCCGGTCACGGTCACGCTGGCCTTCATGTCCGGGTGTACGGCGCAGTAGTACGCGTACGTCCCTGGTTTGCTGAACGTGTACGTGAACGACTGTCCCTTCTGCAGGTTGCTGGAAGCGAACATCACCGGTCCGCTGCTCACCGTCACCGTGTGCGGCGCGGTGTCCTCGTTCGTCCAGGTCACCGTGTCGCCGACGGCGACCGTCAGGCTGGCCGGCGAGAACGCGTAGTTCATGATCATCACCGAGTGGCTGGCGGCCGCGTACGGCTGCGCCTGATCGCCGGCCACCGTGTTGGCGGCCGGTGCCACCGCCGGCACCGGTGCGAGACCGGCGTTCTGGGCGGCCAGCCCGGTCGGCATCGGCGCAATGTCGGCCTGCGCCTGCATGCTGGCCAGCGACAGCATCGCCACCAGCACCCCAACCCCGGCGACCAGCGCCGGCCATTTCCTGCGTACGTGCTGACCCATCCGAGCCTTTCCTTTCCCTGGTGGGAAACCTGGCGTGCCGGCCGGCTGCGACTCGGCCGGATCACCAGTCTTTCCCAGTGAGATCAACAAGAAGTGACGTTCGATCCGGACAGCGGCTTGAGCATGTTCTCGATCAACACCGTGTGGGTTTTCACATACTGGTCGAGATTGCTGAGGTCGGTGACCTGTTGCCCGGGAGACGTTTCCAGGTGTGCGGCGTAAACGTGCTGCAGGAAAACCCCGAGCGCCGCGTCCGATCCGCCCACCGACGGCTTGATCATGTTCTCGATCAGCACGGTGTGCGTTTTGACATACTGATCGAGATTGGTCAGGTCACCAAGTTGCTGGCCGAGTCCTTCCTCCAAGTGGGCCGCGTAAAAGTGCTGCATAAAGGCGGCAACGGCGGCGTCCAGGCCGGTACAGGGCGTCACGGCCGCCGGCGGCATGTCCACACTGTGCGCACCGGCCGCTGGTGCGGCCGGTGCCACCGCGGCCGGAGCGGCGCCGGTGACAATCTTCCCGACGCTGGACAACCCGGGGACCTGAGCGGCTGGCGCCGCTGGGAGGGCCGGCACCGCTGGTACGACCGCGGGCGCGACATTGTTGACGGCGGCGGCATTTTGCGGCATCGCGGTGGCCGACGCGTCCTGCGACAACGCGATCATCGACACAGCTGCGGCCGCGGCCGCCGCGGCCGCGACCAACAGCAGCCCGCGCCGCCGGCCGGCGCGTTTCGGTGAATTCCATGTGCATCTTTCCTTCCCCACAAACGTCAGTGGCCGGGATTGGCCGTGACGAGCACACTCGCCGCGACGAGCACGGCGACAACCAGAACGGTCTCGGCGCCAACCGACAGCGCGAACGACCGGACCGCTGGGCGGCGGCTTTCCAGGACCGCCACCTGCAGGCGTTTTTTTCCACCCAGTTCTTGCTTTTCATGGCGGCCAGCAAGACCAGCGCGAAGACCGACAGCTTGATGAGCAGCACGCGACCGTACGACGTCTCGAAAACCGCGCCGACAGAGCCGATGATCTGCCACCCGAGAATGACCCCTGAGGACACGATGGCCAGCACCGAAATCATCGCGAACTTGGAGAATTTCGGTACCACGTCGGCCAACTCAGCGGCCTTGCGGCGCGCGAGCAGACCGATCGACAGCACTGTGAGCCCACCCACCCAGGCGCTGACTCCGCCCAGGTGCAGGAAATCCGCGACCATACCCAGCGGGGCGTCCGCGGTTTCGGCGGAGTGGCCGTTCAGACCGGTGGTCCGCAGCAGGCCGACGGCGATCGCGGCCGTACCGACCCGCCACGGAATCGACCGTACGGCCTGCTCGCCGCGCTGCAGCACCGCGACCACAACCACCGCCGCAAGCAACCAGAGCAAGGCCATGGCCGCGGCCGTACGACCAAAAGGCGCCTCCAGTACGTCGACGACAGCGGAGCCGGCGACCGCGTACTGAGCGGACAACAGGACGGTCGCGATGGCGCCAACAACGCCCGCCAGCACCGAAACGACGAGGATCATCCGGGTCCGGCGGTCCTGCGCGCCGGCCGGCCAGAGCGCCGACACGAACAGCAGGCCGCCCAGCAGCACCGCCAACGCGAGGTAGTCGGTGACGTGGATCAGCACCGAACCCGCATGCAGCAAATCCTCCCGACTCATCGGCCGACTCCGGCCGCGGTCAGGCTTTTTCCGGCGGTTGTCGCGGTCGCGCAACAACTCTGACCAACCAGGAAGCCCACCGGACAGCTGAGCAAACCGGCAGGATGGTCGGGCGTGGCCGGCGCCACCAGCGGCCCAAGCACTGGCACCGGCCCCAGCAACGCCGGCACCGGCGCCGGCCGGGGCGAGCCGGACGCATCTGGCTCCCCAGCCACCAACGGCCCCACTACCGGCAACGAGCCGACCAGGCCAGGCGGGCACGTGGGTTGCGGCGTGGGTTGCGGCGACGACGACGGCGACGGTGTGCTGGGCGTGGGCTGACCGGTGACCGGGCCGCCGCCGGAAACCCCGCCGCTCACCCCGGAAGATCCGCCACTCACCCCCCCCCGCTGACCCCACCCCCGCCGGCCGCGGCACCGCTGGACGCCCCCTGCGGCGGCGCCTGGCTGCCGGGATCGGCGGGGGCCGCGGCGGCGGCGGTGGTACGGCTAGCGGCTCGGTCGTACTGCCGGGCCGAATGCCCGCCCCAGAAGCGAATCCGAGGATGACCACCACCGCGCCGGCCAGCACGGCGGCGACCGCCTCATCCCGGCGGTCGGCCAGCTGAAAGCCGAAAATCGTCATCCCTGTAGTCCTCCCCAGACCCGCCGGCGCGGCTCGTCTCCGGATCGAAACGACGCATGAGTGGCGGGCGTCCGTGACTGCAAACTGAGCGCTTTCACGCTGCTCTGCTGGGGAGGAATGCTGGACGTCCGAATCGTTCCGATCGTCACAGCGGGGGGTAAATCTCGGGTGTCGATCAGTTCACGCGGGCCCACCGGTCACTGTGAGAAGCGCCCAGGAGCTCCAAAGTTTGTCGATGACGTAAATCACCGCGGGCGTCGTTGGACTCCTCAGTGGTCCTTTTCCTTTTCCATAGGCGCGTACGTGATCGCGTCCAGTGGCACCCTGAGGCGACGAGAGCCAGCGCGACCGCGCGATGTCCGGTCGCGGCTGCTGGCTGCCGGACTCGATTTTGGTCAGGTAGCCGGGCGAGATTCCGACGGATTCGGCGAAGGATCCGTGACGGATGCCCAGCGCTTCTCGGAGTGCCCTTACGGCAGGTCCGAGCACCATACGGGTTCCCATGGCTGCAGAGTGTAGGGAGTCCAAACCGGGGAAACAAGCAGAGACACGTAGCTACGTCTTGTTGTTTCCTGGAGTTTCCTGCACAATGACCGGCATGTCTGAAGTCGGCGACTACGTACGCACCGCGCGCGTCAGCCATAACTGGACGCAAGAGCAGCTAGCCGTCCTCGTGGGGGTGTCCCTACGGACCCTCAGCAAGTGGGAGAACGGCGCCGACATCCCGCGCGGCCGGGTGCTGGTGTGCTGGGAAAAAGTCCTCGGCGTTTCGCTCGACACGGCGGTTTGGGAGCTGCACGAGGCCGCCAAAGCCGCCCACGCGTCGTACGTCGTGCAGGATGCGCTCGCGAAGGATGCCCGAACAGCGCTGGAGAGCCACGAAGAGCTGTTGGCGGCGCACGGGAACGCGCACGGATTCGACCAGGCATATGAGGCGCTGGCCGCGCAGGCCACCGAGCTGGCCGCCGCGGCGCAGGAAGCCACCAGAACGGCGGCTCAGGCCGAAAGGATGTGGCAGCACCGGGAAGACGCACTGCGGGCGCACAAACGCTATGTGCACCCGGACGCCGCCGACCTTTCCCGGATCAGCGACGGCGCGCTCCTGGAGGAGATCAGCCGCCGCCTCGCGGCCGTACGAGACTAGCGTCCCTCCGAAATCCCCCACCGGGCCCGGATCGTCCGGTCGGCAAAGGAAAACCCGGTGTCCCACCGCGATGCCGATGATCAGGATGATGATCAGCAACGCGATGACGATCTCGGGCTGAATCTGGTCGCGGGCATGCTGCAACTCGGCCCCGATGGACGGCCGGCCTTCGACAATCACCAGTAACTCGCCGGCCATCAGGCTGCGCCACGCGAAGGCCCAGCCCTGTTTCAACCCGGCCACGCAGGACGGCAGCGCGGCCGGCAGAATGACGTAGCGGAACAGGCTGAAGCCCTTCGCTCCCAAATTTTGGCCTACCCGCTTTAAAAGCGGCGGGACATAGTCGACGCCGTTGATGAGGCCGTTGGCGATCGAGGGGGCCGCGCCCAGCACGATGACGAAAAGAATCGCCTGCTCGGACAGCTGAAAAAGCAGGATCGCCAGCGGGAACCAGGCGATCGACGGCAACGTCTGCAGGCCGGTGATCAGCGATCCGATGGCCGCCCGCAAAGCCTTGACCCGTACCACAGCGATGCCGACCACACCACCGATCACCGTCGCCACCGCGAACCCGGTGACCGCCCGGGTCATCGTGATGCCGATGGCCTGCCAGAAGCCGGCGGTGAAAATGTTCTGCCACAGCCAGGAAAACACCTCCGGCGGCGCGGGCAACACGTACGACGGTTTCCAGCCGGACCAGACAACCAGCTGCCACGCCAGCAAAACCAGCACAATGGCCAGCACTTTTGGCCAGGTCGCGGCCCACAGCCGGGACCAGAATCCGGCCGTACGCCCGATGTTCAGCTCCAGCGCGTCCAGGCCGGCGAGCTCGGCCCGGCCAACGGCGGCTTTGTCCAGATCAGCGGCCATGGCGGCGAACCTCCTCGCGGAGCCGGTCGGTCACCTTCGCGGCCAGCTGGGACACTTCCGGCGAGTCGATCCGACGCGGCCGCGAGTAGTCCACCGCGAATTCCTCGACCACCCGGCCGGGCCGGCTGGACAGCAGCACGATCCGGTCGCCGAGGCGAGCCGCCTCCCTGACGTTGTGGGTAACGAAAAGAACGGTCAGGTTGCGCTCGGACCAGATGCGTTCGATCTCGTCGTGCAGCACGTCCCGGGTCATCGCGTCCAACGCGCCGAACGGCTCGTCCATCAGCAGTACGGGTGAATTCGACGCGAGGACGCGAGCCAGCGCGACCCGCTGGCGCATGCCGCCGGACAGCTCATGCGGCCGTTTTCCGGCGAAAATCCAGTAGATGTACGGTCTCCAGCAGCTCACGGGCGCGCGCTCGCCGCTCGTCGCGGCCGACTCCATGCAGCCGCATCGGCAGCTCGACATTGGCGCTGACCGTCAGCCATGGCATCAGGCCGGGCTCCTGGAACATCAGCGCGGCCGCCACCCCGCCGGTGTCGATCGTCCCGCTGGTCGGCTTGTCCAGACCCGCCACCAGGGACAACAGCGTACTTTTGCCACACCCCGAAGCGCCCACCAAACAGACGAACTCGCCGGGCTGGACGGTCAGGCTGATCCCGTCCAGGGCCACCACCCGTCCGGCACGGTTCCCGAACGCCTTCCCCACACCAGCGATGTGGACGGCCGGCGACGCGACTTTTTCGTCACGCGGCCTGACTTGGGTACTCGTCACGGTCATGTGCTCGGCTCCGGGATGGTGGTTTGGTGCGCCGCGGTGAGCACCTGGTTGAGGATCGTCAGGTCGTACAAACCCTTCAGATTCGGCTTCTCCAACAGTCCGACGTCAACAGCGTGATTGGCACCGGTCACCAGGGTGGAGGCGAGCGGATCATTGGTGAAGTCGATGGTCTTCCACGCCTCCGCGATCAGCGCCGCGTTCGGCTTCTTGCCGGTCAGCTTGCCCAGCGCGGTGACCACGTCCGCCTGCGCTTTGGCCGGGTTGCTGGCAATCAGCTGGTTCGCGGCCACCTGACCGGCCAGCACCGCCTTCACCAGATCGGGGTGCTTCTGCAAAAAGTCGGTGCGCACGATGATGTTGGTGATCACGAACTTGCGGCCCGGCCACAGGTCCCGCTCGTCGACCAGCACCTTGCCACCGGCCTTGACCAACGTGGACGCGGTCGGCTCCGGCACCCAGGCGCCGTCGATGGCGCCCGTACCAAACGCGTCCACGGTCACCGCGTTGTCCTGCGGGGTGATGTGTACGTCCCCCGCCCCGCCGTCCTTCGTGGTCGTGAAACCCTGCTGCTTCAGCCAGTAGCGCAGCGCCACGTCCTGGGTGTTGCCCAGCTGTGGCGTAGCGATCTTCTTGCCGCGCAGGTCAGCGGCCTTGGTGATGGACGGCTTGACCACCAGCTCAACCCCACCGGACGCTGATCCGGAGATGACCTTGAGCGCCTGGCCCTTGGATTTCACGTACGCGTTGACCGTCGGACTCGGCCCGATGTAGCCGATATCGATCGCGCCGGAGAACAGCGCCTCGATCTCGGCGGGCCCCGCGTTGAAACTCTGGGTGGTGAGTTTCGCCGCGCCGAGTTCCTTCTGGAAAAGGCCTTCCTGGACGCCGATGATGGCCGACGCATGCGTCAGGTTGGGGAAATAGCCGAGCCGTACGGCATCCGCGGACCCGCCGGAGCCGGACCCGCAGGCGGTCAGCCCGGTGGCAACGACCGCTGCCGCGGCTGCTGCCGTGAGGATGGTCCGCCAGCGGCGGCGAGGTGATGCTGACACAGAGATTCTCCCAGGGATTTACGCGGACCTATCGCGACAAAGGCGGATTTCAGGGGCGCTGACGAGAGCGCGCCGGGACGTCGTCGTCCTACGGCAGAGTCAGTGACAACATGCGGCGCTGAAGACACGGCACATGTCGATGTGCCGGCGGCTCACCAGCCGAAGCGAACGCATAACACGTGATGCTACGGACTCGACACCACCACGTCACCCCCCGTCCGCGAGCACCCCGTACCGAAATGCCCTATATGACGGCGTGACGTACACCGCAAAGTCCTTTGACGACCACCACCCCTCAGCGGCCGTCGTCGGAGGCCAGTGTTGTTGATCATGGGTAACCAGGTGCGGCGCGAAACTGTCGTACCCCTCCGGCAGATTTGCCCCCACCCAGTGACGGGTGGGGGGCGGGTTCGAGGACCAATGTCCAACTAAAAATTAAGGTCCACCTCTCAACCCACCCCCCGCCCGTTCAAAGGGAGGGGGAAAGAAAAACAGACACCTACGACAATTTCGCGCCCCATCGGTGTGTCGGGGTCGCGAGCTCGACGTTATTTCGCCCAGGGGATGGGGAGGCCGGCGCGGTCGTGGAATGCGGCCGTGTGTCGACGATGACGTGGTTCTCGTCGACGAGGCCTTCGACGGTGTGGATCCGGTCAATGCCGCTGATTTCGAAGGGTCCGCGGCGGCCGGTGGCCTGCATAATCCAGCGTACGAAGGAAAAATCGCCGCTCGACGCGGACTCGGCGACCGTCAGCCGTACGTCCGGCAGCGCCTCCAGCAATGCCGCGATGCAACCGACATAGTCCACTTTGCCGCGTACCGGCTCGGCTGTTCCGGCCCAGTGACCCACCACGTCGTCCGTCAGGATGGGCGCCACCAGCGTCGCGTCCGGGCGCGACCAGAATGCCTCGAAGCCCCGCACCGACCAACCTTGTTGATTTGTCATAAACCGCAGCCAAGCAAGCGGGCCGCGGAGTTGTCGATTACTTCGGAGGTAGGTCAGGCCGGCGCGAGCGAGCCGGTACGGAACTCCTGCGGGCTGACCCCGCGGACCCGCTTGAAAGCGGCGCTCAGCGCGAACGAACTGCCATAACCCACCTGGCGGGCGACCGCGCCGACGGTGGCGTCGGGTTCGCGGAGCAGGTCGGCGGCCAGCGCCAGCCGCCAGGCGGTCAGATACGCCATCGGGGGCTCACCGACCAGGTCGGTGAAGCGGCGGGCGAGCGCCGCGCGCGGAGACACCGACGGAGGCGGCGAGCCGCTCGACCGTCCAGGGCTCGGCCGGGTCGTGATGGAGCGTACGCAACGCGCGCCCGACCACCGGGTCGCCATGCGCGCGATACCAGGCCGGCGCCTCGGCACGGGCGAACCACGTACGCAGCACCGCGATCAGCAGCAGGTCCAGCAACCGGTCCAGGACCGCGTCCTGACCCGGCTCGTCCTTGCCGATCTCGTCGTTGAGCAGCGGAATCAGCGGGCAGCTCCAGCTGTCCGCGGTGAGCCACCAGCAGAGCGGGAAGCGCGTCCAGCAGCCGCCGGCTGATCTCGCCAGGCAGTTGGTACGCGCCGGTAAGCAGCATCGTCGAGCCGTCCGGGTTGTCGCCCCACGTACGTGTCCCGAGATCCCACGGGCCGCACAGATCGTCGCCGGTCAGCGTGGCGCTGTGGTTGCCAGGCAGGATCACCGTGCTCGGTTTGGTCGCCGGTTCGTCGGCCACCGTGTACGGCTCCGGCCCACGCACCACCGCGACGTCGCCGGGCCCGAGCCGCACCCGCTCGCCGCGGTCCGGCAACACCCAGGCGTGCCCGCGTACGACACAGATCAGGGTCAGCGGCGCCTCGTCCTGGATCCGCAGCCCGAAAGGTGGCTCCAGCACCGAGCGCATCAGGAAGGCACCGCGTGCCCGCGGCCCGTCCAGAAGCCCAGCCAACGCGTCCATAGGGCTAAGACTAGACGCTCGAACATGGAACTGAGCTGCTCAACCATGTTCCGTCTCACCGGACCGCATTTGACTGTACGTATGGAGAAAACAACTGTGGTCCTTGGTGGTACCGGGAAAACTGGCCGCCGGGTGGTCGACCGGCTGCTCGACCAGAACAGGCCGGTGCGGGCCGCGTCTCGTACCGGCACACCGCCCTTCGACTGGGCCGATCAACGAACCTGGCCGGCGCTGCTGGAAAACGCCGCCGCCGCGTACATCGCCTACTACCCCGACCTCGGCAGCCCGGAGGCGACCGCGACGATCGCCGCCTTCACCGAGCTGGCGGTCAGCGGCGGCGTCCGGCGGCTGGTGCTGCTTTCTGGCCGCGGCGAGGAGAACGTGCTGCCCAGCGAACAGGTCGTACGCGAATCCGGGGTGGAATGGACGATCATCAGGTCGAGCTGGCTGGCCCAGAACTTCAGTGAGGATTTCCTGCTGGAGCCGGTCGCCCACGGCGAGGTCGTGCTGCCGACTGGTCAGATCCGGGAACCCTTTGTCGACGCCGACGACATCGCCGACATTCGCCGTTGAGGCGCTGACCGGCTCCCGGCATGCGGGCGAGCTGTACGAGGTGACCGGCCCGCGGCTGATGACTTTCGCCGACACCGTCAGGGAGATCGCGCAGGCGTCCGGCCGGGATATTCGGTACGTGTCGGTGTCCATCGGCGAATTCGCCGCCGGACTGCGGCAGCAAGGCATGCCCGAAGAACACATCCCCTTCTTCGCCGACCTCTTCGAGCGCGTACTCGACGGCCGCAACGAACACCTCACCGACGGCGTGGAACGCGCGCTCGGCCGCCCACCCCGCGATTTCGCCGACTACGCGAAAAGTACCGCCGCCACCGGTGTCTGGGGCCTACCGTCGGACGCTTCACAAACCTGAGGAACAGCTGAGAATCCGTCCGGGAACCCGGCGAAACCGGCAGCTCGGACGGGATCCGACTGGCTCTGCGGGTTTCTTCTCGACCTCCCCTATTGCGTCCCGGCCGTGGCCGTGTCACGCTTATCACGCAGCGCAGCCCCGACCGCTCCCCCCGTGGCGGCCGGGGCTTTGCTGCATCTACGGCAGGTGTGTTTCCACCACCGCCGCTGCCTCCGCGCGGCGCCCTCGGCGACCAAACCCGGTGGCGTAGACAACCAGGGTATGGCGGCTTTTGCCACATAAATGCTTGATGAGTGGACTGTCGCCTATCAGCCGTTACAGCACGTTACCCCACAGCGAGCGAACGTCGGAGTTGGCGCGGGGTCACCACGGCGCTGGGTGGCCGAGTAGCCTGGCGCCACCAGAACAGAACGAGCGCCAAGGAGAGGCAGCAGACGATGACCGACGCGCCGCACTCGCCGCGGCTCGATGCCCCGGACTCCGGCATCGGCGGATCGGGACTCGCCGTGGCGGTCGCCGAGGACAGCCCCCGACTGGCCGTGGTCACGGTCTCCGGAGAGCTGGACATGGCCACCGAACCGCAGTTCTCCGCCGAAGTGGGGGCCCAGCTGCCGCCCGGCCGTGAGATCCTGGTGGTGCTGGACCTCGACGGCGTCAGCTTCATGGGCTCGGCCGGCCTTAAGGCCCTGGTGGAGTTGCAGCAGCTGGCCGATCGTCACGGCGCCCGACTGCGGCTAGTGCTCGGCCAGTCCCCGACCGGCCGGCTGCTGGAGCTGACCGGGCTGCGCACAACTTTCGCGCTTTTCGAAACAGTCGAGGAAGCCCGCAAGGCTGCCTGACGTCCGTACGAGCCGTAGCCTGAGCACGTGACCAGTCGCGGATTGGGCTTGCCCGACCATATCCAGGCCTGCCTGTTCGACCTGGACGGCGTGCTCACCCAGACCGCGAAGGTGCACGCGGCCGCCTGGAAACAGATGTTCGACGACTTCCTCCGCGGTTGGGCTGACCAGCACGGACAGCGGTTCGTCGGCTTCGATCAGGTTGACGACTACGACAGGTATGTGGACGGCAAGCCGCGCGACGACGGCACCCGGTCATTCCTCGCCTCCCGTGGCATCGAGCTGCCGGACGGCGGCCCGAACGACTCGCCGGACGCGCCAACCGTGCACGGCCTTGGCGTACGCAAGAACGACCTGGTGCTGGCGAAGATCCACCAGGACGGCGTCGAACCGTACGACGGCTCGGTCCGCTATTTGCGCGCGACGGCCGCCGCCGGACTGCGGCGGGCGGTGGTGTCATCCAGTACGAACTGCAAGGACGTGCTGGTCGCGGCCGGCATCGACGGCCTGCTGGACGTACGCGTCGATGGCGTGGTCGCGCGGGAGCGCGGGCTCGCCGGCAAACCTGCCCCGGACACCTATTGGGCGGCCGCGAAGGAGCTGGGTGTGCCGCCCTCGCGAGCCGCGGTGTACGAGGACGCGCTGGCTGGGGTCGAGTCCGGCCGAGCTGGCCAGTTCGGCTTCGTGATCGGCGTCGACCGTGTCGGACAAGCCGCCGAGCTGAGCAAACACGGCGCCCGACGTGGTGGTGAACGATCTCGCCGAGCTGATCGAGGGCCCGTGATCCGGCATCCTGCCTTCCAGGTCCGGCCCTGGAGCCTGGTGGAAAGCGCTCTGGACCTTGCGGTGCTGGCCCAGACCGAGTCACTTTTCGCGCTGTCCAACGGTCACATCGGCTGGCGCGGCAACCTCGACGAGGGCGAACCGCATGGCCTGCCCGGCAGCTACCTGAACGGCGTCCACGAGCTGCGCCCGCAGCCGTACGCGGAAGCCGGCTTCGGCTATCCGGAGTCCGGCCAGTCGATTCTGAACGTCATCAACGGCAAGGTGATGCGGCTGCTGGTCGACGACGAGCCCTTCGACATCCGGTACGGGGAGCTTCGCGCGCATCGCCGGGAGCTGGACTTCCAGACCGGGATTCTGGATCGTACGGTCGAATGGGAGTCGCCGGCCGGCCAGGTCGTCCGGGTCAGCTCGCAGCGGCTGGTGTCCTTCCCGCAGCGGGCGATCGCGGCGATCCGCTACCAGGTCGAGGCGGTCGACACGGCAGTGCGGATCGTGTTGCAGTCCGAGCTGGTCGCCAACGAGCAGCTGCCGGTCGCCGCGAACGACCCGCGATCGGCCGCGGCGCTCGGAAAAGCGCTGATCCTGGAGGACGGCGGCAGCCTGGACGCGGCGGGCTACCTGGTGCACCGGACCGAACGCAGCGGCATCCGGGTGGGTGCCGCGATGAACCACGAGGTCGACGGGCCGGCGGACACGTCGATGGAGTCGACCACGTTCCACGACGTGGCCCGCACGATGGTGTCGGCCACGCTCGCGCCCGGCGAGCGGCTGACAGTGGTGAAATACGTGTCGTACGGCTGGTCCGGGACCCGGTCGCTGCCAGCCATCCGCGACCAGCTGCAGGCCGCTCTCACGCTGGCCCGCAAGTCCGGCTGGCCGGGTCTTTGCGAGGCACAGCGAGAATTCCTCGCTGGCTTCTGGAGCAACGCGGACGTACGCCTGGATGGCGACCTGGAGTTGCAGCAAGCGGTCCGGTTTCGGACTTTTATGTTCTGCAGGCATCCGCGCGCGGCGAGGGACGGGCGGTGCCAGCGAAGGGGCTGACCGGTCCTGGCTACGACGGGCACACGTTCTGGGACGCCGAGACTTTCGTGCTCCCCGTCCTCACGTTGACCTATCCGGCGGCCACCAAACACGCCCTGCGGTGGCGGCACAGCACCCTGCCGGCCGCGCTGGAAAGGGCGCAGCAGCTCGGATTCGCCGGCAGCGCCTTCCCATGGCGGACCATCGACGGCGCGGAATGCTCTGGATACTGGCCGGCCGGCACGGCCGCTTTCCATATCAACGCGGACATCGCGGCCGCCGTACTGAACTACTGCCGGGTGACCGGCGACGCCGACTTCATGTCCAGCTACGGCATTGAGCTGCTCGTCCACACCGCGCGGCTCTGGTCGTCGCTGGGGCCATCGCGGCCGGGACGGCCGGTTCCGGATCGACGGGGTGACCGGCCCGGACGAATACAGCGCGATCGCCGACAACAACGTCTACACCAACCTGATGGCGCAACAGAACCTGCGCGCCGCGGCCGAGGTGGCTCGCAAGTTTCCGGTACGCGCAAAGGAACTTGAGGTCTCCGCGCTGGAGATCGCCGGCTGGGCGGACGCGGCGGCCACGATGTACGTGCCCTACGACGAAAAACTTGGGGTGCACCCACAGTCCGACGGCTTCACCGGCCACCAGCCGTGGGATTTCGAGAAAAACGACTGCTATCCGTTACTGTTGCACTATCCGTATTTCGACCTCTACCGCAAGGCCGTGGTGAAGCAGGCCGACCTCGTACTGGCCATGCAGCACCGGCCAGACGCCTTCACCGACGACGAAAAGACCCGGAATTTCGCTTACTACGAAGCGATAACAGTAAGGGACTCCTCTCTTTCGGCCGGCACCCAGGCGGTGCTGGCGGTCGAGGTCGGGCAGGTGGAACTGGCGTACGCGTATGTGGGCGAAGCCGCCCTGATGGACATCGACGACCTGGAACACAACACCGCCGACGGCCTGCACATCGCCGCGCTCGCGAGCGGCTGGACCGCGCTGGTCGCCGGTTTCGGCGGCCTCCGGGTGACCGACGACGGCGTGTGTTTCGCGCCACGGTTGCCACCTGGGCTGGACGGCTTCGCTTTTCGGGTGTGCATAAGGGAAACACCGATCCGCGTCGAAGTCGGCGCCGAGTCGGCCACCTACACCGCGCTGGACGGCGACCAGATCACTATCCGCCACCACGGCACGGTCCAGGACCTGCTACCCGACACCCCGGTCTCGCTGCCCATCCCACCCGCACCGCCCACCCGCCCAGTGCACCAACCCGCCGGCCGCTCCCCGCAGCCCCGCCACCTCCGGTAGCGCCTTTGTCCGCAACGCCCGTTGCTTGCGACTCGCGCAAGCAACGGGACTACGGCGAGGTCACGCGAGGCTGCCGCGGAGGGCGGTGATGCGGTCGACGGCGGCGGTGAAGTCGGCGGCCGGGAGTTGGCCGGACTGCAGGGCGTCGGCGAGTGCGGTGGTGGCCTGCTGGCCCTGGGTCACGTCCTGCGCCGAGCACAGCACCAGATCCATGCCGGCCTGCGCGGCCAGCACGCTGCGTTGCCCTGTCGTGCCGTACGACTTGAGGGCGCCGGCCTCGATCGCGTCGGTGATTGTCACGCCCCGAAAGCCCATGTGAGCACGCAGTTCGTTCTGTACGACGGTGGTCGACAAGCCGGCGGGTCGGTTCGCGTCAAGCGCCGGGTAGACGGCCCACGAGGTCATGATCAGCTTGACGCCGGCGGTGATGGCCGCACCGTAAGGCACCTCATCCGCGCCGCGCAGCGTCGACATCGGCACGTTGAGGGTGACCGGCCCGAGGTCGGTGTTCTGGCTCTGGGTGGCCGCGCCGAGCCCCGGGAAATGCTTCGCGGTGGCGGCGACCTTGAGCGCCTGCTGAGCGACGATGAAGTTCTTGCCGAGCGGCCCGACCTTCGCCGAGTCCTGGCTGTAAGAACGGCCATACTCGTCGATGAAGTTGCCCGGCGTACGGAAAACATCGAGCACCGGCGCGAGGTTCACGTTCATGCCGACGCCGTGCAGGGTGTTGGCCGCGCCGGTGCCGGCCTGGCTGGCCAGCGCGAGGCTGTTCGAGGACGCGCCGATCTGCTTTTCCGACAGCGACGGCTCACCGGGCAACCGGCGGACCTGGCCGCCCTCCTGGTCCGTCATCAGCAGCAACGGCTGCGAAACCGGACTTTGTTGCTGCGCCTGGACCAGTTGCGTGATGACCGAAGCGATCTGGCTGGGACTGGAGATGTTCGGCTTGAAGAAGATCACCCCGGCGGCCTGGCCGGCCTTGATCGCCTGCAGGAGCGCCGCGGGCGGAGTGAGGCCCGCGTACGAGTAGATGATCCGCTGACCAGCCTCCTGTTGAACTGTCAGATGGACCTTCGGACGTGTCGTGGCGCTTGCGTCGTGCGCCGGAGAACTGGCGAACGTACAGGCCGCGACCACCGTCAGGGCCGACGCCGATGCGATTACCCACCGTGCCCAATGCCGTGTCATGGGGCTATTAAAGCGGGTAATTGACTCACACAAAACCTGTGTCTGCCGAAATATACAAACATTTATTCACATTTTACTGTCCACATCGCCCCATCAGGGACAGCGCACGGACGGGACATACACTCCGGGAGTGACCGCTTCCGTCGTACGAACGCCTGTCGCGGTCACCACATGGCGGCCGGAGCTGCCGGTGGACGTACGGATGACGCTCGGCTCGATGGTGCGTGGCGGCGCGGACCCGTGCCATCGGTACGCGACCGACGGGTCGTTGTGGCGCACCAGCCGGATGCCCGCCGGGCCGGCGACTTTCCGGCTCACCCAGCGCGGCCTGCACGAGGTGACCTGTGAGGCCTGGGGCCTTGGCGCAGAGGAGGTCGTCGCCTCGCTGCCGGACATGCTGGGCGGCCGGGACGACCCGGCCGGCTTCGACCCGCGCCATCCACTCCTGCGTGACGCGTACGCGCGCCATCCGGGCCTGCGGGTGCCGCGGACCGGGCGGGTGATGGAAGCGCTGATCCCGGCGATCCTCGAGCAAAAGATCACCGGAAAGCAGGCGCACAGTGCTTTTCGTTGGCTGCTGAGAAAGTACGGCGACGCCGCGCCGGGTCCGGCGCCGGCCGGCATGGTGGTCATGCCCACTTCCGAGCAATGGCGGCATATTCCGTCGTGGGACTGGCACCGGGCCGGCGTCGAACCGCCCCAGTCGCGGACGGTGGTGACCTGCGCGCGGGTCGCGAACCGGCTGGAGGAATGCGTTGGTTTGCCGATGGAAGACGCTTATCGTCGAATGCGGTCCATTCCCGGGGTAGGGCTGTGGACGGCCGCCGAGGTGGCCAGCAGGGCGCTCGGCGACGCCGACTCGCTGTCCGTCGGTGACTATCACACCTGCAAAATCGTGGGATACGCCTTGACTGGCAAGCCTTTGGACGACGACGGCATGGTCGAGCTGCTGGAATCGTGGCGTCCGCATCGCTATCGGGTCGTACGACTGCTGGAACTGACGCCGGCCGCCCATCCGCCGCGCCGGGGGCCGCGGATGACCATCCAGGATCACCGACGGCACTGAACCAGGCCGTTGAGGATCACCTTTCGTACGGCGGCGAACTCGGCATCGATGGTGGGGATGGTCCACCGCCAGGAATGCAGTGGACTGCGGAAAACCACGGTCGCGTCGAACACCGCCTGCGCGGCGGTGGATGGATCCGTTTCGGCGAACTCACCGCGGCCGATCCCGTCCACGATGATGGTCGTCAGCTGCGCCACCAAATCACGCAAATGTTCGACGACGGTTTCGCTGGAATGGTCGGCCAACACCGCATAGGTCGCGAACAGTGCGGGGTCCGCTGCCGCTTTTTCCTTTCTTTGCCAAGAAGAGAGCGAGCAGCCAGCGGTCCAACCGGTCCGCCGCCGGACCATCTCGCTCGACGATCTCGGTGAGCCCGGCGCACGCGTGGTCCAGCCAGCGCCGGGTGACCGCCTCGCGCATCGCCGTTTTGCTGGGAAAATGCCGGTAAACACTGCCGTGGCTGACATTCAACTCGCGGGCCACGTCGACCACGGTCGCCTTTCCCGGCCCGTACCGGCGAAGCACGTCCTCAGTGGCTGTCAGGATCTGCTCCGCCGTCAACGCGGTCTCATTCACTTTTCGCTGTCCAACATGGCCATCGACGCCGTCGGGTAGCGGTCCCCGGCCGCCGCGCCGGCCGGGATGGCCTTCTCGATCCGCTCCAGATCGTTGGCGTCCAACGAAATGTCCAGCGCGGCCAGCGACTCGGCCAGTCGGATACGCCGGCGCGTACCGATCACCGGCACGATGTCGTCACCGCGATGCAGCGCCCACGCGATCGCGATCTGCGCCACCGTCGCCTCCTTGGCCTGCGCGACGACGCGGAGTTCATCGACCAGCCGGAGATTGTGGTCCAGGTTCTCGCCCTGGAACCGCGGGCTGTGAGCACGGAAATCGCCGGAGCTGCCGGCCGAATACTGCCCGGAAAGCAGGCCACGGGAAAGCACCCCATACGCCGTGATGCCGATGCCCAGCTCCCGGCAGGTAGGCAGGATCTCGTCCTCTATTGCGCGCGACAGCAGCGAATACTCGATTTGCAGGTCCACGATCGGGTGCACCGCCTGCGCCCGCCGAATCGTCTCGACGCCGACCTCGGAAAGCCCGATGTGACGGATGTAGCCAGCGTCCACCAGTTCGGAAATGGCGCCGATCGTCTCCTCGACCGGCACCGCCGGGTCCAGCCGGGCCGGCCGATAAATGTCGATGTAGTCCACGCCGAGCCGGTTGAGGGAATATGCCACGAAATTCCGGACCGCGGCCGGCCGCCCATCGAACCCTCCCCAGCCGCCGCCTGGCCTGCCCAGCATGCCGAATTTGACGCTGATCACCGCGTCTTCGCGGTGCCGCCCCTTCAGCGCCCGGCCGACCAGCAGCTCATTGTGGCCCCACCGTAAAAATCGCCGGTGTCGAGCACCGTCACGCCAGCGTCCAGCGCCGCGTGGATCGTGGCCACGCTCTCGTCGTCGTCAGCGGACCCGTAAACGCCGGACATCCCCATGCACCCGAGCCCGACCGCTGATACCCGCGGCCCATTCGTACCCAATCCACGCTTCTGCACAGCCGCCTCCTGGTGATGATCTGTCACCAGCATCGCATAACAACTGACAGATTTCAATCTCTGTCAGTTGTCACGCGGCGGGATGTCAGAAGAGGGCGTTGAGAGTGGCGTACGGGAGGCCGTCGGCGAGAGTGTCGTACGTGCCGGAGGTGACCAACTCGGTGGCGGCTTGGCTGGTCAGGGCATACGCGGCCTGGGCGATCGCCTGGCCGACGCTGACCCTGGCCACCCCGAGGTCGGCGAGTTCGCCGACGGTGAGCGCGCCAGGGCCGACCATCACGTTGAGCGGCCCGGCGATGCCGTTGACGAGCTTGCCAATGGTGGTCGCGTCGGCGGCTCCCGGCACGAAGATGCCGTCGGCGCCGGCGGCCAGGTAGGCCTGCGCCCGGTGCAGGGTCTCGTCGACGGTGCCGGCGCCGAACAGGTAGACATCGGTACGGGCATTGACAAAGAGGTCCGATCCGGCCGCCTCTCGGACGACCGCGAGGCGAGCGCTCTGGTCCTGGACGCTGAGCAGCGCCCCCCCGAGGCGCTGTCCTCGAAGTTCACCCCGACGGCACCGGCCGCGACCACCGCGCGTACGACCGCGGCCAGCTCGTCGAGGTGCTGGCTGTAGCCGCCTTCGATATCAGCGGTGACCGGCACGTCGACCGCGTCGCTGATGCGCGCGATCGCCTCGATCGCGGACGTACGGTCGAGGTTCCCACCGTCCGCCGCGCCCAGGCTCCAGGACACCCCGGCACTGGTGGTCGCGACCGCCGCCGCGCCGGCCCGTTCGACCAGCCGGGCGGACGCCACATCCCATGCGTTGGGCAGCACCAAAACCGGCCCGCTGTGCAGGTCGCGAAAAATCCTGGCTTTGTCTCGCTGATTCATTTCGTGGTTCTCCGGTCCAGAAAAGGCACCGCGCTTTCCAGCGCGGTGCCAAGTTTTTCAGAGACTGACGAGTAGTTCGTGGTCGATTTCCACAAACTCCACGATCAGGTCGGCGAACTGGCCGGCGATCAGCTCCTTGTACGCGGCCGAGCCGGTGTGGGCATCGTACGCCGCTTGGTCGGCGAAATGCTCAACGAAGAGCAAATAGTCCGGCCGGGCCGGATCCCGGTAGACCCGGAACGACCGCAACCCGGGCTCCTGCGCCGGGCCCTTGGGCGCGAACTCCTGGACGATGGCCTCGGCCGCGGCCTGGTTACCGGGCTTGAGTTCGATGGGAAACACCTTGATAAGCACGGAAATCCTTTTCGGTTTGGCGAACTGCTGACAGCGAGAAGCATCGTCTCGGGACCGGCCGAAGTCTCGCCACATTCGGACACGATGACGATGTCCGAATACGGCTAGCGCGCCGGCCGTCGTACGCCTATACCTGAGAAACGTGACGACATATTCGGCGGTGGTGACCACTGGGATCTACTGCCGGCCCGGGTGCGGCGCGAAGCCGCTGGCCGAGAACGTGCGGACCTTCGAGCTGGCGGCCGCGGCCGAGGTGGCCGGTTTCCGGGCCTGCCTGCGCTGCCGGCCCTATCGAGTGGCCGGCCCCATCAGCACCGATTCGCCGGAGTTGGTGTGCCGCGCGGTGCAGCTCATCATCGACGGCGCACTGGACGACGGCACCGAGGCGGATCTGGCTGCCCGGCTCGCCTTGTCGGCACGGCATTTGCGGCGGATTTTCCTCGCCCACCTCGGCGTCACGCCCGACCAGCTGGCTCGCTCCCGACGCGCCCACTTCGCTCGCCGAATGTTGGACGACTCCGACCTGACCGTCGCGGAAGTGGCTTTCGCGTCCGGTTTCGGGAGCCTACGCCAGTTCAACCGGGACATTCGCGAAGTTTCGTTCCTCACCAAAAGAACTACGCAACCGCCGACGCCGGTCCGACCGGCTCGCGGCCGATGGCGGACTCACCCTGCGGCTGCCCTTCCAGCCGCCGTACGACTGGGACAACGTCCAGGTTTTCCTTGCGGAGCGGGCCATTCCCGGAGTGGAGTCGGTGCAGGACGGCGTCTACCGACGTACGATCAGCCTCGACGGCGGGCCAGGTGTGCTGGAAGTGCGGCCCGGCAACGAAAGTTGTCTGTTGTTGCAGGCCCACCTGCCGTACTGGGAAGGCCTCATCCACGTCGTCGAACGCGCTGGCCGGATGGTGGGGCTCGCCGACCCGACGACCGGCCCGGGTGCTTGGGGCGCGTTCGAAATCGCCGCACATGCGATCGTCGCGCAGCACTGCGGCCTCGCGCGGGCACGTACCCGGATGGGCACCCTGACCCGGCACCTCGGCCAGCCGGTCGGCGGCCTCACGCACGGCCTCACGCACCTCTTCCCGTCCGTCGCCGACCTGGTGGCCGGCGCCGACCTCACCGCCGTCGACCTCCCCCGCCGTACGGCGCAGACGCTGCGGTCCCTCGCCACCGCGGTCGCTGCCGGCACGGTGGTGCTTGACTGCGCCCTGCCGCTGCCCGACCTCGTACGTACGCTCACCGCCGTCAGCGGCCTCGGCGTACCAGCCGCCCACCACATCGCCACCCGCCTCGGCCACCACCTCCCCTAACCCGTCCCACTCTCGCCGTGGTTACGCGAGCAGAGGTCAGTCGCTGAGAGTGGTGATGAGGGACAGGAGGTGCTGGGCGGAGGAGTCCCACGAGAAGGCGGCGGCGCGGGTCCGGCCGGCGATAGCGAGGGCGGCGGCGGGCGGGCCGGTGCAGTGACGGATTGGACGGCCGAGGCGTACGAGCGAGGTGAGTCCGGGTCGAAGAAGGCGGCCGCGTCGGCGGCGACCTCGCGGAAAAAACTGGGAGCTCGCTGCAGACGACCGGGGTGCCCAGCGCCATCGCCTCGATGATCGGCAACCCGAAGCCCTCGTCTTTGGAGGCGGTGACCAGCGCGGCGGCGGATTTGAGCAGCTGGTGATAGTCCTGATCGCTGATGCCATGCCAGAAAACCACCTCGGCACCGGCGGGTACGAGTGCGCGCAGCTGCGCTTCGCGCTGCGGCTTGATCCGGCTGACCAGATGCAAAGTGTGGCCGGGCAGAAATTCCAGGCCCGCGACCAAAGTCTCGACATTCTTGTATTCCATGAAAGACCCCATGTAGACCAGGTCTTTCGTCGGCTCTACCGCGGCCGTGCCACCCAACCCGGGCTGCGGCGCGTTGTAGACAACCTCGACTGGGCGGCGAGTCAGCCGGTGCTCAAGAATGAGATCGCGGCTGGTCGAGGACACCGTGGCGACCGCGTCCGCGCGGTTGAGCAGCAGCCGTTGTGGCGTGTACGTCAGGTGATAAAGCCGCCAAATGAGCTGCACCGGCAGCGGAAGGAAACCCGGCGGCTGACGATGCCGGTAGTAGATCAGGTCATGCAGGGTGAGGATAAGCTTGAAGCGCCGGCCGAGGCTGCCGATCACCTGCATGGGACTGAAAACCACGTCGGCGCCGAGCTTGTTCAGCTTGCTGGAAAAGAAAAACTCGCGGACCGAGATCGGGTTGTTGAGCTGCACGTACGGCACATCCGGCAACAGCGCGAGCTGTCGCTGGTCGTGGATGATCATGGTCACTGGGTGGATCCGGCTGAAAGCCTCCAGCAGGCTGGCACCATAACGGCTGATGCCGTCGTGGGTGTCCATCCGCGTCCACCGCGCGTCAAAGAAGACATTCACGATGATGCCAGGAATTCACGGATCAACGCGGCCGCGGCGGCTGGCTTTTCGTAGTGGACGAGGTGACCGACCCCGGAAATCGTACGCAGCTGGCCATCGGCCAACTGCGGCAACAACCAGCGTTGGCCAGCCGGCGGCGCCATCCGGTCCCGCTCGCCGGCGATCAACAACGTCCGCATCGAAATGCGGCGGCATAATCGCCGACGCCCGCTTCGCCGACCTCGGAAAAGGCCTCCACCAACAGCTGGCGATTGTGGAAATCGCTGAAATGCAGTAAATGCCGGCGGTGAATGTCCTTGCGTAGCTCACGATCGCGGGTGACCGCCATCGCCGCGCTCATCGAGAGCGTGAAAGCCTTGCTGGCCAACAGAACGTGACCGGCACGGGGTGGCGCGGCGGCCGCGAGGCGATAATACGCGGAAGCGAGCCGCAACCCGAGCCGACCCGGTCCGCCACGCGCCGGCACCGGCGTCGCCAACGAATTGACCAAAATCAACGAACTCACCAGCGATGGCTCGGTGGCCGCGATGCGAGCGGCCACGATGGAGCCGAAGGAATGTCCGAGCAGCACCACTGGCCCGACCGCCAGCTGCCGGATCAGGCCCGCGATGACCGTCGCATAGCCGGCGACATCGTGCTTGCGGCCCGGCATCGGCGGCGAGGCACCAAAAAAACTGGCAGGTCCGGGCTGACCACCTGGAATTCCGACAGGTTTCCGGCGATCAGCTCCAAACCCTGGTGGGTGCCGCGAAAACCGTGCACCATCACGATCACCGGCGAATGACCGTCCAGGCGCGGAGTCGGATAATACGTCCAATAGCGCACCTGCGCACCATCCACGACCGCGGTCGCCGGCACCGAGGCCCGTACGCCATCCGCCCTGGGCACAGCCGGGACGGTGGTCACCTGGCCCGGCCGGACAGCCGGGCCAGCTGGCTGCGCAGGCTGATCCGGGCGGCCGGCTGGAGCGCGGCACGGGAGACACCGGAACCGGCGATCAGCTGCTCGACCAGGTCGGCCGGCGAGCCGTCGATGACCGCGCGGTAGATGTCTTCGAAGGTGCTGAGCACGGTGGCGATGTCGTGGCTGGCGATGATCCGGCTGCTGGCGGCACCGAAGGTGGCCCGCAGCAGGGGGTCGCCGAGCAGCTCCTGCAACCGGCGAGCGAGGCCGTCCACGTCACCGGGCTCGAAGAGCCAGCCGTTCTCGCCCGGGCGTACGAGGTGCGGCAACGCCATCGCGTCGGCGGCGACGACGGGCTTGCCCGACGACATCGCCTCCATGGTGGCGATGCTCTGCAGCTCGGCGATGCTCGGCATGCAGAACACGTCGGCCGCCGCGTACGCGTCACGGACTTCCTCGTCGGTCACCAGGCCGGTGAAGTGCACCCGGTCGGCGAGCCCCAGCTCGGCGGCCAGTGCCTGCAGCGGCTGCCGGCAGGCACCGCTGCCGACCACGGTCAGGTGCGGCGGCTCGGGCAGCTCGATCCGGCCGAGCGCCCGGATCAGCTCGTCGATCCGCTTTTCCTCGTCGAGGCGACCGACGAACGTCACCATCGGCGGCCGCGGCTCCGGATGTGCTGCCTTGAACTCGTCGGCGTGGCGCTTATAGACATCGACGTCGATGCCGCAGGAGACCGGGATCGCGATCGCCGGGAAGCCGTTGTCGTGCAGCAGCTCGACCGCCCGCGCGGTCGGCGCGGTGACCACCTGCGCGCGGATGTAGCGCCGGATCACCGACCGCCACAGGTGCCGGCCGGCCATTCCCCGTACGAAATGGGGCAGGTGCAGCGAACCGTAGAGGTTCTCCGGCATGAAGTGGTTGGTGGCGACCACCGGGATGCCGCGCTTGGGCCCCTGGCTCAGCAGCGCGCTGCCGAACAGGAAGTGCGACTGGATGTGGACCACGTCCGGCTTGACCGTGTCCAGCAGCCGAGCGGTGGCCGGATGGATCCGCCAGACCGGGGTGAGCCGGAAGGTGGGGTGGAACCAGGTCGTCGGGTACGAGCCGATCCGATGCACCGTGACGCCGTGGTAGTCGGTCACCTCGTCGTGGATGGTCCGCGACGGGCACACCACGTGCACCTCGTGGCCGCGCTCGACCATGCCGCGGGCCAGCCGGGAACCGAACCGGGCGGCGCCGTTGATGTCCGGCGGGAAGGTGTCGGCGGCGGCGATCAGGATCCGCAGCTTGCGTTCGGTCAGCCCGAGCAGCGCGGCGGTCGCCAACGACGACGATCCGGTGGGCTCGTCCTTGTGCTCCAGCCGGCGCAGCCGCTCCGGGTGGTAGCGGGCCAGGATCGCCACCCCGACGCAGGCCGCCAGCGCGCCGACGACCTCACCGGTGATGATCCACACGTTGTTGCGTACGCCTTCACCGAGCACCCCGATGCCCAGGCCCACCGCGACCAGCGGGTCGACCACGGTCAGGCACGCGACGACCAGGTCGGGCGGACCGCTGGAATACGCCAGCTGCAACATGATCACGCCGACGACCACCAGCGACAACACCAGGAAGAGCACGGACAGCAGCGGGATGCCGGTGATGCCCTCGGTGCCGAACCCCTGCATGATGCTGCGCATCTGCAGTGACACATAGCCGTATCCGATGCCGGCGCCGGTGGCCAGCGCCACGCACCGCACGTTGCCCTTGGCCAGCAGACTGACCAGGCAGAGCACGCCCAGCCCCAGGCCGACCAGCTGGGTGGCCCGGGTCTCGGCGTCCGCACCCACCACGGTGGAGGTCGCGCCGTTGGCCGCGACCAGCACGAACAGCAGCAGGCCGGCGACCGTGGCCACCATCCCGGCGGTGGCCCGGTGACCGAGCCGGCCGCGGCTGGATCGCGCGTACAAAAGCACGGTCAACGGCAACGCGAGCGCACCGACCGGCTGCACGATGGTCAGCGGCGCGAACCCGAGCGCGAGCAGATGCGAGACGACCCCACCGACGATCACCGTGAGACCGAGCAGCCACCGTGGTGTCCGCAAGAGGTGCAGGAGACCGGCGGCACCAAGCTTGTTCTCGCCGCTGACCTCCCCGACCGCGCCGTGCTGCAACCAGGCGCCGGCCGCGTAACAGCACGCGCCGAAGGCGGCCAGGAGAATGGCGACACCAGTGATTGCGGTCATCTGCGGCTACATCCGTACCGGGCGGCGGTCGTCATCGTCGACTTCATGTTCACTGCCCCAACTTTGCCTGGTTATGAACAACCGGTGACAACCTAAGGTCGCCATCGGTCGGGACTTCACGTTGGCGACACCTAAGGCGCGAATTAACCTTATGCCCGGGACGCTGAGACGTAGCTGAGCGACTGCTGAGAATTCGCGCCACGGCCAGCCTCCCCACTGCCCGGCCGTTCAGCGGTGAATCGGCTACATCGCCGAACCGGCTCTACAACAGAGAATAGGCCAAACCACCCCCGGTCTCGCCACCCGGAGGTGCTACCCCGCACTACCCCTAAAGGTGGAGAGTCCGCTGGTCAATCATCCTTGAGACTAAGTATGTCCACTCTGGACGCCGGCCGGGAATGAGGTTAACGACGAATTCACCAGCATTCCCCAACAAAATTGTCAGCTGCGATCAACGGACTCCGGCGGCAGCGGTTGGCGTTCCATGCCCCGGCGGTGGAAGAACGCACCCATCGAGCCGGCTACCGTGGCGACCACGGTGATCGCGTAGAACTCCAAGATGAGGTCGATCACCCGGGCCGCCGGGCTGATCGGGTTGGCGAGGTTGGACGACACCGTCAGCAGCTGCCCGGTCGTCCAGAACAGCGCGTCACCGTACGAGTGGATCTGGCTACCCTGCGCGCCCATCTCGACAAACATGATCGGCACGCTCGCGACGAGGTCCACCACCACACTCAGGATGAGCAGGAAGCCGAGCCGCTCGCGTAGATGCAGATGCGTCGGGCTGGTCCCCCGGATGACGTGGTAAATCTCCCGAAACGCCCGTCCCATCAACCCCACCACCGGCATCCGCCCAGTATGGACTTCGCCGCGGCCTACTCCGGCAGCAGCGTAACGCCTCAACGTGTTGCGGCAGTACGACCGTGAAGTGACGCAGGTCAAGGGTGGCGACTTCACGCACGCCGAGTCGCTCGGCCAGTGCGATTACGGAGGCATCCGTGGTGCCCAGCGGCAAGTCGCCATACTGCGCGACCAGCTCAGCCATCCGCGCGTAGTACTGCTGCGCAGTTCAGCTGTTTCGAAGTCCCCTTCAGACAAGGCGCCCAGAAACGCGGCCTCGGCCCGCGGCCCGGCTTTGGTTGCCAAGAGATATCCCACCTCAGCAACTACGGTCGTCGGCATGATTAGCCTGCGGTTGGCCAGGTGCATGCCGGTAAACAGTTCGACACATCGATGATGATCCGCGTCTTTGAACAATGCGGCCGCCACCAGCGGGCCGGTGTCGCAGATGAGCACACTTACCGACCGAAGCCCTCAGCAAGGACGTCTTCGCTGCGGGCTGCGATGTCGGTGCCGTCACCGGGGGCTATACCGAACCAGGCCGGCGGCCATTGGCGCGCGGGACGCAACCGCCCGCGGACCTCTTCAAGCGCCTTGGGTACCTGCTCGTCCGGCAACTCCTGGACCAGGCGAGCCAGCTCGTCGCGTTCGCCACTCATATTCGCGAGTTTACCGCCTTCAGCCCTGATCCGGGGTGAAGGTATGGACGACGCGAGGGCGACGTTGTGGGGTGAGAAACGGGGCATTCCGACCCTGAAACGTCACCCTCGCGAGGGTGGTCAGGGGGTGGGGAGGTGGATGGTGAAGCGGGCGCGCCGCCTTCGGGGGCGGTGCTGGCGGTGATGGTGCCGCCGCCGAGCGTACGACGAGGCCGCGGACCAGGGCGAGACCGATGCCGGTGCCGCCGGGGCGTTGTCCGCGGTAACGCTCGGTCAGCACCGACTTCTCGAAGGCCACCGCGAGGTCTTCCGGGTTCAGGCCGGGGCCGCCGTCGCGGACTTCCAGCACCGCGGAACCCGGTTCGACGCGCAGCGCGATGACCATCATGGCGCCGGCGGGGGTGGCGCGCAGGGCGTTGTCGGCGAGGCCGTCGACAATCTGCCGGACACGGCCCGGATCGGTGCGTACGACGACAGGTGAATCGGCTGCCTCCAACCGGAAAACCAGCCCGGCGGCAGTGCAGCGAGCGGACCAGACCTGGGCGGCGGCGCGGACGACCTCGGCGAGGTCGGTGGGCGCGTGGTCGATCCGGAAGTCCTGGGCCTGCAGCCGGGCGAGGTCGAGCAGGTCGCCGATCAGCCGGTCCAGCCGCTGCGCCTCGGTCAGCATGATCTGGCCGGTGCCTACCGCGTCGTCAGCAACGCCATCGGACAGAGCCTCGGCGAACCCGCGGATGGTGGTCAGGGGCGTACGCAGTTCATGTGATACGGAAAGCAAAAAGTCGCGCTGCCGGCGCTCGCTCACCTCCAGCGCACCGGCCAGCGAATTCACCGCTTCGGCCACCGAGGCGACCTCGACCGGGCCGCTCGGCGTCACCCGTACGGACCGCTCGCCAGCCGCCATCCGGCGGGCGCCAGCTGAGGTCAACCGCAGCGGTCTTGCCAGTCTTCGGGCCAAAAGTACGCCGGCGGCGACGGCCACCAACAGGCCGGCGAGGGCGGCGACCAGCTCTCGCCACAGGAACTCGTCCTGATCCTTTGGCGCGAGGCTTGCCACTTGTACGAGCGCGAGCCCGCCGCCGTCGTCCAGCGGCCGGCCTTCCACGTACGAGCGCTCACCATCGACCGTCTCGACCCGGGAAAATGCCTGCCCAGCCAGCAAAGCCTTCATGTCAGCGGCCGGCAACACCTCGCGCGCGCACCTCGCCGCCGGGCAACGCGATCGTCAGTTTGGTGCCAGCCTTGGACAACAGCTGGCGCACCTTCGCCGAGGCGGTGCGCTGCGGGTTCAGGCCGGCGACCAGGGTGGCCTGGCGGGCCAACTGGCGGCGGGCCTGAGTTTCCGCGGCGGACCGGATCAGCGGGTACGAGACGATCGCGGCGACCAGCAGGCACACCACCGCGACGGCCGTGGTGACCAGGCCGATCCGGAAACCGAGCGTCTTCAGTGTGGGCAGTGTCCTCATGGGCGGTCGACGCCGTAGCCGACGCCACGGAAAGTACGGATCGGGCACGCGTCGCCGAGTTTGGAGCGCAGCTGGGCGACATGCACGTCGACCGTACGACTGCCCGGCCCGGCGTGCCCCCAGACCTGCGCGAGCAGCTGCTCGCGAGAGAAGACCTGGCCGGGCCTGCGGAGCAGGTGCGCGAGCAGGTCGAACTCGGTCGCCGTCAGCTCCACACCGGCCTCCCCGACCCGCACTCCCCGACCGGCCACATCCGTGCTGACCAGGCCATTCGTCAGGATGGGCGGCGGCCAGGCGTCGGCGCCGCGCCGCAGGACCGCCTTGACGCGGGCGACCAGCTCCCGTGGCGAGAACGGCTTGGTCAGGTAGTCGTCGGCGCCCATCTCCAGGCCGAGGATCCGGTCGGCCTCGTCGTCACGCGCGGTGACGAACAGGATCGGCGTCCGATTGCCATCCGCGCGTAGCGCTTTGCAGACCTCCAGTCCATCCAGCTCGGGCAGCCGGATGTCGAGCACGATCGCGACCGGGTGCAGGGTACGAGCCGCGGACAGCCCGGACCGGCCATCGGCGCAAATGTGCACACCGAATCCGTCCCGGCGCAGATACATCCGCTGCAGGTCGGCGATCGGCCGCTCGTCCTCGACCAGCAGGACGAGCCCCTTGCTGGACTCCGTGGTCACGGCGTGAGCGTACGCACGGCCGTCACAGGAACGCGAGCTGTTGCCGGCCGGCGCCCAGGATCTGGCCCGGATCGGTGCCCAACACCTTGCCGACCAGCGTCGCGTACACATCCCGGAAGTCCGTCGTCGCGGCCAGGTCACCGTCGTCCAGTTTCGCGAGGCTTGGTTCGTCGCCGTAGAAGCCGCCGGCGACTGGTTCGCCAGCAATGAAAACCGGGCCGGCGGTGCCGTGATCGGTGCCCTGGTTGGCATTCGCGGCCACTCGGCGGCCGAATTCGGAATAGACCGCGACCACGACCTGCTTTCCCTTGACCTTGCCGAGGAATCCGTTGACCGCGCTGTCCAACTCACCGAGCAGCTTGGACTGGGTGCCTTTTTCGTTGGAGTGCGTGTCAAAACCGCCCAGGCTGCTGACGCTGTACGCACGAGTGGGCGCATTCGCCGCTATACATCGCGCCACCACGTCGAGTTGCGCGCCCAACGCGCCCTGCCCGCCGCCGGAGTTGCCATCGGTGGGCCGCTCCGGGTCGTCCGGCGGCTCCGACTTCGCGGTGTGTGCGGCGGCGAAAGTTTGTTCCACCCGGAGAAGATCCGTCATCGAGCCGGCGGCCCGGGCTTCCAACGCCGGGTCGGCCGGGTCGGTCCGACCCATCGACTGCACCGGCGAATGCAGGGCTGACGGGATGGTGATGCCACCGAGCGGCAGCGCCGCACCGGCCACCTCGGCGCCGGCGAGCAGCGGCGGCGGCAGCGTCGACCCGATCGCGATCGCTTTCAACGGATCCCGGCCGTTCGCGTCCAGCCACCGGCCCAGCCAGCCGGTGGGCAGCGGGCTGGTCGGCGAGGCGGTCTGCCAGATCGCCATCGAGCGAAAGTGGCTGTGATCCGGCTTCGGATAGGACACTCCACGTACGATCGCCAGCTTTTTGCTGTCCCACAACGTTTTGAACCCCTTCATCGACGGGTTCAGACCGAGCCCGTCGGCGAGCGGCAACACGTCCTTCTCCTCGTACGCGAGATCCGTCCGCGAGCTGTGATAAACCGGATCGCCGGCCGGTATGACCGTGTTCAGCCCGTCATTTCCGCCGTAAAGCGTGACAAGAACGAGCACCGAAGCGTCGCCCGGCAGTGGATTCGCCTCCGCCGCGGCCATCACCTCATGCAGCGTCACCGCGGTGGCGCCGCCCACCAGCGCGACACCGGCGGTCACTCCGCTCGCGAGCAGGAACTTGCGGCGTGTCAACGTGTCCATGGTTCCCCTTCAGCGACTGACGATGTATTCGGGCGCGGCCAGCGCCAGCGTGAGAAGCTCGGCCGGATCGCTGGCAGCGCTGGAAAGCACGCCCTGGGTACGAGCGGTCCAGGCATCGACGCCGAGCATCGCGGCCACGTACGCGGGCCGCTGGCTGACGCTTTGCGCCGACAGCGCCTTGAGATCGGCGGCCTTGGCCAGCGACTCGGCGAGCTTGATCCGAGCCTGCGCGGCCGACGTGGTCAGCCAGGCGCCACCGGTCGGCCAGCCGCCGACATTCGGCGGATCGAACGGCACCTGTCCCAGCCCGGCCAGCCCCCGAAGCAGGCCGGACTGGAGCTTCTTGTCCCACTGTGGACGGACGCAGTTTCAGGTCACGGAACATCCCCACGGCGTAGTCGATCGGTTGTTTTTCGATCACGCTGTCCGCATCGAGAAAGGCCGGATCGCTGAAGATCGCCCGAAACATCGCGGTCAGGTCGCGTTTTGGCCCGTACGCACTGGTGATCCGGGCCAGGCTGGACGCGCTTGGCGGGGTAGGAGCGACCAACCACCCCCACATCCGAGTGGCCAGATAAGGCGCCGAATCGGGCCTGCTGACCAGCAGATCCACCAGGGTCTGGTCGGTGAAGTCCGCGGTCGTGCCGAGAATCGTCTGCGGCCCGCTGGCGTGTCGCTGCGCGGCAAAAGTCGCGGTCATGATGGCGGCCTTGCGATCCACTCGCCACCCGGTCAGCGCCTGCGCGGCCTGCCGCACGTCATTTTCCGAGTAGTGCCCGACTCCGAGCGTGAAAAGCTCCATCAGCTCGCGGGCGAGGTTCTCGTTTGGCGCCTTCGCGGTGTTGCCGCTCGCGTCCAGCCAGATCATCAGCGCCGGGTCGCGTACCATTTGCTTCGCGAAAGCCCCGAAATCCGCGCCACCGAGCTGCCGCTCGGTCTGGTTCTGTGCCACCATCGCGGCCGGCGACTTCACCTTCTTCACCGAGGTCGCCCAGTGCCCGTGCCAGAGCAGCGTGCGCTTCTCCACCCACGGCTGGTCGGCGGCCACCATCCGATCCAGCCACCACAGCACCAGCTGCTCGGTCTGCGCCTTCAGCTGCTTCGCGTACGTCTGCCGAGCCGCCTTGTCCCCCTTCCCCGGCGCGGTGAGTGCGGCGAAAACTCGGAGGCTGCGTGCCGGTCGATGGTGGGGCGGCCAGCACGCGATCCACAGTCGCCGCGAACCCGCTGGTCACCGCCGCATCGACGGCCTGGCCTGGCGCGTTGAAGCCGGTCCGCCGCAGCAACCGGCTGACTGCCGCTCTCGCGCTGATCTGAGCTCCCATGCCGCCCACTCTGGCGCCCGAATGTTCGAGGAATGCAAAGAACGGATTCGTGCCAGGTCTGGGTTTGGACGCAACCTCCCACCTACCGTCGTGCGTCTAGACGATGAGGGGCCAAGGCCCTGATCCCAGCCGGCCGCGGGTACCCCAACCCCAACCCGCGGCCGGCTGGCAGAACCTGGAGTGCGCAAACACGACCCAAGAGTCAGGCAGCCGTGGGTCTTGGCGACCTGGGGTTGGGAAACGCGACCTAGAGTCGAACCATGCAGCACCTCGTCGTCAAGGGCCGGCGGCCCGAACCCGGGCAGGTGGTCGCGGCCGGCATCATCGCGGCGGTGGTGGTGTTCGCCGGCGGCTTCGCCGCGGTGCTGCTGCACTCGATCCGCCAGGCCAGCGGGATAGCGGACTGGGACCGGCCTGTTCTCGGGTACGCGCTGGGCCACCGGACCGGCCCGCTGACCAGCGTGTTCGAACTAGCCACCAGCCTCGGCGCGGGCGTAGGGCTGTATGTGGTCGCGCTCGTGGTAACGGCCCTCGCGAGCTGGCGGCTGCGCTCGCTGTGGCCGGTCGCGCTGGTGGCGGCTACCCTGACCGGTGCCGAGATTTCCAGCAATATGGCCAAACTCCTGATCCACCGGGCACGGCCGCCGGAGCTGGACTGGCTGACTCAGGTGACTGGGTATGCGTACCCGTCCGGCCACACGCTGCTGTCGGTCGCGACGTACGGCGTGCTCGCCTACCTCGGGTGCCTGATGGTACGGGCGCGCTGGGCCCGGATCGCGGTGGTGGCGGCCGCCGCCGCGCTGGTGCTGATGATCGCCACCAGCAGGCTCTACCTGGGCGCGCATTTGGCTGACCGACGTGCTCGGCGGCTTCCTGTTCGGCGCGGCCTGGCTGACCGTCATCCTCGCCGTCGTGTTCCTCACCGTGCGCGACTGACCCCGAAAACGTCACCCCCGCAAGGCTCCATCCCCACGCGAAGGTGACGTTCCCGAGGCCGGTTACCCGGCGGCGCGAACGGCGAAAACTCAGCCGAGCCATTCTTCGGCGATCAGCTGGTGCGAGCGGACCCGGTCCGCGTGGTCGTACGTGATGGTGGTGATCAGCAGTTCGTCCGCGCCGGTGGCGGCTCGTACGACCGCCAGCTTCGCGGCGACGGTCGCCGGCGAGCCGACCAACTGGGTGTCGACTCGGTCGGTGACCAGCTCGCGGTCCTCGTCGGTCCAGTTGTACGCGGCGGCTTCGGCGGCCGACGGATACGAGCGAGCGCCCTTGCCGCTGCGAATCGCCAGCACCCACAGTCCGTACGGCGCCGCCAGCTCGGCGGCCTTCGCGTCCGTCTCTCGGGCGACGACCACGTCCGCGGACACCACCACATACGGCTCGGACAGCCACTGGGAGGGCCGGAACGCCGACCGGTAGGCATCGATCGCGGCCAGCACCCCAGCCGGCGCCACGTGGTACGCGGCCGCGAACGGCAGGCCGAGCTTGCCGGCCAGGATCGCACTTTCCCCGCCGCTGCTGCCCAGAATCCACGGCTGCACGTCGGCGCCCTCACCGGGAACCGCATGCGCCTGCACGCAGTCGCCGGATTTGTACGTACCAGCAAGGAAAGCGAGAATGTCGTGCACCGAGTCCGCGTAGTCGACCGGGGTCGAGCCGGGCAGGTGCAGCAGGCTGTTTTCCAGCGCGAGCTTTCCCGACCGGGCCGCCCGGCCGATCGGAAAAGGTCCCGGGACCAGCAGTCCGTCGATGACTTTCGGCTCCTGCTTGGGCGGTTCCGGGATTTTGACACCTGGCGGTGGCGGCTTGCGATGGCCCGAACGCCCGAGGCCGAGGTCGATCCGACCGGGATAGAACGCGGCCAACGTGCCGAATTCCTCCGCCACCGACAGGGCCGTGTGGTGTCCCAGTTGAATGGCGCCGGCGCCGACCCGGATCCGGCTGGTCGCGGCCGCCACCTGGCCGATCAGCACCGCGGTCGCCGAAGAAGCCACGCCGGTCGCGATGTGGTGCTCGGCGAGCCAGTAGCGGTGAAAGCCAGCTGCCTCGGCTTTTTGGGCCAGCTCAACGCTGTTGCGGACGGCATCGCGGGCAGTCCCGCCAGCCGGCACCGGCGACAGATCGAGAATGGACAGTGGAGTACGGGTCATCGGACTCTCCCCGCTCATGGGTTTGCGTTTCATCGCAGCCCTTTCCAGATGCCCTGGTGGGCGACCAGCGGAGCCGCCTCGGGGTGCGGGCCGTCGATTCCAGCGCCTGCTGGCACCGCGCCATCGACCACTGCGGCGATCACCACGACGTGGTCACCGGCCTCGATCCGAGTGTGTACGCGGGCCACCAGGTGAGCCAGCACGTTGGGCAGCAGCGGCACCTGGTACGGCCCGTGCCGCCAGCCCGGCACCGCGGCGAAACGGTCGATGCCGCTGGTCGCGAAGACCCTGGCGAGGTCGCCCTGGTGCTCGGCAAGCAGGTGCACCGCCACGTACTCGCTACGGCTCAGGGTCGGCCAGCTCGACGCCGTACGAGAGATGTTGAAGCTGAGCAACGGCGGATCGGCGGACACCGACACCAACGAAGTGGCGGTGAACCCGACAGGTTTGTCCGCGCCGGCGGTGATAACCGCGACCCCGACCGCGTGCTGGCGAAAGACCTCCCGGAAAAGCGGCTCGACACCTGCCGAGCATGAATCAGTCACCAGCGCCGAAACGGTGCTCATCCCACACCCACCTTTTCCAGTGCCGAAGCCAGAACTTTCGCGTGATCGTCGACCCACTGGGAGGCCACCGCCTCGGCCCGCGAGAGATCTGACTCGGGCACGCCCAAAGCCGGCGCCGGCACTGTCGCGCCCACCTCCAGCAGCACCGCACTCAGAGTGTCCGATGTGGACCGTACGTGTGCTGGCGAGCCGGCGACGGCGACCGGTACCACGACGGTGTCGGCGAGATGCCCCGGCGGCAGCAGATCCAGAAAGGCCTTCAACAACCCGGTGTAAGTGCCCTTGAAAGACGGAGTCGCGACCACGATCAGGTGGGCATTTTGGACCAACGCAAAGGGATCATCGCCGGTGGTCGGCGGCGGCGGCCGGTCGTCGGGTTGGCCGGCGATCCGGATCTGTACGACGTCCGCAAGCTCCACCGTCCGCCAGCGGGGCTGCCACCAATCAGCCTCCCATCGGGCGCCGAGGGCCGCTGCCACAGCGGCGGCCAGTCCGCTCGTACGAGACCCCGCCCGTGGGTGCCCGACCAGGATCACCGCATTGATTTGCGCCGCTGTCATACCGAAACCACCGCGCTCGACGGGCTTTGCTCGCGTTCTTCGACGGGGGCCAAGCCGAGATGCTCCCGCAGCGTCGAGCCGGCATACTCGGTACGGAAAACTCCACGTTCCTGCAGCTCTGGCACCACTTTGTCGACGAAGTCATCGAGCCCGCCGGGAGTCAGGTGGGGCACCAGGATGAAGCCGTCGGAGGCGTCGTTCTGGACGAAACTGTTGATCTCCTCGGCGACTTGGCGAGGCGTACCAATGAAAGACTGCCGGCCGGTGATCTCGATGACCACCTCGCGAAGGCTGAGGTTCCGCTCGGCGGCGAGCGCCCGCCATTTCTGCACGGACGCGAGCCGATCCCGGTGGGTACGAGCCCGGCCCTGCGAAATCGAGACGGCGTCCGGCTCCGGATCCACGTCTGGCAGCGGACCTTCCGGGTCGTAGCTGGAAAGATCCCGGTTCCAGAGTTGTTCGGCGAACGCGATCGCGGTCTGTGGACCGACCTGCTGGCGTCGTACGTCAGCGGCGAGTTCGTGTGCCTGCGCCTGCGTGTCACCGAGGATGTACGTGACGCCCGGCAGGATTTTCAGCTGGTCGCGATGGCGGCCGTATTTCGCCAGCCGCGACTTCATGTCCTGGTAGAAAGCCTGCCCCTCGGCCAAAGTGCCGTGCCGGGAGAAGATCGCGTCCGCGGTCGCCGCGCCGAATTCCCGGCCACTGTCCGAGTCACCGGCCTGGATGATGACCGGATGGCCCTGCGGCATCCGTGGTACCGAGAACTCACCGGCGATGTCAAACTGCTTGCCCTGGTGAGAAAACGGCCGCAGGCCACCAGCTCGGACGAACTGGCCGTCGGCCACGATCGCGTCCGCGGCCCAGGAATCCCACAACTCGCGGGCGGCCTGCACCATTTCGGCGGCTCGCTCGTACCGCTGCGAGTGGTCCAGAAAGCCGCCGCGGCGAAAGTTCTCGCCGGTGAAGGCATCCGAGGACGTGACGACGTTCCAGCCGGCCCGGCCGGCTGAGAGGTGGTCGAGAGTGGCGAACTGGCGGGCCAGCTCGTACGGCTCGTTGAAGGGTCGCGTTGATCGTGCCGGCCAGCCCGAGTTTCTCGGTCACCGCCGCCAAAGCGGCGAGCACGGTGAAGGTGTCCGGCCGGCCCACCACATCGAGGTCGAAGATCTTCCCGCGCTGTTCCCGAAGTCGCAGCCCTTCGGCCAGGAAGAAGAAGTCGAACTTGCCGCGCTCGGCGGTTTGCGCGAGGTGCACGAAACTGCGGAAGTCGACGTTGCTGCCCGAGCGCGGGTCGGTCCAGACCGTGGTGTTGTTGACACCGGGGAAATGGGCGGCGAGGTGGATCTGTTTCGGCATGGTCAGGTCCTTCCGGATCAGGCCGCGTAACGGCTGGCCGGCCGCGGCAGGCCAAAAAAACGGTCCCGCAGCGAGCCCGACGCGTACGCGGCCGGCAGAAGTCCACGGTCGGTCAGGATCGGTACGGCGTGGTCGACGATCGCTTCGAGTCCTTGCGGCAACACCGCGGCCGACAGCGTGAAACCGTCAACCACGTCGTGCCATTGCTCGATCAGATCAACCAAACCAGCGCCGGATCCGACGAAAGTCAAACAACTGGTGGAGGAACTGGCCCTTAGGTCCAGTCTTTCCTGCAGTGCGACCGCTTCCGGCTCCGACCCGGCGACCGTGGTGGCGACGTCGACGAGAAAAGGCCACCTGGTCCGGATCGCGGCCAGCGGCGGCCACCGCGGCCCGTACCCGCTGGCGAATGTCGGTTGCCTCGGCCAGTTGCCGGGCCGAGCTGTGCACGATATCGGCCCACTGCGCGGCAATCGGCAGCGCCGCGGGATCGTCCACCCGTACGGACACCAGTGGCTGGCCCTGCGGTGAGCGCGGGGTGATCGACGGGCCGCGGACGGAAAAGAACTCGCCGGCGAAATCGACGTAATGCAGCTTGTCCCGGTCGATGAAACGTCCGGTCGGCGCGTCCCGGATCTCGGCGCCGTCCTCCCAGCTGTCCCACAACCGGCGCACCACGTCGATCGCGTCGCCGGCCTCAGCCCACAGTCGACGGACGATTCGGCTGGGCGACGGCCGAAATGTGCGGCCTCGGCGGCCGTACGTGAGACATCGGCGTGCCAGCCGGCCCGGCCATTGCTCACATAGTCGAGCGTGGCCACCGATTTCGACACGTGGAACGGCTCGGTATGAGTGGTGGTCACGGTCGGCAGCAACCCGATGTGGTCCGTTGCCGGCCCGATGCGGGCGGCCACCAACAATGCGTCGAGCTGACCGCCAACCCCTTCGACAGGCGCGAAAGAGTCAGCGATGGTCAGGAAGTCGAAGCGGCCGCGCTCGGCCAGCTGGGCCAGCGACACGTAGTGCTGACCAGTGAACAGCGAGCGCGGATCGGCCGAGGTCTCGGCCCAGCCGGCCCGATGGTGGCCGGCCGCGGTCAGCGCGAACCCGAAATATGGCATGGGGAGGGATTTCCCTTTCGTACCAACACCAAGGGACCCGAGGGCCGCGAAAACAGCCGGTTGGGTGGGACGGACGGACGGCGGTTAGCCCGGGACAGACGGAGCTGTGCACGCGGCACAGGTCGACGTGCCGACGCTGGGTGAGCGCGAGCCGGCGCATCCATCGCCTCCAGTCCGTGGTGGGGCCGCGGGCATTGGGAGTGACAGCGTCCGGCGCCCCGGTTTCTATTCCCGCCCGGACTGTCGGCGGTGGTCGATACGCTTGGCGACCGTGGGACAGCGGTGGGATGGGGAGCAGGTGCTGGCACTGGCGCCGGACGAGGCGTCGGTGCGGGCCGCCAGAGGGCTGTCCACGGACAGCCCGTGGAGCGCGGCCGGCGCGGCCGACACTCAGACGTTCACGGCCATGTGGGGGCTCTGCGCGGGCAGCGGCAAACGGCCGTACCAAGTGATCGTGGACCTGACCGGGCCCGCCTACAAATGCACCTGCCCGAGCCGCAAGTTCCCCTGCAAGCATGCCCTCGCACTGCTGCTGCGATGGTCGAGCGGGCAGGTCGCAGACACCGAGATTCCGCCTTGGGCGGGTGAGTGCTGGAGGATCGCGCGGCCAAGTCACTGACCGTACGAGCTGAGCGGACCCCTGACCCGGTAGCCGCGGCCAAGCGCGCGGAGCAACGGGAGGCGCGAGTCAGCGCCGGGCTGGACGAGCTGGACCAGTGGCTCAGCGACCAGGTGCGGACCGGCCTGGCCGGGCTCAGCCGTGGCGGATATGCGCAGCTGGACGCGATGGCGGCCCGGATGGTCGACGCGCAGGCACCGGCCGTCGCCGGGACGCTGCGGCGGCTCAGCACGGTCGGGGGACCGGGTGGACGGACACGGTGCTCGCCGAATACGGGATGCTCCGGCTGCTGGTACGAGCGCATCGCCGCATCAGCGAGTTGCCGGCGCCGCTGGCCGCGACCGTAAAGGCGCAGGTCGGCTATCCGGTGAGCCGGGAGGACGTGCTGGCCACCGCGCCGGTCACCGACACCTGGCAGGTGCTGGGCTGGCGGGACACCGAGGACCCGCGGCTGCGGACCCGGCGGGCGTGGTTGCTCGGCAAACAGACCGGGCGGCCGGCGCTCGTCCTGTCGTACGCGGCCTCGGTGCAGCAGTCGCTGGACGCCTCGCTGATCCCAGGCGAAGAGGTGCGAGCGGACGCCCATTTCTATCCGGGCGCGGAAGGTTTGCGTGTCCTGATCGGGGAAAGGCACGGCGAACCGCAGCGGATCTCAGAGATAGCCGCAATGCCTCCGGGACCGGCGCCTCCAGGGACGATGGCCCAGGCGGCCAGCCAGTGGGCGGCCGGGCTGGCGGCCAATCCGTGGCTGGAGGCCTGGCCGGTCCTGCTCGCCGGGGTGACGCCCGTACGGCATGACGACGACTGGACGCTGGTCGGCGACGGCACTGTGCGGCTGCTGGGCGCCGATCCGTGGCCACTGGTGGCGGTCTCCGGCGGCCACCCGGTCGACGTGCTGGCCGAATGGACGGCCACCGGCGTAAGAGCGGTGTCCGTGCTGACCGAAACCGCGGTGATCCGGCTATGACCAGTTGGGACGACCTGGTCGCGGCGGCGACGGTGGGGACGGCTCGCCGCCAGGTCGACCTCGCGACGCTGCCGGCTGGCATCGCCCGGCCGGTCCGCCAACTGGTCGACGCACACCAACCTGCCGACCCGGCCGGGACGCTGCTCGACGCGGCTGCCTTCCTCACCGCGTACCGGCGGGCCGGCCAACCACTGGCCGCGCCCTCCACAAACCGGCCGCAGCCCTCCCCGCACGACCTGCGACCGACCGCGTCTTCGCTGGTCACAGCCGCTTTGGTTGGCGTTCTCGGGGGCGGCGACAGCGTCCTGCTCCAGGAGTTGGCGACCGCGATCACGGCGGCCGGCCAGCGGGTGCCGGAGGCCCAGATCCCGAGTCTGCTGGACCGCGCCGCCGGGCACGGCGACCTCGCGAAAGCCTTGCTGGGCGCGGTCGGCGAGCGGGGTCGCTGGCTGGCCGGACAGCGACCGCAGTGGCGGAAGCTGCGTGCGTACGGCGACACCGCCGCGCCGCTGCCGGCGGACGGCGGCTGGCGGCTCGCCGATCCGCTCAGCCGGCGGGACGATTTCGCGGCCGCTCGGCGGTATGACCCGGACGCCGCTCGCGAGGCACTTATGGCCGATTGGGATGACGAGTCGCTGCCAGACCGGCGAGACCTGCTGGCCGCCTTCGCCGACCAGCTGACTCCGGCTGACGAGCCAGCCCTGAACCTGGCCGCCACCGATCGCCGGCGCGAAGTCCGGGAAATCGCCTGGGAGTTGCTGCGCCGACTGCCCGACTCGGGCCGCAGCCAGCGGATGGCTGAGCGGGCCCGGACCCTGGTGATCTTCGAGAAACGGCTGCTCGGCCGGCCGAAAATGCTGGTCCTGACACCCTCGTACGACGCAGGCATGCGCGCCGACGGGATCGCCGAAAAGCCCGGCCGCCAGGGCGAGGGGCTGTCCGCTTTCTGGTTGCGCCAGATCATCACGGCCACCCCGCTGAAGACCTGGACCGCTCTGACGTAACCGCAGGCCTAACCCCCGCCGAGCTGCTCGCGCTGACCGACAACCAACCCTTCGGCGGCGAGCTGCGGACCGGCTGGACCGAGGCCGCGCAGCTGGAGCAGAACCTGGAGTGGGCCACCGCGCTGGTCGCCGCCCTCGGGCCGTACCGAGCGCAGCCACTGCTGACGATCCTGCCTCCACAGGCCCGTACGCGAGTGGTCGCGCAGGCCTTGCGCGAGGACGGCCAACGCGCGTTGTCGCTGCTCAGTGGGTGCCCGCGACCTTGGCCGTCGGCGCTGTCGGAGGCCGTGCTGGAGGCACTGGCCGAGGACCCGAAGTCGTACGTGCCAACGGCCACTATCGAGCTGGTTGGCTACCGCGCGGCCGCGGACGACAGCAGTCCGCGGATCGCTGAGCTGCTGCGACAGCTCGCTGACCGGTTCGCCGACAGCCGCGCCGAGCCGGCTCTGCGCCGGGCCGCACACTTGATCGACCTCCGCCGCCAGATGCTGGGGGGACTGCGATGACAGCCAGACCGAACCAGATGCCGGAGGGTTCACGTTGACCGAGTTGCTGCGGCCGCACGCCGAGCAGGAGTACGCGGACGAGCTGGCGGCGCTGGCGAAAGTCGACGACCGGCCGCGGCCGCCGCGCGCTGGCGGCTGTCGCCATGGGCGGTCGTCACGTACCTGCTCGGCGACACGCTGGCCGACGGCACGGTCATCTCGCCGAAATATGTCGGACCTCGCCGCCTCGTCGAGGTAGCGGTCGCGACCCTGGTCACCGACCGCGCGTTGTTGCTGCTCGGGGGTCCCGGGCACCGCCAAGACCTGGGTGTCCGAGCACCTGGCCGCGGCGATTTGCGGCGACTCGACGCTGCTCGTACAGGGCACGTCCGGGACGCCTGAGGAAGCCATTCGGTACGGCTGGAACTACGCCCGGCTGCTGGCCGAAGGGCCCACCGCAGCCGCCCTGGTCTCCTCGCCAATCATGACCGCGATGACCGACGGCCGGATCGCCCGGATCGAGGAGCTGACCCGGATCCCGAGCGACGTGCAGGACGCGTTGATCACCGTGCTGTCCGAGAAGACCCTGCCGGTGCCCGAGCTCGGCACCGAAGTTCAGGCGGTGCCCGGCTTCAACGTGATCGCCACCGCCAACGACCGCGACCGCGGCGTGAACGAACTGTCCAGCGCGTTGCGGCGGCGGTTCAACACGGTCGTCCTGCCGCTGCCGGCCTCCGCCGAGGAGGAAGTGGAGATCGTCGCCCGGCGAGTCGAGCAGCTCGGCCGGTCGCTGCAACTGCCTGAGGTGCCGGCCGCGGTCGCCGAGATCCGCCGGGTGGTCACGGTGTTCCGCGAGCTGCGCACCGGCGGCACCGAAGATGGGCGTACGAAGCTCAAGTCACCCTCGGGCACCCTCTCGACGGCCGAGGCGATCTCCGTTCTGACCAGCGGTTTGGCGCTGTCCGCACATTTCGGTGACGGGGTGCTGCGGCGTCCGTCCGACATCGCCGCCGGCATCCTCGGCGCGGTGATCCGCGACCCGGTCTCGGACCGGGTGGTGTGGGTGGAATACCTGGAGGCGGTCGTCCGCGAGCGGGACGGGTGGGCCGACTTCTACCGGGCCTGCCGTGAGGTCACCGGGTGAGCGTGACCATCCTGCCGATCCGGCACCACGGACCGGGCTCGGCCCGGGCGGTGCTGGCCGAGCTGGAGCGGCTGCGGCCGCAAGTGGTGCTGATCGAGGGCCCGCCGGACGCCGACGGGCTGCTGGAGCTGGCGGCGGACCCGGAGATGGAACCGCCGGTGGCCCTGCTGGCGTACCTGCCGGACCAGCCGCGCCGGGCGTCCTTCTGGCCGTTCACCGCGTTTTTTCGCCGGAATGGCAGGCAATCCGGTGGGCGCTGGACGCGGGCGTGCCGGTACGGTTCTGCGACCTGCCGGCCGGCGCCGGGCTCGCCCGCGAACCGTCCGATGACAGCCCCGATAGCGACCCCGACAGCGGCAACCTGCAGCAGGACCCGCTCGGGATGCTCGCCGCCGCGGCCGGCTACGACGACCCGGAGCGCTGGTGGGACGCGGTCATCGAAACCCGCGATCCCGCGGCGGACAGCCCTTTTCCAGCGGTCATCGAGGCGATGGCGGCGCTGCGCGAGGCCATGCCGCCGACCGATCCGTGGGAGCACCGGCGGGAAGCTCAGATGCGTACGGTCCTGCGCAAAGCCATCAAGGACGGCGCGGACCCGATCGCGGTGGTGTGTGGTGCGTGGCACGCGCCGGCGCTGCTCCCGCCGTACCCGACCGCGACCGCCGATCGTCAGCTGCTGACCGGGCTGGCCAAGCGCAAGGCCACCCTGACCTGGGTGCCGTGGACGCACACCCGGATCGCAGCGGCCTCCGGCTACGGCGCCGGCATCACCTCCCCGGGCTGGTATCACCATCTCTTCACCTCCGCCGACCGGCCGGTGGTGCGATGGCTGACCGCGGTTGCCGCCACTTTTGCGTGACCAGGACCTGCCGGTGTCGTCCGCGCATGTCATCGAGGCGACCCGGCTGGCCGAAACACTCGCGGCGCTGCGCGGCCGATCCCTGGCCGGGCTCGCCGAAGTGACCGAAGCGACCCGCTCGGTGCTCTGCGACGGCAGTGACATGCTGGTCGATCTGGTCACCACAAACCTTGTGGTGGGCGAAAAACTCGGCTCGGTGCCGGCATCGGCGCCGACCGTGCCACTGGAGGCGGACCTGCGGGCGCAGGCCCGCCGGCTCCGGCTGGCGATCGCGGCCACCGAGAAGACAATCACTCTTGACCTGCGTAAACCCAACGACCGCGAACGGTCTCGGCTGCTGCACCGGCTGCTCGCCATCGGCGTGGACTGGGCCGTGATGGCGGACTCGCAGGTCCGGCACACCGGTACGTTCGCCGAGACCTGGACACTGGCCTGGCGGCCCGAACTCGCGGTCGCGGTGATCGACGCGGCCCGCTGGGGCACCACCGTCGCGGCCGCGGCAGCCGCACTTTTGGTCGATGCGGCCGACAAAGCCGAAACCCTGACCGACGTAACCGACGTGGTCGAGCGCGCACTCCTTTCCGACCTGCCCGAGGCATTGGACGTCGTACTGTCCGCATTGGACGCCAAAGCCGCGGTCGACCTGGACATCGCGCATTTGATGGCCGCACTGCCGGCTTTGGCTCGGTCACTGAGATATGGGGACGTACGAGGCACCGACACCGGTGCGCTCGGTGCGGTCGCGGACGCCATCGGGATCCGGCTCTGCGCCGGGCTGCCCGCTGGCATCGGGTCGTTGGACGACGCCGGTGCGCAACAGATGAGTAAGCGCATCGATGAAGTTCATGATGCGATCGCGCTGCGAGACCAGACCGACGGCCGGGAACGCTGGCTGGATACGCTGGCCGGCCTGATCGACCGGCGGGATGTGCATGGACTGCTGATCGGTCGAATGGTTCGGCTGCTGCTGGACAGCGGCGCCGGGTTGCCGGTTGGTGACGCGGCCCGGCGGCTCGACGCGGCCCTCTCGATCGGCACCACCGCGACCGGAAAAGCCGCCTGGATCCAGGGATTCCTGGCCGGCGGCGGGCTGCTGCTCCTGAACGACCCGGAACTGCTCGGCATTCTGGACGACTGGGTGTCCACATTGGACGCCGATGACTTCGTCGCGGTGCTTCCGTTGCTGCGCCGCACTTTCGGAACGTTGCCCAGTGGCGAGCGGAGCAATCTGGCCGACAAGCTACGCAAGCGTACGAGTGTGCGGGCGGAAAGCGAGACCGACGACATCGACGCCGAGCGGGCCGCCGGTGCGATCGCTACCGTCGCGTTTTTTTGATGGGAGTGGCCGAATGAGCGACCCCGATATGAGTGATAACAGACAGCGGCGCTGGCGACTGCTGCTCGGCGACCCGGCCAGCACCGCGCTCGGCGGAGTTTCCGGTGCGGACGCGGCCATGGACGGCGCTTTGAACGCGCTTTATGAGCACCCGAACGTGGAAGTGGTGACCGGTCGGCCGGGCTCGGGGATTCCGCGCCGCGGGTGGCTCGCTGGCTGGCGGACATCCGAACGTACTTCCCATCCAGTGTCGTGCAGGTGATGCAGGCCGACGCGATCGACCGGCTGAACCTCGCGCGATTGTTGCTGGAGCCGGAAATGCTGGCGTCCGTCCAGCCAGACGTGCACCTGGTGGGCACTTTGTTGTCGCTGCACCAGGCGATGCCGGAAACCGCGAAAGCGACCGCTCGTCAAGTGGTCGGAGCAGTCGTCACCGAGGTCGAGCGGCGGATCGCCCAGGCCACCCGGTCGGCGGTCGCCGGCGCGCTCACCCGGGCCAGCCGCAGCCGTCGGCCGCGGTTGCCGGACGTGGACTGGAACCGGACCATTCACGCGAATCTCAAGCATTACCAGCCAGACCAGAAAACCGTCATCCCGGAGCGACTGGTCGGATACGGCAGGCGGCAGAATGCCGTTCAGCGGGACGTGATCGTGGCGATCGACGAATCCGGTTCGATGGCCGAATCGGTGGTCTACGCGGGAGTCTTCGGTGCTGTGCTGGCAAGCATCGCCGCATTGCGCACCTCGGTGATCGCCTTCGACACCAATATCGTCGATCTGACCGGTCGCCTGCACGATCCAGTAGAGGTTCTTTTCGGCACCCAACTCGGCGGCGGCACCGACATCAACCGGGCGATCGCGTACGCGCAATCCCTGATCTCCCGGCCGACCGACACGCTTTTCGTTCTTATCTCTGATCTTTACGAAGGTGGCGTGCGGTCCGAGATGCTCCGGCGGATGCGCGCGATGACCGCTGCTGGCGTACAAGTGGTGGCGCTGTTGGCGCTTTCCGACTCCGGCGCGCCGTCCTACGACCGGGAGAACGCGGCCGCTCTCGCCGCGCTCGGGGTGCCGGCCTTCGCCTGCACTCCAGACGCATTCCCGGACTTGCTCGCCGAGGCGCTGGCTCGCGGCGATCTCACCGGCGGGCGGACCGTTACCAGCTGCGCAATCAATAAACCACCGCGAGCCCGACAACTCCCCTTCTAGCAGAAGGAAAACGTCGAGCTCGCGGACGGTTTTGGCTCAGTTGTTGGGATAGTCCGGCGCGGTGCCGCCAGAGTAGTCGTAGTCGACCTTGCCGTCCTCGTTGTTGTCCGCATAGGTGTGGTCGACCGTGCCGTCTTCGTTGGTGTCGGTGTAGACGTGGTCGACCACGCCGTCACCATCACTGTCGTGCTCGATCGTGTCCACATAGCCGTCGCCGCTGCGGTCCTCATAAGCGGTGTCGAGCGTGCCGTTATGGTCAGTGTCCACCACGTCTTGCGACGTACCGTTGGAGAAGTCCTCGTGCACACCGTCAACATGCCCGTCGCCATCGTGGTCGATGTTGTAACTGTCGGTCTCGTACGTCATTTCACGGTGCCTTTCTGGGCTGAACCGCGGACCGAACCGCGGGTTGAACGTTTCGCCTGGGGAATCCAGTCCTGCTGTTGGCAATTACTTTAGGGCTCAATCGCCAGCGCACCATCCCATATCCGTGCCACCTCCGCAACGGATGGGAAAGGCCGGTCCCCGCACGGAGACCGGGCCCCTTCACAACCGGAATTCAGTTGCTGTTGTATTCCGGCGCGGTGCCACCGGAATAGTCGTAGTCGACCTTGCCGTCCTCGTTGTTGTCGGCATAGGTGTGGTCAATGCGACCGTCCTCGTTCGTGTCGGTGTACACGTGGTCGACCTGGCCGTCGCCGTCGGAGTCGTTGTAGACGGTGTCGACGTATCCGTCACCGCCAGTGTCCGCGTACACAGTGTCGACATTGCCGTCACTGTTGGTGTCAACGTAGTCGGCGGAAGTGTCGTCTGAGTAGCTCTGCGTGTAGCCGTCGACGTGGCCATCGCCGTCGTGGTCGAGGGACATGGGACTGATCCTTTCGTCAATTTCGCCGTGGTGCGAATTGACTATAACTTTACCTTCCGCCTTCCACCCCCCATCCATCCCCGATCCATGCCACCCCACAAAGCAGCGGGCCGGCCTCCACTGGGGGAGACCGGCCCGCTGGCCGTTCTTTGACCGCTCAATGTGACCGCTAAATCAGGTCGTGGTGTAGTCGACCTTGCCGTCATAGTTGGTGTCGTACGCGGCAGCGTCAATGTGGCCATCTTCGTTGCTGTCGACACCCACGGCGTCGACGCGACCGTCCTCGTTCGAGTCCACCTCGACGGTGTCGGCGACGCCATCGTGGTTGGTGTCCTCGTACGCGGTGTCGACGACACCATCGTGGTTGGTGTCGTAATACTCAGCGGCGTTCCCGTTGGAGTAGTCCTCGTGGACGCCGTAGTCTCCACCGCTCTCGACGCTGTAGCTGTCAACCTCAGACATGGTTCCTGCCCCTTCACGAATATGGTCTCGGTGCGGTACGACCATTACGCTACGACCCGCACTCACGCGCAGAATCCCATATTCGTGCCAACGACGCACCACCAGCAGGGGCCGGGTATCCGGCCAAGAAACTGTTGCCCATTACCGAAAGTTAATCGGACGTCACGTGACAATTGTCAGGTGATTAAAGTAGAGGTAAAGATCCATTAATCTTACTCTTGGGAGAGTGGCGATCCCTTGGGAGACACGAAAGTCACCACCTCGGGCGCGATCAGACCTGCCTGCGCGGCCGGATCCGCGGCGACCAGCTCGCCCAAGGCAGCCGCGGACCGCGCCAGAATCTGTTGCCAGCCGCGGACGTGCGAGCCACCCGCATAGCCGCCACCATCCGGCAGTGCGCACTCCTCGTGGGCCTGCGCGTCGGTAAGCGCCTCCCAGCCGCGATGCTCGACCGCGACCCGGGTGAGCGCCGGGCCGAGCACGCGGAACGACAGCTCCACCTTGGCCTGCCGGATCGGCGGCCGGCGCAGCGCCCGCACGGTTCTGTCGGTCGCGTCAACTGACGCTTGTCGGGCGCTCTTGATTCGGTGGCCCTTAATTCGGTGGCTCAGCCTTACGGGTGCGGTCTACCGTGGGCCGTCCTTACCAAGGAGGCAGTCATGGACCACGATTTCGACGCCCAGGCGTCCTTTTGAGCCCAGCAGCAAACGCCGCAGGGGGTTCCCTCTAGCGAGACCCACGTCAAGCGTGGTCACCGATTCGTCGGCGAAGACACCGAGCTGGTGGAAAAACTCGGCGGCAACGACCCCTGCCCATGTGGGTCCGGGCGGCGCTTTCAAACGCTGCTGCCGCACTGTTGGGCGGTACGACGACACGCTTGGTGACTACTACGTGCGCGATGATGGCGCTAGCTGAAATTCCCCACTTTTGCTAGATCATTTTCCCCAGTTGGGTGTCGTCCGGCGTGGCGTTCGCGCTGGTCAGGATGGTTCTACTGACAGTGCGTAGTGACTGTGTTCGCTATGTGACTTGTTGGGGGCCTCGATGCTCAGCGTGGAGGAAGAGGTGGATGCGCACGCGCTTCGCCGGCAGGGTTGGTCGATCTCTCGGCGATTGCTCGTCATCTGGGCCGGGACAGGAAGACGATCCGCGCGTATTTGAGTGGCGCTCGGGAGCCTGGTAAGCGGGTCCGGTCCGAGCCGGTGGTGATCGCGGAGTTCGTGCCGTATTGCCGGCAGCGGCTGGTTGATGATCCGCATTTGTGGGCGTCGACGTTGTTCGACGAGGTCGTCGCGTTGGGGTTCACTGGTTCGTATCCGTCGCTGACCGCGGCGATCCGCGACCTGGGGCTGCGTCCGCATTGCGAGGCGTGTGACCGGTCCAAGGGCCGTGACACCGCGGTGATCGCGCACCCGGCGGGCGCGGAGACGCAATGGGACTGGTTGGAACTTCCTGATCCACCATCGGCGTGGGGCCTGGGAAAGCACGCGCATCTACTGGTCGGCGCTCTCGCGCATTCCTCGCGGTGGCGCGGAGTTTTGGCTACCAGTGAGGATTTCCCGCATCTGGTCGAGGCGATGGACGCTGTCGTGGCGCGCCTGGGTGGGCTGACCAAGGTGTGGCGGTTCGACCGGATGTCCACCGTTTGCTATCCACCGACCGGTGCGGTACTGCCCAGTTTCGGTGAAGTGGCGAAACATTACGGAGTCACCGTCGTTATTTGCCCACCGAGGCGGGGAAACCGCAAAGGCGTTGTCGAAAAGGCGAATCATTCCGCCGCGCAACGATGGTGGCGAACATTACCGGACGAGACCACGCCGGCCCAGGCTCAGGCGTTGCTGGATCGACTCACCGCCCGGTTGGACACCCGCAAGCGGATGCTCGACGGGGCGCCGACCACGGTCGGCGCGCTGGCTGACGCTGAACCTTTGCGTCCCCCGCCGGGGGTGGTGTTCCCGGCCGAGCTGTCCGATGAGCGGACCGTGACCGCGCAAGGATTGGTGTCCTGGCGTGGAAACTCCTACTCGGATTGGCCTGTCCAGGGTGCTGCTCACGCACCGCACCGTGAAACACAAACCCGCCGACCACCATCGCCGCCCCGCTACCGGCGCGGTCGTGGCCGCGCACACGCGCGCCTGGACGGCGCGGGGGTGGTGATGGTCCGAGACGACGGCCACGTGGCCGGCCTTAGAGAAAGAAGGTCCTGGCCGGGTTCACGATAAGCCGCCCTGCAAACACAAAACCCGCCGACCACCGTCGGCCGCCGCGCTAGCCGAAGCTGATCGCCTACGCGGCCATTCGACCCCTGACCCGGCATCGAAGGTGGTGATCGATTTCTCCGTTTACGTCAATGCCGCTGACCGGCTCGCGACCCGCGCCGGCCAGAAGAAACAAGGAAATTCCTGACCAGAGAAAGGAAACTCGATCGTGAGCACACTCAACGCGCCGCAGAGTGAAAGGAAACCGAGCGTGAGCACACTGAGGATCGGCCTACGCGGCCATTCACCCCATGACCGGCATCGAAGGTGGTGATCGATTCTCCGTTACGTTCAATGCGCTGACCGGCTCGCGACCCGCGCCGGCCAGAAGAAACAAGGAAAATTCCTGACCAGAGAAAGGAAAACTCGATCGTGAGCAACTCAACGCGCCGCAGAGGAAGCGAAGCGCGCCGCTACAGCAGCTCAAAGCCAACTGTCCACTGAACTGGCCGACGCGCGATGCGTTACGCGGATC
>NZ_WOTO01000012.1 GCF_010993775.1 Fodinicola feengrottensis | reverse complement strand
ACTCGCGGCAGCGCGCTGACGAGGCTGACATACCGCAGCAGCTCCTCGACCGCGGCCGGGATCAGCTCCGGGTCGGCCCGCAACGCGGCCAGCTGCTCCGGATTTTCCAGCAACGCGGCGGTTCCGAGGGTGATGACGTTGGCCGTAGTGTCGTGGCCGGCGATTAACAGAACGATCGCGAAGGCCACCAACTCCTCACGGTCCAGCCGGCCCTGCTTGGTCTGCTCGGCGATCAAGTCGTCGAGCAGACCATCGCCCGGGTTCGCCTGCTTGGCCTTGATGAGGTTGTCGAGGTATTCCCGGAGTTCCATGAACGCCGCCGGTCCTCGCTCCTCATCCAACCGGAGTCGCGACTTTTCCTCGAAAAACTCGTGATCGGCGTACGGCACCCCCAGCAACTCGCAGATGACCATCGACGGGATCGGCAGCGCGTACGAGGCGACCAAATCAATGGGTCCGCCATGTTCTTCCATGGCGTCCAGTCGGGCGTCGACAATGCGCTGGATGCCGGGCTTGAGAGCGGCGATCCGACGTACCGCGAAACTCGGGATGACCATCCTGCGCTGCCGGCCGTGTTCGGGGGCGTCGGTCCCGATCAGCACGGACGGAGCGCTCGCGCGGGCCCGCCGCAGGATCGCCACCGCCGGCGCGAAATTGGGGAAGTTCGGGTTGCCGCGGTCCGACGAAACCCGCTGGTCCGCGAGCAGGGCCCGGGCTTGTTCATAGCCGGTGACCAGCCAGGTGGGCTTGCCGTCGAATAGCCGGACCTTGCGGATCGGCGCCTCGCCCTGTAACTCCTGGTAACCGGCCGCCGGCTGGTACGGGCATTGCCGAGCGAGCGGGAAAGCCGGCAGATCTGTGGTGTCGGTGGACATATCACCCTCCGTAAGAAACGATACGTATCCAATGAGGGCAGTGTAGACTCGGCCAATAAGAAACGCAACGGATCTAGTGAGGGCAGCTATGCCAACCGAGGCCCCGACCGCGTCACGGCGGCGCGGCGAGTTGCTGGAGCGGGCCATTCTCGACGCGGCCTGGGCGGAGGTACTCGAGGTCGGCTACCCGAAACTGACCATGGAGGCGGTGGCGGCCCGCGCTCAGACCAGCAAACCGGTCATTTACCGCCGCTGGCGGACCCGTGCCGCACTGGTGCTCGCGGCGATGCAACACAGCCTGCCCGGCTGGGATGATCTGCCGGACACCGGCAGCCTGCGGTCAGACCTGATCGCCCTGCTCCAGCGAGTGGCGCACCGCTTCGATCTGGTCCCCGGCGACCTCATTCCGGGGCTGATCACCGAAACCTTCAGCGACCCGGAGTCGGCCGCGGCCGTGCGGGCTCAGATCACCTCTTTCGCCCGCGCCCGGATCTTACGGCCAGTTCTGCAGCGAGCGGTGGCCCGCGGCGAGATCACCACGACCGAGATCAGCCCGCGGCTCGCCCGCCTCCCCTTCGATTTGATGCGCAATGAATCCATGATTTACGGCATGCCGGTGAGCGACGCGGCCATCGCCGAGATCATCGATGAAGTGGTCCTTCCCGTACTGGCGGCTACTCCGCGAGAAAGCTGAGCAGGTGCGCGGTCGGTCGTCTCCTCAGGCGCTTCCTCGGGGAGAAAATGGCCTGCGGAGACCGGGAAACCACGGAAATCGTCGGCCCAAGCGCGCCAGATCTGCACTGGGTCGTACCAGGAAGCCACCGCACCGGTGGCACTCCAGAGCGCCAGTACGGGGCAACTGATCCGGCGCTGACCGCGATCAGCTTCGTCGTGCTGGAAATCCAGCGTCGCGGCCGCGCGGTATTCTTCACAAATAGCGTGCACAGTCGCCGGGTCACGGAATTTTTCGATATATTCGGCGCGAATATCGGTCGGAAAAAAATCGATCTCAGCTGACCACGCATCGAGCATGTGGTTGACGAAAACGTCCGGCGCACCGGCGATCAACGTTTCCGGCACCGGCTCCGCGGCGGCCAGGAAGGACCACACCCAGAATCCGAGGCTGAAATCCTTGTCGGCGAGCCGAAAGGAGTCACCGGTCGGGATCACGTCGAGCACCGCGAGGCGGTCGACGACGTCCGGATGGTCAAGCGCCATCCGGTAGGCGCACCGCGCCCCACGATCGTGCCCCACCACGGCGAACTCGCGAAATCCCAGCTCCCGCATCACTTCCACCTGGTCACGGGCGATTTCCCGCATACTGTACTGTACGGCGAATGATCCGGCGCACTCGCCGGTTTTCCACTGTCACCGAATCCACGCAGGTCAGTGGCGATCACCGTGTACTCGCGCGCCAACTCGGGCGCCACCCGATGCCACATGAGATGCGTTTCCGGAATTCCGTGTAATAACAGCACAGCCGGCCCGGCACCACCCCCCGCCGCCCATGAATCGTCGCGCCGGCCGTACGAACGTCGAATTCCTCAAATCCCTCGAACACGCACCTCATTCTCCCCGCACCCCCGGCGACCGGTCCAGTTGGCAGGAATTATTCCGTGGCGGCTTCGGGTTCGGGAGTTTTGGCGCGGGAGGGTTGAACGCGCATCGGCTCGCCTGGCATTTTGGGGTAGTTGGGCGGATAAGGCATGTCAGCGAGGCCCTTGTCCGCCTCATCTCGCTCGTACCATTCCAGCAAAAGGCTGATGTCGTACGAATGGTCGTCGATCGCGCTGTGCAGATCACCGAGGGTGGCGAACCGCGGCGGCATGGTGACCATGGTGAAGTCCGCCGGCTTCGCGTCCGGCAACTCGTCCCAGGTGAGTGGCGCGGACACCCAACCGGCCGGGTTGCGGCGGACGCTGTACGCGCTGGCGATCGTCCGGTCCCGTGCGTTCTGGTTGTAGTCGACGAAAATCTGCTCCCCACGCTCCTCTTTCCACCACGCGGTGGTGACCCGGCCGTCGGCGCGCCGCTCAATCTCCCGGGCCAGCGCGATCGCCGCGTGCCGAACCTCGGTGAACGTCCAGCGCGGCTCGATCCGGACGTAGATGTGCACGCCACGGTTGCCGCTGGTCTTCGGAAAACCGGTGAAGCCGAGCTCGGCGAGCAGCGGTTGGACGTACTCCAGAGCGACGAACCGGGCATCCTCGAAGGTGGTGCCGGGCTGCGGATCGAGGTCGATCCGCAGCTCGTCCGGATGGTCGGTGTCCATCGCGCGGGCGTGCCAGGGATGGAAGGTGACGGTCCCCTGGGTCGCGGCCCACGCCACGTCGGCGACCGACTGGGTGCGCATCGCGTCCGCGTGCCGGCCGGACGGGAACATGATCCGGCAGGTCTGCAGCCACTCGGGCGCGTGCTTGGGCACCCGTTTCTGATAGATCTCGTCGCCGGTCACCCCGCCGGGAAACCGCTGCAAATAGGTCGGCCGATCGCGCAAAGCGCGGACGATCCCGTCTCCGACCGAGACGTAGTAGTCAAAGAGATGACGTTTGGTTCCGTGTTCGGAGCCGAGATCCGGAAAATACACCTTGTCGGGATTGGACAGACGAATGTCGTGCCCATCGACCTCTATTTCCTCGGCTGGCGTTGCTGGCATGGCGTTACCGTACGCCCGGCAATGCCTATTTTCGCATCGGTAGACACCTAACATCCGCCCAAAGTTCCCACGCGAAGGCGATCGGCCTGGTAGGCAGTAGCGGGGCCAACCCCCGACCCACCGTCCGCTGGCAGCCGAGGAGAACCCGTGCCGGTTTTGTCTGACCGGAAGCGCCACCGCGCATCCGTTGTCGCAGTCTCGATCGGCGCCACCTGCGCCACGGTGGCCGCACTCGCGGTCACCGCCCCCGCACAGGCGGCCTCCACGGACGTCGTCATCAACGAGGTCTACGGCGGAGGCGGCAACTCCGGCGCACCCTTCGCCCGGGATTTCGTCGAGCTCTATAACCCGACCGGCACCGCCGTCGACGTGAGCGCGTGGAGCATTCAGTACGCGGCGGCCGCCGGCGCCACACTGGCAGGTCACCAAGCTGACCGGCAGCGTCGCCGCACACAGCACCTACCTGGTCGCCGAGGCGGCCGGCCAGAACACCGCCGCCCCACCGCTGCCCACCCCGCAGGTGGACGGCAGCATCGCGCTGAGCGCCACCGCCGGCAAGATCGCGCTGGTCACCAACCAGATTCCGCTCAACCAGGTATGCGGCAGCACGTGTCACGCGGGTGCCGGTGTCAGGGACTACGTGGGCTTCGGTACGACCGCCAACGATTCGGAGAGCGCCCACCGCGACGCTCTCCAACACGTCGTCGGCGTCGCGTACGGACGGGGTCGACACCGACAACAACGCGGCCGACTTCACCGTCGGCGACCCGAGCCCGGACAACGCGTCCGGCGGTCCGGTCGAGCCGCCGGTGAGCGCCAAGATCCACGACATCCAGGGCGCCGCCCACACGTCCCCGCTGGTCGGCAAGAAGGTCCAGGACGTGACCGGGGTGGTCACCGCGGTGTCCACGAACGGCTTCTGGATGCAGGACCCGCAGCCCGACACCAACCCCGCGACCAGCGAGGGCGTCTTCGTCTTCACCAGCGGCAAGCCGACCGTGACGGCCGGCAACGCCCTCACGGTGGCTGGCAAGGTGACCGAATACCGGCCCGGTGGCGATCCGAACAACCTGACCACCACCGAGATCAGCGCGCCCAAGATCGAGGTCACCGCCGCGTCGGCGCCGATCCCGGCCGCGACGCTGGTCGGTCCGGGCGGACTGACGGCGCCCAAGGCGGTCCGTACGGACGCACCGTCCGATGTGGAGTCGTCGGCGACTTTTGACCCCAAGCACAACGCTTTGGACTTCTACGAGTCGCTCGAAGGCATGCTCGTGAAGATCCAGAACTCCACCGCGGCCGGCCCGACGAACTCGTACGGCGAGCTGCCGGTCCTACCTGGCGGCGCCGGCAAGCCGAAGACACCGCGGGGCGGGGTCATCTACTCGTACGACAACGCCAACACCGAGATCCTGACGCTGACCGACACGCTCGCGGCCACCCCGAAGGTCAACGTGGGCGACAAGCTGCCCGGTGACATCGTCGGGCCGCTGGACTACAACTTCGGCAACTACGACCTGCTGCCGATGACCACGCCGGCGGTCAAGGCGGTCAACCTGCCGCGCGAGACGACCGCGCCAACGCTGCCCGGCGAGCTGTCGGCTGGCACGTTCAACGTGGAGAACCTCGCGCCCACCGACCCGCAGAGCAAGTTCGATCGGCTGGCGGCTGTGGTGGTCGGCAACCTGCGGTCCCCCGACCTGCTCGCGATCGAAGAGATCCAGGACAACAACGGCACCGGCAAGGGCGTGGTGGCCGCTGACCAGACCTGGGCGAAGCTGATCGCCGCGATCAAGACCGCCGGCGGTCCGGCGTACTCGTACCGGCAGATCGACCCCATCAACGGCAAGGACGGCGGCCAGCCGGACGGCAACATCCGGCAGGGCTTCCTGTTCCGTACGGACCGTGGCCTCAGCTTCGTGGACCGTCCGGGCGGCGACTCCACGACCGCGGTCGCTGTCACCGGCTCACCGGGGCACCCGGCGCTGAGCGTCTCGCCCGGCCGGATCGCGCCAAGTGACGCCGCGTGGACCGCCAGCCGCAAACCGCTGGCCGGCGAATTCCGCTACTACGGACGGCCGCTGTTCGCGATCGCCAACCACTTCGACGCCAAGCTCGGCGACCAGCCGCTGATGGGCCGCTACCAGCCGCCGGCCCGCTCGTCCGAGGTGCAGCGGCACGCGCAGGCGACACTGGTGAAGGGCTTCGTGGACGCGATCCAGGCCAAGGACCGCAACGCCGCCGTCATCGTGCTGGGTGACCTGAACGACTTCCAGTTCTCCCAGACCGCCGACATCCTGACGGCCGGCGGCGGGCTCGTCGACCTGCCGCGTACGCTGCCGGCGAACGAACGCTACAGCTACAACTACCAGGGCAACACAGAGGTGCTGGACCACATCCTGCTCAGCCGCGGCCTGACCCTGCCGGGCGCGTTCTACGACTACGACATCGTGCACGTGAACAGCGAATACACCGACCAGGTCTCCGACCACGACCCGCAGGTCGTACGGATCCTCCCGGTGCTCTGGCACTAACGCTCCGAACGGCCGAAGGGACCTTCGGGGGTGCTGGATGCCTCCGGGGGTCCCTTCGGTTTGCGGCTGCACAATCGGATTCCGATTGTGCAGAGATCTAGACAGGGTCCGGCGCCTCGGCAGTCACATCAGCCCCACCGACAACAGGCCCGGCATAAAGTCCCACACTCGACGAAAATCCAGCTGCACCCCAGCCGACAAACCGAATAAAAGGGGCAACACCGTTCGCTGTCCCACCAAGCGCCGACGGCACCACCAGCCCGAGATCCCAAAAGCCTCGATCGCCACACAGTCACCACCAACCTCACGGGCCCCAATCCGAGGATCCCCCGAACTCGAGCCTGCCGGCTCCCGCCGACAGTTTCTGCCCGGAACTGTCGGCCCCACCAGGGAGGCTCGAATTCGGGGGCGCCAAAATTCGCCGAAGGCAGCAGCATCGTTAGCAAGGCGTAAGAATCGCGTCGGGGCACACCGCTGGACAGCCGAAGTAACCTTGAGATATGACGCAGCCTAAGGTCACCAAAACCGACAAGGAGTGGCGGGAGCAGTTGACGCCGGCGGAGTACGCAGTGCTTCGCAAGGCCGGCACCGAGCGTCCCTTCACCGGCGAATACACCGACACCAAGACCACCGGCGTCTACAGTTGCCGCGCGTGTGGCGTGGAACTTTTCCGCAGTGACACCAAATTCGAGTCGCACTGCGGCTGGCCGAGCTTCTACGCCCCGTCCGACGCGCAGAATGTGGTGCTCATCGAGGACCGCGCGCTGGGCATGCGCCGGGTCGAGGTCCGGTGCGCGAACTGCGACTCGCACCTCGGCCACGTGTTCCATGGCGAGGGGTACGGGACACCGACCGACGACCGCTTCTGTATCAACTCGATCAGCCTGACGCTGGAGCCGACCGAGTAGCGATCCACAAAAAGAAGGGCGCGCCGTTGCGCGCCCTTCTTTTTGCCCTCACGTTTGACAGGCAAGTAAGTACTTGCCTATAGTGGTTCCCGTGCAGGACATGGCCCAGATCTTCCGAGCACTCGCCGACCCCACCCGGCAGCGGCTGCTCGACCGGCTGCACGCCGACAACGGGCAGCCGCTCAGCGCCCTGTGCCGCGACCTGGACATGACCCGACAGGGCGTCACCCAGCACTTGGCGGTGCTGGAGGCGGCCGGTCTGGTCAGCGCGGTTCGGCACGGCCGACAGAAGCTGCACTACCTCAACCCGGTGCCGCTGCAGGAAATCCACGAGCGGTGGATCTCCCGGTTCGAGCAGCCCGGACTCCAAGCACTCAGTGCCCTCAAACGTACGATCGAAGGGACCACCATGGACAAGCCACAGCAGGTCTACGTCACATATATCGCGACCACTCAAGAGAAACTCTGGGCCGCGCTGACCGATCCGGAGGTCACCACCCAGTATTGGGCGCACCGGAACATCTCGACGTGGACCAAGGGCGAGTCGTGGGAACACCAGCGACTGGACGGCTCAGGCGCGGACGTGGTCGGCACCATCCTGGAGGTGGATCCGCCGCGTCGGCTCGCGCACAGCTGGGCGCTGCCGGCCGAGGCCGGCGATCCCGCTCGTACGTCCCGGGTGACCTTCGACCTGGAACCAGCCGGCACGCACGTACGCCTGCGGATGATGACCCACGACGACCTGCCCGCCGACCAGATCGAGGAATCCCGGGACGGCTGGGAGATGGTCCTGTCCAGCCTGAAATCATTGCTGGAGACCGGAAAGCCGCTCGACTTCGGCTGGTGACCAGAACAGGATCGGGTCAGGAACCGCCGTGCAGCGCGAACCGCTGCGCGTCGGTTCCGTTGCACCGGTAGATCTGCAGCACCGTCCCGTTGGCCGTGTTGTCGCCCGGCGAGTCCAGGCACAAACCGGACCGCGGGTTGAGCAACGAGCCGTCCGACTGCTGTTGCCACACCTGGTTACCACCGCCAGTGCAGTCCCACAGCTCGACTTTGGTGCCCTGCGCGGTGCCGTTGCCGGTGATGTCGAGGCAGTGACCGATGGTCGCCAGCGAGCCGTTGGCCTGGTGCGTCCAGAACTGGTCTTCCGCGTAGTTTTGGCAGTTCCACAGCTGGACGGGCGTGCCGTCGCCGCCGGTGTCATCACCAGCCACGTCGACGCATTGCCCACCCGGTCCGGTGATCGTTGCCTGCGGACCGTTGGGGACGTTCGTCTCGCCCGTGTAACCCACCGAGGCGACGTTGGCCGCCACCGCGTTCTCGGTGGCATCACTGGGAAAACCGGCGACCATCACGCCCTCGAAGAAGGTGCCCCGGTTCCAGTTGCTGTTGTCGCCACCGATTCCGAGGATGATGCCGCCCTCCTGCTGCATCGGCCGGTAGCCACCCTGAGTCGGCAACGCGCCGTTCCACCACGTGGACAGTCCGCCCGCCGGACTGCGAGTCGCCGCCCTGCAGTGAGTACGTCGTCTGGCCGTCATTTCTGAGCATCGCGGTGACGTACGCGCTGGCATTGCCGGCGTTCCTGGTGTTGGAGCCGTTGGCGCCCTGGAACATTCCGTTCTCCATGTCGGCCTCGACCCACGGGCCGGAGCCGCTGCACGGCGAGAAATAGCAGGTGGTCGCGATGCTGACCGCGTCCATGTGACCGTTGCCGTTGTCGGCCGGAGTGCTCTCCGCGTTGCCGTAGTCGAAGCAGCAGTTGCTGCCGACATGGGTGCCGCTGGCCACCATGTACGCGCCTTCTGGCCGCCCGTTCGTCGCGACACCGGCCGCGACGCCCGCATTCCGGTAGCCAACTCCGGGCGAGATCCACCCGCCGTACACCTTGTGACCACCCGCCGTGACCGCCAGCTCGCCCGCGTCAGCGCCCCGGTCCGCGGCGTTGTTCGCCGTGCCGCCCGGCGCGGGGTTGAGATCGTTGTGGTTGGCGGTCTGGTCGTAGATCCTGCTGATCCGGCACGTGGTCTGGGCGCAGAAGGAATCCTGGTCGCCCGCGTTGGCATAGCCGCCAGTCGACAACAGGGCGATGTCATGGGTGGCGCCGTCGGAAGCACGTTTGACCTGGTAGAGCGGCCTCTCGTACGACGCGAACAACGCTCTGGTCGTGCTGTGCGCCGCTACGCACGGCGTGCCCGCGACCGCATAGATGTCGCACGGCAGCGACGCCGCCGACGCTGTCGCACCCAACCCGCCGGCGGCCGTGGCTACCAAGAGCGTGAGTGCCAGGCCGAAGGCGAGTACGACTGTGCTCCACGAACGGACGATCATGGTGACCTCTCCCTCGCAGGACGTCTGACGGGAAACCGCCGGGCCGCCCGACTCTGCCCCTCATCGCTCGAAAAGGGCAAGAGAACCACTAGATTCGGGATTTATGAACACCGCTGACGATGTCCAGATCTGCGCCACCACGGATCTGGACATCGAAACTTTCCACGCGTTGCTGAAACTGCGGGTCGACGTGTTCGTCGTCGAGCAGGAATGTCCGTACGCGGAGCTGGACGGCCGCGACGTCGAACCAGGCACCAAGCACTTATGGACCGCCGACGCGGACAGCCCCACGGCATATCTCCGGCTCCTCTCCGAGCCGGACGGCACCGCACGCATCGGCCGTGTGTGTACGCGCAAAGACCGCCGCTCGGCCGGTCTCGCGGCGAAGCTGATGACCGCGGCCCTGGCCGAGTCCGGCAGCCGGCCCGCCGTGCTGGACGCCCAAAGCCATCTGACCAGCTGGTACGCCAGGTTCGGCTTCGCCGTCGCGGGGGCGGACTACCTTGAGGACGGAATTCCGCACACGCCGATGTCGAGAACGGCCAGCCAGCTTCTACGTCCCCGTTGAGACCGAGGAGTTCCGCCATGTCAGAAACACAGGTTTTGGCCGCGGGTCTCGGATTCGGCGAGTCGCCGCGATGGCACGACGGCCGGCTGTGGTGCGCCAACTGGGGCACCCAGGAAGTGGTCGCGGTCAGCCTCGACGGCGACCGGGAGGTGACCGTACGAGTGCCGACCACCGTCCCGTACTCGATCGACTGGCTGCCGAACGGCCAGCTGCTGGTGGTTTCCGGGCAGGAGGCGCTGCTGCTGCGCCAAGAAGCAAGCGGGACGCTCAGCACATACGCCGACCTGAGCGGCATCGACAAGACGTTCAACGAGCTGGTGGTGACGGCCGCGGCAACGCATACGTCAACGGCAGCACGATCGCGCTGGTGACGCCGGACGGCACTGGCCGGCAGGTGGCCGACGGGCTCGCCTGGGGCAACGGGATGGCCGTCACGCCCGACAACAAGACGCTGATCGTCGCCGAATCACACGCGAATCAGCTGACCGCTTTCGACATTGCCGACGACGGCGGCCTGTCGAACCGGCGAGTCTGGGCCGATCTCGGCGCGGACAACCCGGACGGGATCTGCCTGGATGCCGACGGTGCTGTCTGGTACGCAGACGTGCCGCACCAGCACTGCGTACGCGTCCGGGAAGGCGGCGAGGTGCTCCAGAGGGTGCCGGTCGACCGTGGCTGTTTCGCCTGCATGCTGGGCGGCCCGGACGGCCGGACGCTGTTCGTCGTCGCCGCCGGGGGTGGCTCGGCATGGACCGCATGTACGAAGCACTGGACGCGCGTACGGGCGTGCTCCTCACCGCGGCCGCGCCCTCTCTCCCGGCGCCGGCTACCCCGCTCTCGGCTGACCGCTACGGAAGGGAGGCGACGAGGTCGGCGGGCGTACGACGGGGGCCGGTGAAGAACGGGATCTCCTCGCGGACGTGCTGGCGGGCCCGGGAGGCGCGCAGGTCGCGCATCAAGTCGACGAGCCGGTGCAGCTCGTCGGCTTCGAAAGCCAGGATCCACTCGTAGTCGCCGAGCGCGAACGACGACACCGTGTTGGCCCGTACGTCCGCATACCCGCGGGCCATCTTTCCGTGCTCCGCCAGCATTGCCCGGCGCTCTTCGTCGGGCAGCAGATACCACTCGTACGAGCGGACGAACGGATAGACGCTGACATAGCGGCGCGCGTTCTCGTCAGCGATGAACGACGGCAGGTGGCTCTTGTTGAACTCGGCCGGCCGGTGCAGCGCCATCTGTGACCAGACCGGTCGCAGATGCGAGCCAAGCGTCGAGCGGCGCAGCCGGCCGTACGCCTCTTGCAGGTCCTCCGCTTGGGGAGCGTGCCACCAGACCATCAGATCCGCGTCAGCGCGGAAGCCGGACACGTCATAAAGACCCCTTACGACGACATCCTTCTCACCGAGCTGGCCGATGAGTTCCTCCAGCTCGGCGGTCACCGACGAGCGGTTCACCGGCAGCGGCGAGGTGGCTTGGAAAACCGACCACATCGTGTAGCGAACGGTCGCGTTCAGCTCCCGGATGCGGGCTGCGTTGGGGTTGGTGGGCGTCGCTTCATCGGCCATAACCCGATTGTTGCCGCCGCACCAGCTCTTCGGCTACGCGGGTCCCCGCCGCAGTGCCCGATCGCACACACGCGGGGATGCCCACCCCGTCGTACGCGGCGCCAGCCAACGCGAGAGTCGGATACTCGGCCAACGCCGACCGGACCCGAGCCACCCGGTCCAGGTGACCGGGCGCGTACTGCGGCAGCCCGCCACCCCAGCGGGTCACCGTGGTGTCGATCGCGGCCGGCAGCGGACCGCCGAAGACCGTGGCGAGGTCGTCCAGCACCAACCGCACCACGTCCTCGTCGTCGCGCCGCAGCACTTCGGCGTCGCCAAAACGACCAACGGACGCTCGTACGATCGCCAGCTCGCCGGCGTCCGCGAATCCCCATTTCTGCGACATGAAGGTGGCGGCCTTAACCACCAGGCCGGAGTCCGTAGAGACCAGAAACCCGCTGCCGGCTGGCAAGCCACCGCCGGGCAGGTCACCGGCCGGCAGGGCCAGTGTCACCAGCGCCATGCTCGCGTACTCGACCGCGCCGATCTCGGCGGCGACCGGGCTGAGGTCAGCCAGCAACCGGGCCGCCGGGCTCGCCGGCACGGCGAGCACCACCGCGTCCGCGACCAGCACCCGCGGGTCCCGGGCGGAGCCGATCACCAGCTCCCAGCCCCGCGGCCGGCGGCGCAGCTCACGGACCGGGAGGCCACGTCGTACGTCCGCGCCGGACGCCTGCGCGGCCGCCTCTATCAGGTCGGTCATGCCGGTCTCAGCCGCGCCGAACACCGGCGCCGGCGGCCCGGCCGGACGCGGACCGCCGGTCGCGGCCCGCGCCGCGGCGACCAGCGAGCGCTCCCGCTCCGCCGCCGCGGCCAACGCGGGGGCCGTCACTCGTACGGACAGGCCGTCGGCACGTCCCGCGTACACCCCGCCGAGCAGCGGATCGACCAGCCGGTCGACAACCTCACCGGGCAGCCGGGACCGCACCAGGGCGCCGACCGACATGTCGACGCCCGCAGGCAACAGCGGTTCCTTCGCCGGCTGCCCGACCTCCGCCGCGATCGCCGCGAAAGCCGCCGGCGGCAACACCTCGGCCAGCCCGGGCGCGGCCGGATCGCCCGGCACGCCCATCATGGTGCCGGCCGGGAGCGGCGCGAGCCGATCCCGTACCCACACCCCGGCGGCGCCGACGGCCGGGTGTACGAGCGCGATCTTCAGGTCGGCGGCGAGCGCGGCGGCCTCCGGCTGGCGAACCAGGAACGTCTCGGCACCCCCTCCACCCGGTGGCCGGCCACCTCGCCGGTCAGCAGCTTGCCGCCGAGTCGGCCGGCCTGCTCGACGAGGGTGATCGCGGTGCCCGGCGGGGCTGCCGCCGTACCGCCAACGCCGCCGACACCCCCCCGCGATGCCTCCGCCAACAACCACGACATGCGCTGCGGTTTCGCTCACCGCCCGATCGTCTCAAAGTCGCCCGAACGGCCAGCCACGGCCATCCGTTCGGCGGGAACCGCCGGCACTCGCGCGGAGTCACATCCACATCGTTTCGCTGCACCCCACGGGAGGACCCGCCGTGATTTCCCTGACTCGCCGCCGCTGGCTGGCCGCCGCTGTCCTGACCATCCTCGTCACCGGTCCCGCCCTCGCCGGTTGCACCTCCAGCACCGGCTCGGGCTTCTCCGCGCCGGTTCGCAACGGCGGGGTTCCCGATGGCGTACCAGCCGTCCCCGGCACCAGCGGCCCCGGCGCGGCGGCCGGCGGTTCGGTGCCCAAACTTCCGCCCTTACAGCCAAAATCAGTCGTCTACAACGGAGACATGACGGTTAGTACGTCCACAGTGGACAAGGTGGCGGACCAGGCCACCGCGCTGGCCACCGGCGCCGGCGGCCAAGTCGGCTCGGACCAGCGCTCCGGCCAGGGCGCAACCGCCACCGCGACCTTGGTGCTGCGGGTGCCGCCGCCGCCCGCTCTCTCGACGGTGAACGCGCTTTCCAAGCTAGGCACCGAAACCAACCGTACGATCGGCACCCAGGACGTGACCGGACAGGTCGTCGACCTGGACAGCCGGATCGCCACCGCGCAGGCCAGTGTGAACCGGACCCGCGCACTTTTCGCCCGAGCACAGCAGATCAGCGACATCGTGACGCTTGAGCAGCAGCTCTCCGACCGGGAAACCGCGCTGGAAACGTTGCTGGGTCAGAAAAAGACGCTGGACGACCAGATCAACCTGTCCACCATCACGGTCCGAGTCGTGGCCACCTCGGCGCCCGCAAAAAAAAGCGGCCACGCCCACCGGTTTCGGCGCCGGCCTCGCGGCGGGGTGGAGCGCTTTGGTCAGTACGGTCACGGTCTTGCTCACCGTGTTCGGCGCCCTGCTCCCTTTCCTCGTCGTCATTGGCATCCCGGCCGCCGCACTCTGGTTCCTCTGGCGCCGCCGGCGTACTCCCCCCCGAGTCGCCCTCGCCGGCGGCTCCTCGGGCCCAGAAGCCGACCTCACATCGCTGCTCACCGCCACGGTTTCGCCCACCTCAACCGCTCCGACCGCCCAGGAGGAACCCGACAAGCCCTGACCTCGCGTTAGGCTGCGGAAAGGCGGTGGACGGTCTCGACGAGCGCGGTGAGGACGCCTGGGTCGGCATCGGGTGGCACGCCGTGGCCGAGGTTGAAGACGTGGCCGCGGGCGGCCTTGCCCTCGGGCGAGGATGCGGCGGACCTGTTCCTCCAGGACCGCCTCGCCGGCGGACAGCAGGGCCGGATCGAGGTTTCCCTGTACAGCGTAGTCAGACCCGATCCGGGCGCTGGCCACGTCGAGCGGGATCCGCCAGTCGACGCCGACCACATCGGCGCCGGCCTGCGCCATCGCCGGCAGCAGCTCGCCGGTGCCAACCCCAAAATGGATGCGCGGCACCGAAAAGTCGTCCAGGCCGGCGAAGATCCGGGCGCTGTGCGGTTGGACGTACGCCCGGTAGTCCGCCTCGGAAAGCGACCCGGCCCACGAGTCGAAGAGCTGGATCGCAGCGGCGCCGGCGTCCACCTGCACGCGCAGGAAGGTCAGCGTGATGTCGGCGAGCACGTCACAGAGCGCGTGCCAGGTCGCGGGATCGGCGTGCATAAGTGCTTTGGTGCGCGCGTACGACTTGCTGGGCCCGCCCTCGACGAGGTAGCTCGCGAGCGTGAAAGGCGCCCCGCCCAAAGCCGATCAGTGGGGTGTCGCCGAGCTCGCCGACGAGCTGCTTGACCGCCTCGGTGATGAAGGACACGTCGTCGGCCTGCAGCGGCCGCAGCCGGTCGACCGCGGCCCGGTCGCGGACCGGGTCGGCGATGACCGGACCGACATTGGGCTTGATCTCGACGTCCACGCCGGCCGCGCGCGCGCGCAACGGCACCATGATGTCGGAGTAGAGGACGGCCGCGTCGACCTTGTGCCGGCGGACCGGCTGCAGGGTGATCTCGGTGACCAGATCCGGACGCTGACAGGTGTCCAGCATTGGGGTGCCGGCCCGCACCGCGTGGTATTCCGGCAGCGAGCGGCCGGCCTGACGCATGAACCAGACGGGCGTGAAGGGCACCGGAAGGCCGCGACAGGCGCTCAAAAAAGGCGAAATGGTGGTCATCGAGATCCATCGTTCCACGCGCGGCCGCGAGCTGGCAGGCAGGACCGGGCGGACGCCCGTACGAGCACAGTCATGGGACGTCGGCGCGCCGATACCCCACCGGGCCGGCGGATGCGCATACCCTGCGGTCATGCCGGAGTCCGCCGCGTCTGCCAGCAAGGTGCCGGACGTGTTCGCGCAGGCCGTCAACGCCTTGTGCGAGGTCAAGCCGCGCGCCGAGATCGCCCTCGAGGAGATCCCGCCGCCGCAGCGCCTCGCGCCGTACTCGTTCGCGATGAGCGCCTCGGTCACCCGTGATGACAGCGAAGTGGCCAGCGGGCGGCTGATCCTGTTGTACGACCCCGCCGGCCAGGAGGCCTGGGACGGGCTGCTGCGGATCGTCACCTTCGTCAGCGCCGAGCTGGACAGCGAGATGGCCGCCGACCCATTGCTGGCCGAGGTCGGCTGGAGCTGGCTGGTCGAGTCCTTGGACGACAACGGCGCCCAGTACACCGCGGCCGGCGGGACCGTGACCCACCACCAGCCCAGCCGGTTCGGTGATCTCGCCGGACCGGCGGACACCGCCGACGTTGAGTTGCGCGCTTCCTGGACGGCACTGGACACCGCCCTCGGCCCACATCTGGAGGCATGGTGCACGCTGCTGGCGTCCACGGCCGGTCTGCCGCCGCCCGGCGTCACCCCCCTTATGGACGGTCGGACGCGGTAGCCGGTGGTCACAAAGCAGGCTTATTCGGCGCGCCGGCACGACACGCCGAGTGGTGCGGCCGTACGGTGGTGCCGTGGCTGAGTTCGACGAGTTGACGGCTTCTGAGGCCGCACCGGTCGACGCCTCCCAGGATGACGGTGCCGCGACCGAGTCCGTGGCGCCGACACCGCTCTTGGAGCCACGGGAGGGCACGCCCGATCCGATCACTTCGGCGGGGCGGCTCGAGGCCGCGATAGCCCGGTTCGCGGCCGGCAGCGGTCCGGTGGCGATCGACGCCGAGCGCGCTTCTGGCTACCGCTACAGCCAGCGCGCTTATTTGGTGCAGCTGCGCCGAGAAGGCGCCGGTACGGCCCTGATCGACCCGGTGCCGTTCGCGGCCGCCGCCGACCTGGCCACGCCGGCCGATCCACCCGAGGTGGGTGGGCTGGCCGACCTGGACGCCGCGCTCGCGGACGCCGAGTGGGTGCTACATGCGGCCAGCCAGGACCTGCCGTGCCTCGCCGAGCTGGGCATGCATCCGCGCAAGCTCTTCGACACCGAGTTGGCCGGCCGGCTGGCCGGCTTCGAGCGGGTCGGGCTGGGCGCGATGGTCGAGCGGGTGCTCGGCTTCCAGTTGGAGAAGACCCACTCGGCGGCCGACTGGAGTACGCGCCCGCTGCCGGCCGAGTGGTTGACCTACGCGGCGCTGGATGTCGAACTGCTGGTCGACCTGCGGGACGCGCTCACCGAGGAACTGGCCCGCCAAGGCAAGCTCGACTGGGCGTTGGAGGAGTTCGCCGCGCTGGCGGTCCGGCCGCCGAACCCGCCGCGCGCCGAGCCGTGGAGACGGACGTCAGGCGTCCATAAGGTGCGTACGCAGCGCGGTCTCAGCCGCGTGCGGTCGCTGTGGCAAACCCGCGACCGGCTGGCCCGCGAACGCGACATCGCGCCCGGCCGGGTGCTGCCCGACTCCGCCATCGTGAGCGCCGCCCTCGCCGACCCCACCGACGTACGAACCCTGCTGACGCTGCCGATCTTCTCCGGCCGCGCCAACCGCCGGCTCGCCGACCTGTGGATGGGGGCGCTGTCCGCCGCCCGCGCCGAGTCCGGCGAGGAGTTGCCGCCCATCTCGGCGCCACCAGACGGCCCACCGCCGCCGAACCGCTGGGCCGACAAGAACCCGGACGCCGCCAGCCGCCTCGCCGCGGCCCGTACGGCGATGGGCGAGCTCTCTGGCCAGCACGCCATCCCGGTGGAGAACCTGCTCACCCCCGATGTCGTCCGCCGCCTGGCCTGGGACCCGCCGGCCGCCGTGACCGCCGACTCCGTCGGCTCGGTGCTGCGCGCCCACGGCGCCCGCGAATGGCAGATCTCGCTCGCCGCAGCTCCGCTGGCCGGCGCCCTCAGCCCGGCGTAGCCTCTGACCGAATTGCCCGATTGTTACCACGGCGAGTGAAAATGCAGGTCAGGAAGTTGCCGTGGTAACAATCGGAATCCGATTGTCACCGCGACGGCTGTGAAGTTGGCCAACCTGGCGAGCCGAATGTTACTGGCGAGTAGTAGTCTCGCGATCAATACGGAGTCACCGATCGGGAGGCCTGCTGTGTCCACCACCCGCACTCGCCGGGAGATTAGGGACGTCGTCTTCGTCGACGGCGCCCGCACGCCGTTCGGCAAGGCCGGGCCCAAGGGTTTGTACGCCGAGACCAGGGCCGACGACATGGTCGTACGGGTGATCCGTGAGCTGTTGCGCCGCAATCCGGGCCTGCCGCCGGAGCGCATCGACGAGGTCGCGATCGCGGCGACCACCCAGATCGGCGACCAGGGACTGACCATCGGCCGGACCGCCGCGCTGTTGGCGGGGCTGCCCAAGACGGTCCCCGGTTACGCCATCGACCGGATGTGCGCGGGCGCGATGACGGCGGTGACCACGGTTTCCGGCGGCATCGCCATCGGCGCGTACGACATCGCGCTCGCCGGCGGTGTCGAACACATGGGCCGGCACCCGATGGGCGAGGGCGTCGACCCGAACCCGCGGTTCCTGGCCGAGAAGATCGTCGACCCGTCGGCGCTGGTGATGGGCTCGACCGCGGAAAACCTGCACGACCGGTTCCCGGGCCTGACCAAGGAACGCTGCGACGCGTACGCGCTCGCCAGCCAGCAGAAATACGCGAAAGCGCTGGCCAACGGCCACATCGACCGCGACCTGGTGCCGATGGCGACCCGCTCCGCCGAGCACGGCTGGGGCCTCGCGACCGCCGACGAGCCGCCGCGGCCGGGTACCACGCTGGAAGGTCTCGCCGGGCTCAAGACGCCGTTCCGCCCGCACGGTCGGATCACCGCCGGCAACGCGGCTGGCCTGAACGACGGCGCGACCGCCTGCATCCTGGCCGCCGAGGATGTTGCTGAAGAGCTCGAACTTCCGGTCGCCATGCGGCTGGTCGGCTACGGTTTCGTCGGCGTGGAGCCAGAAGTGATGGGCATCGGTCCCGTACCATCCACCGAGAAAGCGCTCGCGAAGACCGGACTGTCCATTGAGGACATCGGAATTTTCGAGCTGAACGAGGCATTCGCCGTCCAGGTCCTCGCGTTCCTGGAACACTTCGGCATCGCGGACGACGACGATCGCGTCAACCCGTGGGGCGGCGCGATCGCCATCGGCCACCCGCTCGCTTCCTCCGGAGTGCGGCTGATGACCCAGCTGGCCCGGCATTTTGAGGCCCGGCCGGACGTTCGGTACGGCCTCACCGCCATGTGCATCGGCATCGGCATGGGCGGCAGCGTCATCTGGGAAAACCCGCACTGGACTGGAAAAGAGACATCCCGATGACCAATACTTCAGAACTGGCCAAGCACTTTCCGGACGAGGTCGTCACCCACTCCCACGTCCGTTATCTGGCTGGCGACATCGCGCTGATCACGCTGGACAACGGCCACGACCACACTCGCCCGAACACTTTCGGTCCGGGCGGGCTGGCGGAGCTGGAAGCCGCGATCGACGAGATCCAGGCGCGCTCTCCGGCCGTACGAGCGATCGCGATCACCGGCAAGCCGTTCATTTTCGCGGTGGGCGCTGACCTTTCCGGTGTGGGCGCGCTGTCGTCCCGGGACGAGGCGCTCGCCATCGCACGGTCCGGGCACCACGTTTTCGCGAAACTGAAGAACACTTCCATCCCGACCTTCGCGTTTGTCAACAACGGCGCCACCATGGGCGGCGGCCTGGAGGTCGCGCTGCACTGCGACTACCGGACACTTTCGTCGGGGGCCGCCGCGATTTCGTTCCCGGAATGCTTCCTCGGCCTGGTGCCAGGCTGGGGCGGCACTCAGCTGCTGCCCCACCTGATCGGCGCGGACAAGGCCGTCAAGGTCATCATCGAGAATGCCCTGAACCAGAACAAAATGCTGCGGGCCACCGAGGCTTTCGAGCTGGGCATCGCGGACGTGATGTTCGAGCCGGCCGATTTCCTGGAGCGCTCGCTCGGCTGGGCCGCCGGTGTCCTGCGCGGCGACATCGTGGTCGAACGCCCGGAAATCGACCGCGGCCAGGCCTGGGATGACGCGCTGGCGCGCGGAAAGGCGGTCGTCGACGGCCGCGTACACGGTGCCGCGCCGGCTCCCTATCGTGCGCTGGACCTGTTGAAGCTGGCCAAAACCGCGTCCTTCGAGGAAGGTACGGCGGCCGAGGACGAGGCGCTGGCCGACCTGATCGGTACGGACGAGCTGCGCGCCGGCTTGTATTCTTTTGACCTCGTACAGAAAAGGGCGAAACGGCCGGTCGGCGCGCCGGACCGGAGCCTGGCCCGGCCAGTGACCAAGGTCGGCATTGTCGGCGCCGGCCTGATGGCCAGCCAGCTGGCGCTGCTGTTCGCCCGCCGGCTGCTCGTACCGGTCGTCATGACGGACATCGACCAGGCCCGGGTGGACAAGGGAGTTTCGTACGTCCACAGCGAAATCGACAAGCTGCTGGCCAAGAAGCGGGTCTCCCCCGACACCGCCAACCGGCTGAAGGCGCTGGTCACCGGCTCGCTGACGAAGGATGCCTTCGCCGACGCGGACTTCGTGATCGAGGCGGTTTTCGAGGAGATCTCGGTCAAAAAGCAGGTCTTCGCCGAGGTTGAGGCGGTCGTGCCAGCCGAAACAGTGCTGGCCACCAACACGTCCTCGCTGTCGATCACCGAGATGGCGTCCGAGCTGAAGCACCCGGAGCGGGTCGTCGGCTTCCACTTCTTCAACCCGGTCGCGGTGCTGCCGCTGCTGGAAATCGTACGAGCGGCCAAAACCGACGACGCGACGCTCGCCACCGCGTTCGCCGTGGGGAAGCAGCTGAAGAAATCCAGCGTGCTGGTGGCCGACGCGCCAGCCTTCGTGGTCAACCGTGTCCTCACCCGTTTTATGGGCGAGATCATGAAAGCCGTGGACGAGGGCACCCCGATCGAGGTCGCGGACCGGGCCACCGAGCCGCTCGGCCTGCCGATGAGCCCGATGCTGTTGATGCAGCTGGTCGGCCCGGCTATCGCGTTGCACGTGAGCGAAACACTGCACGGCGCCTTCCCCGCTCGCTTTCACGTCTCGTCGAATCTGAAAAAGCTGGTCGAGGCTGGCAAGTCTTCCTTCTACACCTGGGAAACCGGTACGCAGCAGGTCGATCCAGCGGTCGCCGCCCTACTGGAGGTCGGCGATACGGTCCTTACGGAGGACGCTGTTCGGGACCGAGCGCTCGGCGCGGTCGCCGACGAGATCCGGATCATGCTGGACGAGAAGGTGGTGGCGCAGGCGCAGGACATCGACCTCTGCCTGATCCTGGGCGCCGGCTGGCCGTTCCATCTCGGCGGCATCACGCCGGCGCTGGACCGGCTCGGCGTCTCGGAGAAGGTCACCGGCCGGCGGTTCCTCGCCCCAGGCGTCGCCAGCATGCCGTAGGACGTTATCCCCGCCGTACATAAGAATAGCGAAATTCAGGCACGAAACGGTCATTCTATGTATGTCTTTTCCGCATAAGATGCTGCCGCCTGAAAACGGTCGTTGCCGCTGAGATTTCCCTGCAAAAGGCGGGTGTCCAGCGGCAACGCCGTCGTACGACAGGACGCGGTCGAAACTTTTGTCGCGATGTCGTTTCACCCACCGCGCTGTGGTGAGAGAATAACTGTGCGCAGTCCGACGGAAACCCCCCATCTGTCGGGCTGCGCTTCCTTCTTCTCTCCAGACGCTCAGCTGGGCACCGCGGCTCGGCCGGCGACCGCGGCGGGGCGCTGAACAGCCGCGGTTGGCAACGTGACGGTGACCTCCAGACCGCCGTTGAGCAGCGGCACCGCCTTGACCATCCCGCTGTGCGCGTCGACCACGGCTCGCACGATCGAGAGCCCCAACCCGGCGCCTCGGGTGCCGGTCCGCTCCACGCCACCGCGCCGGAACGGCTCGAACAGCTGCGGCACCTCGGCGAGATCGATCTCCGGCCCGGTGTTGGCGACCACCAGCCACGCACTGGTGGCGTCGCTGCCCGTACGCACCTGCAGTCGCCCGCCGGCCAGGTTGTAGCGGACCGCGTTCTCGATCAGGTTGCCGGCGAGCCGCTCCAACAGGGCCGGGTCGCCCATCACCATCGCCGGCGCGAACATCGTCTCCACCTGCAGCGACAGCCGGCGCACCTCCCGGCTGATCGCGTTGAGCGTGGACGACACCCCGACGGCGAGGTCGACGGCGACTTCCTTGTTGAGTCGGCGACCGGCCTGTGCCTCCGTACGAGCAAGCAGCAACAGCGCCTCAATCAGGTCGTTGGCGCGCTTGGAGGCGTCTCTGACGACCCGGCCCATCCGGCGCAGGTCCTCGTTCGAACCGTCCGGATCGGACAGCGTCACATCGATCTCAGTGCGCATGACGGCCAACGGCGTCCGCAGCTCGTGGCTCGCGTTCGCGACGAACCGGCGCTGGCTGTCGAACGCGGCGCCCAGCCGGTCCAGCATCCCGTCGAAGGTCTGTGCCAGCTCGCTGACCTCGTCATCCGGGCCCATGTGCGAGATCCGCTCGGACAGCGTGTCGGTGGAGAGCCCGCGAGCCGCCTGAGTCAGCACGTGCAGCGGCCGCAGTGCCCGGCGGGTCACCAGATAGCCACCCGTCACACCGATGACGGACACCACGAACAGCGCGAACGCGCCCTCCAGCAGGAGGTTGTCCTCGATCGCCTCGGCCCGCTCGCGCTGCCACTGCGCAGCGTCCATCCGCTCGGTGGTGCCGTCGGCATGCCGGACCGTGACGGTGGTGCCCGGCATCGCCTGCTCGCTGGTGGTGAGACCGGTGTTCACGATCAGCCACGCGAGCCCCAGCAGGATCACCCCGGCGGCGATCAGCAGCGCGCCGTTGATGATCGTCAGCCGCAGCCGCAGGGTCGGCCGCAACCGGTGCCGGGCCGGGCCTGCGAGCGGCCCGCCGGCCGGCGCGAACGCGGTCATGACGGGTAGACCCGGTAGCCGGCGCCAACCACCGTCTCGATGACCTGGGGCTCGCCGAGTTTCTTGCGCAACGTCATCATCGTCACCCGTACGGTCGTCGTGAACGGGTCGGCGTTGGCGTCCCAGACCCGTTCCAGCAGTTCCTCGCTGGACACCACCGCGCCACCGGCGGCCAGCAGCACCTCCAGCACGCCGAACTCCTTACGCGTCAGCTCGACCGGCCGACCACCCCTGGTGACCGTCCGCTTGGCCGGATCCAGCGCGACCCCCTGCGCGGCCAACACCGGCGGCGCCGGTGGAGTCGCCCGCCGGCCCAGCGCTCGTACGCGCGCGACCAGCTCGTCGAAGGCGAACGGCTTGGGCAGGTAGTCGTCCGCGCCGATCTCCAGCCCCTCGACCCGATCCGCGACCGTGCCGCTCGCGGTCAGCATCAGCACCCGGGTCAGCGTCCCGGAGGCCACCAGGTCCGCGCAGATCTTGTCGCCGTGCACGCCCGGCAGGTCGCGGTCGAGCACCACCACGTCATACCGAGTGGTCAGCGCCATCTCGTGCCCGCTGGTGCCCTCGTACGCCACGTCGACGGCCATCCCCTCCCGGCGTAACCCGCGGGTGAGCGCGTCGGCCAGCGCCCGCTCGTCCTCGACCACCAGTACGCGCACCCCGCCACGCTCCCTTCGTGTGCCAGCCAGGTTCTACCGTACGGCGGCGGTGCGACCCTCTGGCGCACATCCGCGTTTACCGCCTCGGCGGTCTCTCCACGCTGATCACGCGGTAGAGGAAATCCAGGTACGCCGGCCGGTCCCGGTCCGCCAGCAGTGTCCCGCCGCTGGCACGTTGTGCCTGGATGAGCCCGATGTGCGCGGTGTACGCGAGCACCGCGTGCCGGCGCGCGTCGCCGGGAGGGACGCCGGTCTCGGCGTAGCAGGCGGCGATGAAGTCAACCCGGCGAGCGGTCACCCGGGACAGCACCGGCGCCACCAGTGGGTCGTCCGCGTGGGCGAGCAGTGCCAGCTCCGCCCGGCTGATGCGACCGCTGCCGATGGCGGCCTCAAAGAGCTGGCGGAGCCGAGTGGCGGGATCGGAGACAGGCTCCAACTGCCGGATCAACGCCTCGGTGTGCTCGTCGGCCCACCGCTCGACGGCCGCTTGGACGAGCGCCTCCCGGTTGGCGAAATGCCAGTAAAAGCTGCCTTTGGTGGTGCCCAGCCGGATCGCCAGCGGCTCCACAGCCACCGCGGCCAGACCGCCGTCGGCGAGCGCGGCCAGCGCCGCTTCGGCCCAGTCCTGCCGGGACAACCGCCTTTTCACCACCATCGCCGTACGGTACCGTACGGTGAGACCATACGGCACCGTACGGAAGGCAGGCCGATGATCCGAGGATGGGCACGCAACTGGGGCGCCACCAGCGCCGAGGTCACCCGGACCTATCCGGCCGACAATTACCTGGCTGGCCCGGTCGAGCGGCTGACGAGAGCGGTGACCGTACGAGCGCCCGCCCCGGTCGCTTACCGCTGGCTCTGTCAGACCGCGTGGCGCCGTACAGCTACGACTGGATCGACCACTGGGGTCGGCGCAGCCCGCGGATTCTCACGCCAGGAGCCGAAAAACTCGCCGCCGGGCAGCAGCTCATGGTGTTCACCCTGGTCGACATCGAACCCGGGCATCAGTTCTCCGGCCGCTCGTTCCCGGCCGCCGAACGGCTTTTCGGCCCGCTGGCGGGCACCTACGCGATCGAGCCGCTGGACGACCAGAACTGCCGGCTGATCTGCCGGCTGGTGCTGGGCAGCGGCCGGTTCGGCGCCACCCTGCTGGCCTGGGGCGATTTCGTGATGATGCGCAGACAGCTGCTGAACCTGAAAGGACTGGCCGAGCGGGACGCCCGCACTCTGGCCGGTTTCGGTGCTATGACCGAGCTCACTCCGTGACCCGGTGCCTCATGGGGGTCTAGCGTCGAGTGCGGCACAAAACCCCACACTCGACGTCGAGTGCGGGATAAAGTCCCGCACTCGACGAAAATTCAGCCCACGCACGTGATGAGGCCATCGCGGCCGTCAGGCGAGGGCGCCGGTACGCCTGCGGGCACGGACGATGAGGGTCACGCCGATCCCGTACATGGCCAGCCCGAGGGCCACCATCGCGAGCGCGGTCGGCCACTGCCAGCCGGCCGGCGCGTACAAGGCGAGGAACCACGAGCGGGTCCGACTGCCGACGAGCAACGAAACCGCCGGCACGATGCCCTGCGGAATCAGGGGGATGGCACCAAAACCGAGGCAGAGGCCGACCAGCAGTCGTTGCATGACCGGAAGATTGATCGAGAGCGACCGCTCGGACTGCGCACGGCCGGTAGAGCCCATTCGCATCAGGTTCAACAGTTCCGGCCCGCGGGCTTGCAGCCGGCGAATCGCCAGCGCGCCAAAGCCCCAGAAACACAGCGCTCCGCTGACAATCCCGGTCGGGACGCCCCACCACGAACCAACGAACGTCGCGAGCAGCGCGGGAACACCGGTCAACGGCACGCAGGCCAGCAGCAAGTACGTGAGAGGCCCATCGCGTCACCGCCCTTTTCTCCGAGGCTGAGCGGATTGTTGCCGCGCTTCTGCGGATCCGTGCCGGGAATCAGGGCGAAAACCGACGCCAGCACGACCACGCCAGCGCCGCCGCCGCCGAGCATGGCCGGCAGCAAAGACAAAACCAGCGGCCACGCCCAGGTCTGTCCGCTCCCCGCCGTCAGCACCACGGTGACCACCAGCGCGATCGGGCCGACCGCGAGCAACCAGGCCGTCTGCCTCGCTCGTACGTCCACCCGCTCGGCACCTGGCGTCAGCAGGATCGCCCAAAGCGCGGTGCCGTCCGTGCTGTAAAGGTTCGCCGCCGTGGCGGCCGCCATCGCAACGAAAATCAGTCCCGCGAAAGGCAATTCGACCATCCAGCCGAGCACCAGCGGCAGGAGGCAGAAAAGTAGGCCATAGCTGAGCGAAAAAAACTCCCATGCCGACTCGCAGGAAGTCCCGCGTCCAACTCCGCAATTCCTTTCCGACCGCGGTGCCCAGCGTGCCACGCGCCACCAACAGCCGCCGCGCACTGCCTTGCAGCCGGGGATTTCCGGTACGCAGCGGCAAAAGCAGCATCCAGGCACCGAACAGTCCCGCACTCAGCACCGCCAAACCCAGCAGGGCCGCGAAAACCCGCGCCCAGTCACCGCGGGCGGCTGCCTCGACCGCGGCCATCCCCCAGCCCGATGGCACCGCCCGCAGCACCACGTCCACCCACCCAGCCCAGGCCGCCGGCTGGCGCGAACGCCAGCACGACCGCCCAGCCCTGCGCGGCGAACGCCATCACCAGCGCGTTGAGCAGACCACCGACGATCGCGCCGGCGAGCGATCGCAGCAACAGTCCGAAAAGTGCGACCGTCACCCGGGCGAGCAGCACCATCAGGGCCAGTTGCAGAGCCACCGCTGGCAGCGCGACGAAGGCGGCGGCGACTCCGAGGTGAGCGCCGTAAACGACCAGCGACAGCAGCGCGAACAGGCTGACCAGCGGTGCCACACCAACGAAAGACGCGGACAACAGGCCACCGACAAACCGGCGCCGGGTGGACGGCAGCATCGAGAAGAACTCCGGCCGCAGGCTCTCGTCGCCCCCGGTGAAGACCGGACCGAAAATCCAACCAAAGGTCCACAAAGCCAGCGCGGCGGCCAGAACTCGGCCGCTCTGCAGCGATCCCCAGATCGTGCCGGCCGCGGCGACCAGGCCGAAAGTCGCACCCAGCACCACCAAGACCGCGCGTTGACTGTCCCGCAGTGCGTGCCGCAGGATCGCCAGTTTCATGCGAATCAGCGCGAAAGCCACGACAGCCCCTCGGTCCGTGGGGCGCTCGCGCCCACCACCAGCGACACAAAAAAACGTCTTCCAGCGGCCGGTTGGCGCGTACGTCCGCGATCGGCCCAGCGGCCGCGATCCGGCCGTCGTTGACCACCGCCACGTGGTCGCACAGCCCCTCGACCAGTGCCATCACGTGGCTGGAAATGACCACCGAGCCGCCGCCTTCGACAAACCGCTGCAGGATCGTCCGAATGGTCGCCGCCGACACCGGGTCGACGGCCTCGAAAGGCTCGTCCAGCACCAAAAGTCGAGGCGCGTGCAGGAGGGCGACAGCGAGCCCGATCTTTTTGCGCATGCCGGTGGAATATTCGATGACCAGGGTCTTCTCCTGCTGGTCGAGTTCCAGCACTCCGAGCAGGTCGTCGACTCGCCTGCGCAGCTGGGCGCGGTCGATTCCACGCAACATTCCGAGGTAGGTCAACACTTCCCGGCCGGTCAGTCGCTCGGGCATCGCGAGGCCGTCCGGCAGCACGCCGATCAACGCCTTCGCCCGTACCGGATCGGTCCACACGTCGTGGCCGAACACCAGCGAACGCCCCGCATCCGGCCGCAGCAGGCCAACCGCCATCGACAGCGCGGTGGTCTTGCCTGCACCGTTTGACCCCAGCACGCCGTAGAAAGAGCCGGCCGGGATGGTCAGCGAAATGCCGTCCACCGCCACCTTGGTGGCAAAATTCTTGCGCAGGCCTGATATTTCCAGCGCCGCGGTCATCATTGTCCCTTTCTGGTGGCAAAATCGAACATGTCGGCGAGCTGTTCGCCATATCGGACGAGATCCAGGTCAGGCTCGGCGCTCAGCCGAGTGGCGATCGCGTCGATCGCGGCCCGCAGCGCGACCGCGACGACCCGGGTGTCGAGATGCCGGAACTCGCCGGTCTGCTGCCCCCAGTGCAACACCTTCTGCACGTCCTCGATCGCGGCATCGCCATGCCCTGCGTACGGACCACTGCCGTCCACCGGCCCGCCGCGCGCGATGATCTCGACCATCGCGCGCATGTAGGCCGGGTGCGTACGGATGAAGTCCAGGTTCGTGATGATCAGCGCCCGCAGGCCCGCTCGAGCTCCGCCAGCCGCCCTCACGTGCGGCTCGATGGCCTCCTTGCCGACCGTCACCACGGTGGCCACCACCTGCTCGATCAGCTCTTCCTTGCTGCCGAAGTGGTACGAGATCACGCCGGTGCTGACGCCAGCCCGGGCGGCGATCTTGGCCATCGAAGCGCGCGCGTATCCCCACTCCGCGATCGCCTGGATCGCACAGTCCACCAACTGCGCCCGGCGGGCCGTTTCAATGAACGTCTGATTATCTGAATGCACGTTCAAAGATTAACACAGCCATTCAAAGACCACGAGCCTCTCGTTGCAGTTCGGTATCTTTGCGGGCGAATGTCAGATTCGTTCGGGACCCGAGGGCGCTCGAACCGGACGAATGCGGCAGGTCGGGGGTGCGGGGCGAGCGATGAATGCACTATCCGCGGACGACCTGTGGAGCCCGATCCTGGCTCTGCTGTGCGAGGCGGCATGCGTGACAGTCGTGATCGTCGGCGTCACAGCCGCCTGCCTTCTGGGCGTTCGGACATCACGGTCTCGACCGAATCGCTTCGCGGCGCCGCGACGACGACGACCGCCACCCGTCGGGCCACCGCACCAACGGCGAGCACCCACCGCGTACGTCGACTCAGCCGCGACCGTCTGGCCACCCACCAAACCGGTCCACGAGCCGGACGAATGGGAGGTCATCGGCCCTGATCCAGGGGAAATCTGGTGGGCCGAGGTGCCCTTCGCCGACGGTTCCGGCTCGAAGCGGCGTCCTTGCTTGGTGCTACGCACATATCGGGGATCCGCCGACGTCCTGAAGATCACCAGCCAGGACAAAAGCCACCGGTCGGATCACATCCAAATTCCCACCCAGGCATGGGATCCGCGCGCCTCGAGCGACAGCTGGCTTGAGCTGTTCACGACCTATCGGGTCGACCAGTCCGCCTTCGACAAGGTGGTGGCCAGCTGCGACGACAACGTCTGGGCGTACGTCACAGACCATCACCGCACCGGCCGGATGAGCTGACGGGCTGAAATGCGAAGTGTCCCCCGCCGGAAACCGGCGAGGGACACTTGCTGGAGGTGGTGAGGGGTCAGCGACCCCGGCGACCGCCGGCCCGCGAGGAGAACGCGGCGAGACCGCCCGGCTGGCCGGCCGAGGCCGTACGGCCACCGCCAGTCGACCCGGAGCGGCGGCTCGACGAAGAGCGCGACGACGACGTACGTACGCCCCGAGTCGTTGCCCTGCCTCGTACGACCGGCCGGCGGCTTCGGGGGACCGGCGGGCCCGTGGCGCGCGGTCGGACGGCGGCTCGGCCAGCGCCGGCGGCGGGGGCGACGAAGGTCCGCTCGCCGGGGGCGAGCTTCTGCAGCAGCGCGTCGCCAGCCCGCAGCCGGGTAGTCGTCGGCCGGATGCCGGCCTTGCGAGCCAGGTCGCGGACCTCACTCGCCTGGTCGTCGGTCGCCAGCGTGACGACCGTGCCAGCGGCACCGGCGCGGGCCGTACGGCCGGAGCGGTGCAGATATGCCTTGTGTTCCATCGGCGGGTCGGCGTGGATCACCAGGGCCACGTCGTCGACGTGGATGCCGCGGGCCGCGATGTCGGTGGCGACCAGCGTTTTGGCCGTACCGTCGGAAAACGCGGCCAGGTTGCGGTTGCGGGCGTTCTGCGCGAGGTTGCCGTGCAGCTCCACCGCCGGCACCCCGGAGGCAACCAGCCGCTTGGCCAGTGTCTTCGCGCCCCGCTTCGTACGAGTGAAGACCAGCGTGCGGCCGGGAGCGGCGGTCAGGTCCACCAACACCGGCAGCCGGTCCGAAGCGCTGACGTGCAGGACGTGGTGCGTCATGGTGCCCACCGGCGACAGCGACGAGTCGACGCTGTGCACCACCGGGTCGGACATGAACCGGCGGACCAGTACGTCCACACCGCCGTCCAGCGTCGCCGAGAAGAGCAGCCGCTGGCCCTGCCGCGGAGTCAGGTCCATAAGGCGTCGTACGACCGGCAGGAAGCCGAGGTCGGCCATGTGGTCGGCCTCGTCCAGCACGGTGATCTCGATCGCGTCGAGATAGGCCGCGCCGGTCGACACGTGGTCGGCGAGCCGGCCCGGGCAGGCGACCACGATGTCCACGCCGGCCCGCAGGCCGGAGATCTGCGGCCGCGCGCCGACACCACCGAAGACGGTGAGCGTCCGCAGCCCGAGGGCCTGCGCCAGCGGCGCGATGGTCGCGTCGATCTGGCTGGCCAGCTCGCGGGTCGGGGCGAGGATGAGCGCGCGCGGGGGCGGCCGGGCTGGCGCTTGGCCGGCTTGGCCGCCAGCCGGGCGAGGACCGGCAGCGCGAAGGCGTAGGTCTTACCGGAGCCCGTACGACCGCGGCCGAGCACGTCCCGGCCGGCCAGGGTGTCCGGCAGGGTGGCCGCCTGGATCGGGAACGGGCTGGTGATGCCGGCCGCGGCGAGCGCGTCGACGAGAACCTGCGGTACGCCCAACTCGGCGAAGCTGGCGGTCGAAACAGGTGGTGCTTGAGTTTCAGTAGGGGTTGAAGGGGTCGAAACAGGGCGTGCTGAAGGCGCGTTGCGAGGGCGGCGGGCCGCCATGGATTACTCCGTACGTGGAAGGGTCGTCCTGCCCGGCGCGAACCCTTGACGGCTCGCGGCGCGTGGGTGGTCGACTACAAAATGCGATCCGAGGCAAGACTGTGCGGATCGCCGACGCAGACGACCCTACCTTGCCGCCGCTCCCCCGGTCCGCTGACCCTCGGTGATCTTGATCTCCCGCCGGTCGTTGCCGCATCGACGCGATGCGTGCGGTGAGCGTCGATGCGGCAAAAAAGCCGATTACGGAGGGTTAGTCGGAAGAGGAGGAGAGGTGGACAGACAGCGGGTGAGAGTCCAGCCGGGACACCCAGCCGGTGACCTGGCGGGCGATGTCCTGCGCGGTCAGGCCGATGTCGGCGAGGATCTGGGCGCGGGTGCCGTGCGGATGCCACGCCTTGGGTACGCCCAGGTCGCGTACGGCCACCTCCACGTCGCGGTCACGCAGCGACTGGCTGAGGGTGGCGCCGATGCCGCCGGCACGTACGCCGTCCTCCAGCGTCACCACCAACCGGTGGTCGGCCGCGAGGTCCCAGGACGGTGGACGGCATCGGGATGACCCAGCGCGGGTCGACCACGGTGACGCCGATGCCTTCGCCGGCGACCCGCTCGGCCACCTCGACGGCCATCCCGGCGAACGCGCCGACGGCGACCAGCAGCACGTCCTTGCTGGCCGGGGCGGTGAGTACGTCCACGCCGCCGATCCGTTCCAGCGCCGGGATCGGGTCCGGCACCGACCCGGTCGGGAACCGGATCGCGGTCGGCCCGTCGGACACCTCAACGGCCTCGGCGAATTCCTCCACCAGCCGTTCGGCGTCGCGCGGCGCGGCTACCCGCATCCCCGGCACCATGCCAAGCATCGAGAAGTCCCAGATGCCGTAGTGGCTCGGCCCGTCCGGCCCGGTCACCCCGGCGCGGTCGAGGACGAACGTGACCGGCAGCTTGTGCATCGCCACGTCGAGCAGCGTCTGGTCGAAAGCCCTGTTCAGGAAGGTCGCGTAGAGCGCCACCACCGGATGCATGCCACCCAGCGCGAGGCCGGCGGCCGAGGTGACCGCGTGCTGCTCGGCGATGCCGACGTCGAACACCCGCTCCGGGAAGACGCGGGCCATCTCGGCGATGCCGGTCGGGCCGGGCATCGCGGCGGTGATGCCGACGATGTCCGGGCGCCGCTCGGCGGCCGCCACCAGCGAGTCGGCGAACACACCGGTCCACTTCACCGACGGCTTGGCCAGCGACTTTCCGGTCTCCGGATCGAAAGCACCCGGCCCGTGCAGGCAGTCCTCGGTGTCCATTTCGGCCGGCGCGTACCCGTATCCCTTGCGGGTCACCGCGTGCACGATAACCGGCCCGCCATATCGCTTGGCGCGGCGCAGCGCCGACTCCATCGCCACACAGTCGTGCCCGTCGATCGGGCCGATATACTTGAGGCCGAGGTCCTCGAACATGCCCTGCGGTGCGACGACGTCCTTGAGACCCTTTTTGATGCCGTGCAGCGCCTCGAAAAGCGGCGGTCCAACCAGCGGGGTGTGGTCCAGCACGTCACGGATCATGTCCAGCGCGCGCTCGTACCCGGGCGTGAGCCGCAGGGTGGCGAGGTGGTCGGCGAGGCCGCCGATGGTCGGTGCGTACGAACGGCCGTTGTCGTTGACGACGATGACGAGCCGGCGGTCCTTGCCGGCGGCGATGTTGTTCAGCGCCTCCCAGCACATGCCGCCAGTCAGCGCGCCGTCGCCGACCACCGCGACCACGTGCCGGCCCTGGCCAGTCAGCGCATACGCCTTGGCCAGGCCGTCCGCGTACGACAGCGCGGTCGACGCGTGCGAGTTCTCGATAACGTCGTGGTCGCTCTCGGCCTGGCTCGGGTAGCCGGACAGCCCGCCGCGGCGTCGCAGCTCATCGAACCCGGCCTGCCGGCCAGTGATCATCTTGTGTACGTACGACTGGTGGCCAGTGTCGAAGAGCACCCGGTCAGCCGGGGAGCAGAACACCCGGTGGATCGCCAGCGTGACCTCGACCACACCGAGGAGTTCGGGCCGAGGTGCCCGCCGGTACGGGACACCTTCTGGACCAGGAACTCGCGGATCTGGCTGGCCAACGCCGGGAGCTCGGACGCAGGCAGCCTGCGCAGGTCTCTTGGTCCGGCGATCTGTTCGAGCAAGCTTCGTTGCTGCTCCACCAGCGGGCCTCCTAGGTCTTTGGCTGACGCAACTCGCGAGTCTAATCTGCCATCCCCTTCGAGGATGATTGATCACCGCGATCCCTGCACTTTCAGGGTGATGACGAAGAGTTGATCATGCGAAAGATAGGCCCCCGCCAGCAGGCGAGGGCCTATCTTTTCAGCGACCAACCCGAGTGGGTGTGACTACCGTCCTAGGTCCCTGTTCGTACGACCAATAGTCCGACGCTAAGCACGTCCGGATGCCTTCTGGCTGCGCCGGGACACCGAGTCCAGGGTCACCGCGGCCAGCAGCACCACGCCGGTGACGATGAACTGGATGGCGTTTCCGATGCCCTCAAGGGCCATCCCGGACCGGATCGACTGGATCACCAGGACGCCCAGCAGCGCGGAGTACGTGCTGCCGCGGCCGCCGAACAGGCTCGTACCACCAATGACGGCGGCGGCGATCGCGTTCATCAGCACGTTCTGGTCCAGGCCGGACTGGTTCGCCGAGGTCAGCCGGGACGCGAAGAACACGCCGCCGACCGCGGCCATGCCACAGGAGACGGTGAAGACCATCATCCGGATCGCGGCCACGTTGATGCCGGCCCGGCGGGACGCCTCGACGCTGCCGCCGAGCGCGAACACCTTGCGCCCGAACGAGGTCTTGCGGAGCACGAAGTCCAGCAGCACCACGAAGGCCAGGAAGATCACCAGCGCCAGCGGCAGGCCCTTGTACAGGTTCAGCACAATGGCCACCGCGAACAGCAGGATCGCCATGCCGACCGCGCGGATAACGATCTCGTTGACGCTGCGGGTCGGGATGCCGGCGGCCTGCCGGCGGCTGCGTGAAACCAGCGACCAGATCAGGTAGAGCGCCACCACCGCGCCGGCCACCGAGTAACCCACGATGGTCTGCCCGAAGAAGGTGGTGGTGAGCTGGACGACGCCGCCGTTGTAGTCCAGGTTGATCGTCCCGTCGAGGCCGAAGACGACCAGCATGACGCCGTTCCAGCCGAGCAGGCCGGCCAGCGTCACAATGAATGCCGGTACGCCGATCTTCGCGAAGAAGAAGCCGTGGAGCAGGCCCATCGCCATGCCGGCGACGACCGCCAGCAGGATGGACACGAAGGCGTTCAGGCCCCAGTTGACGTTGACTACCGCCAAAATCGCCGTACAAGCGCCACCGACCGAACCAACCGACAGGTCAATTTCGCCGAGCAGCAAGACAAAGACGATGCCGACCGCGATCAGGCCGGTGGGTACGATGTCGAGGCTGATGTTGGTCAGGTTCTGCGGCGACAGGAATCGCGGGTTCAGGAACTGGAAGACCGCCCAGATCAGGATGAGACCGACGATGACCGGCAGCGAGCCGTATTCACCACCGCGGATCCGCCGCTGCGCCTCCTGCAGGTAACCGCTGAAACCCTGTTCCCGTACCAGAAGTCGCGGGTCGATCTGGCTGACCGGCCCGGCCGGCGCCGCCTGCGGCACCGGCGTGGTGCTCGGCTTGCTGGTTGTCACTTTCGCTCCCCTGCCGTTCGCTGCGCTGCCTTAGCCGGTGTCATGACTGCGCGTGGTCGCGGGACGCTCGCCGGCTCACCGCGTTGTCGGTCGCGCCGGTGATGGCGGCGATGATCTGTTCCTGGGTGGTGGACGCCACGTCGAAGGTGCCGTTGTTGCGGCCCAGCCGCAGAACCGCGACCCGGTCGGACACCGCTCGTACGTCCACCATGTTGTGGCTGATGATGATCACCGCGAGGCCGCGGTCGCGGAGCCGCTCGACCAGGTCGAGCACCTGGGCGGTCTGCTCCACGCCCAGCGCCGCGGTCGGCTCGTCCAGCACGACCAGCTTGGGTTCTCCCAGCAGCAGTTGACCGGGAAATCGCGACCACCTGGCGCTGGCCACCGGACAGCGAGGCCACCGGGATGCGTACGCTCGGAATCTTGATCGACAGCGTGTCGAGCAGCTCGCGGGCCTTCTTCTCCATGGCGACCTCATCCAGCAGGCCCCACCGGTAGATTTCGCTGCCCAGGAAAAGATTTCCGACCACGTCGAGATTGTCGGCGAGCGCCAGGTCCTGATAGACCGTGGCGATGCCCAGGCGCTGGGCGTCATGCGGGCGGGAAATGCTCACCGGCCGGCCGCCGAACTCGATCACACCCTCGTCCGGAGCGTTGACACCGGCGACGACCTTGATCAGCGTGGACTTGCCGGCGCCGTTGTCGCCGACCAGCGCCAACACCTCACCGGCGTACACCTCAAGGTCCACGTCGGTCAGTGCCTGCACCGCGCCGAATCGCTTGGAAATCCCGCTCAGCCGCAGAACCGGCGGTCCGGAGCGGTCCGGAGCGGCCCGACCGGCGCCACCCGGTTCGTCTTTCTGCAGGTTCGTCGACATGCCTTCCACCTATCTCGGTCGATCAGGGAAAACACGGCAAGCGGCGGCGGCCGCCGTCTCCGGCAGCCGCCGCCGCGCGTCACCGATCAGGAGAGTCCGGCCGCCTTGCAGGCTGCCGCGTACTGGGCAGTGCAGATGTCCGCGACAGTCCAGTAACCGTCCTTGATGACGGTGTCCTTGATGTTGTCCTTGGTCACCGTCACAGCCGGCACGATCACCGCTGGTACGCCCTTGGCGCTGCCACTGTCGACCGTGCTGGTCGCGCCGTCGTACTTCTTGCCGGTCGCCAGCGCGACCGCGAAGCCGGCGGCCGCCTCGGCCTGCGGCTTGATCGACTTGTAAATCGTGGCGTACTGGTCACCGGTGATGATCCGCTGCAGGCCGGCCACCTCGGCGTCCTGGCCGGTCACCGGTGGAACCGGGGTCGCACCGGCCGCCTTCAGCGCGGCGATGGCGCCACCGGCGGTGCCGTCGTTCGCCGCGTAGATGCCGATGATCTTCTTCGCGCCGAGCGCGGTGATGGCGCCCTGCGCCTCGGTCTGCGCCTGGTCGGGGCTCCAGTCCGGGGTGTCGTACTCCTTGCCGATGGTCACCTTGCCGTCCAGGACGGAGTGCATGCCCTTCTTGAACAGGGCCGCGTTCGGGTCGTCCGGCGAGCCGTTGATGACGACCACCGGGCCGCGCTTGGGGTCACCGCCCTTGGAGATGGCCGTGAGGAAGGCGGTGCCCTGGAGCTCACCGATCTTCTCGTTGTCGAACGAGGCGTACGCGCCAATCGGGCCCTCGGCGAGGCGGTCGTACGCGACCACCGGGACACCCTGCGACTTGGCCTTGGTGACCGAGCCGGCGATGGACTTGTAGTTCACCGAGTCCAGGATGAGCACCTTGTCACCGTTGGCGAGCGCGGTGTCCACCTGCTGCTGTTGGGTGCTGGCCTGCTGGTTCGCGTTCAGGTAGTCGATCGTGCACTTTGGGCAGAGCTTCTTCACGTCCGCCTCGATGAACGGGCGGTCGAACTTCTCGTAACGGGCGGTCTTCGACTCCGGAAGCAGCAGGCCGATCTTGAATCCCGCGTCCACGCTGGCCGCACCGCCAGAGCTGTTTCCCCCGCCGGCCTGCGGTGCCTGGCCGCATCCGGCGGCGGCGACGAGCGCCGCCACGGCGACGACGGCGAGTGCCGACCGTACGCCGATAAGCCTAGTGATCCTCACGTTTCAAACCCCTCTTCCAGCGGGCCACTGTTGTGCGCGACACGCACGACCCCGATCGGCATGACCTTGGCCCCGCCACACGGTTGTGTCAACAGATCGACGAAAGTGCATTTTCGTGTCGCCCGATTTACGGTGACTGGATCGAATCAGAAACCTACCCGCAATACGAACGACATCGATTTCCGCCTCTACAAGGCGCCGTTAGTGAAACTATTGACATAACTGCACGGGTCACCCAGGATCGCCGCTATGCCCTCGGCAGCAGACCGTCCCCTCACCCGGTTGACCGGAAACCAAGCCCGCATCGCGCAGACGTTGCGAGTGCTTGGTCCGTCGACGCGGGGCGGAACTGATCAACGCCACCGGGCTGTCCCGCGCCACCGTCTCGGCAGTGGTCGGCGAACTTACCGCATCGGGCCTGGTGATCGAACCGGGTGGTACGGCCCCGGCCGGCCCGTCCGGCGGCCGGCCAGCCGCGGTCGTCCAACTGGACCGATCCGCTGGCTTGGTCGTCGGCGTCGACGTCGGCCGCAGTCACCTGCGCATCGCCGTCGCGGACCTGGCCCACACCATCGTCGCCGAGGCCGCCGAACGTACCGTCCCCGGCGAGGAAAGCGACGCCGCCGCGGTCCTGGAAAGAGCCGCCGCCGCCATCGAGCGCCTGCTGCTGAGCTGCGGACACACCCTCGGGGACGTGATTGGCGTCGGCTTTGGCCTGCCCGCCCCGGTGGTCAACCCGGCCGGCCAGATCGGCTCGCCGAAACATCTTCCCCGGGTGGGCCGGCCTCACTCCCACCCACGAACTCGGCGCCCGCCTGGGCGTACCGGTATGCGTGGAAAACGACGCCAACCTCGGCGCTCTTTCGGAGTCCTTGTGGGGAGCCGGCCGCGGCCACCAGGCGGTCGTCTATGTCAAGCTGGGCACCGGAATCGGCGCCGGCATCGTCTTCGACGGGCAGCTTTTCCGTGGCGTGACGGGAACAGCCGGCGAAATCGGCCACCTCAGCCTGGACACCAACGGCGACATCTGCCGCTGCGGCAACCGCGGCTGCCTGGAACTGGTGGCCAGCGGCGCCGCCCTCGTCACCGCCCTGCACCCCACCCGCCCGGACGTCACCGACCTGACCGACCTCGTACGCCTCGCCATCGACGACGACGCGGCCTGCCGCCGCCTCCTCGCTGACGCCGGCGGCCACGTCGGCGTCGCCCTTGGCGGCATCGTCAACCTGATCAACCCCGACCGCGTGCTAATCGGTGGCGAGCTGGGCCGGGCCGGGGCTTTGTTGTTGGACCCCCTGACCGCTTCTTTGCAGCGCTCCGCGGTGCCCGCAGCAGTGGCCGCCCTGTCAGTGGGCCCCGGAATTCTCGGCGAACGCGCCGAAGTTCTGGGTGCCCTGGCCCTCGTCCTGCGCGAACCAGAACGCTTGGTTTCCCCCGAAACCCCGGACATCCAAGCCGCCGGTTAGGTCAGCTCACCCTGCGGAGCCTTGCGCTAGCTGGGTCGAAACGCAGCCACGCATTCGATGTGATGGGTCATCGGGAACGCGTCAAAAACTCGCAGCGAGGTTAGTTCGTAGCCGTTGCCGGCAAGAACCCGGGTATCGCGGGCCAGCGCGGCCGGATCGCAGGCCACGTAACAGATAACCGGCGGATTCAGCGCGGTGAGCTGTCGGCAGACCGTGGCGCCAGCGCCGGTACGGGGCGGGTCAAGCACCACCGCGTCCAGCTTGTCGATCTTGTTTTTACGCAACCACCCCAAACACCGCCGGTCGACACCACAACGGCTGGTACGTCGCGCAAATTGCGCCGAGCGTTGTCGGCCGCTGGCCGGTCCGACTCGACGGCGAAGACCTTTCCGTACCGGCCGACCTGGACACCCAGCGCGCCAGCGAAAAGACCGACACCGCAGTAAAGATCGAGCGCGGTCTGGCCCGGCCGCGGGTCGACCTCGGCGATGACCGCGTCCGACAGTGCGGTCGCAGCGGCCGGGTGGACCTGCCAGAAGCCGTCGGCGTGCACCAACCAGCGGCGCCCGGCGGCGTCCTCGCGTACGCGATTATGGCCCCGCCGGGAGGCAGCCGGGTGAGCGCCGCCGTCGAGTACGGCGACTTCTTCCGGCCATCTCGCCGGGTCCGCGCGTACCTTCGCGTGCGGTCGTACGACCACCGCCCGGTCGCCGGCCGACGAGGCGACCACGTCGACGCCGGCCAGGCCCGGGTGCGTCCGGCCGAGCACGTCGATGGCGCGGACCGCGTCGGTGGCGATCAGGCAGGCAGTCATCAATCGGCAGCACCTTGCCGGAGCGGTGCGGATGAAAACCAGCGCGGCCCTCATCGTCGACGGCGTAGCGCATCCGGGTCCGCCAGCCCAGCGGCCCACCGGGCAGTGCCTCGGCCGACGCGTCCTCGGTCAGGCCGAGTTTGTCCAGCTGCCCGATCGAAAGACCGCCAAGTCGAAGCAGCTGTTCGCGTACGACGGTCGCTTTGCCACGCCGGACCGCGGCCGGCTCGGCATGCTGCCAGTCGCAGCCGCCGCAGCCGCCGCCGCCGGAGAACCCGGCAGGGTGGCCGCACCCGGTCGGGCGACGGCGTGAGGATCTCGACGGCCTCCGCCAGCGCGAACGCCTTGCCATTGTCGGACGTGATCCGGGCCCGTACGCGCTCTCCCGGCAGGCTGTGCCGGACGAAAATGACCCGGCCGTCGTGCCTGGCCACGCAGTGGCCGCCATGCGCGATCGGGCCGACGTCCAGCTCCATCGTGGTACCGACCGGAAGTGCTTTTGTCGCCGTCATTGACCGCTCTCGTCCGATTTCTGGCCGGAGCCGGCCTTGTCCGCTTTCGGCCGACCGCCGGCTGGGCCGGTCACCAGCCCGCGCCGGACGCCGGCCACGATCCGGTCCCGGCGGTCCAGGTTGGCCCGCTCGGACGAATGCAGCTGCCACGGCACGCTGGTGACCATGATGCCCGGCTCGAACAGCAGCCGACCTTTCAGGCGCAGCGCGCTCTGGTTGTGGAGCAGGTTCTCCCACCAGTGACCGACCACGTACTCCGGAATGAACACGGTGATCACGTCTCGCGGCGACTCCCGGCGAATTCCCTTCACATACTGCAAAATCGGCTGGGTGATCTCGCGGTACGGCGAGTCGACCACGACCAGCGGGATCGGGATATCGCGTTTTTCCCATTCCGCCTGCAAAGCACGAGTGTCGGCGTCGTCGACATTCACGGTGACCGCGTTCAGCGTGTCCGGCCGGGTGGCGCGCGCGTAAGCCAGTGCCCGTACGGACGGTTGGTGCAGCTTGGAAAGCAGCACGATCGCGTGGTTGCGGGACGGCAGCACCGGCCGTTGCTCCTCGGCCGCGAGTTCCCGCGCCACCGAGTCGTAATGCCGGCGGATGCCCAGCATCAGCACGTAAATCACCACCATCGCGGCGATCGCGATCCACGCACCCTCACCGAACTTGGTGATCAGGACAACGACCAGCACCGAGCCGGTCATCAGGAAACCGAAGGAGTTGATCACCCGCGACCGGTACATCCGGCGGCGTACCGCCTTGTCCCGCTCGGTTTTCAGATGCCGTGTCCAGTGCCGCACCATGCCCATCTGGCTGAGCGTGAACGACACAAAAACTCCGACGATGTAGAGGTGAATCAATGCGCTCGGATCAGCTTTGAAGGCCACCAGCAGCACGATCGCGAAGACCGCGAGGAAAAGGATGCCGTTGCTGAAGGCCAGCCGGTCGCCGCGGGTATGCAGCTGCTGCCCGTGGCAGGTAACGGTCCTGGGCGAGAATCGAGCCGAGCACCGGAAAACCGTTGAAAGCGGTGTTCGCGGCGAGTACGAGGATCAACGCCGTCACCGCGGTCACGATGTAGAAACCCACCGGGAAACCGGAAAACACCGCTTCCGCAAGCTGCGCCATCACGGTCTTCTGCACGTAGCCGGCTGGCGCGCCGAGCAGCTGACTGACGTGGTCGACATACTTGAGGCCGGTCAGCTGCGCCAACGCGAGCGTACCCAGCATCATCGCCACCGCCAGCAGACCCAGCATCAGCAGAGTGGTCGCCGCGTTCTTGCTCTTGGGTTTCTGAAAGGCCGGCACGCCGTTGCTGATCGCCTCGACACCGGTCAGCGCCGCACAGCCGGACGAGAAACTCCTGAGCAGCAGGAAAAAAACGAACGCGATCCCGATGAAGGACTGGGAGCCGACCAGCTTGAAGTTGGCGCTCGCGGTCTGGACGTGGTCGCCCAGCGCGAAAATCCGGAAGAGCCCGAAAAGCACCATGCCCAGGATCGCCACCATGAAGGCGTAGGTGGGGATGGCGAAAGCGATGCCGGACTCGCGCAGGCCGCGCAGGTTCATCGCAGTCAGCAGCACGACCACCACCACCGACGTGATGACTTCCCGGCCCTGCAGGAAAGGCAGCGCGGAGGCGATGTTCTGGATGCCGGACGCGACCGAGACGGCGACCGTGAGCACGTAGTCGACCATCAGGGCGCTGGCGACCACCAGGCCGTACCGGTCGCCGAGGTTGGTGGTCGCTACCTCGTAGTCGCCACCGCCGCTCGGATAGGCGTGCACGTTCTGCCGGTACGAGGCGACCACGGTGAGCAGCACCACGACGACCGCGACGCCGACCCACGGCGACAGGGCGTACGTGGCGAGGCCAGCGGTGGACAGGGTGGCCAGGATCTCTCCTGGCGCGTACGCCACCGACGACATCGCGTCGGAGGCGAACACTGGCAGCGCGATCCGTTTCGGCAACAGGGTCTCGGAGAGCCTGTCACTGCGGAACGGTCGCCCCAGCAGCAAACGTTTGACCAGCGACGTCGGTTGGGACACGCGACGAGGGTACGGCAGCCACGTCCGGTTCCCAGGCACGGCACCCCCGACGTGTAGCGTCTGCCGATAGCGGGAACTGGGAAGGTGGGCCTCTACGTTCCGCACAGGTAAGCAGAAGTTGTCGGCCGGCTCACATCGTCCATCCGGAGAGGCGCGCGTTGCACATCGTGATCATGGGGTGCGGCCGGGTCGGCTCCACCCTCGCACACGGGCTGGAGGCCCGCGGTCACTCCGTGTCGGTGATCGATCAGAACCCGGACGCGTTCCGCCGGCTCAAGCCGGAGTTCGCCGGGCAGACCGTGGCCGGCACCGGATTCGAACAGGAGACCCTGCTGGAAGCCGGGATCGAGCGCGCCGACGCGTTCGCGGCGGTCTCCAGCGGTGACAACTCCAACATCATCTCGGCCCGGGTGGCCCGCGAGACCTTCGGCGTACAGACCGTGGTGGCGCGGATCTACGACCCCAAGCGCGCCGCCGTGTACGAGCGCCTCGGCATCCCGACGGTGGCCACCGTCCGGTGGACGTCGGACCGGATGCTGCGCGCCCTGGACCCGGACGGCACCGCCGAGGTGTGGCGGGAGCCGACCGGGGTGGTGGTGCTGGCCGAGGTGGTCCTGCACCGCGGCTGGGTGGCGCACAAGGTCAAGCAACTGGAGGCCGAGACCGGTGCCCGGGTGGCCTACCTCTGGCGCTTTGGGCTGGGCATGTTGCCGACGCCGACGACCGTCTTCCAGGACGGCGACCAGGTGTTCATGATGGTCACTGACGACATCGTCGACCGCGTCACCACGACCGCGGCGGCGGCACCGGAGGAGCGGGACTGATGCGAGTCGCCATTGCCGGGGCCGGCAACGTCGGGCGCTCGATCGCGCGCGAGCTGATCGAGCACGGCCACAGTGTGTGATGCTCATCGAACGCGACTCGGCGGCCCTCAAGTCCAAGCTGGTGCCCAAGGCCGACTGGCTGCTCGCGGACGCCTGCGAGCTGGCCAGCCTGGAGGAGGCCGGCATCGCCAGCTGCGACGTGATGGTCGCGGCCACCGGCGACGACAAGGTCAACCTGGTGGTGTCGCTGCTGGCCAAGACCGAGTTCGCGGTCGAACGTACGGTCGCGAGGGTCAACCGGGCCGAGAACGAGTGGCTCTTCACCGAGCAGTGGGGCGTCGACGTACCGGTCAGCAAGCCCCGCCTGATGGCCGCCCTCGTCGAGGAAGCCGTCACCGTCGGCGAGCTCGTCCGGCTGATGACCTTTCGCCGCGGCCAGGCCAACCTCGTCGAGATCACCCTCGCCAAAGACTCCCAGCTGGTCGGCCGCCCGCTGCGCGACACGCCGCTGCCGGTCGACACCGCGCTGGTCGCGATCCTGCGCGGCGGGCGGGTCATCGTCCCCACCGGCGACGACCCACTGGAGGGCGGCGACGAGCTGGTCTTCCTGTGCACGACGGACCACGAGGAGGAGCTCCAGCAGGTCGTCGCCGGCGACTTCAAAGTCTGACCAACCTTCGCATGCTGCGTTTGAGTTGCCTGGCACGGGGCACTTTGAGGCGGATGGTACGAGCGATGACACACTTGGCGACCGCCGGCTCTTGAGGTAGGCCCTGGTCAACGAGACGGACTGCGGGGTAGTGAGTGGCCCTTGAGGCAACGGCCCCGCAAGCCACGTCGTCGAATCCGGTCCCGCTCAAGGGCCCGCGGACCCTTGAGCCAGCGTCTCGCTCGTACCGATGACTGTTGGGCGACTGACCGGCGCGGTCGACGTTTGGGCTGGTTGACGGGCGGCTATTGCCGGACAAGTGCATTAGTCAAAAGCAGTGCCTGTCGCGGGACAAGCGCGCTAGTCAAAAGCGGTGTACACGAGGGTGTGGATGCCCCGGACTACCAGGCACGGGGAAACCCCACCCCGACACCAAAGGGCAGTGTCGGGGTGGGGTTTTCCCGTGCCTACTGCCGATGGCCCCCGATATTTCTGGCGCCTTCGGCGCGGGCGCCGTCGACTACGGCTACGAGAGTCGGTCTTAGGACCCTGCAAAACCCGCAGGGTCCTAAGACCGACGCCCCTGCCGGAGGGGCGACAATCGGCCTGACGGCCGATGCGCCGAACGGGGCTGGGACCCGTCGAAGGTGGCCAACTTGACAGTGAAGGTGACGGTCCCGCACGGGGTTAGGTGCACGGGGCTGGGACCAACGAAGGTGGCCAACTTGATAGTAAAAAGTTACGGTCCCGCACGGGGTTAGGTGCACGGGGTTGGTGCCGTCGAAGGTGGCCGCGCTGATGTGGAAGTTCGGCCGTTAGGGACGGCTAGCTGGCGGGATCCTGGTCGGGGTCGGACGTGACGGTTTGGCGGGCGTTGGAGCGTTGGACGCACCAGGCGGTGACGGCGATCAGGAGCACGATCGGTGGGGTGCCGAGGAGGATGATGCGGGCGATCCCGAGCTCGGTGGCCGAGAAACCGGCCAGATACATCCAGGCCTGGACGGTGACCTTGGCGATCCACACCACTGCCCACAGGACCGTCAGCCACGAGAACATCCGGAAGAGCCGGCGTTCCTTACGCCATTCGGTGCCGATATTGCCGAAGAACGCCCACACGGCGCCGACCAGCGGCCGGCGGAAGAGCAGCGAGCCGGCGATAACCACCGCGTACGCGTAGCTGATCAGGATGCCGGGCAGATAGAAGTCCACCGCCTTGCCGGTCTTCGCCGCGTAGATGGCCGCGACCGCGATACCGAACAGTCCGTTGATGGCCTGCCGGGGAGACTGCTTGCGGATCAGCCGGAAGGCGCCGATCACCAGCGACGACGCGACCGCGGCAATCAGCGCCGGGTAGAGCGAGGTGAAGGTGTTGACAGCCACGAAAACGATGACCGGGATCGCGCTCTCGGCGATCCCCGTCCAGCCGCCGACCTGGCGGGCGACCTCGCGACGGAACTCCCCGGTGCTGAAATACTCCTTGATGGAGATGTCGTCCAAGTTCGGCTTGCCGCCGGACTCGTCCGTGGCCGGGACAGCTTCGGACTCGGTGGGCTTCTCCAGCCGCGACTCGCCTGGGGTCACTTGCTTGCCGGCTCCAGCTCATACTCGGGGTTGTAGATCACCTTGCGTTCGTCCCGGACGGCCAGCCGGCCGGTCGCGCGGACCGCCCGGCCCGGCTCGATGCCGACGATGCTGCGCCGTCCGATCCAGACCAGCAACACCGTGCCAGAGCCGTCGAAGAGCTCGGCTTCCAGGGTCGGCAGGTTGCTGCGCGGACAATACTGCACCGACCGCAGCCGACCGGAAACGGTCACCGGCTTGCCCCGCGAACACTTGCCCACCGGCGTCGCGCCGGTCTGCTCGCAGGTTCGCTGCAGATCCTCGGCCTCCAGCTCCTCCTCAGGCGCAGTCAGCCGTCTGAGCAGGCCTTTCAAACCCTTGACCGGCCATCGCCAATCCCGTCCCAAGCTGGCGCCGATGCCACGCACATCAGCTGATCCCCTCAGGGTACGACGACATCGACATTTTGGGAGCAGGCAGGAAGAGCGATGACCATCGTCACCCCGCCGCCGGGCGTGTCCTCCGGGGTGAGGGTGCCGCCCATCGCCTCGGTGAAGCCGCGCGCGACGGCGAGGCCGAGACCCACACGCCCGTACCGGTGTCCCGGTCCCCCAGCCGCTGGAAGGGCGCGAAGACCCGCTCCCGGTCACCAGGGCGGATGCCCGGCCCGCGGTCGGCGACCCGCAGCTCGACCTGGTCCAGGTGGGCGCTCGCGGACACTGTCACCGGCCCGGCAGGCGCATGTCGTACGGCGTTGGAGACGACGTTCGCGACGACCCGCTCCAGGAGTCCGGGATCGGCCAGTACCGGCGGCAGCGTGTCGGCCACGTCGATCTGGATCCGGGCGAGCTCAGCCGGCTCCAGGCCGCGCAGCGCCGGCCGGAGCACCTCCTCGTAACCGACCGGCTGGGACATCGGCGCGACCGTGCCGGTGTGCAGCCGACTCATGTCCAGCAGGTTCGCGACCAGCGCCATCAGCTGGTCGGCGGACTCGTCCACGGCGGCCAGCAACTCGGCGGTGTCGGCCTCGTCAAGGTGGATGTCCTCGGCCCGCAGGCCCGAGATGGCTGCCTTGATCGAGGCCAGCGGCGTACGCAGGTCATGGCTGACGGCGGCGAGCAGTGCCGTGCGCATCTTGTTCGCTTCGGCCAGCCGCTCCGCCTCGGCCGCCTGCCGGAGCAGCCGGGCCCGCTGCAACGCGACCGCGGCCTGCTCGGCGAAGGACACCAGCACCCGTCGGTCGGCGGCGGCCAGCGCGTGGCCGCGCATCAGCAGCCGGATGTCGTCGGTGATCGGTACGTCCTCGTCCGCGTCCGCGCCCTTCTCGCACGGCCGCGGCCCGGCGAAACCGGCCACCTGCCACTGCGAGCGGTCGTCCCGGTCGCGTTCCAACATCGTCACCGAGCTGAGCGCGAAGGCCTCCCGGATCTGCTCCAGCAGGCTCGGGACGCCGCGGTTGCCGGCCAGTACGCTCCGGGACAGCGACGCCAGCATGGCCGTCTCGGCCCGCCCACGGGCCGCCTGGGTGGCCCGGCGGGCGGACCGGTCCACCACCGTCGCGACGGCGACCGCGACCGCGACATATACCAGCAGCGCCACCACGTTGTTGCGTTCGGAGATAGTGAAAGTGCCCAGCGGCGGTACGAAGAACCAGTTCACGATCAGCCCGCCGACCACCGCGGCCAGCAGTGCCGGGTAGAGCCCGCCGATGATCGCCACCAGCACCACCAGCATCAGGTAGAGCAGCAGCACACTGGCCGTACTGATCTCACCGCCAATCGCCAGCATCGCCAACGTCAGCGCCGGCAGGCCGATCGCGGCCACCAGCAGCAGCGCGGCCACCCGGCGGCGCCAGTTCAGCCCGCCAGTCAGCCTGGGCAGCCGTCGCCGCCAGGCGCCGCCGGACTCGGCATGGGTGACCATGTGTACGTCGATGTCGCCGGAATCGGCGATCACCGCGGCCCCGATGCCCTCGGCGAACGCTCTCGCGACCCGCGAGCGCCGGCTCGTACCCATCACCAACTGGGTCGCGTTCACGCCACGGGCGAAGTCCAGCAGGGCGGCTGGTACGTCGTCGCCGACCACCGTGTGGAAGCTGCCGCCGACGCCCTCCACCAGCTCCCGCTGGCGGCGCAGCTTGACCGGCGAGGCGCCGGTCAGCCCGTCGCTGCGCAGCACGTGCACCGCGAGCACCTCGCCGCCGGCCGAGCGGGCCGCGATCCTGGCTGCCCGGCGGATCAGCGTCTCGCCCTCGGAGCCACCGGTCAGAGCCACCACGATCCGCTCCCGGGCCTCCCAGATCCGCCGGATCTCGTGGTCCGACTTGTAGCGGTTCATGCCCTCGTCGACCCGATCCGCTACCCACAGCAGCGCCAGCTCGCGCAGAGCGGTCAGGTTGCCAACCCGGAAGTAGTTCGACAGCGCCGCGTCCACCCGCTCGGCCGGGTAGATGTTCCCGTGCGCCATCCGTTTACGCAGCGCGTCGGGGTCCATGTCGACCAGCTCGATCTGGTCGGCTCGGCGTACCACCTCGTCCGGCACGGTCTCGCGCTGCGGTACGCCGGTGATCTGTTCGACAACGTCGTTGAGGCTTTCCAGGTGCTGGACGTTGACCGTCGACAGCACCTCGATGCCAGCATCCAGCAGCTCTTCGACATCCTGCCAGCGCTTTTCGTTGCGCATGCCGGGAATGTTGGTGTGCGCGAGCTCGTCGACGATCGCCACCTGCGGGTGCCGGGCCAGGATCGCGTCCACGTCCATCTCGGCGAAAGTGCCGCCCTTGTAGTGCACGTCCCGGCGCGGGAGGACCTCGAGACCGGCCAGCCGCTGCTCGGTCAGCTTGCGGCCGTGCGTCTCGCAGAACCCGACCAACCACCACGTCGGTGCCGCGCTCCAGCCGCCGCTGGGCCTCACCCAACATCGCGTACGTCTTACCCACCCCGGGTGCGGCCCCCAGGTAGATCCGCAACAAACCGCGTGCCATGCCAACAGTGTGCCCGTACGGGCGCGATTCGCGCGCGAGCGTCGTCACAGCCGGCGTCAAGGAGATGTCAACGGCCTCTTACGCCGGGTAATGTCCGCAACGCCCCGCTACCTGCGGTGGACGCAGGTAGCGGGGCGTTGTTTCCAGCCGGGAGCTCAGTGGGTCTCGGTGATCTCCGGGCCACGGCGGGGCAGGTCGAGCTTGCGGTGCCGGCCGCCGGAGTCGTCCTCTTCGCCCTGGGCATCGGCAGCCGCGGCTTCGGCCTGTTCGGTGATCTCGGTGGGAAGGACCAGCGGCAACGGGTCGCGAACCGGCATCGGCTGCTCGCCTCGTACGACCACCAGACCGCGCATCACGTCGGCCAGCGGACCGGCGTTCGCGGGGTCGATGGCGGCGGGACCGGAGTAGACAGCGCGTACGAACCAGCGAGGACCATCGACGCCGACAAAACGCAGCGGCTGCGGTCCTTCCGGCGTCGGCACCCGGGCCGACAGCTCGGTGCCGTAGTCACCGTCGACGAAGTTCGCCTGGCCGCCGTCGGAGTTGATGCTGTCGCGCAGGTCCTCGCGGACCTCGTCCCAGATGCCCTCCGAACGCGGCGCGGCGAAGACGCCCAGGTTCAGCGTGCTGGTCCCGTGGATCAACGCGACCGTGACGATCTGGCCGTTCTGGTCCGCCTCCAGCCGCAGCTCCACGTCCGGCGGGGTGGGCAGCCGCAAGGCCCCCAGGTCGATCCGCGGTAGCCCGTCGTTCGGGTCTTCGGTCACGTCCCACGGCCCACCGACGCGCCTGACCGGGGCCTTGCGTACGGCCGGCTTCGCCTCGAAGTGGTCGTCGAAGTCGGCGGACAGGTCGTCATCGGCCGGAGCCACCGGCTCCGGCTCGTCGTCGGAGCGGTGCCGGGAAGCGGCACCTTCGGCACCTCCGGGGCCTTCGGCGATCCAGGCCTCGATGTCGTCGACGCCGTCCTGGGAATCACCGCCAAGCGAGAGGTCGGCGAACTCCTCTTCCTTCTCGGCTCGCCTCTGCTTCCGGCGTCGGAACACCGTCACTCCCCTCCCGTGGCCGCGTACGCGTTCGCGTCGAGCCGGTCATGTCCGCCTGTGGATCCGTGCCCGCCGGTTCCCCGCACCGACGCGGGCAGCTCGGCGACCGGGGTGAAGTGCACCCGCTCCACCCGCTCCACCCGCTGCACGACCAGCTGTGCGATCCGGTCGCCGCGGGCGATGTGTACGGCTTCACGACTGTGGTTGATCAGGTTGACCTTTATCTCCCCACGGTAGCCGGCATCGACGGTACCTGGGGCGTTCAAGATGGTGACTCCGAGCCGCGCCGCCAACCCGGACCGCGGGTGCACGAAAGCCGCGTACCCATCGGGCAACGCGATCGCCACCCCGGTCGGCACCAAGGCGCGGTCGCCGGGCGCCAGGTCGACCCCGGCGGCGGCTGTCAGGTCCGCCCCGGCGTCGCCAGGCCGCGCGTACGCGGGCATCGGCAGATCCGGGTCCAGCAGCTGTACCCGCACAGTGCAGGTCGTACCACCGGGCCCCTCGACGTCACTCATGCAACCATCCTGGTCGGTGCCTGAATTCGAGAGGCGACTCCCCCACCGATGAGCCGGTGCGGACACCGGCCATCGGCGGAGGGTTCACCACCATCACCATCGACTTGTTGGACGACGCTCAGGCGGCGCACTCCTTGCAGACCGGCTGGCCGTTACGCTGCTCGGCCAGCTGACTGCGGTGATGGACCAGGAAACAGCTCGAGCAGCGGAACTCGTCGTTCTGCATCGGCTGCACCTTGACGGTGAGCTCCTCACCGGACAGGTCCGCGCCCGGAAGCTCGAACCCCTCGGCGATGTCGGCCTCGTCCTGGTCCACCTGTCCGGACTGAGCCTCGGTACGACGAGCCTTCAGTTCCTCGAGGCTGTCCTCTCCAAGGCCCGAGTCGTCGGTACGACGCGGGGCGTCGTAATCGGTAGCCATATTGGTTTCTCACTCCCCAGCTGGGTCACTCTTGTCCGGAAATCCGAAACTGTCGGGCGATACCTATCACTGCCGGTCGAAAGCCTCTTTCGCGGTCGCCGAAGCGGCTACTCAGTGGCCGGTAAGGGACCCGGCGAGCGCGTGACCTTACCGCCTCCGGCCCCATTAGTACGCATCAGGAAGCCCGCATGTTCCCGACATGTGACCGAACTGACACCGCGCCCCCCCCCAGCAGTCGGCCGACATACTAAATCCGCAGGTCACCGCCATGCCAGCGGATTCTGTCGCCGACCTCACGGACCTCACGACCGACACACCATCCCCGGCGTGTCGGCCTCCCCGCGGACCGCGTCGCCACCGATCGGAACGTACCTTACGTGATCAATTGCCAACTATGCGTGAGTTGCCGCCGATTCGCGAGGATCAACCTTGGCGAGCGTGATGCTGATTTATCGTCGACTGTGGGACTTTGTCCCACTCTCGACGTCGAGAGTGGGGTTTTGTCCCGCAGTCGACGCCGGACCCCTCCGGCATCGACTCGTACGGGCTGGGGACCTAATGTCAACGCTCGTGACCTCATCCCCGCGCGAGCAGGCCGGTAAGAACTCCACCGGTGCGGACCCGGCCGTGGTGGGGCCGTACGTGGCGAGGGTGCTCGACGAGCCGGCCTGGGCGGCGGCTGAGGTGGAGCTGATCGCGGGTGGCAAGTCGAATCTGACGTATCGGGTCAGCAGTGCGGCCGGTGAGCTGGTGTTGCGTCGGCCGCCGTTGGGGAACGTGTTGCCGACCGCGCACGACATGGTGCGCGAACACACGGTTATTTCGGCGCTGGCGATCACCGAGGTGCCGGTTCCGGCGACCAGGCATCTGTGTACGGACACGGACGTGTTGGGCGCGCCGTTCTTCTCATGGACTTCGTCCGCGGTCCGATCGCACGGGACGGGTTTCCGGCCGGGTACGCGGACCAGCCGCAAGAGCGCAGGGCGGTCGCCGAGGGGCTGATCGACACCCTGGTGGCGCTGCACGCGGTCGATCCGGCCGAGATCGGACTGGAGAGTTTCGGGCGGCCGGACGGCTACCTGACGCGGCAGGTGTCCCGCTGGATGCGGCAGTGGACGGCCACCCGGGACGCCGTCGAGGCGGCCGGCGACCAAGGGGCCACCGCGGCCGCGGCCCGGCTGGACAAGCTCGCGGAGACGCTTGCGGCGCAGGCGCCGACCGCTCCCACCGGGCCCATCGTGCACGGCGACTACCGGCTGGACAACACCGTCCTCGACGCGGCCGGGCCGGGCCGGATCGCGGCCGTGCTGGACTGGGAGATGTCCACCCGCGGTGACCCGTTGGCCGATGTCGGATTACTCCTGGTCTACTGGGTGCAGGCCAGCGACACCACCGAGCGCAGCGCGGGGTGCTGCCGATCAGCGCGGTCACCAGTCTGCCCGGCTTTCCGACCCGCGCCGAGGTCGCCCAGCTGTACGCCCAGAAGTCCGGCCGCGACCTGAGCCACCTGCCCTGGTACGTGTCGTTTGGCGCCTTCAAACTCGCGGTAGTGGTGGCCGGCATCGTCGCGAGGCACCGAGCCGGCGCGATGGTCGGCGAGGGGTTCGATCACATGGAGTCACGACTCGGACCGCTGGTGGAGCTTGCTTATGGCGCCCTGGGCGGCCAGGTCCAGTAGAGCAACCTTTTGGGCGTACGCCCGGTCATCCTTGAGGAGTAAATGCCCGGCACGGCCGGTATTACCGCTCCATCGCTGGCCTGGACCGATTAGGCTGGTTGGCATGAGCGGGGGCAGGAGCTGGAAATGAGCATCGCACGAGCACGGGCGCTCATCATCGTCGGCGTGATGTTGCTCTTTTGTCTGGTTTTCGCCAGCTGGGCCATCGCGAGCACCAACGTTTCGCGGGGCCGAGGCCGAGTGCCTCGCCGCGGCCGCGCCCAAGGAACTCCCGCAGCCCACCCAGGTCAGCGTGCAGATCTTCAACGCCACCGACCGTGATGGGCTGGCGAACACGGTGAAAAGCCAGCTGGCCGGCCGCGGCTTCAAGGTCGTGAGCATCAGCACCTTCCAGGACGGCACCCCGGTCACCGGCGTCGGCCTGGTCCGGTACGGGCCGACCGGGATCGCCGCCGCCCAGGTGGTCCAGTCGAACATCATCGGCCTCACCCCGGTGATGGACACCCGCGCCACGGCCGACGTGGACATCGTGCTGGGCGCCCAGTATTCGCGGCTGGCCACCACTTCGGAGATCAACACCGCGGCCAAGCGACTGGCAGCGGACCCGGTCACCCCGATGTGCTCGGGAACCAACTCCGGCTGACGCCCAACCTGGCGGCCGCGGCCTCCCGTCAGTGAGGTGGGCTCCAGACGTACGGCCTATCTGCTGACCGGCACCGCGCCCACGATCTCGTCCGGGAGACGGCCACCAAGGTGTACGCCAAATGGCGCCGAGTCAGTGCCACTGACCGGCGACACCTACCAGGGCGCGAAGGCGAACACTGTTATCGGCGGCCGCCCGGCCTATCTGTCCACATTGGACAACCAGCGGCGTTCGGGCTCGGACGCTCGTGCGATTGTCGTCAATGTTTCCGGGCAGTTGCTGGGAATCAACGTCACCGACCCGACCGGGAAATACCTGTCGGCGGCCGAGCCGCCGACGCGAGCGGTTGGTTCACCGACACGTACCACTAAACACCGAAACCCGCGACCGCCTCACCGCAACAACGCGGCGAGGCGGTCGTGCAGGTCCCGATGGACCAGCGGCGGCGCGGCGATCACCAGGTCCGGGCTGGCCGGCGCGCCGTCCAACCCGGTGACCAGCAGGCCGGCCTCGGCCGCGATCAGAGCGGCGGCGGCGAAATCCCACGGGTTCAGGCCGATCTCGTAGTGCCCGTCCAGCCTTCCGTCCGCGCAGTAACAAAGATCGATCGCGGCCGAGCCGATCCGCCGGATGTCCCGGACGGCCGGCAGGATTCGCAGCAGGATCTCGGCCTGCCAGCGACGGCGCTCAGCGGTGTAGCCGAATCCCGTACCCACCAGCGCCTGCCCGAGCTCGGTCGCCCCGGAACCGTGGATCGGCTCGCCGTCCAGGAAAGCCCCGCCACCAAGGGTCGCCGTCCACACCTCGCCGGTGGGCACGTTGTGCACCACTGCCGCCACGACCACGCCGTCCACCTCGGCGGCGAGACTCACCGCGTACGCGGGAATGCCGTAAAGCAGGTTCACCGTGCCGTCGACAGGGTCCAGGATCCACCGCACACCGCTGCTGCCAGCGCGTTCGCCGCCCTCCTCGCCCAGCACGCCGTCGTACGGCCGAACGGCCCGCAGCTCCTGGATCACGTACGTCTCGCTGGCCTTGTCGATCTCGGTGACCACATCGGTCGGCGACGACTTCGTCGACACGTGGTCGCGGGCATGCGCCTGCCCTCGGGCCACCAGCGCGGCCGCGCCCTCAGCGATCCGTACGGCACAGGCCAGCAGCTCCCGCGGCCCGCGCTGGTCGAGGTCGGCGGTGGTCGGGGCGGCGGCGTCAGACATAGCCCCAGTCCAGCACACTAGGAGTTCAGCACCTTAGGGTGTGTCTCCGCGGAGACAAGATCGGCAGGAATTTTCGGCATCGGTCGGCAGGGAGCGGAGATGGCGCAAGCGCTAGGCGTGGACGTGGGTGGCACCGGCATCAAGGCGGCCGTGGTCGACCTGTCGACCGGGGAACTGGTGACCGAGCGGGTACGGGTGGAGACGCCCAAGGGCGGCAAACCCGGTCCGGTGGTGGAAACCATCGCCGGGCTGGTCTCCGACGCGAAATGGGAGGGCGACCTGGGCGTCGCCTTCCCGGCGGTGATCCGCGGCGGCGTCGCGTTCAGCGCGGCCAATGTGGACAAGCACTGGATCGGCACCGACGTGGCGGCGCTGGTGCAGGAAGCGGTCGGGGTGAAACCGACCGTCCTCAACGACGCCGACGCGGCCGGGCTGGCCGAGATCCGGCACGGTGCCGGGCTGAACGTCGGCGGCGTGGTGCTCGTGCTGACCCTCGGTACGGGCATCGGCAGCGCCCTTTTCGTGGACGGCACGCTGGTGCCCAACACCGAGTTCGGCCACCTGGAGCTGGACGGCCACGACGCCGAGCGCAAGGCCGCTGAGTTGGCCCGGGAGCGCGAGGACCTGTCGTGGAAGCAGTGGGCGCACCGGGGTCGAGCACTACCTCAAACACGTCGACAGCCTGCTCTGGCCGGACCTGATCCTGCTCGGCGGCGGCGGGTCAGCAAGGTGTCCGAGAAGTGGTTGCCGTTCATCGACGTACGCCCGCCCGTGCAACCCGCCAGTTTGCGCAACGAAGCGGGTATCGTGGGTGCCGCCATGGCCACCGCGGACCCGGTGGCAGGCCGGTAATCCCGCCTCGACCAGGCCGGTTCAACTCGCTGCGGCCAGCTGCCCGAACTTCTGGGCCGGACGGCGGTACAATTAAGACTCGCGTCCGCCACCGCCCCGACCAAGGTCGGCCCTGCGACGGTGCGGAGGCGGCACAGACTTGAAGCCCATCGATAAACCCAAGCTCGCAACTGACCGGGCATGCAGGCGTACCGGTAGCCCCCGGTACGTGTAGTGCCCGGCTCGTGGAAGGTCGTTCGTGACAGCAGCTGACCGCACATCCGTCCGTACCGATGTCATCCGGTCGACCGTCGATGATCTCGCTTCCCGCGCCGCTGCCGCGGGCTCGATCACGTCCGCGGAGATCGCCCTGGTGCTGGAAGCCGCGGAACTGGACACCAGCCAGAGCAAGAAGGTCCTGCAGGCGCTCGCCCAGTCCGGCGTGACCGTGGTCGTGGACGGCACCAGGCCCACCACCGGGCCGTCCGCCAACGCGTCCCGCTCGCGAGCTGTCGCGGCCCGCTCGGCCACCGCGGCACGCAGCACCACCGCGAAGGCGACCACCGCCAAGCCGGCCAAGAAGGCCGACCAGCCGGCCGACGGCGAGGCTCCCACCGGCGACGCCAAGACCGGGAAACCGATCGTCAAGAAGGCGGCGGCCAAGGCGGCTCCGAAGAAGGTCGGCGAGGATGGCGAGCCGTCCGGTGACGACCTGGAGCCGGTCGACCTGACCGACGAGGACCTCGACGTGTCACTGGAAGAGGGCGACCTGGTGGCCGAAGACGACGTGGCAGTGGTCGCCGAGGGTGGCGACGTGGCCGAGGGCCAAGCCGCTCCCGCCGATGGCAAGAGTCTCGCGGTTGGCGAGACCATTGTGATCGGCCAGGGCGAAGAAGAAGAGACCGAAGAGGAAGAGGCCGACGAGGAGGAGCCGGAGGAGTCCGCGGCCCTCAAGCAGGCCCGCCGGGACGCCGAGCTGACGGCTTCGGCCGACTCGGTGCGTGCGTACCTCAAGCAGATCGGCAAGGTGGCGCTGCTCAACGCGGAAGAGGAGGTCGACCTCGCCAAGCGGATCGAGGCCGGGCTCTACGCCGCCGAGCGGCTCCGGCAGGTCGAGGACAACAACCAGAAGCTGTCCCCGCAGATGCGCCGCGACCTGCGGTGGATCGTCCGGGACGGGGAGCGCGCCAAGAACCACCTGTTGGAGGCCAACCTCCGGCTGGTCGTCTCGCTGGCCAAGCGCTACACCGGCCGTGGGATGGCGTTCCTGGACCTCATCCAGGAAGGCAACCTGGGCCTGATCCGGGCGGTCGAGAAGTTCGACTACACCAAGGGCTACAAGTTCTCCACGTACGCGACCTGGTGGATCCGGCAGGCCATCACCCGCGCGATGGCTGACCAGGCCCGGACGATCCGCATCCCGGTGCACATGGTCGAGGTCATCAACAAGCTCGGCCGCATACAGCGTGAGCTGCTCCAGGACCTGGGCCGCGAGCCCACCCCGGAAGAGCTGGCCAAGGAGATGGACATCTCCCCGGAGAAGGTGCTGGAGATCCAGCAGTACGCGCGCGAGCCGATCTCGCTGGACCAGACCATCGGCGACGAGGGCGACTCGCAGCTCGGCGACTTCATTGAGGACTCCGAGGCAGTCGTCGCGGTCGACGCGGTCAGCTTCACGCTGCTGCAGGACCAGCTGACCTCGGTGCTGCAGACGCTGTCCGAGCGCGAGGCCGGCGTCGTACGCCTGCGCTTCGGCCTCACCGACGGCCAGCCGCGCACGCTGGACGAGATCGGCCAGGTCTACGGGGTCACCCGGGAGCGGATCCGGCAGATCGAGTCCAAGACGATGTCCAAGCTGCGACACCCGTCGCGGTCGCAGGTCCTGCGGGATTACCTGGACTAAGGCACTGGCACGAAAAGGGTCCCGGCCGATGGCTGGGGCCCTTTTTCGTGTTTTCCCCGTCTTTCAGGAATGATGGGCACCGATGGCCGGTGTCGCGGGATACGGCGGGCATAGCGGCTTTCGAGGTAATTCTGTTCCTATCCGCCGCCGTCGACTTTTTGTGCCAGCGAAAAGCCCGCAGAGCAGCGAATATTGCCGAAGAACCGCACGCCCACCCTCGAATACATGGTAAAAACGCGCCGTCGACAAACACGATGGGGCATGACATGGAAACTCTCGGGGCGATTCAGCGGCCGGGTGCGTTCGGGAAAGCCTCGCCCAGTGGGCGGATCACTCTCATCGCGGTCGCCATGGCGACCATCTCGATCTGGTCGATCGGCGGACTTTTTGTCGTATCACTGATAAACCGGGCCATCATTCACCAGTCGCCGTGGATCGGCGCGATTGACATCGCGGTCATCGCCACACCGCATGCTGGCGCACTTCTCGGGGTGGCGGTGAGCGAAGGTGGGATGTCTTTGGCCCAGCGGCTGAATGCGCGCCCAGCCGGCTGGTATGTGGTCGGATGGATCATCTACGGCATGGGCGTTCTGTGCGCTGTCGCCGGCATCTCGGTCAGTTTCGTCCTTCCCTAATCCCCGCCGTGTGATGCAGCGATGGGTACGCAGAATGTCGACCAGTCGTGGTGGAGCCACAAAGCGGGCCGAGACGAATGCCCTTTTGGCGCCGTAGAAACGAGACTGATGCCAGCTCGCCGCGAGGCTCTCGTCGCATTGGACGGTCAGCAACCTGTCCGGCAGCAGGCAGAGGTCGAACTGCAGGGCGTAAGTGGTGGGGCCGTACCGGCTCCTGCGTTTCTTCAGCCGCGGTGTCGCAACCACGTCCGACCACAACGCCTCAGCGATGACGCGCCCATTGCGCCGAGCGAAAACCAGCCGGTCCGGCTCGATCAACAAGTCGCGGCGATGAGTGGCCCAAGCCCGGTGCGCGAACCACCCGGCCACCGCCATCGCGATCCCGCCCACTGCCACCACCAGCAGCCCGATCTCGCCGGCCTGGAACTGGAAGACACCTGGGTTTCCCTGCCGAGCCCCGACGAAGAGAACGATCGGCAGCCACATGCCGGTCAACACGATGGTGACCATCCGCAGCACGTACGACAGCCGGTACGGATTCAACCCGAGTTCGACGACCGATTCGTCGTCGGAGGTAAAGGTCACCAGCACACTGTCCCGCCCGTACGGCCACGGACCTCGTCGCCGACGGCGAGGTTGCCCCAAGTCTTCCGGCAGGTGCCCTTTCGTCAATAATGGAACGACCGACGAGAGGCTGGACAGATGGCGGCGCTTCTTCCGTACGACGCGAACCTGGAGTTCGCCGGCCAGTGCACGCAGAACGCGTACAACTACCTGAACGAGGCCGCCCGGTTGGACTTCGTCACCGCGTCCGAGCGGATCGGCCACCTGCAGGACATGGCCGACGGCTACCGCGAGCTGGCCCACCTGTTCGTACGGATAGCCGAGCTGCAAACCAAACCCGCGCAGGAGTAGCGGCACCTTGGTGAGGGTGCCGTTATGGGCGTTCAAAGCGGGGGCATATCCGCGCCAAACGTCACCCGCGCGCCGGTAGTCCACCCATCGCCGGCGGCGAGTCGTGGCGGCTCCTCCTCGAGGATGGTTTGACTGCCGCTTTCCAGGCTGGCCACCAAATCAGCGGTGTCCGGCGCCGTACGATAGAGCCGCCAGGCGTAGAGATCGTCGGACAGTCGCGAAAAGCTGTCGCCGACCACCCGTACGTATCTGGTCCGCTGCACCGGGTGGTCCGGCACCCTGGTCATCACCCGCGCGCACGACTCCTCGGTCCGGGAAATGTGCGTACGCATCGAGTCGTCGCTGATCGCGGCCAGCTTCACGAACAGCACCCGGCGGAACTCGCGGAGCCGATCGGCCGCCGCCGGCGCCCAGTCAGTCGATCTTTTATAATGGTACGTACTGAAAATCTCGACCACCGGCGCCAACGCCACGGCGATCGCCTCGGCCGCCGCGATGGCGGCCGACTCCTTGGCCAGCTCCCGCGCGTTGTTGCGGCTCTTGAAGACAACCAGCAGCGCCACGCAGGTCGAGATCAGGCCGTTCAACAACGCGCCGGTCGCGGCACCGACGAGCGGCGGGAGGATCGCGTTCCATTCCATGGCAGGACAGTTAAGCCGCCCCGCAACAAAACCCGCCAACTCCGCTAGTGTCCAACTCCACCTATCCGCAACGCCCCGTTGCTTGCGCCAGGCGCAAGCAACGGGGCGTTGCGGACAAGGTCAGCCTCGGTACACGTGGAAATAGTCGAACTGCGCCAGTGCTTTCCCGTAGGTGGCCTCAGCGGTCGGCGTGGATCCTTGCGAGACCAGACCGATCTGCGGGACCATGCCGGCCGGCATGGTCCAGGTCGCACCCCACGTCCACATACGACCGTCCCGGCTGGACGCGCCCTGGTAGTCGTTCTCGCCGTTCGCCGGGTTCACCGTGTGCCGGATCCGGAAGTACGTGGTGGCCGCCGGCGGGCCGAGCACCGCGCCGCCCCCCAGGAGCTGATGTTCCCGACCATGACCCGCTTGCCGAACTCGGTGATCCGGTTCGGGCCGGTGGCCACCTGGTCCAGCCGCAGGAAGTCCGTGTCGGCGTTGTAGACCACCAGGCCGGCCTGCTGGAACTCCCGGGTGGTGTCACTGCCCAGGTCGATCGTCAGCTTCGTCTCGACCGTGTACGTGCCCGTTGGCGGCGTACGCAACAGCACGCCGGCCTGGCCGGCCGAGCCGCCGGTGAGGTCGGCGTCCTCGGTCGGCCACTGCAGGCTGCCGTTGACGACCTGCGCGGCCGAGTCCTGGCGCTTCCAGGTCCACCCGGAGTTGAGGCCGTTGCTGAAGTCGTCCGAGTAGGCCGCCATCAGACCGCCCGGCTGCGGCTGCTTCACCAGTGTCGTGTGAGGCGTGTAGAGCGGCGCGACGGCCAGGTTGTCGACCTCGCCGGCGCCGGTCGAGGTGACTCCCGCGTCGCCGTGGTAGAGCTGCGACGGCAGGGTGACGCTGACCGAGGCGGTCGGGTCGCCCATGTCGGAGTCGCTGTACTCGGCGGTCACCTGCGAGCCACGCGCCTCCACCACCACGTCGTGCCAGGTGGACAGGTCCGCGCTGGGCGGGATCGGGGCGCTGGTCGTCTTCGCCTTGCCGTTGGCGCTGACGATCACGTCGAACGTACGCGTCGCCGGGTTCACACCACCGCACGGACGTTGTTCCGTGCGTCCGCATACCGCACAGTCACGCCCACCGAACCACCGCTGGCCGGCACCCGTACGTCCGCCTGCGCTCGTACGTCCTGCGGCGGGGCCTTGCTGGAGACCGCCACCGAAGTGCCGGTCAGCGCCGCGAAACCGCCGGAGTCGCTCTTGGTGTCACTGGGCTGTACGGCCAACCCGCCGGCCAACACCTTCACACCGGCGCTGGCCCCATCGAACTTCTGGTCCAGCAGGGCGCTGGTGGTGACCGGCGCCTGCTCCACGTCGTCGGAAGGTCCGGCGCCGCCTCGTACGATCGGCCAGCCGTTGATCCAGTCCAGCCGGTCCAGCAGCATCGGCCGCATCGTGAAACCCGGCGAGACCTGCAGATACGGCTGGTTCCGGTCGACCGCGTGGTAGGTCATCCAGTCCTGACCGGTGCGGTCCACCACGATCGAGTTGTGCCCGACGCCGACCCAGCGGTTGCCGTTCTGCGCGACCACGATCGTGCCGCCGGCCCGCGAGTCGGCCATGGAGACGCCGTCGCGGTCCAGGAACGGGCCCCACGGGCTCTTCGAGCGGCCGGCGAAGACGGTGTAACCGGTGGTCGGGCCGGCGCAGCAGTTCGCCGACGAGGCCATCAGGTAGTACCAGCCGTCCCGTTTCACCACGTACGCGCCTTCGAAACGGCTGGTGGCGACCTGCCGGGGCGCGGTCACCGAGTGCAGGCCGTCCGCCGACAACTGGACCAGCCAGACGCCCGTACCGTAACTGCCCCAATACATATAGCGGCTGCCGTCGGTGTCGGTGAACTGGGCCGGGTCGATGACCGTCTCCCAGCCGGCGCCGGTGTTCTTGCGGGCCGGGATGAGCGGCGCGCCAGCGTCTTTCCACGGGCCGGCCGGGCTGTCCGAGGTGGCTACCCCGATGGCCGGGTCGAAGCCCTCCGAGCTGGCCGTGGTGTCCGGGCCGACGAAGTAGAGCACGTACTTGCCGTTGATGTAGCGGATGTCCGGCGCCCAGATGCCGCTCGTCGTGGTGACCCAGGAGGGCCAGTTCCTGCCCACCACGAAGGGCGCGCCGAGCTTGGTCCAGTGCGTGAGGTCGGTGGAGCTGGCCATTCGTACGGGATCGCTGGCGGCGCCCTGCTCGTCGTACGGGCCGCCGGTGGAGTAGGCGTAGAACTTGCCGTCCTTGCCGCGCATCACGGCCGGGTCCGGGAAGTCGATCGAGTAACCGTCGGTCACGGCGTTGTGGTAGGTGCCACCGGCGGGCGCGGGCGCCGCCTGTGCGGGCGGCACGCCGGCGATGCCGGCGGCGACTGCGGCACCGGCGGCAAGCGCCGCGACCAGCGCGCGGAGCCGTCGGGGCCGGCCGGCTCGGCTGCGGCCGGGTGATCAGGGACATTCATGGCCTCCAGGCAGTGGGGGGCGCCGCGTACACGGTGAGTGATCGAGGTCACCGGCGGCACGGCCGGGGACAGTCTCGCGGAGGGTCTGCAACGTTGTAAAGACCAGTCTGACCTGCGCTGTCCCCTACTGGACACCCAGTCCGGGACAGATCGTGCAGTATCGGATCTGCCCGTACGGGCCGTCAGCCGTTCCGCCGAAAGCGAACGCCACGGAAAATCCGACCGTATAAGTCCTGATAAATCACCCTGAACTGGGACTATTCGGCGCACCTCACTGACTGTGACAAGGCTCGCGTCTTGCGTGTGGGAAGCGCATTGAGGCCCGCGATGTTGGACGATATGTGTGTACGAGAGATAGGCAATCTCAGGCCCCGACTCTAGAAGGAGGCGCGCTATGACTCCGACCCTTACGCCGTCCGACACGTCGGCACCGGAAGTGCTGGGTGAGCGCTGCGACGACGCTGTACGGCCGCGGCCAAGGTTCGCGCCGTGCTTCCCGGCGGTGGGGATCTGGTCTTTTGCCAGCACCACGCCAACCAGTACCGGGAGCAGCTGGAAAAGCTGGCTGCTGACATAGACGAGACCTCACTCAACTAACCCCCCCCCCTGACTCGCCACGAAGGCCCCGGCGCCGGTCGCCGGGGCCTTCGTCGTACGTACGGCAACTCGGCGCGTCTTCGCCGCCCTCGGCGAACTCGATGCCTCGTCCGGTCTCAAACCCACCCCAGCGCCTCAGCTGATCGGGAGTTTTTCCGAGTGGGTGAGGGTTTCGCGCAGGAGGCGCTCGGCGGTGGCGAGGGCGGGGAGGTCGATGCCGGTGTCGATGCCGCGGTCGTGCAGGTGGGCGACCAGGGCGTCGGTGGCGACGTTGCCGGCGGCGCCGGGGGCGAAGGGGCAGCCGCCGAGGCCGCCCAAGGCGCTGTCCAGGCTGACTACTCCGAGGTCCAGTACGGCGTCCACTGTGGACAGTGTTGGCCAGCAGTGTTGTGCAGGTGCAGGGAAATCTGGGCGTCCGGCACGGCGTCGCGTACAGCGGACACCGATGCACGGACTTGGTCGGGGGTAGCGGTCCCGAGGGTGTCGGCGAGGCTGAGGCGGCGCAGGCCCGCGTCGTACAGCCGGCGGACCACTCGAACAAGCCGGTCGACGGGGAGCACGCCGTCGTACGGGCAGACGAAAGCCGTCGCGACCGCGCCGACCAAAGTCACCGGGCTGGCGGAAAACTCGACGACCGCCTGAGCTATCTCGTCCAGGGCTTTTTCGGTGGAGCGGCCGGCATTGGCGGCGCTGTGGCCCTCGCTGGCCGACACGACCATCCGCAGCTCGTCGAGCCGGCAGTCCCGGGCGCGCAGCGCGCCACGCAGATTCAACGCGATGCCACTGATCCGTACGTCCGGCCGCTCCGGCAGCGCGGCGAGCACGTCCTGCGCATCGGCCATCTGCGGCACCAGTTTGGCGGAGACGAAAGAGGCCGCCTCGATTTCCCTTACCCCGGCGGCAACCAGCGCCTGCGCGATCCGCACCTTGTCCACTGTGGACACGATCACCGGCTCGTCCTGGAGACCGTCGCGCAGGACCACATCGGTGATCCTCATGAGATAACTCCTTCCGTACGCAAGCTCGCCAACCGCTCGGCCGAAACCCCGAGCAGGCCGGCGAGCACCTCGTCGGTGTGCTCCCCCAGCTCCGGCCCCAGCCACCGCACCTCCCCCGGCGCGCCTGGGACCTTCGGTACGATGCCAGGGAAACGGACCGGCTGCGGACTGCCGTCGACCTCGACCTGGCGGGTGACCAGCATGTCCCGGGCGCGGTAGTGCGGATCGTCGGCGATCGCACTGGCGTCGTGTACGGGCCCGGCCGGGACCCCGGCTTTTTCCAGCACAGCCAGCACTTCAGAGACCGAGCGACCGGCGGTCCAGCCGACGATCGCGGTGTTCAGCTCGTCCGACCGCAGGCCGCGGCCACGGCCATCCGCGAGGTCCGGATCGGCGGCCAGGTCTGGCCGGTCGATGGCGTGCATCAGCCGACCGAAAACGGCGTTCGCGTTGCCGCCGATCACCACCCATTGCCCATCCCGACAGGGATAGACACCGCTCGGCGCCACCCCCGGCAGGCTGCCGCCGGTCCGCTCCCGGACCACGCCGTAGGCGTCGTAGTCCGGCACCAGCGATTCCATCAGCGAGAAAACGGCCTCATATAAGGCAACATCCACCACCGGCGCGTCGGGGCCACCGCGCGCGCGGGACAACATCGACATCAGCGCGCCAATCACCGCGTAAAGACCGGCCACCTCGTCGCCGATGCTGGTCGCGGCACGCGACGGTGGACTGGCCGGGTCACCCGTCACATACCGCAGCCCACCGAAAGCCTCAGCCACGCCACCAAAAAAACCGGCCCGGCCGGCGTACGGACCGGTCTGCCCGTAACCGGAAATCCGGACCAGCACCATCTCCGGGTTCGCCGCCGCCAGCTCGGCCGGACCGAGCCCCCAGCGTTCCAACGTGCCGGGACGGAAGTTTTCCAGCACCACATCGGATCGCCGCACCAGGTCCAGGGCCAACATCCGACCGGCGTCGGTGTGCAGGTCGATGGTCACCGAGCGCTTGTTGCGGCCGATCGTGCGCCACAGCATCGAAGTCGTGCCGGCCAGCAGCCGCCAGCCACGCAACTCGTCGCCCTGGCCGGGTCGCTCGACTTTGATCACGTCCGCCCCGAAGTCGGCGAAGATCCGGCCAGCGAAGGGAGCGGCGATGAAGTTTCCCAGCTCCAGCACCCGAATGCCGTCCAATGGACCAGTCATGCGGTCACCGCGTTCACGGCCTCCAGCGGCCGGCCGGTGGTCCGCGGGCCAAGGATGCCAACAGTCAGCGACACCAACACCATCGCGGTCGCCACCACCGCGAACATCACCCCCGCGCCGGCCGAGTTCAGCACCGGCACCAGCACGAACGGCATCGCCGCGCTGGTCAGCCGGGACAACGCGTACGTGCCGCTGGCCGCGGTGGATCGCAGCGCTGTTGGGAAAATCTCGGCCTGGTAAATGTGGTACGAGTTGGAGAAAATGTTGCTGACGCAGGTGTAGAGGAAGCCGAAGACCAGCACCAGCGCGGTCGAACCGGAATAGCCGAAGGCAAGACCGAGCGCACCCATTCCCAACACCGAGAAGGTAACCAGGAATTTACGTTCCACCCGCTCGACAAGTGGCAAGGAGAGCAGCGAACCGATGGGATAGCCCAGAAAGCTGACCGCGCTGAACAGCAGCGACTGGACGATCGGATAACCCTTCGCGGCAAGTACGAGCGGCACCAACGTCCCGAAGCCGTAATAGCCCAGCGTCTGCAGGATGTGGAAAATCATCATCATGCCCGTACGTTTGCCGTACGGCGGACGGAAAAAAAGCGTCCCGATCCGGGTCCCGGCCGGCGACGGTGGCTGCTCCGCGGCCGGCTCATCCAACGACTGGCCGGCGATCGCGCCTGCGACTCGAACCGCTCGGCGACCTCCTCGGCCTCCTTCGTACGCCCGACGGACTCCAGCCACCGCGGCGATTCCGGCAACGATCGACGCAGGAAATAGACGATCACCGCGCCCAACGCACCGAAGACGAACATGATCCGCCACCCGTCGATGCCGAACGGGTGCAACGGCACCAACCAGCGAGCCAAAAAAAAAACCCGCCGCCGGCACTCCGAGGAACGAGATCGTGTATGCCCAGGCAATGAAGCGGCCGCGCCGGCGGGCCGGCAGCAGATCGCTCAAATACGTGTCGGCCAGCGGTGGTTCGGCGCCAATTCCGATGCCCGCGCAGAAACGCAGCACCACCAGCATGATCGGGGTGAAACTGAAGGCGCCGAGCAGCGAGAACACCGAGTAGATACCGAGGTTCAGCAGGAAGGCGCGGCGCCGGCCAACCCGGTCGGCGAGCCGGCCGAGCACCAGCGCGCCAACGAACATCCCGAACATCCCGACGAAGGTCGACGACAGCAGGATCGGAGTTTGCGCCTTGCTCAGGTGAAACTCCTGGACCAGGACGCTGGCCAGCACACCGGCCAGGAACACCTCGTAGATGTCGAAGAAAAGTCCAAGCCCGACGGCCACGGTGGCGAGCTTGTGCGTACGGCCGATCGGAAGACGGTTCATCCTCGCGGCCACCGTCGGACGGACCACACTGGAGGTCATCGCACCCTCACCCCTTGACCTTGCCATATAGTGGGAAATAGATTTCACTATGTGAAAGAGACCGTAACCGGCGTCGGCGTCCTCGACAAGGGTGTCGCCATCCTCGACGTGGTGGAGCGGCGTCCGGTTGGGGCCAGCGAGCTGGCTCGCGCGATCGGCCTCTCCGTCTCCACAGCCCACCGACTGGCCAACGCGATGGTGACCCACGGGCTGCTCACTCGCGACGAATCGGGCGTCTACCGGATGGGCTCCCGCTTCGTCACGTCGGCGTTGGTCGAGCTCAGCCGCCCATCCTGACCGAGCTCACGGATCGTACGGGCGAATCCGCGCAGCTCTGGGTCCGCCGCGGCGAGCACCGCCTCTGCGTCGCCAGCGTCGAATCCCCCGCCGAACTCCGCGCCTTCCTTCCCGTTGGCACCCTGCTCCCCCTACCGCTCGGCTCCGCCGCCCACGCCCTTATGGACTCAGCCGACGTACGTGCGCAGGGCTGGGCCGAAACGATCGGCGAACGCGCCACTGGTGTCGCGTCCATAAGTGCGCCGATCCGGGTGCACGGCGAGCTGGTGGCCGCCCTCTGCCTGTCCGGCCCACTCAGCCGCTTCGCCCCACACCCGTCGACACTCCACCCCACCACGGTCGTCGCCGCGGCCCACCAACTGGAAACCGCGATGCGCTGAGCGCCACGCCCACTGTCTTTGACGAGAACTGGACGCTGGGCTCATTGTCGACGTACCGGAATAGCCGGAGGTCGCGATGTCCGAAAAGTTCGACTTGTGCGCTGATGCGCGGATGCGTTAACGTCTCGCCTCTAGGCCGGCGACGAGGCCGGCGCCATCAAGGGGGACCGCTATGACCAGCGCACATGCCGAGCACACCGGCCACGATCACACTCATGAGCAGGGGTGCGGACATGTCGCCGTGCCGCATGCCGGCCACGTCGACTACGCGCACGACGGACATCTGCACCGCGAGCACGACGGCCATTTCGACGAGTGTGAGCCGGCCGCACATGTGGCCCACGAGGCACATTCGCACGCTCACGGCACCGGCTGCGGTCACGTCGGAGTCCCCCATGGCGAGCACGTCGACTACGTCCACGACGGGCATCGCCACGCCGTACACGACGGGCACTACGACGAACACTAAGCAGCTCTAGAGCTGCTGAATAGCCACTATTCGCTTTTCCAGGTCTTCGACGCTGGCCTGCGCACTGGGCGGGCCACCACAGAGTTTGCGCAGCTCAGCGTGGATCTGGCCGTGCGGGCGGTTAGTACGGTGGTGGTGGTGCGCGGCGACCAGCGTGTTGAGCTGGCGCCGGAGTTCCGCGCGGCGCTGGTACGTCGTACGCACCTGGTCCAGCGGCGGCGCGTCCGGCTTGCGGACCTTGGCCTGCGCGGCGATCTGGTCGGCCTGGCGCTTGCTGAGCAACGCGACCACCTGATCCGGCTCCAGCAAGCCCGGCAGGCCGAGATACTCCTCTTCCTCCGCGGTGCCGGCGAGCGCCCCCCCCGTACCGAACGAGGCGCCGTCGTAAATGACCTGGTCAAGGCTCGCCGACGCCTCCAGCGCGGTGAACTTGGGCAGGTCGTCGGTGTCCTCGTCCTTCTCCTTGTTCGCGTCCTCCAGCAGGCTGTCCTCCAGCCCGTCGGACTCGCGGTGCGGCCGGTCCAGCACGTGGTCGCGCTGAGCCTCCATCTCCTCGGCGAGCCCGAGCAGGCTGGGCACGCTGGGCAGGAAGATGCTGGCCGTCTCGCCGGGCCGGCGGGCTCGTACGAACCGGCCGATGGCCTGCGCGAAGTAGAGCGGGGTGCTGGCGCTGGTGGCGTAGACGCCGACCATCAGCCGTGGGATGTCCACGCCCTCACTGACCATCCGGACGGCCACCATCCAGCGGTCGTTGCTGGCGCCGAAGGCGGCGATCTTCGCCGAAGCGGTGCGGTCGTCGGAAAGTACGGTCACCGGCGTTTCCCCGGTGACCGTACGTAAGAGCTCCGCATACGCCTTCGCGGCCGCGTGGTCGGTGGCGATCACCAGGCCGCCGGCGTCGGGAAGATGCTGGCGGATGGTCTTCAGCCGGGCGTCGGCGGCACGCAGCACCGCCGGCATCCACTCGCCCTTGGAGTCCAGCGCGGTCCGCCAGGCGTGCGCGGTCTGTTCCTTGGTCAGCGGCTCGCCGAGGCGCGCGGACAGCTCCTCGCCAGCGGACGTACGCCAGCGGGTCTCGCCGGAATACGCCATGAAGATGACCGGCCGGACCACGCCGTCCCTGAGCGCCTCTCCAGCCGTACGAATAGTCGGACTGCGACCGGCGCAGGCCCTCCCGGTCCCGCTCGTACGTGACGAACGGGATCGCGTTGTCATCGCTGCGAAAAGGCGTACCGGTCAGGGCCAGCCGGCGAACCGCCGGGTCGAACGCCAGCTTCACGCCGTCGCCCCAGGTCCGGGCGTCGCCGGCGTGGTGGATCTCGTCCAGGATCACCAGCGTGCGGCGGGCCGTCGTGCGCCGCCGGTGCACCGCCGGGGCGAGCCCGACCTGCGCGTACGTGATCACCACGCCGTGGAAATCCGAGGACGTGCCGCCGACGGTGTTGGAGAACGTCGGATCGAGCTGGATGCCGACCCGCGCGGCGGCCTGCGCCCACTGCGACTTCAGGTGGTCGGTCGGGGCGACCACGGTGAGCTGGTCAACCGTGCCGTCCGCGAGCATCTCGGTCGCCACTCGCAACGCGAACGTGGTCTTGCCGGCACCGGGCGTGGCCACCGCGAGAAAGTCCTCCGGCCGGCGGCGCAGGTAGTCGACCAGGGCCCGGCGCTGCCAGGCCCGCAGGCCCGGCCCAGCCGTACTCCCGGTATCGGTCAGCGCCCCAGCCGAAACATCAGCCGCAGTGGACAACTCTCCGCCCTCCCCCCAGCACAGAACGAGGCCTCCGCACGAGCGGCGAGCGGAGGCCCAGAGAGCCTAACCAGTGATGGGCGCGAAACCGCGCACCTACGGCCTGAGCGAGTTGTAGATCTCCTTGCACTCCGGGCAGACCGGGGAGCCCGGTTTGGGCGCCTTGGTCACCGGGAACGTCTCCCCGCAAAGGGCCGTCACCATGCTTCCCATGACGGCGCTTTCGACCATCTTGTCCTTGTCCACGTAGTGGAACATCTCCGGACCGGTCTCGGTGTCCTTCGTCTCCGGACGGACGTCGGTCTGCACGCTCACGCCGAAACTCCTCAGGTCTGTTGGGGCCGCTTCCCAGTCTCGCACGCGATTTCACCGGCCGCGCGCAGCGTCCCGTCGGTCCGGCGGCCTTGCCGTGTTTGGGCGGTGAAGGCGAGCAGCCCGCGCCAGGCGTCGGTGCAGTGCGCGTATCACCTTCACCCCGGAGCCGGACAGCGCCACCGAGGCCGCCCTGCACCTGGTCGCCACCTGGACCGCTGACTAGACCGCGCGGAGTGGGTCGGGGGTGTACTAACGTTCCCCTGTGACTGGTACTGCGCGCTGCCTGCCTTTTCCGCCCGAGATCGTGGTGGGCGACGAGGTCGCCCTCGCGCTCGCCCACGGCCGGCCGTTGGTGGCGCTGGAAAGCACGCTGATCGCCCACGGTCTTCCCCGCCCGCGCAACCTGGCGGTGGCCCGCGAACTCGGCGCGGCCGTACGAGCCGCCGGCGCGACTCCGGCGACCATCGGCGTGCTGGACGGCAAGGTGGTGGTCGGGCTGGACGACGACCAGCTGACCCGGATCGCGCTCGGCGAGGACGTGCCCAAACTGTCGGTGCGGGACATCCCGTTCGCGGTCAGCACCAAGTCCGACGGCGCCACCACGGTCGCCAGCACCGCCGCGATCGCCCACCGGGTGGGCATCGGCGTCTTCGCCACCGGTGGCCTCGGCGGCGTCCACCGGGACGCGGCTTATGACGAATCCGCTGACCTGCAGCTGCTCGGACGTACCCCGATCACCATCGTCTGCGCGGGCGTGAAGTCGATTCTGGACGTGCCGGCCACCCTGGAACGGCTGGAGAGCCTGTCGGTGCTGGTGGCCGGCTACCGTACGGACCGGTTCCCCGGCTTCTACCTGGCCGATTCCGGTCATCAGGTGCCTTGGACGCTGGACAACCCCGCGCAGGTGGCGGCTGCCGCGGCCGCCCGGGATGCCCTCGGGTTCGGCCTGGGCGCGATCGTGCTCGCCAACCCGATCCCGGTCGATCGGCAGCTCGACCCGGTGCTGCACGACCGGGTGCTGGCCGAGGCGCTGGCTGGCGCGGCGGCGCAAGGCGTCACCGGCAAGGACATCACGCCCTACCTGCTGGCGTATTTCCACGAGGCGACCGGCGGCGGCAGCCTGGAAGTCAACATCGACCTGGTCAGCCGCAACGCGACCCTGGCCGCGCAGATCGCGGTCGCCGCGGCCGGCACCCCCGGCCGCCCCGGCCGGACCGATCGTGCTGCCCCGCTCCCCGGCTGAATAACCATTTCCAGTCTCGCTTTCCCTGAGCAGCAACGGATCGCGGTCGTCGGGGATCTGGTGACGGACGTGCTCGCGCTGGCCAGCGGTCCACTGTGGACGGACTCGGACACGCCGGCGCGGATCCGGCTGACCGGCGGCGGAGCCGGTGCGAACACCGCCGCGTGGTTGGCCGAACTGGGTGCCGCGGTGACCTTCGTCTGCGCGGTCGGCGACGACGACACCGGGCGGGCCCGTACGAGCGAGCTGCGGTCTGTCGACGTGGCGGCGCTGACTACCGCCGAGCCGACCGGGACCGTCGTCGTCCTGGTGCGGCCCGATGGCGGTCGCAGCATGCTGCCCGACCGGGGCGCCAACGACCGGCTGACCGCCGAGCACGTGACCAGCGCTCTTGCGGCTTGTACGCCGGCACATGTGCATGTTTCCGGCTACACCTTGCTGGGCGCCGGGTCGCGAGCGGCCGGTTTGGCCGCGCTGGCCTGGGCGTACGAGCGGGGCATCGAGTGCTCGGCGAGCCTCGCGTCGGCGGCTCCGCTGGTGGCGACCGGCGCGGCCGCGGTGCGGGAGTGGTTGACGCGTACGGACGTGGTGCTGGCCAACCACGACGAAGCGCTCGTCGTCACACCGGTGAGTCCGATCCGTCGCGAGCCGCGTCGTCGTCGCTGGCCGAGGGCCGCTTCGCCGCGATCGTGACCCTCGGTTCCCAAGGGGCCTTGTGGGCGGACCGGGACGGCGTTGTCCGGCGGGTCGCCCAACCGGCCGCCGTGGTGGACACCACCGGAGCCGGCGACGCCTTCACCGCCGGGCTGTTGGCGGCAATATTGCGAAAAAAGTCTCGGGCGCCGAAGCCCTCGACGCCGGCAGCGCCGCCGCGGCCCGCTGCGTCAGCCACCCTGGCGCCCGGCCGAGCCGCTGAGTTTACCGGCTATGTCCGGAAACGGACCTGGTTATCGGCATGGAGCGCTGTAAAGGTGATGGAGGCCAATGCGGCGATGTGCGGAGGGCAAGGATGCGATCCAGAAGAATTTCCCGCTGGGCGATCGTGGGCATGTTGGTGGCGGCGATCGCCGTACCAGCCGGCGCGGGCGCGGCCCCGGCACCCGGCGGCTGGGTGGGCACGTGGGCAGCCTCGCCGGACGCCGGCGACCCGGGCGTGAACGGGACCGGCTATCCGAGCTACTCGCTGCGCAACGAGGTGCACCTGTCGGTTGGCGGCAGCCAACTGCGGATCCACCTGTCGAACGCCTTCGGCACCGGCGCGCTGCCGCTGGACCACGCGACAGTCGCCATCGCCACCGGCCCCGCCTCCCCCACCGTGAAGGCGGGCTCGCTGCGGTCCCTCACCTTCGGCGGCCATGCCACGACGACCATCGCCAAGGGCGCCGAGACGGTCAGTGACCCGGTGAACCTGACCGTCGCCGCCGGCACGAACCTGCTGGTCACCACGTACGTGTCGACCGCGTCCGGGCCGGTCACCTTCCACCAGGACGCGCAGCAGACCTCGTATTACACGATCAGCGGCGACCACAGCGCCGACACCTCAGGCGCCGCCTTCACCCGGGCCACCGGCTCCTGGTACTACGTCGACCAGATCGACGTACGCAACTCGCCGGCCCGCGCCAGCGTGGTCACCCTCGGCGACTCGATCACCGACGGCTACGCGTCCACGCCGAGCACCAACAGCCGCTGGCCGGACCGCCTCGGCGCGCGCCTCAACCAGCAATCGGTCGCGCATCGCCTCGGCGTCCTCAACGAAGGCATCAGCGCGAACTGCGTTCTCGCTGATGGGGGGGACCGCCCGGGCGGCCCCGGCGCCGGGGCCGGCCAAAGTGCGCTCACCCGGCTGGCCCGCGATGTCCTTAGCCGCCCTAGCGCTCGTACGCTCATCTTTGTCGAGGGCATCAACGACATCGGCCAGAACACGCAGGTCAGCGACCCACAACTGCTGATCGCCGGCTACACCCAGATCATCAACCGGGCGCACGCCGCTGGCCTGCGCGTCATCGGCGGCACCCTCACCCCGGCCCCGAACTACGTCGGGCCGCGGGAAAGCACCCGCGAGGCCGTCAACCAGTGGATTCGTACGACCCCGCTGCTGGACGGCGTCGCCGACTTCGACCTCGCCGTACGAGACCCCGCCAACCCGCACCAGATGCTGCCCGCGTACGACTCCGGCGACCACCTCCACCCCGGGGACGCTGGCTACCAGGCGATGGCCGACGCGGTGCCGTTGTCGCTGCTCTGATGTGTTCGGCTCGGCGGGTGGTTTCTTAGGCAGTGCCACTCGCCGAGTTCGGGCTGGTGGACTCCCGCGATTTCACTCGCTAGCGATCGTGCCGGGTCTGCTCGGGGTCGACGATCTCGCCACTGAGCACCTCGTCGCTGGACTGGCCAGAGGTGATCGCGCGCTCCGGCGCCGGGTGGCCATGCCACCGGTTGCGCAGCTGGCTGGCCTTCTTCGGTGGCCGGTCGTTCGCGATCAGCACGGCCATCCAGGGCAGGAACACCATGCCGGCGATGCACAGGGCCACCCACAACGGCGCCAGCGGCGGCTGTGCGGCGAAGACGACCACCGCTGCGAGCAGGCACACCACCCGCAGGCCCATCATCAGCGCGTACCGAATCTGCCGCTTGCGAAGCTGGTCCGGCAGGCTCTCTTCGGCCTCGGTGATGACGATCGGGTCTTTGGAGCGCCCTCTCGGGTGGCGACCATTCACCGAACTCGCCACGATGCCTCCACTCTCGATGCCTCCATCCTCCCTCGCGGACGGGCTGGGTGCGACGTCCGGGTACGGATAGCGGCCGTTTTCAACGATCCTTACCGGGTTTCCCCCAGGCCGAGCATCGGCAAACACCGCTCCGCGCCGGAAATTCCGACCTCGTCGAGGCCGTATCCGTTACGCAGCAACGCCCATCGCTCCCTGGTCAGCCGCGACCAGAGCATGTGATCGATCCGGTCAACCCGCTGCGCGTACCGGTCGCCGCAGGGCTGATATCCGAGCGAGCGGGTGACGCCAAGCGCGGCGTCGTTGTGCTCCTCCGACTCGGTCTCGGCCGCGGTCGCGTCCAGCGCCTGGAAGGCGAAGTGCAGCACCATCGCCCGCATCGCCTTGCCCAGGCCGGTGCCACGGAAACGTTCGCCCAGCCAGGAGGCGCTCTCGACGATCCGCAGCTGGGGGAAGTCGGACGCCTTCAGGTCCTGCGATCCGGCGACGTCGCCGTCGACCTCCAGCAGAAACGACAGCCGCCGCCACTTGTCCGGCGCGGACTCGGCCCGGGAGCGCCACACGTGCCGGGCGATCCACTCGTGCATGCCACTGCCGGGCAGCGTGGGGTCATCTCCAGCCCGGGCGGTGCCACCGCGGCCAGCACCGGCAGGTCGTCGTCGGTCGGCGGTCGCAGGACCAGGTCTCGTACGAGCCCCTCGGCGGTCGGCAGCTGGGCGGTGATCCGCAGGTCGAACAGCGGCCACCACGACCCAGCTGTGGTCACTGGGCGGCCTTGGCGGCGGCCTTCATCTGCTTCTTGTGCTCCCGTACCTGACCAAGGGTGTCCGCGTCGACGATGTCCGCCACCGACATCGCGGTTCCCTCCTGCCCCACCTGGCCGGCCGCCTCCCGCCAGCCAGCCGGTTGCACGCCGAGCTGCTTACCAAGAAGAGCCAGGAAAATCCGGGCCTTCGCGTCGCCGAAGCCGGGCAGCTTCTTCAGTCGGCCGAGCAGTTCCTGACCGGAGTCCGCGCCCTTCCAGACCGCCGCCGCGTCACCGCCGTACTCGTCCACCAGTTGCTGGCACAACGCCAGCACCCGGCGGGCCATCGCGGCTGGGAAGCGGTGCAACGCCGGCTTCTCCACGAACAACTCGATCAGCCGGTCCTCGCCGAGCTCCACCACCGCCTGCGCGGTGACCTTGCCCATCCGCTGGGTCAGCACGTACGGGCCGACGAACGCCTTCTCCATCGGCACCTGCTGATCCAGCAGCATGCCCATCAACAACGCCAGCGGGTCCTTCGACAGCAGGGCGTCCGCCTCCGGCTGCTGCGCCAAGCACAACCGCACCGCGGCACGTTTGGTACTCATGCCGCCCATCGTGCCACGCCGCGCCACTCTCGCCACACCTCTGTCTTACGGGCTCACCTGCAGTCCCGCCGACGCAACCCCCAGTAGGCTTGGTTCGGCAGCTGAGGAGATGTCATGCCCACCCTTGACCGACCGCGCATTGAGTACAGAACGCCTGATGACCTCGTCGGCGAGGTCCAGCGTGGCCTGATCCGGATCCCTACTTTTCAGCGCAGCTTCAAATGGGAAGCCAGAGACGTCGTGATGCTGTTCGACAGCATCTTTCGTGGTTATCCGATCGGCAACATCCTGCTCTGGCGACGACCAGCTCCGAAGCAGCGATTGACGATCGGGCCACTCGTCATCGACGCACCGGAGACCGACTCGGCCCTCTGGGTGGTCGACGGTCAACAGCGGATCACCTCGCTGGTGGGAGCACTCGTTGACGCGGAGACCTCTTCGGACTCGCGGTTTCGGGTCCACCTCGACCTGGACAACGCCGAATTCCATACGGCGGGCGCTCGGCAGGTGCCCCCGCGCTCGTGGATCCCAGTCAGCAAACTGCTGGACACTCGTACGTATCTACGCTGGGTCAGGGACAACAGAGAATGGCTGACCGAAGACAATCTTTCGCTTGGCGACAGTGCGGCGAAGGCGATCAGGGAATACCAGATCCCCACCTATGTGGTGACTTCCGCCGACGAGGAACCGTTGGTGGAGATCTTCGCGCGGATGAACAGCCAGGGAAAGCGGCTAAGAAAGGACGAGGTCTTCCAGGCGCTTCACTCCAGTAGGTCCGGCGACGGCCCCAGCACACTCAAAGACCTGGAGAATGTCACCGCAAGCCTCGGTTTCGGCGCACTCGACAACCGGTTGGCCCTGCGGTGCGTTCTCGCCTTCCGCGGCGGCGACATATTCCGAGAGGACTTCAAGGAAGAGTTCTTGTCTCCGGAAGACCGCGCGGACACCTTCCGTAATGTCTCGGAATCTTTGCTGGAAGTCGTTAGATTTCTCCAGCAGGACGCTCTCATCCCACACATCCGGCTCCTTCCTTACTCCCATTTCGTGCCTGTCCTTACCCGGTTCGTCGGCCTGTTTGGCCAACCGGAGGGCCGGGCAGCTACCCTGCTGCGCCGCTGGGTATGGCGAGGCGCCGTGGCGGGTACGCGCGCACGCGGCATCAGCGTCGCCGACGTACGAAACCAGGTCGAGTCAGTGAGCGGGAAGGATCCAGTCGAATCGGCGATGCACCTGCTTCGACTCGTAAACACGCCACCCGAATTCACCGTCGAACTGGACAAGGTGCATTTCAACCACGCGATCACCAAGATCAATGTGTTGGGGATGCTCGCGTCCGACCCTCATGATTTGCTCACCGGAGCCTCGATCGACATCCCCGAGGCATTGCGTTCTGGAAGTCCACTGGTCGCTGTCCTCGCGGACACTGAAGTTCCGGATGGTCTCAAGCTGGCCAACCGAATTGTGACCGAGCGCAAATACCCCGACGCGCAGCGACGACTCACGCTCGCACCCGCGGAGGTTCGGGAAAGTCACCTTGTCGACGCGGTCGCGCTTGGCCTGCTGAAATCGGGGAGCATCGAGGAATTCACCGCCTACCGTGGCGAAGCACTCAGTCGGGCGATTCGTTGGCACGTCAGCCAGATGGCCGAATGGGGAGCCCGAGATGCCCATGCTGTCAGTGACCTCATGCGCCGGGCGGTCTGAGTGAATCACGGGGCAACCGCCGAGGTCCGGCTGCACGGGCGACGGGTGGGTGACCTTCGCTTTGACCGCGGCGGCGCCATTTTCTCGTACGAGGACGATCTCGCTCAACCAGATCATGAGGTGCTCGGACAGGTTTTCGAGGACGACCCCCGAACTGTGCGACGCAGCCGGATCGGCATCCCACCGTGGTTCGCCAATCTCCTCCCCGAAGGTGAGATGAAGCGACAGGTCATCCGGGATCTGGGCGGCGGAAACATCGGCGACTACAGCATCCTCGCGCACCTCGGCAGCTACCTCCCCGGAGCGGTTACCGTTCACCCGCAGGGAAATCTTCCGACAGCTGACCTTCTGGACGACCCGCTCGAGGCTCCGAGTCACCCTCTTCGGCATTCACAGGTATGAGCCGCTCGCGCTCAGCCTGAACGGCGAGAGACTTCCCACGTCCATTCGGCTTGATGATTTCCGACACCTGGCAGACAACGCCGATGCGGATCCAGAAGCAACCGTTCGCTATGTCCAGGACGCGGTTGACCAATTGAGGGCCACCTGGGCAGCGGGACTTCAGGCTGAGACCCAAAGCCGGTTTCCGGCTTTGGCCGACGAGTACAGTCGCCGACTCGACGCTCTCCCGATCACCCGCGAGGTCTGAGGACCGATCTCTCCAGCCTTCAGGGTGAAAGCTGACCTCCGTTCTCTGGCCACCCGGCAATGCAGCAGGATGGGGGCGTGAAACCGCTGTTCAGTTCCGATGTCACCAGCAAGCTGCGGGCCGCGGTGGAGAAGGCCGGCTACACCGCTGAAGGGGTGGCCGCGGTGCTCGGACCGCAGGCCAGCGTGGCGCTCGGGCGCGGCGACCTGCTGCCGGCCCGGCGGGCCACCAGCGGTGGGTCGCCGCTGGAGACGCTGATCAACCTCTTCGTATGCGGTGGGGTGCTGTCGACACCGACCGTGCAGGCGGCCCTGGACCCGCTGCGGGTCGACCAGGCGCTGTCGGTCGGCCTGGTCGAGCCGGCGCGTGGGGGGGTTTGCGGGCGGCGATGGACCTGCGGCCGTACGGCGACGATGACGGCGACTGGTGGGTGCTCTCGGACCTGGGCACGGACGTACGACCGGGACCACTGGCACCAGATCATGTGCTCGGCATCGGCGGGGCCGCGCTGACGCTGGCCGGCGCGACCGTACGACAGCCGGTCGCCTCCGCGCTGGACATCGGCATTGGCTGCGGCATTCAGGCACTGCACCTTTCCCGACACAGCACCAAAATCACCGGCACCGACATCAGCGAGCGAGCGCTCGCGATGGCGGCCACCACCGCCGCGCTGAATGGCCTGGAGTGGGAACTGCTGGCCGGTGACCTCACCGAGCCGGTGGCTGGCCGCCGCTTCGACCTGGTCGTGACCAACCCGCCCTTCGTGATCGGCACCGGCGACGCAACGCACGCGTATCGAGATTCCGGACGCAGTGGGGACGCCGTGGTCGCCGAGGTGCTGGCTACCGCGCCGTCGCTCCTGAATGACGGCGGATGGTTGCAGTTGTTGGGAAACTGGCTGCATCTCGCCGATCGGGACTGGACCGAGCGGGTGGCCGGCTGGCTGCCTGATCGCTGCGACGCGTGGGTCGTGCAACGCGAAGTGCTGGACCCGGCCGAATATGTGGCGATGTGGTTGCGGGACGCCGGCCAGGACACCGCCGAGCACGCCCACCGGGCGACGGCTTGGCTGGACTGGTTCGCCGAGCACGACGTGCGGGGCGTTGGCTTCGGGCTGATCAGCGTACGAGCGTCCAATGTGGACTCCCCCAGCCAGGTCATCGAGGATTTACGGCAGCAGACCGATCATCCTTTCGGCATTCAGGTGGGCGAATTCTTCGACCGGCAGGCGGCGGTACGGCGTACCGGCCTGCTCGACCTGCACCTCGTCGCGGCGCCCGATCTGCGACTTCGGCAAGAGGCTTCGCGTGGTGCGGACGGTTGGGAAGTCGAGGACCAACTGCTGACCGGCGGCGGGTTGCGGGCCACTCACCCGGTCGATCCGTTGATGGTGTCGCGCTGGTGGCTGGCTGCGACGGCACACTTTCGTTGCGGGACCAGCTAACCGTGCTCGCTCACGCGTACGACACCGAGCCCACCTCGCTGCACGCCGCCGCCGAGCTGGTGGTTGGTCCACTCGTACGGCATGGATTGTTGCGGCCGTGAGGGCGGTCGTACAGACCGTCACCCGGGCATCAGTGACCGTCGACGACGAGGTCGTCGGGGGAAAATCGGCCCCGGCCTGCTCGTCCTTGTCGGCGTCACGCACACCGACACTCCCTCGATCGCAGCGGCGCTGGCTCGCAAAATTCACAGCCTGCGGATCCTCGAAGGCGAGCGGTCGGCCGCTGAGGTGGGAGCGGAAATCCTGGTCGTCAGCCAGTTCACCCTCTACGCCGACACCCGCAAGGGCCGCCGCCCCTCCTGGCAGGCCGCCGCTCCCGGCCCGGTCGCCGCGCCGCTGATCGACACTTTCGTGGCCGCTCTACGCGCCGTGGGCGCGCCCGTCGAAACCGGCCGCTTCGGCGCCGACATGCTCGTCGAATCCGTCAACGACGGCCCGCAGACCGTCATTCTCGACGTGGACTGACCGACAACTGCTCTATCGCAGGTTCGCGCCATGGAGATTAGACTTGTCGACGTGACCAGTGCAGCACATCAGTACGACGGCCTTCATCGGTTGGTCGACCAGTTGAAGCCCGCGCAGGCCGATGCCGTGCGGGCTGTCGTGCTGCAGCTCGTCACCACTCCTGAGGTCGAGTCCACCCAGCCTCGTCGACGACTGTCGTTCGCCGGCTCACTTTCTGCGGAGCCAGACTTCGCAGAGCGCTCCGAAGAGATCCTCGACGATCTCACCCGCCGGAACGCTGGTTGATAGTCGCCGACACAGGCCCGCTCGTGGCAGTCGCCAATGATCGCGACAAGTTTCACAAGTCGTGCCTCACGCTTCTGGAAAGTTACCCCGGCCCAGTCATGGTTCCGGCTCCGATAGTGCTGGAAGTCTGCCAACTCCTGGCTAGTCGACGAGGAACTCAAGCAAAGCATCATTTCTGACCCCCCTTGCACAGGGTGAGCTGCAAGTGGTTGAGCTTGTGTCCGATGACTACGCGCGAGCGGCAGAACTCGTCCAGCAGTACGAGGACTTGCCACTAGGCGCTGCCGATGCCTGCGTTGTCGCGGTTGCAGAGCGGCTGAAAGTCACCAAAATCGCGACGCTGGACAAGCGACATTTCACTATTGTCCGGCCAAAACACATCAAGACATTCGAGTTGCTGCCGGAGTGACATGCTTCTGACCCGCAGCAGCGAAGGCGCTGGTGGCGTAGTGATGTTGTGATCAAGCCCTTTGAGTGACGCCTGCCGATCCTCCGGCAGTTCGGGTCGGTCCGGCCGCGATGTCCGATTGTCACTTTCTTGACCGTTAACTACTCAAACAGGCAAGAGAAGTTGCAGTCGGACACCGTCGCAACGTGTCCGACTGCAACAGAGCGGGGATCGTCGCAGGTCAAAGGGCGCGCGTGTGTGCGCATCGGAGCCCGGTTGTGCAGCGACAGGCTAAAGAGGCAGAGCGACCCAGGGCAGCAGCATCGCCAACGCGACCATCAGCGCGGCCGCAAGATAAGCGAACCGGCGGATCAGCGGGGATCGGCCGGGCGGGGTCAGCAGGCGGTGGACGCGGTCCAGCACGGCGGCCTCGGCGACGGCCAACGAACCTGCCGGTGCGCTTCCCCGCGCAGCGGAGCCGAGCCGGGCCAACGCGGCAGCCAACACGTGCCGCTCACAGCCGAAGCAGGCACGGTCGTCGGCGACCATCTCGACCAACCGGCGGACCGCGGAACCGGCGGAGCGTACGGCCGACAGCCAGGGCAACGCGGCGGTCCAGGCGTTGAACGGCAGCACCACCAGGTCGTGCCGCTCGGACAGGTGCGCGTGCTCGTGCAGCAGGACGGCGTCCAGCTCGTCGGTGTCGAGCAGCTCCATCGCGCCGGCGGTCAGTACGACGCGGCCACGAACGCCGGGGCAGCAGTACGCCACCGCGTCCGGGTGATCCAGCACGGTGGTGGAGCGGTCCCGTTCGTACGGGACGCCGACCAGGTCGACGACCTCACGGTGCCGCTGCCGGGTCCGGGCGGTCCGTACGATCGACATCAGCAGCACGCCGACCAGCCGGCTGAAGAGCACAACGGCCAACGACACCAGAAGCAGGTGGATCGGGTCCAGACGAGCGGTGAGGTCACCGTGGCCAACCGCGACCAGCCAGGCGCCAGCGGCCTGCCCAACGGTCGACCCCAGCGGGCTAAGGCCCAGCATCAGCACCGCGCCAAGCGCGGCCAGCCCGGACGCCAACCCGAGCCCCTGCCACAGCACCAGTGCGGCGCGCGGCTCCCGGACCGTCCACCGGGCCGCCGCCAGCCAGTGCGCGGCTGGCAGCACCAGCACGACCGCCAGCATGCCCAGGAAGATGGCCGGTGCGATCACTCGGTCGGCACCTCTCGACCACCGGGTCTGCGGCGCAGTGCCTCGGCCAAGGCCGTCTGCAAAGCCTCCGCCTCCTCCCGGCTGACCTGCCCGACGAACCGGGCCAGCACAGCGGACCGGTCGTCGGATGACTCTCCAGCAGTATCCAACACCTCATGCATCAGACCCGCCACATGTTCCTCGCGGGTAGCGGTCGCCGCGTAGTGGTGCGCCCGGCCGTCCCGCATCCGGCTCACATAGCCCTTGGCCTCCAGCCGGGACAGCACGGTGAGCACTGTCGTCAGCGCCAACGAGCGGTCGGACAGCGCGTCGGACACCACCCGCGCGGTCACCGGGCCGGGTGCAGACCACAGCACATCCATGACCGCGCGTTCCAGCTCGCCCAGGCGCAGCATCCGGCTCCTTCCGTACGACAGGCGCATTCGTACGTCTCCGGCCTATTGTCCGGCATGCGCACCTGTCGATCCATAACCCTGTCGGGTGAACGTGACGCACCCAACTGCGAGTTCCATTCTACGCACAGTAGAAGTTCTACGATCCGTAGAAGATACTGATCTCATGTTGGACAACCTCACCGCGGCCCGCGAGCAGATGGCCATCTCGCTGTCCTTCCACATCATTTTCGCTGTTCTGGGCGTCGGCATGCCCTGGCTGATGCTCTACGCCGAAGATCGGGGCATCCGTACGGGCGACCCGATCTGGACCGCGCTGGCCCGCCGGTGGGCGAAGGCGTCGGCGATCATCTTCGCCATCGGCGCGGTCTCCGGAACCGTGCTGTCGTTCGAGTTCGGGCTGCTCTGGCCGAACTTCATGGCGACCTACTCGGGCGCTTTCGGCGTCTCGTTCTCGCTGGAGGCCTTCGCCTTCTTCGCCGAGGCGATCTTCCTCGGGCTCTACTTCTACGGCTGGGACCGACTCAAACCGCGGACGCACTGGTGGACCGGCGTACCGGTCGCGGTCGGCGGCCTCGCGTCCGCCGGCTTCGTCACCACGGCCAACGCCTGGATGAACGCGCCGGTTGGAATTGTCATGCAGGGCGGGAAAATCGTCGCCGCCGAACCGTTCGCGCCGTTCACCGCGCCGACCAGTGGGCCGCAGGTGACGCACATGTTGCTGGCCGCTTTGCTGTGCACCGGGTTCGCCGTCGCGGCCGTGTACGCGGTGGGCATGTTGCGTGGCCGCCGCGACGCCTACCACCGCCGCGGGCTCGCGTCTGGGCTGGTCATGGGCCTCGTCGCGGCCCCGCTGCAGGTCATCGTCGGCGACTGGGCGGTACGGGTGGTGGCGCAGACGCAGCCGACCAAGATGGCCGCGATGGAGGGCCTCGGCCACACGATGGCCGGCGCACCACTGTCCCTCGGCGGCATTTACGACGCCGCCGCTGGGCAGCTCCGGGGCGCGATCGAGATCCCCAAAGCACTGTCGCTTCTGCTCGCCTACGACCCGAACGCGGTCGTCACCGGCCTGGACGCGGTGCCACCAGCGGACCGGCCATCGGTCGCCGTCGTGCACCTCTGTTTCGACCTGATGGTCGGCATCGGGACCGCTTTCGTGGCGCTCGGCGTGTGGACGCTCTGGTATTGGTGGCGGCACCGGAAGGGCACGATGGTCCGGATCAGCGACCGGAAATGGTATTTGCGGGCGGTCGCGATCGGCGGTCCGGCCGCGATGGTCGCGCTGATCGCCGGCTGGATCGTCACCGAGGTCGGCCGACAGCCGTGGATCGTCTTCCACTTGATGCGTACGACCCAGGCCGTCAGCGACCAACCCGGCCTTTACGTCTACTTCTACGCGGCTGCGGCGATATACACGCTGCTTGCGGTGACTTTGGTCGTACTGCTGAGAAGAATCGCCACCGGCGCACCAAAAGAGGCGGTCTCGGCATGACCGTCGTCAATGCCATCGCGGTGTTGCTGGGACTCGGCCTGACCGCGTACGCGCTGCTCGGCGGCGCCGACTTTGGCGGCGGGGTCTGGGATTTGCTCGCTTTCGGGCCACGCAAGAAAATACAGCGGGAGGTGATCGCCGAGTCGATGACCGGTGTGGGAGGCGAACCACGTCTGGCTGGTGTTCGTCCTGATTGGACTCTTCTCCGCATTCCCGCTCGCTTTCGCGTCGTACTCACGCGCCCTGGCCCTGCCACTTTCGTTGGCACTGTTGGGGATCGTGCTGCGCGGTTCGGCTTTCGTCTTCCGGCAGTACGGTGGCAACGGCCGGCTGGCCCGCACGTGGGGCCGGGTTTTCGCGGTGACGTCGACCATCACGCCGTTCGTGCTGGGCGCCGGCGCGGCCTCGGTGGCCACCGGCCGGCTGGCCGCCGACGGCTCCAGCGGCCTGCTCGCGCCTTTCCAGTCTCCGCTCGCGCTCTGTGCCGGTGCGCTCGCGGTCAGTTGTACGGCCTATCTCGCGGCGGTCTTTCTCTGCCGGGACGCCGAGCGAGTCCACAAAGGACTGGGTGAGCTTTTTCGTACGCGCGCACTGGCCGCTGCGGTAGTCACCGGGGCACTCGCGGTAGTCACCCTGATCGCGGCGGCCACCGACGCCCCGCTGCTCTTCGCGGCTTTGACCAGTCGCGGCCTGGTTTTCATGGTGGTCTCGATCGCCGGCGGGGTTCTCGGCCTCTGGTTGCTCTGGCGCCGCGCGTACCGAACAGCCCGCATCGCCGCAGGTCTCGCCCCTACCGGCGTGCTGTGGGGCTGGTGGCTGGCGCAGTATCCGGCGCTGGGCGTGGGAAACCTCAGCCTGCCCGGCACCGCGGCACCGCCGGCGGTCGTGCTGGCCGTGGGAATCATCCTGTTCGCCGGCATCTCCTGCGTCATACCGGCATTAGTCGTACTCTTCCGGGTTTTCTCCCGACCGCCGGCTTGACAGCGTTCTGCACACTGGGGTCACGGTCCACTGGGAGATATCGCCGAATCTGTGGAACCACCCTCAAAACTCACACGGATCACACATCCGTCTTACGGCCGCTTCACGCCCGCAGGAGCAGAGTCACCTCAACATCGCCGAACGGGGCGGCGTTTTTGAGGAGGCGAAGGACTGTGGCACTCCAACTGGTGGAGACCTGGCAGGACACCGAGGCCACTATCTCGACCGACCTGGTTCGTACGTACCTGAACGGCATCGGTCGCACCAAACTGCTGACCGCGGCCGAAGAGGTCGAACTGGCCAAGGCGATCGAGGCCGGGCTGTACGCCGACGAGCGGCTGGTTTCGGGGCAGGACATAGAGGACAAGCAACTGACCGCCGACCTGCGGACCGTGGTCCGGGACGGCGAGGCCGCCAAGCGGCGGCTGCTGGAAGCCAACCTGCGGCTGGTGGTGAGCATCGCCAAGCGCTACACCGGCCGCGGGATGGCGCTGCTGGACCTGATCCAGGAAGGCAACCTGGGGCTGATCCGGGCGGTGGAGAAATTCGACTACGCCAAGGGATTCAAGTTCTCCACGTACGCGACCTGGTGGATCCGGCAGGCGATCACCCGGGCGATGGCGGACCAGTCCCGGACGATCCGGCTGCCCGTCCACCTTGTCGAGCAGGTCAACCGACTGGTACGGGCCCGCCGCGAGCTGTCGGTCGCATTCGGCCGGGAGGCGACCATCGCTGAGATCGCCGCGAAACTCGAGCTGGATCCGGCCCGGGTGGTGGAACTGCTCGGCTACGACCGGGAGCCGGTCAGCCTGGACCAGACCGTCGGTGACGACGGCGAGACCCTGCTCGGCGACTTCATCGCCGACCATGACCCGTACCTGCCCGGCGAGGGAATGTCTTACGGGCTGCTGAAAACCGAAGTCCAGAGCGTGCTGGAGTCGCTCACCCAGCGCGAACGGGACGTGGTGGTGCTGCGGTTCGGGCTCAGCGACGGCCGCACTCGTACGCTGGAGGAAATCGGCCGCGAGTTCGGCCTGTCCCGCGAGCGGATCCGGCAGATCGAGAAGTCCTGCATGAGCAAGCTCCGCGACCCCTCACGTTGCGACCGGCTCCGCGCCTTCGCCAGCTGAACCTCCGCATTGTTCGCAACGCCCCTTTACTTGCGTGTGGCGCAAGCAAAGGAGCGTTGCGGACGTCCGGGGGAGGGCGAATTATGGTGAAGGGATGAAGAGGTGGGATGGGACCATGTGGAACGGATGCGAGGCGAGTTTGCCCCGCTGGCCGCCGCGCAGCTGACCGTGGACGCGATCGAACACAACCTCGACCAGGTCCTCGCCGCCATCGGCGACTGACCAATCACCGTTGCGGAAGGAATCCACGAAATGCGCCACCATCTGCTTCGACCGGCTGGGCTGCCGCCGGTCAATGGCTACAGTCACGCGGTCGTCTACAAAGGACAGACGGTGGTCATTTCGGGCCAGGTCCCGCTGGACGCCGATGGTGTGCTCGTGGGACCGGACGATCCGGCGGCACAGATCGAGCAGGTGTTCACCAATCTGGAGACCGCGCTGGCCGCCGCGGGCGCGACGATGGCGGACGTGGTGAAGCTGACCGTCTTTCTGACGGACCTCGCCGACCTGCCGATTTTCCGTGCTGTACGGGACAAACACATCACCGTTGACACTCCCCCGGCCAGCTCGCTCGTCCAGGTCAGCGGCCTGGTGCATCCGGGCTTTCGGGTCGAGGTCGAGGCGCTCGCCGCTCTCTGAGTTACAGAAGGAGCCGGCGGGGGCCGTGGTCCGGGCGCGATACCGGCGGGCCGAGTCGTACGGTCGCGTGCAGGACGGCGAAACCGTGCGCACGGGCCAACACTGGGCGCAGTGCCAGGTGCCGGATTTCCGGTACGTCGTCGGCCAGCATGCCCAGCCGAAGCAGCAGGTCGGCGAGTGCGTCCACATCGGCCGGCGTGGCCCCGCGGTGGCCGAGCAACATCGGCGCGGCCAGTGGCGCGCGTACCAGATCGGCGGCGTCCACGTCGGTCACTGGAATGGCCCGCCAGGCCATGTCGCCGAGCAGCTCGGTGGCCACGCCGGCGAGGCCGAATCCCAGCACCAGACCAAAAGACGGGTCGTCTGCGACCTCGACCACGCAAGCCACCCCCGGGGTCGACCATGGTCTGGACGAGCACCGCGGAATCTGAGCCGGACGCGGACAACACGTCTCGTACGCGGCCGTACGCGGCGGAAAGCTCGCCCGGCCCGCCGATATCCAGCCGTACCGTGCCCAAATCGATGCGATGCCGCAACTCGTCGTCGGCGGCTTTGAGGACCACCGGGTAACCGACCGAATCGGCCGCCGCCAGCACTTCGTCCAGGGTGCCGCAGCGAATCGACGGCAGCACCCCGATCCGGTACGCGGCCAGCAGCTCCGCTGCCGCCTGGTCATCGATCTGTTTGCCGTCCGGATGCTCGGAAAGCCGGTGCCGAGCATCCCATTTCCGCACCACCACCCGAGCGCCGGCAGTGTCCACATCGGACCGGTCCGGCAGCGACCCGACCGGGGCCCGCCGCCAGTCCGCGTAGTTGGCCACCAGGCCGAGCGCGTGCACGGCTTCCTCCGGCGACGGATACGACGGCACCGAGCCGCGGTCGGTGTAGCCGGCCTCGCCGCGCTGACGCAGCCGCTCCGGCACCCCCCCCGCGGCCAGGAAAGTGGAGACGACCGGTTTTCCGCAATCTCCCACGGTTCCCCGCAGCACCCGGGCGTACGCCTCAGCGGAAGTGGCGATCGCCGGCACGAACACCGCGACCAGGGCATGCACTTGCGGATCGTCGACAGCGGACCGCAGGGCCACCGCGAAGTCGTCGGCGGAGGCGTCCGGCCCGATATCGATCGGCGATCCTTGGGCTACCCGCAACGAAACCGCGGCACACGCGTCGGCGGCCAGCACGCCCAGCGCTGCCGAGTTGCCGACGATCGCGACCGTACGACCGGTCGGCAGCGGCTGGTACGCCAAAATCTGCGCCACGTCGAACTGCTGGGACACCGTGGTCACCCGGATCACCCCGGACTGGGCGAAAAGTGCCTCGACACCGCGTTCGCCGACCGTCGGGCCGCGGCCGGCCAGCGACGGTGGCGGGGGGTCGAGCTCTTCACTGCCACCACCGGCTTGCGGCGGGCCAGTCGTCGGGCCACTCTGGCGAATTTTCGCGGGTTACCGAAAGATTCCAGGTAGAGCAGCACCACGTCGGTGCTCGGGTCGTCGATCCAGAACTGCATCAGGTCGTTGCCGGACACGTCCGCGCGGTTGCCCGCACTGACCACAGTGGACAGTCCGATGCCACGCTGCTCGGCCTGGTCCAGCAGCGCGATGCCGAGCGCGCCGGACTGGCAGAAAAACCCGATCCTGCCGCGTAAGGGCAGCGTCGGCGCCAGCGAGGCATTGAGTCGTACGTCCGGATCGGTGTTGAGAATGCCCAGACAGTTGGGCCCGACCACGCGCATGCCGTGGGAACGCGCGGAAAGGACCAGCTCCCGCTCGGCCTGTCGGCCGTGCGGCCCGGTTTCCCCGAAACCACCGGAAACGATGACCAGGCCACGGACGCCGGCCCGGCCGCACTGGCGTACGACCTCGGCCACCGCGGCCGCTGGCACCGCCACGCCACGACCGCGAGGTCGACACCACCGGGAATGTCCGTCACAGTGGGAAAAGAGACCATGCCGGCAATCTCGCTGCGATGCGGGTTCACCGCGTAGACCGGGCCACCGAAGCCGGCCTCGCGCAGGTTGTCGAGCAGCACCCGGCCGGCCACCGCCTCGGTGGAGCTCGCGCCGATCACCGCCACCGACCGCGGCGACAGCAGCCGGGCGATCGAGGCCGACTCGGAACGCTGTTCGCGTCGCCGCAGGACGCCCACCGACTGCGGTGTTTCCACGATGTCCCACTCAAGATGGACGACGCCGTCGTCGTACGACCGCGCCACCGTGTAACCCGCGTCGCTGAAAACCCGCATCATCGTGTGGTTCGTCGGCAGCACCTCGGCGACGAACCGGCGGATGTGACTTTCCTCGGCGGCGGCGGCCAGATGTTCCAGCAGCACCGAACCGATGCCGCGGCCCTGATGGGTGTCCTCGACCACGAAGGCGACCTCGGCCTCGTCCGCGCGGAGATCCGGTCGAACCGGCCGATCGCGATCAGCTCGTCACCGAGCTCGACCACGAAAGCCTCCCGGTCCACGTGGTCGACGGTCACGAAACGCTTCAGGTCGCGCTCCGGAATCCGCGGATACGGCGAGAAATACCGCAGGTAGCGGGTCCGTTCGCTGAACCGGGAATGCAGCGCGACGACCTGGTCCGCGTCGGTTGCCCGGATCGGTCTGATGTGGACAGTGCCGCCGTCGGAAAGCAGGACGTCGGCCGCGCGATGTTCGGGATAACCGTCCTGAGTGGACATGTGCTTTCTCAGTCTCTCGGATCGTCCGGGTCCAGGCCGTGCAGCGGGAACACGGCTCGGCGGGTCGCGAGAACCGCACGGTCCACGCTATCCCCGCCACGCTGCCACGGCGTGAACTCGGTGTTGCCACCGTCGGTCATGGCCAGCGGAACGCGGGCGGACGGGCGACGCTCGGCGGCGAAGGCCCGCCACCGGTCTGGCGTCTCGATGGTCACGTCAGCGGCTGGCCGGTCAGGGTGGCGAGCAGGTGGGTCCACGCGCGCGGGACGACACTGACGACGCCGTACCCACCGCCGCCGAAACACACCCACCGGCCGCCGGTCAGTTCCTCGGCCAGTTTTTCCAGCGCCAGATAGGAAGCACGTTGCCCATCAACGCTTAGCCGGAGATCGGCCAGCGGGTCCACGGCATGCGTGTCGCAGCCGCACTGGGTCAGCAGGAGCTGCGGCTGGTACGCACGCAGCAGGCTCGGCACGACGGCGTGAAACGCGCGCAACCATTCGGCGTCGCCGGCGCCAGGCGGGAGCGGCACGTTCACCGCCGTGCCTTCGGCTCCGCTCGTACCGATCTCCTCGGAGAAACCGGTGCCGGGGAACAGCGCGAGCGGCGTCTCATGCAGGCTGATCGTCATCACCCGCGGATCGTCGTAGAACGCGGCCTGCACGCCGTCGCCGTGGTGCACGTCGAGGTCGACGTACGCGAGCCGCTCCGCGCCCATGTCCAGCAGGCGCGCGATCGCCACGGCCACGTCGTTATAGACGCAGAAACCGGACGCCGACGAGCGCATCGCGTGGTGCAGGCCGCCAGCGATGTTCGCGGCCCGCTGCGTACGCCCCGACCAGACGGCCTCGACCGCGGCGATGCTGCCGCCGCAGACCAGGCTGGACGCCTCGTGCATGTGGTCAAAGGTCGGGTTGTCGGGCGTGTTCAGGCCGAACCCGGACCAGAACGGGTCGTGCGGCGCCGTCTGGACAGCCGTCAAATACTCTGCGGAATGCACCCTGAGCAGTGCTTCCTCGGGTGCCGGCGCCGGCACCACCAGCTCGACGCCGTCGCGGTCGAGCACGCCAAGCTCCCGAGCCAGCGCGATAGTGAGCTCCACCCGCACCGGATCCAACGGATGCTCGCCGAGGTTGTAGCCGAGCAGGGCCGGATCCCACACCAGCGCGGTCTGCATGCCGCTATCCCATCACGCCGCCCGGCCACCCACCATCTCACCGCCCACCCGTCGCCCTCAGCCACCCAGCCTTGTCCGCATCGACGCGATACGTGCGCCTGAGGCACGCATCGCGTCGATGCGGCAAACGGGCGACTCCGGAGGGTTACGACTGGGGGCCGGTGGCGATGGGACGGGAGGGGTCCGACGACCAGTCGCTGTACGAGCCGGCGTACAGCGCGGGCGTCGGGACGGGCAGCCCGGCGGCCTCGATGGCGAGGATCGTACGAGCGGCGGTGATGCCGGAGCCGCACGAAACAACCACCTCGCGGTCGGCGTCCACGCCCGCGTCGGCGTACCGGTTGGCCAGTTGGTCAGCCGCGAGGAACCGGCCAGATTCGTCGAAGTCATCGCCGCCGGGCACGTTGACCGCGCCCGGGATGTGCCCACCGACCCGGTCGAAAGGCTCCACCTCGCCGGTGTAGCGGTTGTGCGCTCGTACGTCCATAAGGAGCTCAGCGTGGACCGCGCCGTCAGCGTCGACCAATGGCATGGCGCCGTACGTACGACCAGGTCAGAGGCCTCGACCCGCGGCTCGTCCGTACTCACCGGGCCACCCGCGGCAAGCCAGGCCGCCCAGCCGCCGTCCAGCACGGTCACGTTGGTGAGACCGGCCCAGCGCAAGACCCACCACGCGCGCGCCGCGCGCCAGCGTGTCACCGGAGTCGTAACAGATGACCGGCACCTCAGCGCTTACGCCGGCGGCTCGCAGACCCGCCTGCAGCGTCTCAGCATCCGGCAAGGGGTGCCGGCCGCCACCGCTTTGGCCGGAGAAGACGGTTTCGAGGTCGACGAAAACAGCACCCGGAATGTGCCCGGCGTCGTACTCGGGACGGCCCTGCGGTCCGCTGAGGTGCCATCGGATGTCCAGCAGCCGCAGCGGGGCGGGCGTGTCGAGCGCGGCACGCAAGTCGGCGACAGTGGTGATCGGTGAGGGTGCCATGGCTCAAGTGTTGACGACGGTGGTGAGAGTAGGCTTCTCAGGGCGGGAGGAGGCAACTGTGAACGACCTAATTGACACCACTGAGATGTATTTGCGCACTGTCCTCGACCTCGAGGAAGAGGGCATCACGCCGCTGCGGGCGAGGATTGCCGAGCGTTTGCATCAAAGTGGCCCGACTGTAAGCCAAACGGTGGCCCGGATGGAGCGCGACGGACTTGTCCGCGTTTCCGGTGACCGGCACCTGGAGTTGACCGACGAGGGCCGCCGGCGTGCCATCTCGGTGATGCGCAAGCACCGACTCGCCGAGCTTTTGCTGGTGAACGTCATCGGGCTGGAATATGAGGCCGCGCACAGCGAGGCCTGCCGGTGGGAACACGTGATGAGCGACGCGGTCGAGCGCAAGGTGTACGAGATGCTCGGCCGGCCGAAGGTGTCGCCGTATGGGAACCGGATCCCCGGGCTGGACGAGCTGGACGAGCTCGCCACCGGCGCGGACGACGAGGAACCGGCGGTCAGCCTGGACGCGGTGCGGGATCAGAACCCGGTGGTGGTGCGGCGGATCTCCGAGCTGCTGCAGGCCGACGAGCGGATGATGGAAACCCTGCACAGTGCCGGGGTGGCGCCGGGCGCGACGATCACGGTGTCCCGGATCGACGGCGGCATGCAGGTGGTGAACGGCGAGCAGTCCGTGCAGTTGCCCCGAGAGGTGGCGAACCTGGTGTTCGTCGGAGCTGCCTGATTCTTCGTACGAGCAAAAAGAAACCGCCAGCACCGCTGGCGGTTTCTTTTGCTTCAGTTCTGTTGTCTGGCTTTCTTCTCTTCGACCGCGAGGCGTGATTTCCAGGCCCCGTACGCGAAGTAGAAGCCCAGACCGATCACCATCCAGATGATGAACCGCAGCCAGGTCACCACACTGAGGTTGAGCATCAGCCACACACAGAAAACGATCGCGAGGGTCGCGACCACCGGCACCGCCTTCACCTTGAACTTGCGCGGCAGGTCGGGCCGTTTCCTGCGCAGCACCCAAACGCCAGCCGACACCACCAAATGAACGCGAACAACGTTCCGATGTTCACCATTTCCTCCAGTGCACCGATTTGCACGAAGGCGGCGAGCAGCGCGACCACCGCGCCAGTGGTGACGGTGATGTAGACCGGGGTGTTGGTTTTTCCGGTTGGTTTTCCCAAAAGCGCGCGGCAGCAAGTTGTCGCGGCTCATCGCGAACAACACCCGCGACTGGCCGAGCAGCAACACCATGACCACGGTCGTCAGACCACAAAGCGCGCCGAACGAAATGATCTGCGATGTCCATTGCACGCCGTGCGCCTTGAACGCGTCAGCGAGCGGCGCGGCCGATTTCGGGTTGATCTGGCTGTATTTCTGCATACCGGTGATCACCATCGAGACCGCGCAATACAGGATCGTACAAATCACGAGTGACCCGAGAATACCGCGCGGCACGTCCCGCTGCGGATTGCGAGTCTCCTCCGCCGCGGTCGCGACCACGTCGAACCCGATGAACGCGAAGAACACCAGCGAGGCGCCAGCGAAAATACCGAACAGGCCGTACGACGTACCGATGCCGCCGAACACCGCCTGGATCAGCGTGCTGTCGAGCAAGCCGCCACCACCGGCACTCGCCGCCTGCGCGGGCGGCACGAACGGCACGTAGTTGGCGCCGTTGATGTAGAAAACGCCGGCGACGATCACCAACAACACCACGACCACCTTGATCGAGGTGATCACCAGCGACACCCGGCTGGACAGCTTCGTACCGACCGCCAGCAACGCGGTGAGCGCGGCCACCAGGATGAACGCGCCGAAGTCGACTTTCGCGTCAGAGCCGGCGAACCAGGTCGGCACCGGGATCCCGAAGCCTTGCAGTGTGTTGAGCAGATAGCTCGACCAGCCCTTGGCCACGGTGGCCGCGCCGAGCGCCAGCTCCAGCGCCAGATCCCAGCCGATGATCCAGGCGACGAACTCGCCCAGCGTCGCGTACGAATACGTGTACGCGCTGCCGGCGACCGGCACCGTCGACGCGAATTCGGCGTAACAGAGCCCGGCGAACCCACAGGCGATGGCGGCGAGGACGAAGGAAATGACGATCGCCGGACCGGACGTGGTCGCCGCCGCCCGGCCGGTGAGGATGAAGATGCCGGCCCCGATCATCACGGCGACACCGAAGACTGTCAGATCCAGCGCGCTCAAACTCTTGCGAAGCTTGGTGTCCGGCTCGTCGGTGTCCGCGATCGACTGTTCGATCGTCTTCGTGCGCAAGAGATTCATACGTTCTCCCTCACCATAGGATGTAGGTGGACGCACTATCGCAAATCCCATCCGCCGATGCACCCACAGAACGGACAAAGCGCCTTAACAACATAGCAACATTTCGTCATTTGTTGCCTTGTAGCGCTTTACCAGCGAAAACAGATCGCTCGGCGCTCGGCGCTCGGCGCTCGGCGCTCGGCGCTCGGCGCTCGGCGAATGTAACGAAACGGCGGACAAAACGGACGGATCCGCGCAGTTTCGTTACATTCGCGGATCCCCCAACGTTCGGTGACCGAGAGTGCCGAGTTGGGCCGCCTGTCGGTGCTGAGCGTGACGATGCTGTGGTGTTGGTCGGCGAGTGCGGGACAATGTCCCGCAGTCGACGTCGAATGTGGGATTTTGTCCCGCGGTCGAGGTGATTCACGACCCACGTCCAGCGTTAACACCGCGAGTTTGACGTTTTAGTGGTGGCAATCGGCGGCGGCAGCGAAAACGTCGAGTTCGCGAAGGGCCAGCGTCCCAGCTGTGCGAGACGATCTCGACCACGTTGCCGCCACCTTCGATCCGACCTGCCGGGGCCTTCCCCCACCCCCACCCTCCCCCTCTTCGTTGCGTGACCGGCAGCAGGCGGCTCGGTGCGGCGCACGGGTTTCCGTGCGGCACGGGCCACTGTGCAGCACGGGCCGTCGCGCGGCGCGCTGCGATCGCGTCGGGCGGCGTACCGGTCGCAGGCCGGGCCGGGTGCTGCTGAGTCGGTTAGGTAGTCACTGGAGCCTCCTTGGCCGCGGCTTGGGTGCGTTTGAAGCGCAGCTCGCTGAACCATGCCTGCCGGATGGTGGCGGAGAATTCGCTGGGCGCGATGGCGCGGGCAAGGATCTCGTCGACGAGCTGGGCCATTCCGTAGTCGGGGTCCTCGGCTAGTGCTCGTTCCAGGCTGACCTTGGCCAGAGTGCCGTCTCCTTCCGCATACGCCCAGATGGCCAGCAGGGTGGCCGGGGGTGCGGCGAGCGGCGGCGGGAGGCGGTGGACGAGCTGGCGCCAGATGCTCTCGGCGGCATCCGCGAGGGGGCTGATGGTCCAACGCAGAGCGCGGTCGCGGACTGTTACCACCGCGAGAGCGGCGCCGAGCTCGCCGACCTCGGCGGCGGTCAGTTCTCGTGGGCCGTCACGGCGGGCCACCACGGCGGCTCCGAAGATCCGCTCACCGGCGTCCACCATGGCTTCGATGGTGGTGCTGGTCGCGAGGTTCGTCTGCGCTTCCCGAGCCGCCTCGTACGCCGCGCGCACCTCCACCACCTCGGCGGACGGCTGGTACGAGACCGATGCCTGCACGGCGGCCCGGTCCGGCAACACCGCACGACCGAGGGCGGCCAACTCGGCGGCATAGCCAGCCGCGGCTTCCTCATCGATCTGCCGGCCGCCGGGTGGACAGCAGGCCGCGTTGCGGCAGCTCAGCGACCTCCACCTGGCATCGTAAACATGGATCACCTCGGACACCGTGAGGCCGGCTCGCCGGGCCGCCGCGCGGGCCGCGCCGGCGGCCCGGCGCACAATCGACAACGGCAGCTCGGAGACCACCAGCAACACGACCTCGACCGCCTCGGCTTCCTTCAGGTAGGCGGCGAGGGTCGCCGCCTCCTGTCGGAAAGGCGGGCGCTGCAGATCGATCCGCGCGGTCAGCCGCACTCGGCGGCGGTCCGCGGCGAGGCCGAATCCGACCAGGCTCTCGGACGGGTGGAAACCCAGCATGTATGGCATCGCGGCGGCCATCGCGCCAGGCCCGCGGAGCCGGATGCGGGCACCTGACTCCAGGGCGCTGTCGGCGCGTTGCCCGGCGAGTGATCGCTGGCGGAAGGAATTCATGCCACCAGCATTGCGTCGCGGTGGCCGGCTGGAATGGACGCGACGCAGATCTGTGGACGAAAAGACGCACTGGGGATACCCGCGAAAATCACTTTCAATGTGCTAAGGCGCCTCCTTTCAGGGAAATCCTGTGGATAACCGCAGCGCCGCCGCACCCGAATAGGCCACAGTTCTCTACATGTCGATAAGCGATTCTCATCTGTACGAAGACCGGCCACCCCATTGGATGCCACCAGCACTGAAGTCTGCCGGGGATCTGGTCAACCGTTTGCTCGGTCCGCCGGACTGGCTCCGGTCCGGTTGTGCGGTGACCGCCATCCTCGCGGACGCCCGAATGCCGGCGCTCTGGATGGCCAGGCTCGCGCCCGCGCCGTACTGCCTCGGCGACGCCGCCACCGGCAGCCCGATCGAGCCGTTGGTCGCACAACTGGTCGCCACCCGGCCCAGGCAGCGCGCCAACAGCTGGCTGTCACTGCTGGTGGAGCGCAATTCGGTGGCTCCGGAGCGGTGTGACATCGGGTGGGTCTACGCGCTGCTCCAGGCGGCCGCCGACCATCGGTTGCGAGTCCTGGACGTGGTGGTGACCGACCCGGAGGGCAGTCGCCTGCTGTGCGCCAGCACCCCGGTGCTCACCTCGGTCCCGAACGAGCCGCGCCGGTGGCCGCTGGTACGGCACGCTGTCGATGTCGACCCGGCCACTTGTCTTTCGCGTTACCGCAAAACCAGCACCGGACAGTGGGTTGTCCCGCGCGGCTGCCCGGCCTTCGACGAATTCTGTTAGCGCGGGCGAAGGAAAATCGTCGTGACGGTCCCAGTGATCACCAACAAGACAGCCCCCAGCACAGCAGAAAAAGATGCAGCCCCGCAATGAAATCGCCGGCCGCGAGCGTACCGAAGACAGCCACGCCTAAAGCACCGCCGAACTGGCGGCCGGCATTGAGTACGCCCGAAGCCATCCCGGCCCGGTCGGCGTCGACCGACCCCATCAGCGCCGCGGTAAGTGCCGGTACGGCCAGCCCGCCGCCGAGGCCGAAGGGCAGCAGAACCACCACCTGCAGCCAAAACGAGCTGCCGACGTCCAATGCGAGCAGGCCCAGCATACCGGCGAACAACAGGGCCTGGCCGACCAGCATCGGGAGCCGTGGCCCGTAGCGGCCGGTCAACCGGCCAGCCAGCAGGTTGACCACGGTGATCAACGCGGTCATCGGCAGGAACATCAAACCCGTGACCAGCGACGAGAGCCCACGAAGCTGCTCGAAATACAGCGCCATCAGGAAAACCACACCATAGAAACCGAAGTTGAGTGCCATCCCGGTGGCCGTGGTGACCGTCACCGCGGCCGACCGAAAGAGCTGCGGTGGCACCATCGGATGCGCAGACCGGCTTTGCGAGACCACGAAAAAACACACCGCCGCAGCCACGAAAACAGCGAGTGCGACGAGACCGGCCCGGCCACCTTGAATGACCGCGTAGGTGACCGCGGCCACCGCCACCACGACGGAAATCTGCCCCGGCAGGTCGAAAGGCACACGGCGTGGCAGGGATCGGGGCATACGAGCCAAAAGAACCAGACCGACGATCCCAATCGGTACGTTCACGAAGAAAACCCACCGCCAACCGAGCGTGCTGGTGAGCAGCCCGCCAACCAGCGGACCGGCCGCCATCGCGGCACCGCCAGCCGCGGTCCAGCTGGCGATCGCCCGGGTCCGTGCCGCCGTGTCCGGGAATGCCTGTCGTACGAGCGAAAGCGACGCCGGCAGGATCGCCGCGGCCGCCGCTCCCTGCACGAAACGGGCGCCGATCAGTACGCCGAGACCGGGCGCGAGCCCACCAGCTGCCGAGGCGAGCGTGAAGGCGATGAGGCCAATCTCGACGGTCCGGCTCGCGCCAAGCCGATCGGACATCGAGCCGGCGGACAGCAACAGCGCGGCGAGCATCAGCGTGTAGCCGGTCGCCACCCACTGCAAGGCGTTGATGCCGCCGTGCAGTTCATGCCCGATCACCGGCATGGCGACGGTCACAATCTGGGTATCGAGGGTCAGCACGAAAAAACCGAGCGCGGCGACCACCAACGCCCGCACACCGGAGCGCTTTTCGACGGTGGGAATCAAAGTCTGTGCCATGACCACTATCGTTGTCGGCCCTGACCAGCCTGGACAGCGTTCTGGGTGACCATGCCATGGTCACCCGGCGCGGAATAAACTGGCGGTGACGACGGCGAAGGGAGACGAGCGCGGATGGACGGTCGGCTACGCGAGCTGGGTGCCTTCCTGCGGGATCGACGCTCCAGGTTGGAGCCCACCGCCGTCGGGCTGCCGGCCCAAGCGCGCAAGACGGCGGGCTTGCGCCGCGAGGAGCTGGCGGACCTCGCGGGCATCAGCGTCGGCTATTACGTACGGCTGGAACAGGCCGCGGCGGGCCGCCCTCGACGAGCGTCCTGGACGCGCTGGCACGGGCTCTACGGCTGACCGAGGACGAAAAAAAACGCACGTGCACCTGCTGGTTGACGCCGGCGTCAACCGCTACCCGACCACGCCGACCCCCGCCATGATCCAGGCTGCCGAAGAGGCAGTGGAGATGATCGCGGCACCCGCGGCCGCGTACGTCATCGACCGGGTCAGCGACGTGCTCGCCTGGAACCCGACCGCGGCCGCCCTGTTCCTCGGCCATTTTCAGCCCGGCGAAACACGCCCGAACAATATTCGGTGGGTGTTCTGCCATCCGGCCGCCCGCAGGTTGCTCACTGACTGGACGGAGGTCGCCGACGACACCGTCGCGCATCTGCGGGCCACCATCGGACACCGGCCGGACGACCCGCAGCTGCTCGATTTCGTCAGCCGGTTGCGGACCGACAGCGAAGAATTCGCCAAGCGCTGGGACCGGCGGGACGTACGACCGCGGCACAGCACAGGCGAAGGAGTTCGCCCATCCGGTCGCTGGCCGGCTTCGGCTGGCGTACCGAGTGCTGGACATCTCCGGCACCTGCCACCATCGGCTCGTCGTTTACCGCGCCACGCCTGGAAGTTCGGATCACGCGGCACTGCTTCGGCTGACCGAAACCGCGCCCACTATCGTTTGACGGATGGTTCGAGGAATATCGCGATGAGCAACGCGAAAGTGCGGAGCCGGGTGGTCGCCGCCGCCGAAACCGCGCTGGAGCGGCAGAAGTACGTGGCACCGATTGAGGTGCTGAACGCGATGGGCTGGGCTTCGGGAAACCAAATCGACGCCTGGCGCGCCGGTCGGATCGACTTCTTCACCGAGATGGTCTCCACCAGCCCCGACAAACTCGCGGCGGCGCTGGAATATCTGCGGGAATGGGCCATCGGCAAAAACCTGATCGCCACCGAGGCGTCCTATGTCGCGGCCACTCGTGACCGTCGCGAGCTGCGGTTCGTCGCCGACGGCACGGCACGGCCGACACCGACCGGATCTTCCGCGTCCATTGGAATTCCCCGGACCTCAGCGAGGCCAAGCAGGAGCAGCTGACGGCGAAACAGAACAAAGCGCCGGACCTGCTGGTGATCATGCCGCTCAAAGACTGGGAATGCGGGACCTGTACGGGCACCGGCGACCTGCTGATCATGGATGGTCCGGGGCCACTCTGCCTCACCTGCGCGGACATGGACCACCTGGCGTTCCTGCCGTCCGGCGACGCGGCGCTGACCAGGCGGGCGAAGAAAGCCAGCGTGCTGTCGGCCGTGGTCGTACGTTTCAGCCGCTCCCGCAAGCGGTACGAACGCCAGGGCATCCTGGTCGAGGAGCCGGCGTTGGAAGCCGCCGAGGAACAATGCCTCGCCGACGAGGACGCGCGTGAGCGCCGCCGCGAACGCGACCGAGTGCGCCGCGTCGGCCAGGACGTGGAGTTCCAGGCGAAGTTCGCCGCCGAGATCGGCCGGCTCTTCCCAGGATGCCTGCGCCCCGCGCCGACGCCATCGCCCTGCACGCCGGCACTCGCGGCAGCGGCCGGGTCGGCCGCAGCGCGGCCGGACGGGCACTGGGCCACCAGGCGATCACGCTGGCCGTCATCGCGTCCGTACGTCACGAGAACACCGACTACGACACGTTGCTGATGGCCGGCGTCCCACGAGAAGACGCCCGCGACCGCATCCGCGACACCATCGACCAGGTCCTGGATCGCTGGCGTCAGCCGCCTTCGGCCCAATAGCGGTTCACACGCTCCATCGCCTGCTCCAGCGTCATCTGGGCGATCTCTCGCTCGTCCACGCCCGCCCTGTGCACCAGCAGGTGCACCAGCTCCGCCGGCAACGCCTGCGCCGGCGGCTTGGGCATGCCACGATCCGGTCTTGCGCCGTCCCGCGCACACGCCCAGAACTGCGTCTCATCGACGTGCAGCTGGTCGCGCAGAATGTGCCCCCACAGTGCCCCCACAGGCTCGGCCCATACGCGCTGCGATCCGGCGGGTGTGAAATGCGCGTACGCAGCACCCGCCCGTCCGGAAGATCCAGCTCGTACGTCACGTGATGCGTTCCGGCCCGCCCGCGCGCGTCCCGGATCCGCCGCCACCCTTCGGTTCGGCAGGACCGCTCATGGTCCGCCCGACTCGGCGTCGGCCAGCTGGTCACGATGACGCGGACACCAGCCAGTCCCGTAGCTGCTGGTCGTCACTGAGGCTGATCAGCTGCACCAAACCCCAGTTTTCCCGGTGGTTGGCGACGTCCAGGAGATGGTCCTGCCAATCGTCCGCATACTCACGCAGAGAGTCGACCATCTCCATGATCGCTTCATCGAAGGTGCCGCCATCAGCCGCCACCGGCACGCCCGGCAGGAACACCGACCAGCCATCCGCCTCCGCCACGACCTGGGCACGAGCGGGCACCACGGACACCAGGAAATGCTGCATCCGCCCCGCATCAACCACCGCCGCCAGCGCGGACTCACGCCGCACCGTCGCCGGCCGCCCCCGCTCGGCGGCGTCCAACAGGTCCTTCAAATGCGACCGCGCATCCGAGTAGCTGTCGTAGTGAATCGCGTTCACCGTGGCGCCTCCAGGATTCGGTGAACCCCAAGCCTGCACCACATCACTACGTACGTCAAGTACGTGACGTACTTACGTTGCGCCGCCTCGCGGATCGCCGCGAGCACGGACCACTGTCGGCGAGTATTTCGCCGCCTGATTTTAACGCTAAACTTGGCAGTTTTGCATGTTTCTTTGGAAAGCTCCACCCTTCCGGCATGTCTTCTCAAAGATCGCGGAAACTTCCCTTGGTTGGGCGTACGCGCATTGCACTGCCAACGGCCGGCGGCTACATTTCGCGCTGTCTCCATCCCGGCACGCCGCCGGCGGGCTCGGGCTCAGCACAGCACCTCGACAAAGAGAGCTGGTGGCATGGTGGCAACAATCAAGGAACGGATCGGGCGGCTGAGCGATCGGATGCTCGAACGCGTCGTTCCCCCCGATGACCGCCGACGCGGTGGTGTGCACGCGACGCAAGTGCGGCTGCGGCTTTGGCACGCACATGTATCTCGTCCAGGCGTACGAGCTGTGGGGGACGAACTGCACGACACCCGCTGCGGGGATTGTCAGCTCAGTGAGGACCGGTGTTAGTTGTACGGTCCTAGCCGCGATACCTCATCGCGTGCGCCAGACGCGCGCGATGAGGTGTCGCGGCCAAACGTTCGACTGACGGTCGGGGTCGTACCGGCCTTCGGCGTCAGCGCTACCAGCCGCTTGTCCCACTCCGGCATCTTCTGACGAGGCGGAACTAATGGCCGTATTGATCGCGATCGGGATCCTGGTCGGTGCGTTGTGCCTGCTCGACTTGGTGTTGACCTTTGGGGTGATCCGGAGGCTGCGAGAGCACACCGAGACGCTCGAGCGCCTCGTCAGCGAGAACGGCGGCACTGCGAAAGCTCCTGTCGTCGGCCAGCCGGTCCGGGAGTTCACGGCGTCCACAGTGGGACGGTGAGCCGATATCGTTCGTGGGTACGACGGCCGTGGTTTTCGTCTCCCCTGAATGCGAAACCTGTCGTACGGACCTGCCTGACCTGGTGGCGTGGGCCGGTGCGCGAAACCGCGAGCGAGTCCTTGTCGTGGTCGATACCACCTTTTCCGACGGCGCCGATTTCACCGCGGCGCTGGAAAAGGTCACCAGAGTTGCGCTGGATCGCTCTTCCTCGGGGGTACGCGAGGCGTTTGACGTACAAGCGTTTCCAATGTCCTGTGTGGTCGTGGATGGCACGGTCACCTCGGTCGCGTCGAACTTCTCCCGGCTGCCGGCCTTGGTGTGAGAACCGCGTTCCGGGTGACCGGTCTGGTCTGGCGGTCGGCTCCCTGGCACCTCGTGGCCTATGTCGTGTTGACCGCCCTCGGCGGGCTTACCTCGGTGGTCGTGGCATGGTTGACCAAGCTGGCGCTGGACCGACTGGTGTCCCCAGGCCCGGTTGGCCTGCTGCTCGCAGCGGCGACCGGCATCGCGGTCTGGGGACTGGTTGGCGCGCTCAACCCGCAGTTCGGCCAGTATTTACGCGCGGAGCTGGATCGCCGCGCGGGGCTGCGCGCCAAGGACACGCTTTTCGCGGCCGTGGAACGTTTCACCGGCCTGTCACGATTCGAGGATCCAGAGTTTCTGGACCGCTTGCGGCTGGCCGAACAGAGCGCGACGAGCCCGGGTCAGCTGATCGACTCGGTACTCGTGGTCGGGCGCGGCGGTGTGACGCTGATCGGTTTTGTCGGCGCGCTCGCGATCATCATCAGCCCGTGGTTCACCTTCGTCGTACTGGCCGCGGCCGCACCCGCTCTCCTGGTCGAACTGCGATTGGCCAAGCAGCGTACCGAAATGATACTGACGCTCACGCCGATCCAGCGACGCGAGCTGTTCTACGCGAGCATGCTGAGCATGGCCTCCGCGGCCAAGGAAATCCGACTGTTCGGGCTCGGCCCGCTGTTGCGCGGACGGATGATCACCGAAGCCCGACGCGGCAACGCCACCAGTCGCGACATGGACCGGAAAGAGCTGGTCCACCACGGCGGGTTGATCGCGCTCGCCGGTACGATCGCCGGCACCGGTCTGGTGTGGGCCCTGATGGCCGCCGGCGCAGGGGAGCTCACGGTCGGCGATGTCTCGCTGTTTGTCGCGGCGACCGCGGCTGTACAGTCCGCCACCAGCGCAATGGTCAGCGCCGCCGCCCGGGTGCGCCAGCAGGTTTTGCTGTTCGAGCATTTCGACGCGGTGATATCGGCAGGGCCGGACTTGCCAGAGCCGTCCCAACCGGGCGAGATTTCGGCGTTGCGCAAGGGAATTGAGCTGCGAGACGTCTGGTTTCGCTATTCCGACGCACATCCCTGGGTGCTGCGCGGCGTGAATCTTTTCCTGCCGCACCAGTCGACCGTCGCGCTGGTGGGTCGCAACGGCGGCGGCAAAAGCACGATCGTGAAGCTGCTGTGCCGCTTCTACGATCCGACTCGAGGCGAGATCCGGTGGGACGGAGTCGATATCCGGGATATCCCGGTCGGCGAGTTGCGCACCCGGATGGGGGCCGTTTTTCAGGACTTCGTGGCGTACGACTTCAGCGCGAGCGACAATATCGCGATCGGCGACCTGTCGGCGATCGCCGATCCCGACCGCATCGAACTCGCGGCTCGACGGGCCGGTGTGCACGACGCGATCGCGGCCTTGCCACGCGGCTACGACACGTTGTTGACCAGGGCTTTTCGCAGCCAGTCCGATGTGGACAGGGACCCCGGTGTGGTGCTCTCCGGCGGCCAGTGGCAGCGGGTCGCGTTGGCCAGAGCATTTCTGCGCGAGGACCGCGACCTGGTGATCCTGGACGAGCCGAGCGCGGGTCTGGACGCTGAGGCCGAGCACGAGGTGCACTCGCGGCTGCGGGAGATCCGAGCGGGTCGTACGAGCCTGCTGATTTCCCATCGGCTCGGTACGATCCGCGGCGCCGACCACATCGCTCCTCGTCGACGGTCTGATCGCCGAGCAGGGCACGCACTGCGAACTGTTGGCCGCCGATGGCGACTATGCGCGGTTGTTCAACCTGCAGGCCGAAGGTTATCTGGCGGTGACGTCATGATCGCGGCAGCTGCGCTGCTCGTGTTGATCATTGGCGGAGTTTTCTGGTTGCGCGGTCAATACTCGGTGATCACCGTGCGCGGCGAAAGCATGAGCCCCGCGTACGAGCACGGCGATCGCCTGCTGTTACGGCGAAAGAGCGCGATCGGCGTCGGACAGGTCGTGGTCTTCGCCGATCAGAGATCGGCCGGCCCACCGCACTGGATCCTCAAACGCGTCGCCGCCGTGCCCGGCGATCCGGTCCCCCAGGAAACGCAACACCACATCCACGAGGAACACGTGCCACCGGCACAGCTGGTCGTACTCGGCGACAACGCCAGCCACTCCACCGACTCCCGACACTTCGGCTACGTAGCAACAAACCGAATCCTCGGCGTCGTACTAAGGCACCTCTAAATACACGCAGGTGGTGGGGTGATTCCGCGGAATCACCCCACCACCTGCGGCCGAAACTCAACCACCGCCGCGTCGGCCGTCAGGCCGACCGACTGCCGGCGCCGGGGTGCCCGCTCTTTGGACACCCCGTCGACGGCAAGTCGATGCGCGCGGCAGGCACTGCCGCCATCAGCTCAGCTGCAGCCGCTTGTCGAACCGCAGCCTTCACACACGAAGCAGGAGCCGGCGGGGCGCATTTTCGTCCCGCAGGTCATGCACAGTGGCGCGTCGGCGGACTTTCCTTGGACGACCTCCAAAAGCTCGGCGGTCGACCCGACGCTGCGGGGCGCTTCCTGAATCGCACCGACTGGGGCGCTGACCGGAGCGGACTGGGCGAGTCCCTCCAAGTCGACGTCGGTGTCCGCGACCGGAGCCGCGGCGGTGCTGGCAGCATCCAACTGCTGCGTACGCTCGGCGGCCGTGAAGATGCTCAGGTCGGCACGCTTGTCGTACGGCAGGTAGTCCAGCGCCAGCCGGCGGAAGATGTAGTCCATCACCGAGTTGGCGATCCGGATGTCCGGGTCGTCGGTCATGCCGGCCGGCTCGAACCGCATGTTGGTGAACTTCTCAACGAAAGTCTCCAACGGTACGCCGTACTGGATGGCCACCGAAATCGCCACCGAGAAGGCGTCCAGCACTCCGGCGAGCGTCGATCCCTGCTTGCCCAGCTTGAGGAAAACCTCGCCGAGACCGTTGTCCGGATACGACGACGAGGTCATATAACCCTCGGCGCCACCGACCGAGAAGGAGATCGTCTGCGACGAACGCTTCTTCGGCAGCCGCTTGCGCACGGCCCGGTGCTCGGACGACTCCTCGACAACCACCGGCGCCTCGGCCTTTTTGGCCTTGGCATCGGACAACGGCTGCCCGACCTTGCAGTTGTCACGGTAGATCGCCAGCGCCTTGATGCCGAGTTTCCAGCCCTGGAAGTAAATGTTCTCGATTTCCGCAACGGTGGCCGTCTCCGGCATGTTCACCGTTTTGGAAATGGCGCCGGAAATGAACGGCTGCACGGCCGCCATCATCCGCACGTGACCCATCGGCGAGATGGCCCGCTTTCCCACCGCGCAGTCGAAAAATCTCGTAATGCTCGGTGCGCAGACCGGGCGCGTCGACGACGTGACCGTTCTCCGCCACATATTCGACGATGGCCTCGATCGACTCCTGTTGGTAGCCGAGCACCTCCAGGGCCCGCTGCAGTGTCTGGTTGACGATCTGCATCGAGCCGCCAGTGGAGAGTTTCTTGAACTTCACCAACGAGAAGTCGGGCTCCACGCCGGTGGTGTCGCAATCCATCATGAAGCCGATGGTGCCGGTCGGCGCGAGCACGCTGGCCTGCGCGTTGCGCCAGCCGTTGACCGCACCGACCTTCAGGCCCTGCTGCCATTGGCGGGTGGCCTCGCGCAGGATCTGGGTGTCGTCACCGCCAAAGGGCCGAACCGCGTCGTCGTTGGCCGCCGCGTGCTTGCGCATGACGCGCTGGTGACCCTCCGCGTTGCGGGCATATCCGTTGTACGGCCCGACAATCCCGGCGAGCTCGGCTGAGCGCCGGTACGCCGTACCGGTCATCAGCGACGTGATGGCGGCGGCCAGCGCGCGACCGCCGTCGGACTCGTAGCCGTGCGCGGTGGCCATCAAAAGCGCGCCGAGGTTCGCATAGCCGATGCCGAGCTGGCGGTAGTCGCGGGTGGTCTCACCAATCGCCTCGGTCGGGAAATCCGCGAAGCAGATGGAAATATCCATCGCGGTGATGACGAACTCGACCGCCCGTACGAACCGCTGGGTGTCGAAAGTCCCGTCACTCTGCAGGAATTTCATCAGGTTCAGCGACGCCAGGTTGCACGACGAGTTGTCCAGGCTCATATATTCCGAGCACGGGTTGGACGCGGTGATCCGACCGGTCTCGGGGTTGGTGTGCCAGTCGTTGATGGTGTCGTCGTACTGGATGCCCGGGTCGGCGCATTCCCACGCGGCCTTCGCCATCTTGGCGAACAGACCCTTCGCGTCGATTTTCTCGATCACCCGGCCGTCCGTACGGGCGCGCAGGGCGAAGTCGCCACTGTCCTGGACGGCCGTCATGAACTCGTCCGACACCCGGACCGAGTTGTTGGCATTCTGGTACTGGACGCTGGTGATGTCCCGGCCACCGAGCTCCATGTCGAAGCCGGCGTCCCGCAGCGCGCGGATCTTGTCCTCCTCGCGCGCCTTGGTGTCGATGAACTCCTCGATGTCCGGGTGGTCCACGTCCAGGACGACCATCTTGGCCGCCCGGCGGGTCGCGCCACCGGACTTGATGGTGCCGGCACTCGCGTCCGCCCCGCGCATGAACGACACCGGGCCCGACGCGGTGCCGCCGGAAGAGAGCAGCTCCTTGGACGAGCGGATCCGGGACAGGTTCAGGCCGGCGCCAGAGCCGCCCTTGAAGATCCGGCCCTCTTCCTTGTACCCAGTTCAGGATCGACTCCATCGAGTCGTCCACAGCCAGGATGAAACAGTTGTGGACACGAAGGCCAGCAGAGAGATACTCGCCGCTCTCGGTCTGGATGTCGTAGACATCCAACACTCCGCGATCTTCGATTCGGGCGATCTCCAGCCGCTTCGTCTCTCTCGCCGGGCAGACCGGGCAGGTCGAAGCTACGCTCCAGTTTGCCGGCCTTGACCGGGTCGATGAAGCCGATCTCGTCGGCGAAGGTCCGCCGGTCGCCGGCTGACTGGATGCCGAGGTGCCAGATTCCGCCGCCGCGCCCCGGCCGCTCGTCTTTTCTTGAAGCTCACCCGGGCGAAGATGCCAAACCTGCCCAGCAGCGCCTGCAAACCGCGAATGAGCTGCTCGCCGACCATGTCGACGCCGACCAGCGTGGAGCGCTCCCGAGCCGACACATAGCCCTCGGCCTGGAAGACGCTCCGCAGATATGCCGCGACAACCGGCAGCGGCGCCGTGTAGAGATGATGCGGCGGCACCTCCATCGCCGGGCCGCGCACCAACAGCTGCCAGCGTTCGACAAAGGACCGCAGAGACTCGCCGTAAAGGCGGAGGCGCCGGCAGTCGATCACCTTGTCCTGAGTTTCGACCTTCTGCTCGTGGCTGTGCACGTCGGGGAAGAGGCGGCGGACGGCATCGGCCACCCAGGCACGCTCCGCATCGGTGACAGTCATTGCCTCGATGGTGAGCGACCGGTTGGTGCCGGTGGCGTACTGGCCGACGAATCCGTCAGACTGCAGCCAGCCGGCCAGCGCTGCCTCGGCGATTTCCCGCGGGTCGATCTCGGCCTCGCCGTACGAGTCGCGCCGGTGCCATTCAAGCTGGTCACCGGGCTGGAGGGTGCCGGCTTGGACAAACCGTCCGGTGCCCTCGCCAGTGCTCTTCCACACCAGGTGGTCCGCAGTGACGTCCAGCGCGTGGCCGGCCTTGGTGTGGATGCGCAGAACTGACTTCCGACCATTTGCCTTCACCGCGAGGACGCGGGTCACGCCGTGCGCGTCGAACACCTTGGCGCCGATCGCCTGATCGTCGACCAAGCGGCCAATCGGGATCAGGCCGGCTGGTGAACTGACCAGCGCGTCGTACGGCTGGCAGGCGCTGACCTGCTGAGGCGACGGCGTACCGACGTTGAACCACACCGGCGAGTTGAAGCTGAACACCTGGTGCAGCAACATCCAGGTCAGCTCGTGTTCGAAGATCTCCGCGTCCGCGTCGGTGGCGAAGTAGCCGTGCTCGCGGCCGGCCTTACCGTACGTGAGCACCACCCGGTCGATCAGCTGGCGCAGGCTCGACTCCCGCTGCGGGGTCCCCACCGCGCCGCGGAAATACTTGCTGGTCACGATGTTGACGGCGTTGAACGACCACGCGTCAGGGAACTCCACCCCGCGCTGCTCGAAGTTGATCGAGCCGTCTCGCCAGTTCGTCATCACGACGTCCCGGCGCTCCCACGTGACCTCGTCGTACGGATGCACGCCGGCGCTCGTGTAGAGGCGCTCGATCTTCAGACCCTTCGAACGTTTGCGTTCGGTCGTACCGGCCTTGCCGGCGCCCCCCTTCCGATCCGCCGGTCCCTCGCTGGTCCCCCCAGCTGTCGAGGTTTCGACCGTCTCGGTCATGACGTTCCCCCCTGCCTTTCTACGCTGGAATCTGCCCCGAACGCCGATCTGACGGCCCACCGCTCCCCGCTGTGCGCCCTGGCCGCCGCCGGCTCCACTTATGTCCCCACGTGCTCTGTCCCCATCCACCGCGGTCATCTGGTCGCTCCCGCGCTGTCCGCGTCCGGCTGCCGCGGCGACGGCGCGCCGACGGCGTGGTCGCCGCGCTTCTGGCTCCGGTCGGTCCGCAGCGCGGCGATCTCGGACTCGAAGTCGTCGAGCGAGTCGAACCCGCGGTAAACGCTCGCGAAGCGCAAATAGGCCACCTCATCGAGCTCACGGAGCGGGCCCAGGATCGCCAGCCCCACGTCGTGCGTCCGATCTCGGCGCTGCCGGTGGCCCGTACCGAGTCCTCGACCCGCTGCGCCAACAGCGCCAACGCGTCGTCATCCACCGGCCGGCCCTGGCACGCCCGCCGGACCCCGTTGATGATCTTGTTCCGGCTGAACGGCTCGCTCGCGCCACTGCGCTTCACCACCGCCAGCACAGCCTCTTCGACCGTCGTGAACCGCCGACCGCACTCCTGGCACGAACGCCGGCGACGGATCGCCGCGCCCTCGTCGGCCTCCCGCGAGTCGACCACTCGCGACTCCGGATGCCGACAGTACGGACACCGCACGGCTACCTCCCCCACTCCTCTACCTACCCCGCTTCAGCGCCGCCCAACCCCGTCCTGTGGAGCAATGTGTGGACAGGTTGTGCAGAAGCTGTGCACGAGGTGTATGTAACCCTCCACTAGCTGTGGATGACTTACACGCATGTAACTACTAGATGTTGGGTTTGAAGGCTATGCCGAGACCGCCGCAACCGCAAGCAAGTGGTGACACGCGCAACACACCGGACATTCCAGACATCCACTTTTCCCGCCGCTCCCCCCCAGTCGCCCCGCCGCCCGCATGCCCCACAATCAGCGCTCCACATCCCCCGACCCGACCGCCCGCGACGCCGATGTACCGCTACATTTTGTTGATCTTGGTTAGTTGGCCCGCACGAATCGGACAAATCGACAAAATGTCCACTTCGTACGGGCTAACTAACCAAGATCAACATCGAGCGTCCCGGCAGGCGGGACTGGGACGCCTCGGTAGGCACATCAGCCCCACCGGCAACGGGTCCAGCGTCGAGCGCGGCACAAAACCTCACACTCGACGTCGACCGCAGGACAAAGTCCCGCATTCGACGAAAATCCAGCCGAGGGTGACGTTGTAGGCGGTGGAATGCCCTGGTTTGTCACCTCTACAACGTCACCCTCGCGAAGGGCCAACCATCCCAACGGAACAAACGGGGCACTGAACCAGCCCAACCCACCGCGCCCGTACGAAACGACACCCAACTCACCAAGTGAGCAGCGCGGGATCTACCTCTCCTCAGAGGCAACCGCCGCCCGTGACCTTCGAGCCAAACCAGCCAAAAACTAAGCAGAACGAGGCGGTAGGACCAGGCGATACCCAGCCCACACCGTCAACCCGGACAGCCCGTTGAGCCGCTGGATATCGCGAATCACCGACGACGGGTCGCGGCTCGGGTCATATCGCACGGCGATCGACCACAGGGACTGGCCGGGCTGGACCACAACGCTCGCCGGTGCGCTGGACGGGTTCTCCTGGGCGGCCATCGCGCGGGCCGACCAGAAGGCGGCGCCGGCGGCCAGCAGCACCAGGGCGATCACCAGCACGGCCCGGCCGCGCCGGGTCAGCCGCAGGCCCGGGTGCCGCCCAGTGCGTCGGCCGTGCTGCCCGACGATCACCCGGCGGCCCTTGCCGGCCGGGTGCCGCCACATCGCCTGCTCCCGCACCCGCGGGTCGAGCTCGGGCACGACCTGTTCCAGGGGCTGCGTCGAGAACCGCCCCGGAAACAGCTCGATCACCGGAGCCAACGCCTCGCTGGTCATCGTCATCGGATCCTCCGTCACCCTCGCGACGCTTCGGTGATCGAGCGCACGCAGGCCGGCTCGGATCGCCGTGAGCTCCGTTGTCGCCATCTCCGTCATGCCGTCTCACTCCACTCAGCCAGACCGTGAACCCGAACGCGCGTTCGATAGAACAGCTGTTCGGGTTTGTCTACCAGGAGGGTGCGACAAAATCGAGTGCCGCCCGGCGTGTCTTCGAACAGATGTTTGAAATTGTCGGTACGGGTGGCTAGCGTCGGGTCCGCCGGTAGCCATCGAGCCGGTGGCCCGCAGCTGTGGGCGCCGCCGCGGGCACCGCGGGTGAGCGCTCACCGGCGGCGGCGATGACCGGTCGATGGCGGTGAGTCGGCGTGAGTCGGCTATTGACGAGCGTGGGAGGACACGGTGTCGAACGAGACACGGGCCGCTGGTAAGACAGGACGCGCCAGCAAGGGGTCCAAGGGGCCGGCCAAGACCGCGAAGGTGTCCGACGACAGTGTCCAGCCGCAGGCGAAGGCCGCGAGCACCGAGAACAAGGTCAGCACCTTCCCGGACGGCCCGCCGGACCCGGCCGGCCTGACGCAGCGGCAGAACCGCATCCTCGCGGTGATCCGCGACTCGGTGGAGCGCCGCGGCTATCCGCCCAGCGTCCGGGAGATCGGTGACGCGGTCGGCCTGGCCTCACCGTCCAGCGTCGCGCACCAGCTGTCCGCGCTGCAGCGCAAGGGCTTCCTGCGCCGCGACCCGAACCGGCCGCGCGCGGTGGACGTGCGAAGCCCGCACCGGCTCGGCGCGGTGGCCAGCGCCGACGGCACCGCGGAGGTCACCGAGCGGCCCACCCCGACCTATGTGCCGGTGCTCGGCCGGATCGCGGCCGGCGGCCCGATCCTGGCCGAACAGGCCGTCGAGGACATCTTCCCGCTGCCCCGCGAGATCGTCGGCGACGGCGAACTGTTCCTGCTGAAGGTGGCCGGTGACTCGATGATCGAGGCGGCCATCTGCGACGGCGACTGGGTGGTGGTCCGGCAGCAGCCGGTGGCCGAGAACGGCGACGTGGTGGCCGCGATGATCGACGGCGAGGCCACCGTCAAGACGTTCCGCCGCCGCGAGGGCCACGTCTGGCTGATCCCGCACAACCCTGCGTATGAGCCGATCCCCGGCGACGACGCGACCATCCTCGGCCGAGTCGTCACGGTGCTGCGCCGGCTCTGACGCCGGTACGACCGACCCGCCGCCACCACCGGGGCGGGTCGGTTCTCACGAGGGCGCGGCCGGCAGCGACACGGTGACGTCCAGACCGCCGGTGGGACGCGGGCTGGCCTGGACGGTGCCGTCGTGCGCGTGTGCGATCGACTCCACAATGGACAGTCCAAGACCGCTGCCGGCCGCGATCGTCCGACCGTCGCCACGCTGGAACGGCTGGAAAAGCCTGCCCACCAGCTCGTCCGGCACATTCGGGCCGCTGTTGCTGACGACCAGGCCGTCGTCCTGGCTGGTACGAATGGCGACGTGCCCGCCGTCCACGTTGTGCCGGATCGCGTTCCCAACCAGGTTGTCCACGAGCTGATCCAACAGCGCCGGGTCGCCAGCCACCCAACAGTCGTCCAGGCTCGCTTCGATCTCGACCCCACGCGCCGCCGCGGCCGCCGTGTGTACGGAGATCCGGCGATCAACGGCCTTGGTCAGGTCGACCGGCTCGCGGTGGTCCAGCCCGCGGTCGCTGCGGGCCAGCACCAGCAGGCTGTCCAGCAGGTGCTCGATCCGCCGGTTCGCTTCCAGCAGGCTTTCCCTGGTCTTCACCAGCTGCCGTGGGGTCGGATCGGCCAGCCCGACCTGGATCGCCGTTCGCTGCACGGCCACCGGCGTACGCAACTCGTGTGAGGCGTTCGCGACGAACCTGCGCTGGCTCTCGAAGGACCGTTCCAGCCGTTCCCGCATCGCGTCGAAAGTGTCCGCCAACTCCGTCAGCTCGTCTTTCGGGCCACCCATCTCGATCCGCTCATGCAGGCTCTGCGACGACAGCCGGCGGGCCAACGCACTGATCTCGTGCACGGGCCGCAGAACCCGCCCAGACAACCACCAGATCATGACCAGCGACAGGATCGTCATGATCAGCAACGACAACCCGGAGGTCAGCAACAGCTTCGTCAGCACAGTCTGCCCGGACGCCTCCGCAACGTGGGCCAGCGCGATCCCGTGGGCGGCCGGCACTGCCGGGTAGGTCGGATAAGTCGGTTGATAGCCCGTGTAGTCTCCGGGCGTTGCCTTGACAGCCGCCACCATGATCGTGTCGCTCAGCTGGTGAACCAGGTTGGCTTGGACGAGGAAATAGATGGCGGCGATCAGTGCGATGCCGCCGGCGACATAAAGGGCCCCGAAGGCCAGGACCAGCCGAGCACGCGCGGTCATCGGCACTCTCCTTTTCGTGACTGCTCCGATGCTGTCATGTCCGATGTTTCACTAACGTTCCCATCTATCGAAACGTCGCTGTAACGCCATCGCGACTAGAAATCCCAACATGAAGATCATTCGGATTTCCACTCTCGTCGTCCTGTCCGTCGCGGTGGTCACACTCTCGGCCTGCGGCGGCGGATCCAAGACGCCGGTGGCCTCGGTCGGCACTCCCAGCGCGAACGCGACCGGTAACAGCGGCAACGACGTGCCCACCGACGCTTATCAGCGGGCCTTGAAGTTCTCCGGCTGCATGCGCGCGCATGGTGTCGATATGCCCGACCCGGACCCGAAAATGCCGGCCGGCGCGACCCAGGCGATCCCGGCCGGCGAGGACGGCGACAAGACCACCAAGGCCTACGAGGCGTGCCAGAAGTACGCGCCGCCGCCACCGCCGAGCGGGCCCGGCACGATGAGCGATCCGCAGGTGCGGTTGAAGTTCAACAAGTGCTTGCGTGCCCACGGCATCAAGGTCTCCGACGACCCACGTGAAGGCACCACCATCGACGAGAAGGACGCGCCAACTTTCCAGAAATGTGAGAAAGAAGCGACCGGCAAATGACGACGCGCAGAAATGTCATTTTCGCGGCCCTCGGAACGGTGGTCGCCGCCGGCGCTGGCGGTGCCGTGCTGATCGCCACCCGGGACCAAGGGGCCAGCGCGGCCAACAACCAGCCGCTGGCGGCGCCGACCACGGCGGTGACCAGGCAGGATCTCGTACGACAGGACAGCGTGGCCGGAACCTTGGGCTACGGCGGCGGATTCACCGTGTCCGCGGCCGGCGCTGGGATCATCACCTGGTTACCTTCGGTGGGCAAGGTGATTGGCCAGGGCGAAACGGTTTATCGGGTGAATAACCAGCCGGTCCCGTTGCTGCGCGGATCCACCCCCCGTTCTGGCGGCCCCTCGCGGCCGGCATGAGCGACGGCGTGGACGTGAAGGAGCTGGAACAGAACCTGTCCGACCTCGGATATTTCCACCGTACGTACGCCGAACAAGGAATTCACCGACGCCACCACGACCGCAGTCAAGAAGTGGCAGAAATCCTTGGCTGTCCCGGAAACCGGTCGGATCGATCCGGCGTCGGTGGTGTTGCAGTCCGGCGACCTGAGGGTGACCGGGGTCAGTGGCGTGTTGGGCCAGCCCGCGCAGGGAAAAATCCTCGACGCCTCCGGGACACAGCGGGTGGTGACCGTGAAAATGCCGGTGGACAAGCAAAGTGAGGCGCAGGCTGGCGGTGCGGTGACGGTGACCATGCCGGACGGCAGCAATGTCCCGGGAAAGATCTCCTCGGTCGGTGCGATCGCGACGACTCCGTCACCCAATGGTCCGGACTCCAACTCAGGGCCTACTGTCGCGGTGACGATCACCCTGGGCGCAGGTGGGACAGTGCTGGACCAAGCACCCGTACAGGTGCTGTTTGTCGCCGAACACAAGGAAAAGGTGCTGACCGTGCCGGTGTCTGCGTTGCTCGCGCTGGCCGAGGGCGGGTACGCCGTCCAGCAGGTGACGCCGGCTGGCCGGCGACTGGTCCCAGTCACCACCGGCATGTACGCCGGCGACCGGGTGGAGGTCTCCGGCGCCGGGGTGACCGAGGGCATGAAGATCACGGTGGCCGCCGAATGACACCGGTGATCGAGCTTTCCGGGGTCAGCAAAACATATCCCGGCGACGTACGCGCACTGCGTTCGGTTTCTTTGCGCATCCAGTCCGGAGAACTGCTCGCCGTGGTCGGACCATCGGGCTCCGGCAAGTCAACATTGCTGCAGATGATGGGCACGCTGGACCATCCGACCGAGGGTGTCGTACGCGTCAACGGCCACGATGTCGCGCACCTGCCGGACCGGCAGTTGTCGGCCGTACGAGCGCACTGGGTCGGTTTCGTGTTCCAGCGGTTCTTCCTCACGTCGTATTTGTCGGCGGTGGAAAACGTCGCCGCTGGCTTGCTGTATCAGGGAATCCGGCCCGCTGAGCGACGCAGAAGGGCGACCGAGGCGCTGCACCGGGTGGGCCTGGGCCACCGGCTCACGCACCGGCCGCGGGAACTGTCCGGCGGCGAGAACCAGCGGGTCGCGATCGCCCGCGCGCTCGCCGGCGAGCCGTCGATCCTGCTCGCGGACGAGCCGACCGGCGCGCTCGACTCCGCGTCCGGTCGCGGTGTCCTCGGACTTTTCCATGACCTGAACGCGGAAGGGGCCACCATCGCGGTCATCACCCATGACCACGCCATCGCGCAGGAGATGCCTCGTACAGTCGCGATCCTGGACGGCGAAGTGCGGCACGACAGCGGGAGGCGGCAGTGACCGACATGCCAGGCCGTGCCCTGCGGACGGCGACCAGCCACAGCGTGACCGAGATTCCGGGCAGGGCCCGGCAAGCACCCGTCGATCTCATCCGGGCCGGGCTCGCCGGCCTGGTCGGGCGGCCCACCCGCGCCATCCTTTCCGCGCTGGGCATCGGGATCGGGGTGGCCGCGATGGTCGCGGTGTGCTCGGCATCAGCACCGCGAGCCACGCCAAACTCAACGACCAGCTCAAACAACTCGGCACCAACCTGCTGACCGTCGGCCCCGGCAAGGACATTTTCGGTGGCAACGCCAAACTGCCCAAGGACGCGGTCGGCATGGTCCAGCGGATCGGTCCCGTCCAGACCGCCAGTGCGATTGGCAACGTGGAAAACGCGAATGTCTACCGCAACGACAAAATCAACCGGCTGGCGAGCGGGAACATCAAGGTCACCGCGGTCAAACTCAACCTGCTCGGCACTATTTCCGGTCATCTCGCCAAAGGCGTCTGGCTGAACCCGGCCACCGCGCATTTCCCGGCCGTCGTGCTGGGCGCTCAAGCGGCCCGTCAGCTCGGCATCGACGCTCCGGGTGTGCAGGTCTACCTCGGCGGCAAATGGTTCACCGTGGTGGGCATTCTCGCGCCGATCACGCTGGCGCCGGACCTGGACTGGGCCGCGATGGTCGGCTGGGACATCGCCGGCAGCGCGCTGGGGTTCGACGGCCACCCCACGACCGTGTACGAGCGCAGCGACAACGACTCGGTGGCGGACGTACGCAACGTCCTCGCGCAGAGCGTCAACCCGGAAAATCCCAGTCAGGTCACGGTGAGTAGGCCGTCGGACGCGCTCGCCGCCCAGTTGTCGGCGGACGCGACCTTCGTCCAGCTCTTCCTTGGGCTGGGTGCGATCGCGCTACTGGTGGGTGGTGTCGGGGTGGCCAACACGATGGTGATCTCGGTGCTGGAGAGAACCCCCCGGAAATCGGCCTGCGAAGGGCGCTGGGCGCGCGGCGAGGGCAGATCCGTACCCAATTCCTCACCGAGGCGATTCTGCTTTCCGGACTCGGCGGGGTGTTCGGCATCGTGCTTGGCCTCGGGGTCAGCACTTGCTACGCGCTGATCAGCCACTGGCCGCCGCAACTGCCGTGGCCGGCGCTGGGTCTCGGGCTGGGCGCGGCGGTGGCAGCAGCCGGGGCATCGCCGGGTGGTTTCCGGCGGCCCGGGCCGCCAAACTCGCGCCGAGCACGGTTTTGGCGGCCGGACAATAGTTGTCCCTTATTGGACTCTTAAAAATCCTTGCACACTGTTCGTCCTGGACAAAGGTGGCCGTAAAGTCGCCCGCAGTCGCCGACGACCAGTAGAGGATGGGCCCAGAGTGACTCAGCACCGTCGTACGACCAGCGCGCTGGCCGGGTTGGCCGCCACCGTGGTGGCCCTGAGCCTGGCCGGCGCGCCGGCCAGCGCCGCACCGCCGCCGAGCCCGGCCGCCACCCAAACGCAGCAAAAGGCGCATCTCAGTCAGCTCGCGCACCAGGTCGGCCAGGGCGCCACCCCGGCCGACCGCGCGAGGCTGATGAGCCAAGCGGCCAGTCAGCTGCCGCGGGAGGTCAAGGCGTACGGCGTGCAGGGCCTGTGGAACAAGGGCATCACCGGCCTGGGCACCAGCGTGGCGACGATCGTGTCCTTCGGCGATCCCGATATCAAGTCGGTGATCGACACCTTCGACGCCTCGCACGGGCTACCGCCAGCCGATGTCGAAACACTCACTCCGGCCGGGCCGTTGCCGACCTGCAACGACCAGACCGCACCGACCAACGGCTGCCGGGACTGGATCGGCGAGACCGACCTCGACGTCATGATGATTCACCTGATGGCGCCGCAGGCCAAAATCATCGTCGCGGCCACTCCGGTGAACGAGACGCAGGGCCTGGTCGGGCTGCCCGAGATGATGACCGCGATCGACTACCTGGTCAGGAAGAAGCTCGCCCAGGTGATCTCGATGAGCCTGTCCGCCACCGAGGACACCTTCACCCCGATCAACGCGATGAAGACGCTCGATCCGACCCTGCGGCGGGCCAAACTGGCCGGCGTGCCGGTGGTCGCCGCGACCGGTGACTGCGGCGCGACCAGCAACACGGTCAACTCGGCGTACCAGTGCCAGGATGTCTACCCGTTCCGTGCGGTCGGCTGGCCGGCCTCGGATCCGCTGGTGACCGCGATCGGCGGCACCGTGCTGCACCTGGATTCCACCGGCGCCCGTACGACGCCGGACACGGTCTGGCCGGAAACCGGCGGGGGTCTGTCCAAGGTCTTCCAGCGGCCCGCTTTCCAGGCCGGGGTGAAGAAAATCATCGGCGGCAACCAGCGGTCCATCCCGGACATCTCGATGGAGGGCATCAGCGGTACGTCCCAGGCGACGCCGCTTTTCGCCGGCGTACTGGCGCTGGCCACCCAGTCCAACCACGGCAAGCCCCTTGGGGACCTCAACCGCAAGCTCTACCAGCTCGGCCCGAAGGGCCTCAAGGCCGGCATTGTCGACGTGACGACCGGAAACAACAACTACGGTGACGTTCCCGGATTCGCGGCTACCCCAGGTTTCGACGTGGTGTCCGGATGGGGCACCATTGACGCAGCCATTTTCGTACCAGCGCTACTAAAACAGCACTGACCGTCGGGCGGCTGGCGGATCTCGCCAGCCGCCGGTCAGATCCGGTATCCGACTCCGGGGATGGTCTGGATCACCGCCGGCGTTCCCAGTTTCGTCCGCAGCCGGGACATCACCACCCGGACCGTGCCGGTGAACGGGTCGGCGTTCAGGTCCCAGACCTGCTCCAGCAAATCCTCCGCGCTCACCACGTTTCCCTGTGACCGCAACAGAACTTCGAGTACGCCGAATTCCCGCGGCGACAGCCGGATGTCCATTCCGGCGCGGCTGACCGTGTGCCGGGCCGGGTCCAGGACCACGTCACCGGCTGTCAGGACGGCGGGTACGGCCCGATGCGAACGCCGTCCCAGCGCCCGGATCCGCGCCACCAGCTCGGGAAACTCGAACGGTTTGGTCAGGTAGTCGTCGGCGCCCAGGTTGAGCCCGCTCACCCGCTCCCCGAGACTGGCCGCGGCGGTCAGCATCAACACCCTGGTGAAGCCGCCGGACGCGACAATGCCAGCGCACAGCTCGTCGCCGCCCCGGCCGGGCAGGTCGCGGTCCAGGACGGCCACGTCGTACGCGTTCACCGTGAGCAGCTCGTCAGCCGCTAAACCGTCATAGCAAACGTCCACCGCAAAAGACTCCCGGCGCAGCCCCTCCCCCACCAGATCGGCCAACACGGTTTGGTCTTCAGCGACAAGTACGCGCATCCAGTGATTCCTCCCGCGCCGCATCGTGCCACGTCCGGTGTTACGAAAATGTTCCAGACGAACAGGTTCAGCGCGAGCGGGGCGGCGGCTGCGGATCGCGGATCGCTGAGACCATGCGCGAAGGCGTAGGCGACGGCCTGCGCGCGGTCCCGCAGGCCAGCCTTCGCGAACAGGTTGTTGATGTGCGTTTTGACGGTAGCGGCGGAAATAAACAGCTCGGCGGCGATCTCCACATTGGACTTGCCGGCCGCGATCATGGCCAGCACCTGCACCTCGCGGGCGGTCAGGCCGTCCGGCGCGACCGGCTCGGCGGCCGCGAGCGCGTCCACCAGCCGGCGCTGCACGGCCGGATCGAACTGCGCGTCCCCGTCTCGTACGACCCAGATCGCGCGGGCGATCTCGTCCGGATGCGCGTCCTTGGTGAGGAAGCCGCGGGCGCCGGCCCGCAGCGCGGCCAACACCGACTCGTCGTCGGAGTAGGTGGTGAGCACCACCACCTGGGTGCCCGGATGGTGCGTACGGATCCGCCGAGTCGCCTCCACGCCGTCCATCCGCGGCATCCGCAGGTCCATAAGGGCGACATCAGGCTGCTTGTCGGCGACCAGCCGGACGGCCTGCTCGCCGTCCGCCGCGGTGCCGACCACCTCGACACCGGCCAGCAGCCCGAGGATCAGTACGAGCCCCTCGCGTACGACGGTCTGGTCGTCGACCACCACGACCCGGGCCGGGCCGGTCATCCGGGGTCTCCCAGCGGCACCCGCAGGCGTACCCGAAAGCCATCGCCGGACCGGTCGGCCAGCAGCGACCCGCCGATCAGCTCGGCGCGCTCTCGCATGCCGGTCAGCGAAGCCGGCACCGGTGTCCGCGAGGTCGCCGGGCCGGCCGCCGGAATCGGTGACCTCCAGCTCGCACCACGTGCCGACGCAGCGGAGCCGGACCGCGACGCTCGCGCCGGCCGCGTGCTTGCGTACGTTCGTCAGCGCCTCCTGGGCCGTCCGTACGATCGCCCACCGCCCCTCGGCGGCCAGCGACTCCGGTTCCAAGGCAATGTCCAGCGCCAACTGCCCATCGTTGACCGCACGGAACTCGCCCGCCAGCATTTCCAACCGGTCGGTCACCCGCAGATCATCGCCGCGCAGCGCCTCCAGCGCGCGTTTGGTCTCATCCAGCCCGTCGCGAGCCAGCCGGACCGCCCGGGTCACCTGCTGCAGAGCCTGTTCCTGCCGATCTCCGTGTTCCATAAGAAGCCGAGCGCCCTCCAGATGCACGATCTGCGCGGACAGCGTGTGCGCCAGCAGATCGTGCATCTCGCGGGCAAGGCGCTGCCGCTCGGCCAGCACCGCCTCGCCGGCCCGGGCCCGGGCCGCGATCTCGGTCTGCCGGCGAGCGGCCACCACTTGTTCGATGGCCACCGCGAAGGCACCGGTAAACAGTAGACCCATCGTGATGCCGAAATTCGTCGACTCCGGCACGCCACCGAGGAACAGCGTGACGCTGGTGACCGCGACGCCCACCAGCGACACCACCACGAGGCTCCACAGCCGGACCACCACCGCCGCCACCCATGGGAGGGTGAAAGCGAAGGCCAGTCCGGTGTACGGACTGATCACGTTCAGGCCGCTGGCCGCCACCGTCGCCACCAGCAACAAGACCGTCTTCCAGCGCGCCGGGCCGAGCACTCCACCGCCGTACCCGAGGGTCGCGATCGCGGTCAGCAGCACGACCGCGGCGGCTCCGCGCACACCTCGCACCTCGTACGGCGGGATCGCCGCGGCGGCCGCGCCGACCAACCCGTAGACCAGCCCAAGCGTCAGTAGGGCCGGACGCAGCCGCGGGACCTTGAATGCCACAACTCACAGTATGGCGGCGCGCCCGGGGCGCCCATCGGATCACGGGTGGAGACGGAGTCCACCCGGTCGCGTCGCGAAGTCCACTCGCGGGACCACGTGCTAAGCGGCCGGTTTCGCCATCGTCATTGCCATGACAGCAATCACCGTTTCGCACCTCGGCAAGACCTTCGGGCGGGTACGAGCCGTCGACGACCTCTCGTTCACCGTCCAGCCCGGCGCGGTCACCGGATTTCTGGGCCCCAACGGAGCCGGCAAGACCACGACGCTGCGGATGATCCTCGGGTTGGTACGACCGACCAGCGGCTCCGCGACGATCGCCGGGCGGCCGTACCGCGACCTGAAGGACCCGCTCAGGGCCGTCGGTGCGGTGCTGGAGGCCAGCGCCTTCCATCCCGGCCGGTCGGCCCGTACACACCTGCTGGCGCACTGTGCGGCCGGCGGGCTGCCGGCCAAGCGCGCCGAGGAGGCACTGGCCGAGGTGGACCTGACCTCGGTGGCGGACCGCCGGGTCGGCGGTTTCTCGCTGGGTATGCGGCAGCGGCTGGCCCTGGCCACTGCTCTGCTCGGCCGTCCTGACCTGCTCATTCTCGATGAGCCAGGCAACGGACTGGACCCGGACGGCATGCACTGGATGCGATCGTTCCTACGCGATCTCGCCGGCCAGGGCCGGACCGTACTGGTCTCCAGCCACGTCCTCACCGAGGTCGAGCAGGTAGCCGATCACGTGGTGATCGTCGCCGCCGGCCGGCTGCTGGCGACCGGCACGCTGGCCGAGCTGACCGCCGGCGGCAGCCTGGAGCAGGCGTTCCTGGACCTGACCCGGGCGGCGGTGGCCCGGTGAACGATCTCGTACGCGCCGAGTTTTTGAAGATCCGCTCGGTCCGCAGCAGCTGGATCCTCGCCGCGGGCGCGGTGATTTTCTGTGTCTTATGGACGATCCTTGATGTCTTCGTGCTGAAACCGAGCCCCGGCGAGACGGCGCACGACCGGATCGCCGGGATCTACCAGATGGCACAGCAGAGCTACTTGTTTCTGCTGATTTTCGGCATCCTCGGGACCACCGGGGAATACCGGCACCAGACCGTGACCTGGGCCTTCCTGGCGTCGCCCGTACGCGAGCGGGTGCTGGCCGCCAAGGCGGTCGCGTACGCGTTGACCGGTCTGCTGATCTCGGCCGTCGCGGCGGCGGCGACCGCGGTCACCGCGGCCGTGTCCCTGGCTTCCGCCGGCAAGCAGGTCTTCGAGGCGGACGTGCCGGCGATCCTGGTGGGATGCGTGGTGGGCAGCACGCTCTACACGCTGTTGGGGTTGGCCATCGGCGCGCTCGTACGCCAACAGATCGTCGCCGTGTCGCTGGCCTTCGGATGGTTCTACTACGCCGAGTTCCTGCTGGTCTTCTTCTTGCCAGCGGTCGGGAAATGGCTGCCTAGTGGGGCCGAGAAGGCTCTCCTGGGCTGGCACCTGCCGGGTGTGGACCTGCTCCCGATCCCGATGGGCCGGCGCCGCGCTCTTCCTGGCCTACGTCGCCGCACTCACCCTCGTCGCGACCCGTACCACGCTGCGCCGCGACATCACCTGAGTTTGGCTACCAGCCGCTTGTTTACCAGCTTGTTTACCAGCGGTCGTCGCGGGGCGCGCGAGGGTTGCCGCGGCGCTGGGGCGGTGGCGGCGGCTCGTCCTCGACGTAGCGCGGGATGACAGCGGTCTCGTCGTTCATCGGGTCGCCGCCACCAGGCACCCAGGTCCGGGTCACCGCGCCGGAGCGGTTGCGGCCGAAGGGTTCGTGCTGGTCGTCGTGCTCCGCGCCGCGGCGCTGCTCGTACCGGTCGCTCTCGTAGTCGTCGTACGCAGAGTGGTCGTGCCGGTTCGGCGCCCGGTTCGGGGTCGCCCGGTTCGGCGCGGCCCGGTTGTACGAACCGGCGGACTGCCGGGGCGCCGAACCGCCGGCCGACTGGACGCTCTGCCGGTGCCGGAAGATGCCGACGCCGCCGGCACCGCCATCCCGAGGCCGATGACGACCACCACCAGGACGATCCAGCCCAATCCGGTCAACGTCATTCCCACGGCCTCCAGTGCCTAGCGCGTCGCGATGCCTCCCCGCCAGTGTCGCATCCCGCCCCGGCCCACTCGAACGGCCAGGTCTCCCCTGTCTCTCAAGCCCGTGTCCGCAACGCCCCGCTGCCTACGCTTGTCCAGGGTCCACCGGAATACCCGGTACGGCGCGAAACGCCACTGGGCAACCCATGTCTCATCGAGTACAGCACAATGTCCCGCACTCGACATCGACTGCGGGACATTGTTCCGCACTCAACGACCAAGACCAGCTTCCAAGATCAACACCAGCGGGAACGAGCCACTCCAGCACGTACAGCCCCAACGGCCCCAGAAACCTCAAGAAACGCAAAAAAAAAATCGCCTACGCGCGTCCTCAAACCCACCCCCCACCCGATCTGGGTGGGGGCCAATTTATACAGGGGGGTACGACAGTTTCGCGCCGCCGTAACGGATATCCGCACGCATCGCGTCGATGCGGTGAAAAAGCTAGGCGGTGTAGGCGGCCAGCTCGTGGGCGAGCCAGCCGGCGACTCGGGCGTGGACCGCGGTGCCGGTGTCGGTGTGCTCGGTGGAGAGCACCTCGCCGTGCTCGTGCAGCCGGTGCATCAGGTCCCCGCGGTCGTACGGGACGACCGCCCGCACCTCGACCGCCGGGTGCGGCAGCCGCTCCTCGATGACCGCGAGCAGCTCGTCGATGCCCTCGCCCGTACGCGCCGAGCAGAACACCGCGTTCGGCAGCTCCGAGCGCAGCTTGAGCAGTGTCTCCGGCGCGGTCGCGTCGATCTTGTTGACGACCAGCAGCTCCGGCACGGTCAGCGCGTCGATGTCGGCGAGCACCTCCCGGACCGCGGAGATCTGCGACCCTGGGTCCGGATGCGAGCCGTCGACGACATGGACGAGCAGGTCGGCGTCCGCCACCTCGTCCAGCGTCGAGCGGAACGCCTCGATCAGCTGGTGCGGCAGATGGCGTACGAACCCGACGGTGTCCGACAGCGTGTACTCCCGGCCGTCGCTCATCCGGGACCGCCGGGTGGTCGCGTCCAGGGTCGCGAAGAGCGCGTCCTCGACCAGCACGCCGGCGCCGGTGATCCGGTTGAGCAGGCTGGACTTGCCGGCATTGGTGTAGCCGGCGATCGCCACGCCCGGGACCTCACTGCGCTTGCGGCTGGCGCGCTTGGTGGTACGGACCGTCTTGATCGCGGCGATCTCCTGCCGCAGCTTGGAAACCCGCTTGTGGATCCGCCGCCGGTCCAGCTCGATCTTGGTCTCACCGGGACCACGGCCGCCGATGCCGCCGCCGGCCGCACCGACCCGACCACCGGCCTGCCGGGACAGCGACTCACCCCAACCGCGCAGTCGCGGCAGCAGCAGTATTCCAGCTGAGCCAGCTCGACCTGCGCCTTGCCCTCCCGGCTCTTCGCGTGCTGCGCGAAAATGTCAGGATCAGCGCGGTCCGGTCAATGACCTTGACGCCAACGATGTCCTCCAGCTGGCGGCGCTGCGAAGGAGCCAGCTCGCCGTCACAGATGACGGTGTCAGCGCCGGTCGCGAGCACCACCTCGCGCACCTCGCGGGCCTTGCCCGAGCCCAGGTACGTCGCTGCGTCAGGCTTGCCGCGACGCTGCAGCAGCAGGCCCTCCAGGACCTGTGAGCCGGCCGTCTCGGCCAGTGCGGCGAGCTCGGTCATCGAGTTGTCGGCCTCTTCGGCCGTGCCGCTGGTCCAGATGCCGACCAGCACGACCCGCTCCAGCCGGAGCTGCCGATACTCGACCTCGGTGACGTCTTCGAGCTCGGTCGACAGACCGCTGACCCGGCGAAGCGCGTGGCGCTCGGCAAGGTCCAGCTGGTCGCCGTCGAAGCCGGACTCCTGGACGGGCTCCTCTTCGAGGGACCAGTCGTCCAGCTCGATCTCGGCCGTGCCAGTGTTTTTGAGATGTTCGTGTTCAAAGAAGGTTCTCCCATTTGCCGTCTATCTTGGCACGGGAACCGGTGAATCGGCATGTCAATTAGCGGCGCCGCCTTTTCGGCGTTGGATCGCCTGTCCCGCCGGAAAACCGGACGCCAGCTCCCTCAACAACTCCACTGTGCCGTCGATCGGCCGGTCGCCGATGAGGTTTTTCAGCAGCGCCTGGTGCAACCCGTCCTCGACCTCGGCCACCCGCTCGGCCAGCGCACGGCCCTGGTCGGTGAGCGACAGCAGGACTTGCCGCCGGTCCGCCGGCGTGCCCTCCCGTCGTACGAGACCGGCACTGACCAGCCGGTCGACGATCCGGCTCGGGCTCGTACCCGACTCGCAGACCAGCAGCTCACCGATGCCGTTGAGGGACAGCGGCGGCCGGGTCGCGAGGATGCCGACCACCTCGGCCTGGGCCGGCGTGAGGCCGAGCGGGCGCAGGCTCGCCGCCAGCAGCCGGTTGCCTTCGCGCTGCAGGGCCAGAACGAGATAGCGCAGCTCCTCGACGGCTTTCATGGCCCTCCCTCACCCGGTCACCAGCACGACTTTGCCAGTGACAGCGCGATCTTCCAGCGCCCGGTGCGCCTTTGCCGCCTCCGCCAAGCCAAATGTGGCACCGACCGTCGGTCGGAGGTCACCTTTGTCCGCGAGCGTGAGGAGCCGGCCCAGACTTTCCCTATACCAATCGGAATGGGATCGCGCCTGCTTGGGCAGCATACAAAGGCCGGTTCGTTTTCCCGGCAGGAGACCCATCAGCTGTACGCGCGCACCACCTCGCACGGTGTCACCGACCATGTGACCAGGCCGTCCGGCGAAGGCGTAACTCACCAACACCCCGCCGGGTTTGAGCAGCCGATATCCCTTACGCAGGTTGCCGCCACCAATGTGGTCGAACACCGCCTGGACGCCACCGGGCTCGAATTCCCTCATCCTCGCAACGAAATCGTCCCGGCGATAGTCGATGAACCGGACGCCGGTACGCGCCAGCCGTTGCGCGCTGCCCTCCGCCGAGGCCGTGCCGTACATCCGCAGGCCCTTCAGTTTTCCCAGCTGGCTGAGCGCCTGCCCGACCCCACCACCGGCGCCCTGGATCAGCACCGGATCACCCGCACCGACACGTGCATGTGTTTCCAGCACACTCAAAGCAGTCAGGTAGTCGAGTGGGATGGTGGCGGCGACGACGGTGTCGAGACCAGTTGGCACCGGCACGGCCAGCCACGCTGGCAGCGTGACGTACTCGGCGTACGCGCCCATTTCGGGGAGAGAGACGGCAACCCGGACACCTGGAGCCAGGTCTACATTGGACCCGGTGTCCACCACCTCACCGACCAGCTCGTAGCCGGGGCTGAAAGGAACCTTGCGCTGCAACAAATATTCGCCGCTTCGCGCCATCAGGTCGGTGAAGCCGACGCCGATCGCGAGGACTTTCAGCCGTACGTGCCCAGGAGGCGGCGCGGCCAGGGTCGTCTCGACCGTACGCAGGACCTCAGGCCCGCCGAACCGGTCGACGACCACTTTCCGGAAGTGAATCTCGGTCATCGCGACCTCCCCATCTCCATGTCACGTCACTATATGACACGACATCCATGTCGCGCGCGCCATATAGTGTCGCGCATCACGGGGTCTATGCCTCGGTAGGCAGCCAGTTTCCGTGGAATCCGTGCGGGACCCGGTCCGGCAGGTGGATCGCGGCGACCTCGTCGAGGCTGCCGGCGTCGAGCAGCAGCAGGTCGCTGCGATCCGTGCCGCCGTCGTACCGGAATCCCATCAGCACACCGTCGTCCTCAGCCGAGTCGTCCGCATTCGGGATGAAGACGAACTCGGACGCCTGAGTGTTCTTTCCCAGCGACCGCACCGAAGTAGTGCCGGCGACCAGGTCGTGCTTGAGAATCGAGTCGGCCGCGCCGCCATGGTGCCCCACCTGCATGGCATAGCCATAGCGGTGCCGCCGGCCAAGCAGCCGCTCGTCCGCCCGCGGGAACTCCTGCGGATGGTCGTCGAGGCGCTCCTCGCGGAGTTTTCCGCCGGCCAGGTCGATCGTCCAGCGGTCCAGCGTCGGTACGCCGTCGTTCGGGCCGTGAAAGTCGGTGGCGAACATCTTCGGGTGCCGCACCACGTCCAGGACGACCGAGTCGCCGTCGTCGTATGCGTTCAACGGGTGGAAAACGAAGCACGCGCCGACCTCGAACCAGCGCACCTGGCTGTTGTCGCCGTGCCGCGGCATCACGCCGACCCGCGCCGGGTATTTCGGGTTCCACCGGTACGGGAAACGGCCGTTAGACGCACCGCCGCGCTCGATGAGCATCGCTCGTACCGGATCGGGCACCCACATGCCGCCCAGCACCGCGGACAGGAAAAGTTGGGCGGGTGCTCGCAAAAACGGCGGAACCGCGCCGGCGACCGCCTGGCGCGCGTCGAAAGTCACCGGCAGGTCATAGAAAATCACGTACTTCTCAGTCAGCGAGAAGTCGTGCATCATCGGGCTGCTGGTGCCGGTGACCTCGACGTCGACCGTGCGCCGGGCGCGGCCATCCAGGCCGATCACCGAATACTGCACTTTGTTACCCCGACCGAAAAAGTACGACACCGCGTGCAGCTCGCCGGTGTCCGGATCGCGCTTGGGATGGGCCACATAGCCACCGGGCAGAGTGCCGTCGAAGTCACACGGCCCGACCGTGTCCAGTTCGTCGGTCAGTTCGTACGAGGCCACCCCGCCCTCGATCAGGGCCAGCGTCTTGCCCGCATGAGCGATCACATTGGTGTTCGCGCCGAAACCGCTGAGCCCGGCACCCGGCCGGACCGGGCCGGGCTTTTCGCCGAGGGCCTCGGAAATCTGGTGCGTACGCACCCATCGGTTGCGATACCACTCGGCGCGACCGTCGCGGATCCGGATGCCATGCACCATCCCGTCGCCCATGAACCAGTGGTAGGCCTGCTCGTCGATGTCGGCCAGCGGGTTCGGCCCGTTGCGCAGGTAGCGGCCGTCGTCGAGGTGGGCCGGCAGGTGCCCGGTCACCGGCAACTCGGTGAGGGTCTGCTCGGTCCGGATCGGGGCGTAGTTGTCCCGCGCGAAATGGTTCGTCATCAGCAAGCCCCCGACCAGCTATAACATTGTTATATCGAGATTTATAACAGTGTTATGGCAGGATGGCAAGGGTGAGCCAGGACCCGACTCCCCCCGACGCCGGCGCCGATCTGGTGCGGGCCGCCATCGACCTGCTGGCCGAGCGCGGCCCGCAGGCCCTGCAGGCGCGCCGGCTGGCGATCGCCGCCGGCACCTCGACGATGGCCGTCTACAGCCGGTTCGGTGGCATGCCCGAGCTCGTACGAGCCGTCGCCCGGGAGGGCTTCGCGCGGCTCTGCGCGCACCTGAAGGCCAGCCCGCAAACCGACGACTGCGTCGCCGACCTGCTGAAGATGGCCGGCGCCTATCGGCAGAATGCCTTGGAAAACCGGCACCTCTACCAGGTCATGTTCGGGCTCGACGAGTCCGGCGCGCAAAGCGACACGGCCGAGGGACGTACGGCGTTCGGCTACCTGCTGCGAGCCGCCACCCGGTGCATCGACGCCGGCCGACTGGATCAGGCGCCGCCGCTGACCGTCGCCGCCCAACTGTGGAGCGCCATGCACGGCTACGTTCTGTTGGAAATGGCCGGATATTTCGGTACGACCGGTGCCACCGACGTGCTGCCGTCACTGACCACGAACCTCGTCATCGGCCTCGGCGACCTGCCGGAGCGAGCTCGCGCATCAGCCGCCAAGTGAGGTTTCACCCACCGCGATTTCGGTCGGGAAGGCCGTTTGGGCGGTCCGTTTCGCCCATCCGCCGGTCGTTAGCACCCCTAGCACGAGAATGGCCGCGCCGGCGCCGGTCATGATCCACCAGCCGAGGTGGCTGGCCGCCGGGAAAGCGCTGGCCCCGACGCCGGCGACCACCGCGCCAAAGACCGCGACGCCGAGAGTGGCGCCCACCTGCCGGCTGGTGGAGGCGACCGCGGCGGCGACGCCGGCCTGCGCCCGCGGCATGCCGGACACCGCCGCGTTGGTGATCGGCGCGTTGATCATTCCGAAGCCCAGCCCGAAAAGCAGGTACGCGACCGCCAGGAAGACGACCGAGGTGCCGGCCGTCAACCCCGTCAACAGCAGGCCGGACGCGACGATCGCAGCCCCGCCGACGAGCAGCGGCAGCCGCGGCCCGCGGGCCCCGACCAGCCGGCCGGACAGCGGCGCGGCCACCGCCGAGGCGGCTGCCATCGGCAACGTCAGCAACCCGGCGTGCAGCGGGGTGAATCCCCTGACGTTCTGGAGATAAAGCGAGTTCAGGAACAGAAACCCGCCCATCGCCGCGAAACCGGAGACCGCGATCAGGGTGGCTCCGGAAAACGGGACGCTGGCGAAGAACTTCGGATCCAGCAACGGCTCCTCCCGGCGCAGCTCGTACCGGACGAGGACCAGCACGGCGACCACAGCGGCAGCGCAAAAACAGCCGATGATCACCGCCGAGCCCCAGCCCCGCCGTGGCCCCTCGATAATGCCGAAGGTCAAGCCTGCCAACAAAACGACGACCAGCACCTGGGCGACCGGGTCGAGCCGGCGGGGCCGCGGGGCATTGGACTCCGGCACGTACAACCGGGTGAGCACCAGCGCCAACACGCCGATCGGTACGTTGAGCCAGAAAATCGAGCGCCAGCCAACTGAGTCGACCAGCAAGCCGCCGACCAGCGGCCCCAATGCCATGCTCAGCCCGACCACGCCTCCCCAGACGCCGATCGCCCGAGCTCGCTCGTACGGCACGGTGAAGGTGTTCGTGATGATGGACATCGCGACCGGATTGAGCATCGAGCCGCCGACCGCCTGCACCATCCGGAAAGCCACCAGCAGCGAGTCGGTCGGCGCCACGCTGCACAGCAGCGATCCGACGCTGAAAACCACCAGCCCGACCTGGAAAATCCGCCGCCGACCGAGCCGGTCGGCGGTGGAACCGGCCAGCTCAGCAGCGCCGCCAGCACCAGGGTGTACGCGTCGACCACCCACTGCAGCGAGGAAACGCTGCTGCGTAGCTCGCGGCCGATCGCCGGCAGCGCGAGGTTCACGACCGTGCTGTCCAGACTGACTATGAACAGGCTCATGCAGCAGATCACGAGGATGAGGAGCTTGCGTTGGTGGTCTCGCATCGCTGTCCATCCTGGTACGAAAATCCGCGAGCGCCAGTGGCCCAGATCACTACCACCGTCCGTTTTCCGGTCGCCCGTTCTAGGCTCCAGGACAGCATGAGGCTGTGCCTAGGGTTCCGTCGTTCGCTCGTTGGCAGTGTCGAAAACGAGAGCGGTACGGGTCTGGACCGAGCGGCACCAGGGCGGATTTCCCGAGACACGCAAGGCCGTCCACACCTGACAGGATAAAAACCACGAGGGGTTCCTTTGCCATGCCATAAAAAGGAGCCTTCACATGTTGCCTCTGTCCGTGGTCATCGCGGTCTGTATAGCCGCCGTAGTGCACGCCTGCTGGAATGCCATCGCCCACGCGATTACCGATCGATGGGCCGCCATCGCCCTGGTCGCGGTCGGCGGCGCGGGCTGTGGCGTCATTCTCATCGCGGTCGCGCCACTGCCGGCCCGAGCCAGCTGGTTGCCGCTGGGCATCTCGGCGGCCATCCACGTCGCGTACATGATGCTGCTGATCCTTTCCTACCGGCTGGCCGACTTCGGCCAGGCGTACCCACTGGCCCGCGGCACGTCGCCGCTGCTCGTCGCGGTCGGCGCGACTGTCCTGGTCGGCGAGCACCTCAGCCCGCCGCAGGTCTGCGGAGTCGCCGTGGTGTCCGCCGGGCTCGTCTCGGTGGCGCTGCTGGGCGGCAAGGGCGGCCGGCCGCACCTGCCGGCGATCGGCGCGGCGGTGGCGACCGGCGTGGCGTGTCCATCGCGACTTACACCACTGTGGACGGCATCGGCGTGCGGCTGTCCGGAAGCGCACCCGGCTACACCGGCTGGCTGATGATGGTGACCGAAGGGATCGGCACGGTGGTTGTCGCGCTGGCGGTCCGGCGACGGGAACTGTGGCCGTCCGTACGACCGGTGTGGGTGCGGGGCCTGACCGGCGGCGCCTTGAGCGTTTTGGCGTACGGGCTGGTGCTCTGGGCCCAGACGCGCGGCGCGCTGGCGCCGATCGCGGCCCTGCGGGAGACCAGCATCGTGGTCGGCGCGATCATCGGGGCACTCTTCTTCCACGAGCGCTTCGGGCGGCCGCGGATCGTCGCGACGGCGGTGGTCGTGATCGGCATAGCGCTGCTCAATCTCGGGTAGCCAGCCACAGTTGTGAACGCCTGAACCGGGCGGTAGCGTCGATTTTCGATCCTGGAAACGACGTTCCGCCCGGTGGAACACAGAGTGACTAGTGAGGGCTTCCGGCATGACCCAAGATTCTTCGCTCGACCTGCCCGACGGCGTCGTCGTCACCGGCGAGATCCATGACCGGTACGACGAGATCCTCACCGCCGACGCGTTGGCGCTGGTCGCGAAGCTGCACCGGGAGTACGGCGATCGCCGGGACGCCTTGCTGCTGGCCCGGGCGGCGCGGGCGAAGGACCTGATCGACGGCGGCACACTGGACTTCGCCGCGGAGACCGCCGCCGTCCGGGCCGCCGACTGGTCCGTCGCCGAGCCGGCGCCCGGGCTGGTCGACCGACGGGTCGAGATGACCGGCCCGACGGACCGAAAGATGACCATCAACGCGCTGAACTCCGGCGCGAAGGTGTGGCTCGCCGACCTGGAGGACGCCAACACCCCGCTCTGGGAGAACATGATCGGCGGCCAGCTGAACCTGCTGGACGCGACCCGCCGGCAGATCGACTTCCGTACGGACGAAGGAAAGTCGTACGCGCTGAAACCGGCCGACGAGCTGGCCACCGTGGTCGTACGCCCGCGCGGCTGGCATCTGCCGGAAAAGCACATCACCGTCGACGGTGAGCCAGTCGCCGGCGCTCTCGTCGACTTCGCACTGTATTTCTTCCACTGCGCGAAACTTCAGATCGAGGCCGGCCGCGGCCCGTACTTCTACCTGCCGAAGATGGAAAGCCACCTGGAGGCCCGGCTCTGGAACGAGGTTTTCACCACTGCGCAGGACGTCCTGAGCCTCCCGGTCGGCACGATCCGGGCCACCGTGCTGATCGAGACCATCCCGGCCGCGTTCGAGATGGAGGAGATTCTCTACGAACTCCGCCAGCACTCGGCCGGCCTGAACGCCGGCCGCTGGGACTACTTGTTCAGCATCATCAAGAAGTTCCGGACCCGAGGCGAAGCTTTTGTGCTGCCGGACCGTAATGCGGTCACGATGGCCGCGCCTTTCATGCGCGCGTACGCGAACCTGCTGGTTCAGACCTGCCACCAGCGCGGCGCGCACGCGATTGGTGGGATGGCCGCCTTTATCCCGAGCCGCCGCGATCCGGAGATCAACACCACTGCCTTCGCCAAAGTGCGGGAGGACAAGCAACGCGAAGAAGCGGCAACGGCTTTGACGGCTCGTGGGTGGCACACCCAGACCTGGTGCCACTGTGCCGAGAAGTTTTCGATGACGTTCTGGGCGAAAAGCTCAACCAGCGCGACAATCTCCGCACGGACGTCAGTGTTTCGGCCGCGGACTTGCTCGATGTCGCCAGTACGCCCGGAAAGTGCACCCGCGATGGCCTCGCGAACGCGGTCAGCGTCGGCTTGCAGTATCTGGCGTCCTGGCTGGCCGGCTCGGGTGCGGTGAACATCTTCAACCTGATGGAGGACGCGGCCACCGCGGAGATCTCCCGCTCGCAGATCTGGCAGTGGATCCACAATGAGGTCAAGCTGGACACCGGCGAGACCGTCACCACCTCGCTGGTCGAGACGATCATCGATGAGGAGCTGGCAAAACTCGGCGACGCCTCCTACGCCGACGCCACGGCCCTGTTCAAAGAGGTAGCGCTGGCCGACGACTTCGCCGAGTTCCTGACCCTGCCCGCGTACGACCGCATGCCATGACTCCTCGACTGGCCGCCATTCGCGATCTTTTGCGGCCCAGCCTCGGAAGTTGGAAGGTGATCGACGATCCGACCGAGCTGGGTACGTACGCTTGCGATGGGCTGACCAATATGCGAGTCCAACCCGGTCTGGTGGTGCTGGCCGAAAACGCCGGCGACATCGCCGCCACCGTACGAGCATGTGCTGAGTCTGGGGTGCCTTTCGTGGCCCGCGGATCTGGCACCGGGCTGTCCGGCGGTGCGCTCCCGCACGCCGAGGGGGTCCTCATCGTCACCGCCCGGATGCGCAAGATCCTTGCGATCGCACCGGAAGACGGGTGCGCCGTCGTCGAGCCGGGGGTCATCAACCTCGACGTCACGCGGGCGGCTTCAGCGCAGGGATTCCACTACGCTCCCGACCCGTCCAGCCAGCAGATCTGTTCCATCGGTGGAAATCTCGCCGAGAACTCCGGGGGCGCGCACTGCTTGAAGTACGGTTTCACCGCCCACCACGTGACCGGCTGTCAGATCGTCACTCCCGACGGCGACCAGGTGCCATTGGGTGGCCGGGCGGTCGAATATCCCGGCTACGACCTGCTGGGCGCTTTCGTCGGCTCCGAGGGCACCCTCGGGGTGGCCACCGAGGTGACGGTGAAACTGACCCGAAACCCGGAGTCGGTACAAACTTTGTTGGCCGGCTTCGAAAGCACTGACCACGCGGGTGCTGCGGTGAGCGCGATCATCGGCGACGGGGTGGTGCCAGCGGCCATCGAACTGATGGACGCGCTCGCCATCGAGGCCGCCGAAGCCGCCGTCGGCTGCGGCTATCCGGCCGGCGCCGGTGCCGTCCTGGTCGTGGAAATCGACGGTCCAGCGGCCGAAGTCGAGCACACTTTCGCGGCCGTACAAGAACATTGCCGGGCCAGCGGAGCCTTCGAGGTGCGGGTGGCCGGCACCGACGAGGAACGGGCGCTGATCTGGCGCGGCCGCAAGTCCGCTTTCGCCGCGGTGGGCCGGATCAGCCCGAACTACATCGTGCAGGACGGTGTTATCCCGCGTACCGCCCTGCCGGAGGTGTTGCGAGCGATGGCCGAACTGTCGGCGGCCTCCGGCGTACGAGTGGCGAATGTTTTCCATGCTGGCGACGGAAATCTGCATCCGCTGGTGCTGTTCGACGGCCGGATCGAGGGCGCCGAGGAGGCCGCCGAGGAGGTTTCCGGCGCGATCTTGGACCTGTGCATCACCCATGGCGGCTCGATCACCGGCGAGCACGGTGTGGGCGCGGACAAGGCGAAACATATGCCGCGGATGTTCACCGATGACGACCTGGACACTATGCAGTTGGTCCGGTGCGCCTTCGATCCCAGCAATATCTGCAATCCTGGCAAGATCTTCCCGACACCCCGGATGTGCGGCGAGGTGCCGCGGGTGCACAGCGCTGGCGAGCGCACTCCCGCGGAGATTTTCTGATGGCCTCCACCGCGCAGGACGTGCTGGCCGACGCCACTGACGCGGATGTCGTCGACGGCGTGCCAGCCCGCTTCGTCGCCCGGCCCACGTCCACATCGGACACCGCCGCGCTGCTCCGGCTCGCCGCCGCCCGCGGGCTGACCGTCGTTCCGCGCGGCAGCGCCACAAAACTGAGCTGGGGGCAGCGGCCGGAGCGGGTCGACATCGTGCTGGACACCGGTGGCCTGACCGGGATCGTCGACCACGCGGCCGGCGACCTGGTGGTGCGCGTACGCGCCGGCACCCCGATGTCCACTGTGGCCGAAGCACTCGCGCCGGCCGGGCAGCGGCTCGCGCTGGCCACCCGGCTGGCCGGCCAGACTGGGGCGCTCGGCGGGACCGTCGGCGGCACGATCGCGGCCAACCCGTCCGGCCCGCTGCGGTACGGATACGGCACGGTCCGCGATGTGCTCATCGGCGTGACGATGGTCCGCGCGGACGGCGCGGTCGCGCATTCCGGTGGCGCGGTGGTGAAAAACGTCCGGCTACGACCTGGGAAAGCTGCTGACCGGCTCGCTGGGCACCCTCGGCGTCCTCACCGAGGCGGTCTTCCGGCTGCATCCGACGCCCGAGTCCTGCGCGCTCGTCACCAAAACGGTGGACAGCGGCGCCCAGGCTGGCGAACTTTCGTTGGCATTACGGCATTCCCAGGTCGTACCAACCGCCGTAGAAGTGAACCGCAGCGGCTCCGGGCCGGCTACTGTCGCTGTCCTGGTCGAAGGCGTGACCGCCGGCATCCAGGCGCGCGCTGGGGCGGTGGCTGATCTTTTTTTGGCGGCGGAACCGTCGAAACGTCGTTGCCCGGCTGGTGGTACGAGCCGTTGGCCGGGACCGTGCTGCGGTCCGCGGTGGCAGCTTCCGGCATCGGCGCATTGATGGACCACGCGGCCAGTCTGGATCTCGACATCGGGTGCCGCGGCTGCCTCGGGCTCGGCGTTGTCCATTTTGGACTTCCAGCGACCGCGGACCCGGCCGCGGTGGCCGAAACGGTCGTCGCTCTACGGCGTACGGCCGCCAACCACGACGGCACCGTACGAGTGGAGAGCGCGGCTTTCGGTGTCCACCAGGCATTGGCGGCGCTCGGCACCGATGCCTGGGGACCGGTGCCGGCGCTGGATGTGATGCGTCGGGTCAAAGCACGGTTCGATCCGGATCGCCGGCTCGCGCCAGGACGTTTCGTGGGAGGAATCTGATGGCCGCATTCGACGACCACCGGCCACCGTCGCGGGAGCTGGTGGACGACTGTGTCCACTGTGGATTCTGCCTGCCCACCTGCCCCACTTATGTGTTGTGGGGGCACGAATCCGACTCGCCGCGCGGCCGGATCGATCTGATCAACACCGGCCTGTCCGGTGGCCCGATGACCGACACGATGGTCACCCACGTCGACCGCTGCCTGGGCTGCATGGCGTGCGTGACGGCGTGCCCTTCCGGTGTTCAGTACGACAAAATCGTGACGAACACCCGCGCGCAGATCGAGCGGCGGCACCAGCGTACCCGGCGGCGAGAAACTGCTGCGCGGACTGATCTTCGCGACTTTTCCTTATCCCAGGCGGTTGCGTGCCCTGCGGCCGGGCCTGATGGCATACCAGCGGACCGGTCTGCGCCGGCTGGCCCAGCGCACCGGCCTGCTGGCGAAGCTGCCCACTGGGCTGCGCGCGATGGAATCCATCGCCCCGCCGCTGGGCCGCCGCCGCGCGCCTCCCGTCCCGCGTCCCGGCACGCGGCCAGAAACGCGCGGTCGTCGCGATGATCACCGGCTGCGTCCAGGATGCCTTCTTCTCGGAGGTGAACCGCGCCACCGCACGGATCCTCGCCAGCGAGGGCTGCGAGGTCATCATTCCGCCATCGCAAAGCTGTTGCGGTGCGCTTTCCCTGCACAACGGCCGAGAATCCGAGGCCGCTCGGTTCGCCCGCCGGACGATCGACACCTTCAGCCGAGCCGGCGTCGACACCGTCGTCATCAACTCGGCGGGCTGCGGTTCAGCCCTCAAGGAATATGCCGACGTACTCAAGGACGACCCCGCGTACGCACAGAAAGCCGTTGACTTCGCTGGGAAAGTCCGCGACCTGGCGGAATTCCTGGTCGAGTTGGGCCCGGTCGCCGAACGCCACCCGGTCCGGGTCCGGGCCGCCTACCACGACGCCTGCCATCTCTCGCACGCCCAGGGAATCCGGCAGCAGCCGCGCGAACTTCTGCGCGGAATTCCCGAACTGACCCTGGTCGAGCCCCCGGACGCGGCACTTTGTTGCGGCTCCGCCGGAATCTACAACCTCCTGCAGCCCGAGGCCGCCGGCGACCTCGGCGCCCGCAAGGCCGACGCCATCGCCGGCACCGGCGCCCAACTCCTGGTCACCGCGAACCCGGGCTGCCTGATGCAAATCACCGCCGCTCTCGACCGCCGCGGCACCCCGATCCCGGCCCTGCACACCGCCCAAATCCTCGACGCTTCCCTGCACCCCACTCCGCGAATGTAACGATACGGCTCACAAAACGGGGGGAAGAACCGAGTCGTATCGTTACATTCGCGGGTTAAGCGAGGCCGGCGCGGATGTGGCGGCCCAGATAGGTGACCGCTTCATCGGCTTCGGCAAGCACGCCGGCGAATTGCTGGAAATCGTGCCACAGCCCGGGAAAACGCCGGTATTCGGTGCTGACGCCGGCAGCTTTGGCTGCGTCGGCGAGCCGATCCGCGTCGCTGATGAGCACGTCTTCCGTACCAGCCTGGATAAGCAGCGGTGGCAGACCGGAAAGATCGGCGTAGAGCGGGGAAAGTTCCGGGTTGGCCGGGTCAGCGGACTCCGCGTACGCGAGGGCGCAGAATCGCAGCCATTCCTCGGTGAGCAGCGGATCGGCCTCGGCCTTGGTCAAATAGGACTCGCCGGTCAGGGTCAGGTCGACCCAGGGCGAGATCACCGCCAGCCCGGTCGGCAGCGGCTCGCCGGCGTCTCGGAGCCGAATGGCGGCCGCGATCGCCAACCCGCCGCCGGCCGAGTCGCCGACCAGCGCGAGCCGCGAATAGCCGCGCCGACGGACCGCCCGGATGACGGCCATGGTGTCCAGCAGGGCGGCCGGATACGGGTGCTCGGGCGCCAGCCGGTAGTCCGGGATGAACGCCACCGCACCGGCCGCGGCGGCGATCCCGGCCGCGAGCGTACGCAGGTTGAAGGACGAGCCGGTGACATAGCCACCGCCGTGCAAATACACGATCGCGGCACTCTCCAGCCGCTCGTTCGGCACCGCGACCCGGGCCGGCACGCCGTCGAGCCAGCCGCGGGCGAGCCGTACACCCCTGGGCATCGTCATGGTCGCGCAGCAGGCGTCCACCAACCGCCGCTGCCAGCGCGGCGGTACCCGCGGGCTGAGCACCGGCCGGAGCATCGTGGAGGCCACTGCCCTGGCCACCCCGGTGGGTACGTGCATCGCGGTCTCCGTTTCGTTGCCATCTCGTCGCCGGCCGGACGGCGAGATTGTCTCCTACTTCTGGTGTCCGCTGCTGGCCCTTCGCCGAACGGGCGCGCCGCCGGTGGCCCGCGTTACACTCTCCGCGCTCGTACGGTCGGACCTACCACGGTGGTGTTGCGATGTACCGTCAGGAGCTCGCTCCGGTCGCCGGTTCCCTGTTGGTGTCGGCCTTGTTGGCCGCCATCCCGCTGGTCGCACTGTTCCTGCTGTTGGGCGTGCTGCGCATGCGGGCCTGGATCGCCTCGCTGATTTCGCTGGCGATCGCCGCGGTCATCGCGATCGCGGCCTGGGGAATGCCGGTCGGCCAGACCGCGGACGCCGCCCTGCTGGGCGCCGCTTTTGGCTTCTTCCCGATTCTGTGGATCGTTATCAACGCGATCTGGCTCTACAACATGACCGTCAGCACCGGCCATTTCGACGTGCTACGGCGGTCCTTCAGCCGGATCAGCGGTGACCAGCGAATGCAAGCGGTCATTATCGCTTTCTGTTTCGGCGCACTGATGGAGGCGCTCGCCGGGTTCGGTACGCCGGTCGCGATCACCTCGGTGATGCTGATCGCGCTCGGTTTCAAGCCGATAAAAGCGGCCAGCGTCGCGCTGGTCGCGAACACCGCTCCGGTCGCTTTCGGCGCGCGCTGGCCGTGCCCATCACCACACTCAGCCAGGTCAGCGGCTTGACGGTCCAGCAGCTCGGATCGATGGTTGGCCGGCAGACTCCACTGCTGTCCGTGGTCGTTCCGCTGGTCCTGGTGTTCATGGTCGACGGCCGCCGCGGGGTGCGCCAGGGCTGGCTGCCGGCGCTGGCCTGCGGCCTGGTTTTCGGTCTGACGCAATGGCTTACGTCCAACTTCGTGTCGGTGCCGCTGGCCGACATCGTCGCCTCGCTGGTGTCCGCGCTCGCGGTCGTGCTGGTGCTCCGGCTGCGCCCGATCGAGCGGATCGACACCGAGCCGACCACCACCGAGTCAACTGGCACCGCTGAGTCCACAGTGGACGGCAAGATGGACGTTTTTCGTGCGTACGCGCCCTATCTGGTCATCATCGTGGTCTTCTGTGTCGCCCAACTGCCGCCGATCCTGAAGGTGCTGAACGCGGCCGGCGGCAGTTTTGGCTGGCCGGGCCTGGAAGTCGCGAACAGCGCGGGCAAGCCGCTCTCGCTCGTCCAGTTCAAGTTCAACTGGCTCAGCGCCGCCGGCACCCTGATGCTGCTTTCCGGGATCCTGTCGATCCCGTTGCTGGCTATCAAAATCGGCGAGTCGGTCCGGGCGTACGGGCGCACCCTGCGGCAGCTGGCCACCGCGATCGTCACGGTGATGGCGGTGCTGGGCCTCGCTTACGTGATGAACGCGTCCGGTCAGACGACCACGCTTGGCACCCAGATGGCCAGCGCTGGCGCGGCTTTCGCCGTGCTCTCCCCAGTGCTGGGCTGGCTGGGAGTCGCGGTGACCGGCTCCGACACCAGCTCCAACTCGCTTTTTGGTGCACTGCAAGTCGCGGCGGCCCACAAGGCCGGTCTCAACCCGCTCCTGATGGCCGCCGCGAACTCCTCCGGTGGCGTGCTCGGCAAGATGATTTCCCCGCAGAACCTCGCCATCGCGGCCGCCGCGGTCGGCCTGGCCGGCAAAGAGGGCGACCTCTTCCGGAAAGTCTTCGGCTGGAGCCTGCTGTTGCTCGCCATCATGTGCCTGATCGTCGTCCTGCAGTCCACACCCGTACTTTCCTGGATGATTCCCTGACTACCCTTAATAGTCACATCAGCCCCACCGGCAACAGGTCCAGCGTCGAGTGCCGGACAAAACCCCACACTCGACGTCGAGCGTGGGACAAAGTGCCGCACTCGACGAAAACCCAGCCCCCCACCCGACGCGAAGGTGGCACAGTGGGGGTGGATTGCCCTCGCCGGTGACGTGGTACGCGAACAGGGTTCCGTCAGCGGCGGTGAAGGTGGGCACGCCAACGATCTTGCCCGACTGTGCCAACGAATTTCGCTGTCCGAGATATCCGTGATCACCGCCGCCCCGCCCCCCCTACCGTCGCCACCATACCCTTCGCGGCGCAGTTCGCGGAGCAGTCAGGAGGAGGCGCGGTGGATGGTGAGCAAGAGTTGCGGGCAGCTGAGCGGCGGTTGCAGAGGGCGCAACTGGCCAGGGATGTCGAGGTTCTGGACCAGTTGTTGGATGAGCGGCTGATCTTCACGTACGGCGGCGAGTGTTTCGGCAAGCAGGATGACCTGGACCTCCAGAAGTCGGGCCAGCAGTTGCTGACCAAGGTGCAGGAAGAAGACCTGACCGTGCTGGTCGAAGGGCGAGCCGGCGTGACCTGGCTGCTCGCGTGGATGGAGGGCACGGTCGGCGGCGAGCCGTTCGCGGCCCAGCTGCGCTACACGCGTACGTGGTTCCGGGACGACCGACTGGGCTGGCGGGTGGTGGCGGCGCACTTCACCCAGGTCCCGGCGAAAACCGCGCCGTAAGAAAACCGTAAATGGCGGCGGGCATGGTCAACGCATCGAAGCAAGCAGGCGCTCACCCCAAGGAGAATTCGATGCGCAAGATCGTCGCCAACCTGTTCATTTCGCTCGACGGTGTGGTCGAGTCGCCGGAGAAGTGGTCGATGTCGTACTGGAGCGACGACCTGGAGGCCGTCGTCGTCGGCGGCATGGCCAACTCCGACGCGATGCTGGTCGGCCGGGTCACGTACGACGGCTTCGCGGCCCACTGGCCGAACGTGACCGCCGAGCAGGACCCGGCCGCGGACCACATGAACAACACCCGCAAGTACGTCGCGTCGACCACCCTGAAGGCGGCGGACTGGAACAACTCGGTGCTGCTGGAAGGCGATCTCGCCGACAGCATCGCCAAGATCAAGGCGCAGGACGGCGGCGACATCGCCACCGTTGGCAGCCCGACCCTGGTCCGCTCGCTGCTCGCGCTCGGCCTGGTCGACGAGCTGCACCTGCTGCACTACCCGGTGGTGGTCGGCCACGGTCAGCGTCTGTTCGCCGACGACTCGTACGCCGTCACCCTGAAGAAGGAAGCGACCACCTTCAGCAACGGCGTCCAGCACCTCGTCTACACCCCCTCCGCAGCCTGACGAGGGCTGGATTTTCGTCGAGTGTGGGATTTTGTCCCGCACTCGGCGTCAGACCTGTCGTCGGTGGGGCTTGTGTGACTGCCGAGGTGTCGCTGTCCGTGGCTCCGCCGCCGAGGGTCAGGACCAGCGGGAGGTAGCGGCGTTGAGGACGGAAAGGGGCGGCGACGCCGGCCGTGGAGGTGCGAAAGACAGTGGGGCCCAGGCGTACGGGCAGCGCGCCGGCGGCGGTGAAGGCGGCCAGTTCATCGGGCGAGATGCCGCCTTCGGGGCCGACGATGAGCATGACCGTGCCGTCCGATGGCGGCTGGGCCAGGGCCAGCGGCTCGGTGGCGTCCTCATGCAGGACGTACGCGGCGGACGCGGCTGAGATTCGCGCACAAACGGCCGCGGTAGTGGCCAGCGCCGAGACCACCGGCAGCCAGCAGCGGCGCGACTGCTTGGCCGACTCGCGGGCGGTGGAACGCCACTTGAGCAGCGCCTTCTCGCCCCGCTCGGCGCGCCACACGGTGACGCTGCGGGACGCCGACCACGGCGGCACGATCTCGTCCACCCCGGCCTCGGTCAGCACGGCCACCGCCAGCTCGCCGCGATCGCCTTTTGCGAGTGCCTGCACGACCACGGTCCGCGGTGCGGGCGCCGGCTCGTACGCCCGCGCAAGCACGGTCAGCTCCAGCGCGTCCCGCTCGACCGCGCAGACCTCGCAGGTCACCCACGCGCCGGCGCCGTCCGTGACGACCACCCGCTCGCTCGTACGGATGCGCCGTACGGTGGCCGCGTGCCGGCCCTCCGGGCCGTCGAGCGCGAACACCGCGGGTCTCCGGCACGGGGTCCAGCAGGAAGACGGGAAGCGACACTCAGCGCCCGTTGAAGAGCTTGGAAAAGAACCCGCCGCTGCTGCTCGGCCGGATCGGCTCCGGATGCTCCTCGTCCCGCAGTTTCGCCAGCTCCCGCATCAACCGCTCCTGCTCGGCGTCCAACCGGACCGGCGTCCGCACCTCCAGGTGGATGTGCAGATCACCACGTCCGGCGCTGCGCAGATGCGGCACCCCACGGGCGCGCAGCCGCACCACGGTGCCGGACTGGGTGCCGGGCTTGACCTCGACGGTCTCCTCGCCATCCAGCGTCTGCACGGTCATGTCGGTGCCCAGCGCCGCCGCGGTCATCGGCACCGCGACCCGGCAGTGCAGGTCGTCGCCGTCGCGGGTGAAGATGTCGTGCTGGCGCTCATGGATCTCGATGTAAAGATCGCCGGCCGGTCCGCCACCGGGGCCGACCTCGCCCTCGCCGGACAGCCGGATCCGCATCCCGTCCCCGACACCGGCCGGCCTTCCTTCGCGGTCAGCGACCGGCGGGTACGCACCCGGCCGTCGCCGCCGCACTCGCCACACGGATGCAGGATGACGGTGCCGTAGCCCTGGCAGTTCGCGCACGGGCGGGGTCATCATCATCTGCCCGAGGAACGACCGTTGGACCGTCTGCACCTCGCCCCGACCCGCGCAGCAGATGTCGCAGGTGCTGGGCAGCGTACCGACCGCGGTGCCGGCGCCCCGGCAGGTCGTGCAAGTGATCGCGGTGTCGATGGTGAGCTCCTGCTCGACCCCGAACGCGGTCTGCTCGATCCCCAGGTCCAGCCGGATGAGCGCGTCCGAACCCGGCCGCATCCGCGGTCGAGGGCCACGGGCCGTACGCTGCCCGAACACCGCTCCGAAGAGGTCCTCGAACCCCATCGTGAACGGCTGTCCGGCGGCGCCGCCCATGCCGGGCTGGGCCAGTGGGTCACCGCCGAGATCGACGATCTCCCGCTTGGCCGGGTCGGACAGCACCTCGTACGCCGCCTTGACCTCGGCGAACCGCTCCTTGGCATCGGGCTCCGGGTTGACGTCCGGATGCAGCTGCCTCGCGAGCTTTCGGTACGCGCGCTTGATTTCCTCACTGGTCGCGTCCGTCCGCACGCCCAGCACGGCGTAATAATCGGTCGCCACTGAACCTCTCACAGTTATGTCCTAGCCCATTAGTTCTCGTCCACCCAGCACGCGGAACGGCTGGAAACCCTGTTAAGCGCCGGCCAGATACTCGCCGACATACCGGGCAACGGCCCGCACCGCCCCGATCGTGCCCGGATAGTCCATCCGGGTCGGGCCAAGAACACCCAGTCCGGCCAGCGCGGTGCTGCCCCTGCCGTATCCAACACTAACCACCGACGTGGTCCGCAGGTCCTCGACCGGGTTCTCGTCCCCGATCCGGATCCGCAGCGTGCTCGGCGACTCGACCTCGCCGATCAGCTTGAGCAACACCATGTGCTCCTCCAGCGCCTCCAGCACCGGCCGGATCGAGCCCGGGAAGTCCATCGTGCTGCGGGTCAGGTTGGCTGTCCCGGCCAGTGCCAGCCGCTCCTCCGGACGCTCCACCAGCGTCTCCAGAAGCACCGCCGACAACGTCGTCAGAGCCGGTCGCAGCTGCGGGTCGACGCGGGCCAGCAGCCCCTCGATCTCCACCGGCGCGTCGACCAGGTAGTGCCCGACCAGGGCACTGTTGATCGCCTCGCGCAGCGAGGAGACGGACTCGATGGACAGCGCGGCTGGAAACTCGACGGCGCGCTGCTCGACCCGGCCGGTGTCGGTGATCAGCACCACCACAGCCGGCTCGCGGTCAGCGACACCAACTCCAGGTGCCGGACCGCACTGCGGGACAGGCTCGGATACTGCACGACCGCGACCTGCCGGGTCAGCTGGGCGAGCAGCCGGACCGTACGCCCGACCACGTCGTCCAGGTCGAGCGCGCCGTCCAGGAAGGTCTGGATGGCCCGCCGCTCGGCCGCGGACATCGGCTTGATGGTCGCCAGCCGGTCCACGAACAACCGGTAACCCTTGTCGGTCGGGATCCGGCCGGCGCTGGTGTGCGGTTGGGCGATGTAGCCCTCTTCCTCCAGCACCGCCATGTCGTTGCGGATGGTGGCCGGCGAAACGCCGAGCTGGTGGCGGTCGGCGAGCGACTTGCTGCCGACTGGCTCGTTGGTGCTGACGTAGTCCTCGACGATGGCCCGGAGGACTTCGAGCCTCCGGTCTTCGTACGGCACCGACGTCACCTCCGCTCACTAGGCCACTCGCCTGGCACTCCGCGATCCTGAGTGCCAATCATACGTGTCCGTGCGACCATCTGTCGGCTCGCGCGGACAGCGAGTCAGGGTGGGACCGGCCGGCTTCCCGCCCGGCTGCACAGTCGGGCATGGCAGTTGCACCATCGGCCCAGCCCGCGAGCCACCTCACAGTCAGATTTGGGCGACCGAACGGCCGAGCCTGACCACCGGTTTTACCGCATCCGGCCACTTTTTCGGTGGCCCTGGCAGGGCCAGTAGGGCAGTTGGGCGCGACTTCCGGCGTGGCGTAGGTCGCGCGCCGACCACAAAGTCTCTATCTTGGCCGCATGACTGACCCGGGTGGTTCTCAGCAGCCTGACTTCAACAAGCCCAACGACCCCAACGCCGGTGGCTACGGACAGCAGCCCCCCGCCGGCGGCTATGGACAGCCGCCCGCCGGTGGCTACGGCCAGCCCGGCGGTTACCCGCCGCCGGCCGGTGGCAGCGGCGACGACAAGACCTGGCTGATGGTCACCCACTTCGGTGGCGCCGGCGCCAACCTCATCTCCGGCGGATTCCTGGGCTGGGTGGCTCCGCTGGTCGCGATGCTCGTGCAGGGCCCGAAGAGCCCGCAGGTGCGGGTCCAGGCGGTGGACGCGCTCAACCACTTCATCCAGTGGGCCGCGGCCACCCTGGTCGTGTACATCCTGGCCAGCTGCATCGGCGCCTTCACCTTCGGCCTCGGTGGCCTGCTGATCTTCCTGGTCTTCGCCACCGCCGGCATCCCGATCGTCTGCGGCATCATCGGCGGCATCAAGGCCAACAACGGCGAGCCGTGGACGTATCCGCTGACCTTCATCAAGCTCGTCAAGTAGTAGCTGACAGACCGGGTTTCACTGCCCAAGACCCCGCCACCGCCCAATCGGTGACGGGGTCTTGGCCTTCCAGTTAACAGGTCGCCAACGCCGAGTTGGTTTCACATGACACGGTTTCGAGTGAGCGGATCGGCGTACGATCACCTCGTGGCTGTCGATCCTCTCCCCCCGCGTGCGACTGGTCGCTGGGAGACGACCTCGCCGTTCGCCCTGGGGTTGTTGCTCCGCCGGGCGCACTGGCATGCGGCCGAGGTGATGTTCGAGGCGCTGCGTCCGCTGGGCATCGAGTTGCGGCATTTCGCCGTACTCAACGTGCTGGTCGACCAGGGGCCCACGATGCAGAAGGATCTGGTGGCGGCGACCGGGTCGGACAAGGCCGGGATCATGCGGGTGGTGGACGACCTGGAGCACCGGCGGCTGGCCGTACGCAAGCTCATTCCCGGGGACCGGCGCGCCAGGTCGGTCGAGATCACGCCCACCGGGCTGGAGCTTTTTCCAGGCCGCCCATCGCGCCGCGGTGCCACTGGCCGAGCGCCTGGTGGGCGACCTCGGCCAGGACGATGCCCAGCGGCTGACGGACCTGCTGACCAGGTTCGTCTACCCCGAAGCCTGACCGTCACCTCCTTCGGATGTGACGACGCATACCCTCAATCAGTATCATTCGCGATAGTCGTGAATGATACTATCTTCTCGTGATCGAGGCTGCGACAACGAGCGAGGAGATACCTGTCGTGAACGTTTACGAGGCAGTGACGAGCCGGCGAGCGGTACGCGCGTTCACTGATCAGCCGGTCCCGGCCGAGACACTCAGGCGGGTGCTGGCCGCCGCGGTCTGGGCGCCGTCCGGTTCGAACCTGCAGCCGTGGCGTGCGTACGTGCTGACCGGGCAACCGCTGGCCGAGCTCAAGAAGCTCGCCAGCGAGCGGACCGCCGCGAACGACCCCTGGGACGACCCGCAATACCAGCAGTACCCGCCCGAGCTGAAGTCCCTGTACCCTGCAACGGAGACAGGCCTTCGGCGCACAGCGCTACGGCGGGCTTGGCATCGCGCGCGACAACTGGGAAGCCGCCCGACGGGCCGCGTCGGCGAACTGGGCATGCTTCGGCGCGCCCGCTGCTCTGTTCTGCTACATCGACCGTGACCTGGGCTCTCCCCAGTGGTCGGACCTCGGCATGTTTCTGCAGAACGTCATGCTGCTGCTCCGGGCCGAAGGACTGCACAGCTGCCCGCAGATGGCGTGGGCCAACTATCGCAAGACCGTCGCGGAAATCGTGTCACCCCCGGACGAGCTCATGCTCTTCTGCGGGATGTCGATCGGGTACGAGGACGTGACCGTTCAGGAAGCTCGCTACCCTCGAGCGCCGTTGGAGGATACGGTCACGTTTCTCGGGGACGCGGGTTAACAAATCGCGCTGGCTTGGCAGTGTCTGGTTATTCCGCCGGGCGATAGCCGAGCCCAGAAGCCGGCTGCAGGCACCGTGGGAAAGCCCCCATAGGCTGCTATGAAGGCTTCCCCACGGCACCAGCAGCCAACTTCTGGATCTCGACTCTCATCCCCCCGGAATAACCAGACACTGCCTAGTCGACGAGGTCGCGGACCACGGCGTCGGCCAGCAGGCGGCCTGGCAGGGTGAGGACGGCGGTGCCGGTCGCGTACGGGCCGGGCTCGAGCAGGCCTCTGCCGAGCGCGTCGGCGGCGGCATCCCGGCCACGGTCGGTCAGCACGCCCAGCGGCAGGCCGTCAGTCGTGCGTACCCGCAGCATGATGTCCTCGACCCGGCGGTCCTGCGCCGACAGCAGCTCACGCGCGTACGCGGGCGAGTTCTTCTCGGCGAGGCGGGAGCCGTAGGCGGCGGGGTGCTTGACGTTCCACCAGCGGGTGCCGCCAACGTGGCTGTGGGCGCCGGGGCCAAAACCCCACCAGTTCGCGCTACGCCAGTAGCCCTCGTTGTGCCGGCAGCGATCCGCGCTGGTCAGTGACCAGTTGCTCACCTCGTACCAGCCCAGGCCCGCGGCCGTCAGGGTCCGCTCGGCCTGCTCGTACCGCTCGGCGAGCGTGTCGTCGTCGGCGACCGCGACCTCGCCGCGGCTGACCCGGCGGTGCAGCCGAGTGCCCGGCTCGACGATCAGCGAGTACGCGGACACGTGGTCGACGCCGGTCGCCAACACCGCGTCCAGCGACGCCTGCCAGTCGTCCGCGGTCTCCCCCGGCGCGCCGTAGATCAGGTCCAGGCTGACGTGCTCGAAGCCGGTCCGCCGGGCCCATCGGGCGACCGCCTCGGCGCGGCCGGGCGTGTGGTGCCGGTCCAGGACCGCGAGGACGTGCTCCCGCGCGGACTGCATGCCGAGCGACAGCCGGGTGAAGCCGGCCTCCACCAGGGCCGCCAGCGACCGCTCGTCGACCGTCTCCGGGTTGCACTCGGTGGTCACCTCGACGCCGGCCGCGAACCCGAACGCGGCCCGCAGGTCGGCGAGCGTACGGCCCAGCTCGGCCGGCGGCAGCAACGTCGGGGTGCCGCCGCCGACGAACACCGTGTCGATCGCCGGCGTCCGGCCACCCAGCGCGGCCGCGGCGAGCTCGATCTCGGCCCGTACCGAGTCGAGGTAGTGCTCGCCCTGGTCACCGTCCAGCTCGGACGCCGTGTACGTGTTGAAGTCGCAGTAGCCGCACCTGGTGGTGCAATACGGCACGTGGACGTACGCCCCGAAGGCGCGTGAGGTCAGCTCGTCCAGGGCCGCCGGCGGCAGCGAACCGTCGGCCGGCACCGGCTCGCCTTCGGGCAAGGTGGAGGGCACAGCTGTCTATTGTGCCCCGGCCGCCACCGGCTCCGCCGTCGCGCGGGTCCTCAGCGCCCAGCTGACGACCGGCGGAGCCGCCGCCCCGGCCACCACGAACAGCGCGCCGAGCGCGAGCCAGCCGGGCAGTCCGCCGCCGAAGCCGTGCGGGCCGCCGGTACCGAGCACCAACACGGTGGTCAGCGCCGGGCCGACCAGGTTGCCCAACGACATGCTCATCCCGAAAACGCCCTGATACTGGCCCTGGGCGTGCGGCGGCGCCAGCCCGTACGCGACTCCCCAGGTGCCAGCGGACAGCACCAGCTCGCTGACCACGTGCACGACCGAGCCGGCCACCATGATCGCCACCGCCACCCAGATGCCCTGCCCCGCCGCGAAGGCGTAGATCGCACAGGCGACCGCGATGATCACCGACGACAACCGCAACGCCTTCGCCGCGGCCGTCGCCGTGGTCACGTCGCGGCTGGCACGCACCTGGAAGAGCACGATGCCAATGGTGTTTACGATCAGCAGCACCGAAACCAGCCAGGCCGGCGCGTGCGTACGCTGCACCGTCCACAGTGGAATGGCCACCTCCAGCAGCCCGTACTGCATCGTCAGCACTCCCACCAGGAGCATCACCAGCAGGAACGGCCGGTCGGCCAGCGCGACCAGCCGGCGACCGCCGGCCGGCGCCGGCACCGGAGCCAGCCGGGTGACGCCCAGCACCATCACGCCGGCGATCACGAAGGTCGTCGCGTCCGCCAGGATCGTCGTCTTGTACGCGACCGCCGTGTCCAGGTGCAGGGTCAGTGCCGCGGCCGCCGCGCCCACCGGTGATGCCCAGGTTCGTCATCGAGCGCAGGAATGCCTGCGTACGAACCCGCTGATCGGTCGGCAGCGCGCCGGCGATCAGCGCGCCGCGGGCACCGTTCGAGCCGGCGTCGAGAACGCCCTGCACCGCGAGCACCAGAGCCAGCCCGACCACCCCGTCCACCAGCACCACGGACGCGGTGACCAGGCCATTCAGACACGCACACACGACCAGCACCTCGCGCGGGCCGACCCGGTCGGCCAGATGGCCCATCGGCACGCTCGCGATCAGCCTGGCGGCGGCCGCCACCGCCAGCGCGGCGGCCAACTGGCCGGCCGGCAACCCCACCGAGCGGGTGAAGTAGATGGCGCTGACGGTCATGAAGAGGCCGTTGCCGAACGTGTTGATCAAGGTGGCGGCGGCCAGAACTCGGCCGGTACGGGACTGCGGGGGCGCGGGAGCGGGGGTCGCTGTCACCGCCACATCTTAACAGTACGCGCGTACGTACTGTTTCGAGTTGTTTTCCGTCCGCGGGTGACCGCCGACACAGGCCTTTGTAAGACGAGGTCAGCACCCACCCAGCCTAGGAGGCGACCGCGGTGGAACCGATGATGCGGAGGTGTCTCAAATTAGGACACCGGAGTGTCCCGTCATGCGGTCAGCTGAGTACTCAGCACGGGAGTCTCGGAAGGAGTGCCGATGTCGCAGCAGCCCCATGGAGCGGAGTCGAGTCACCAGCATGTGGCCGACCAGCCCGGCGAGGTCGCCGGTGCCGGAGAAGAGACGCTGACCGCGCGCCAACTGGGCGGCAAGGATGCGCTCGCGCTCGCCGATCTCGCGGCGATCTTCGACGACCTGCAGTTCGTGCTCGGCTGCTGTGAACGACTGCTCGGTGAGCTGGCGCGGGGTGAACAGCAGGACACCGTCGTGGTCGAGGCGCTGTGGATCGCAGCACTGTCGACGTACGCCCCCGGTGCTTTCGATCCCGGGAAAGCGGCGCCGCGCTGTCCCCGACCGATCTGTCGGCAACCGCCCTCAAAGGTGAGGTCGCGAAATGGCACGAGCTGCTCGGCAAACTGCGCGACTTCGCCGTCGACGGCGTGGCCAACACCCGCGAGGAGTTCTTCGTTGGCGCCTCGCGGACTTCCACGGGTGCACCGGCGGGCATCGTGGTCACCTCGATCAGCCGTCCCCGGGTCGACGAGGCCACGGTGCGCCAGACCGGCCGACTCGCCTTCGAACTCAGCTCGGTGGTGGACGGGCGGGTCAAGGAAAGAACCCAGAAGGTGTTCTCCTTGGCGCGGCGGCTCTCGACCACCGACTTCGACAAGCTCGACCCCATCGAGATCGACTGGTCCCCGGCCACCAGCTCGGAGTCGTCGTGATGGCGAGCTGAGCTGCAATCGAGCGACGCCGGCTCCTTCCCGAACCTGTCGGGAACGGCGAGTTCGCGGCGATGTACGTCGGTTGTATGTTCCACCCCCCCATACTTCGCCCCATGGATGCTGATTCCGGATCACTCAACCGCCGTGTTTTCCTGCTCGGCGCCGGTGCTGTCGTAGGAGCCGGCTTCGCCGGCCTGGCATTGCCGTCCGGCGCGCAAGCCGCCACCGCCCCGCGTATTTACAGCTGCGCCGAGTGGAGCGCGCGGCCGCCGGCCGATCCGCTGGTGACACTCAACCATCCGGCGAACCGGATTCTGGTCCATCACACCGCGAGCGCGAACAGCACGGACTATTCGCAAGCACACGCCTTCCAGTTGGCCCGCGGTATTCAGAACGACCACATCGACACCAACGGCTGGTCCGACACCGGCCAGCATTTCACCATCAGCCGTGGCGGCTATGACATGGAAGGCAGGCACGGCAGCCTGACCGCTTTACGGGGCGGCAGCACACGATGATGATTCGCGGCGCGCACTGCCCGGGACAGAACGACAACGCCATCGGGATCGAGAACGAAGGCACGTACATGACCGTGGAACCGCCCACGGCACAATGGAACGCGCTGGTCAAAATGTGTGCCTACATCTGCGCGCAGTACGGGATCTCGCCAGCGGAGATCAAAGGACACCGGGACTACTACAACACCCTGTGTCCCGGCGACAAACTCTACGCGAAACTCCCTGCCTTACGCGCCGCCGTACGTACGGCCATCGGCTGAGGCACGGATCTTGGCCTTCACTGGGACACCGCGAGGCCGGTGGAATTTCTCGATGGCGGCTGGGGTGACCGGAGTGAAGAAGTTGACGAGGTTGCCGTCGGGGTCGCGGAACAGCAGAGCGCGGTTGCCCCAGGGCATGGTGGTGGGTTCGTTGACGAAGTCCTCGACGAAGCCGGTCAGGTTCTCGTACACAACGTCCACGTCGTCGACGAGGAACTCGATGATCACGCTGCGGTTGTCGGCCGGGCTCGCGGAGGTGGGCCCGAACAGCGGGACGGCGCGGGTGCTGGCGCATTCGGCCCGGCGAACCTCGCCCCGCGCAGAACCAGAACTCGGCGGCTAACGGCTCGGCGAGAGTCTTCGTGGAATTCCGGTAGTGGCCAGGTTCATCCTTGGCATTGCTGACAAAGGTAACTGGACACGCATCCAGCGCCTGTCTAGCCTTTTGCCATCAATCCCAAGGAGATGCCATGAACACGGCCGAGAACCGCTGGATCCTTGCTTTTGATGCTTCCTGCGGGACATGTCGGGAGATTTCCCAAACGGTCGAAGCGGCCTGTGGCGGACGTCTGGAAGTGTTGCCACTGGGCCGAACCGACGTGGTGGAATGGCGGAAGGCCGTGTTCGGCGCCGACGCTGCCTGGGCACCAACGCTGATCAGTGTCGGCCAGAAAGTACGCGCGTGGACTGGCGCGCGGATGAGCGCACCGCTGGCCCGCCGGCTCGGTCCACGTTCGACCGTTCGCGTACTGAGCGCACTCGGCCAGCTAAAACAGAATGGCGCCGCGCCGTGTCAGCATACGGCCGCCGGGCCGGCATTGAGCCGCGGCAGTCTTCTTCGCCTCGGGGCGGGAATCGGCATCGCGTCCACGGTCATCCTGCTCGGTCGTACGCCCGCGTTCGCCCAGCGTGTTTCGTTCGGTGAGGCGAGCAGGTGGGTGGCCACCAATGCCGGAGATCTGCCTCGGACCTACGACGAGATCGTTGCCCATTCACAGATCTATCGCAAAGCCATCTACCGCGCGCTCGGCGCGGCGGACCGCGCGGGTCTGTGGACCGAACAGCTGACCCGCTACCGTACGGCCCACCACACCGAACTTTCGGTGGCTCAGAAGGCTCTTCTCGACCAGGCTCTGGCCACCTTCACCGACGCTTCGATCTTCGAAGACGACGCGATGTCCCGGCCGGAGGTCCTGCAGAAGCTGAAAAGCCTGGAAGGCTCGGCGAGATCTCTGTTCGGTGACCGTCTCGCGTTCGCCATTTTCGCCTCGCTCGGGCCAGGCGCGTCGACCGCTCGGCCCGGCACCGGCGGCCAACAATCCGCCGTCCAGCTACCTGGCACCGAAAACGTCGCCGAGCCGCCCGAATGCGACACCCTGTGCGAATGCAGCGTCGAGGACGACTGGTGTACGCATCCCGCCCGCTACTGCCGCCTACTGGACTGCGCTCACTGCAAAGACATCAAATGCACATGCTTCCAGGGCTGCGGATTTGCCTACCAGTACCAATGCGACGGCTATTGCAACCAGACGACCTAACCCAGCTCAGTCAAGGTAACTCAGCTCGGGCTTCTCCCCGATACCGAGAAGGAAATATCCGAGGAACGTGGCCCCGTCGCTTCCCGCGTCAAACCGGCTGATGGACACACCTTCGGGCTCAAAGAACACGTCACCTGGCCGCAGCACGACCTCCGGCTCACCCTTGACCTGAAAAGTCACCGAGCCTTCGACAATGCTGCCCCCACCGGGCAGTTGTGTATGTGCTCCCCCGCCACGCAGTCCGACGGCATCTGGATCCGGCGAATCTCGACACTCGCGGTGCGCTTCGCCGGGTCCAACTGGGCCTCAAGCACAGTGGTCCGGATCATCCCTCGTACCCACTTTCCGTGACGTGTGTGTCGAACTCGGCCGTACTGCCGTCCGCCGCAGCCTCCTGAACAGCCAGGTGCCGCATAGACGACTGAGGGCCGGCGCCGTGCCAGTGCCACTCGTCGGGCGCGATCCGAACCGTGTCGCCGGGACGGATCTCCTCGACCGGGCCACCCCTGCGGCCCACTCTCCCGAACCCGTCCGTGACGTAGAGAATCTGCCCGTGAGGATGCTTGTGCCACGCGGTACGCGCGCCGGCGTCGAACCGTACGTCAAAAATGCGCAGCAGCGAGAGCGGATCCGGCGCGGCGATGGGCGTCATCCGTACGACGCCGGTGAACCACTCGCTTGGGCCGTCAATTGTTGGGCTGCTGTTTCTCTCTATTTCCACGTCGCTACTGTACCTACTAGTACGTTTGTTAGTCAAACAGGCACGGACCTGTCGGCGCATGTCAGTCAGATGGCCGCCGAGCATGCATCGCGGTACGCCAGAAGGCTTATGACGCGACCTCAGATGGCTGAGTCGGACGCCTTAGGCTGACACGTACGCTCGGGGCCGAACCGCTCCTGTACCGCCAGATCAAAGGAGATCCGTGCGCCGCCTGCTGATTGCCGGGGTCGTCACCGCCTGCGTGGCGGTCTTGGTGGTGATCGCGCTGGTGATCGCCGCCGTGGTCCGCGGCGGGCAGGTCGCGATCCCGGCGCTGCCGGCCCCCCTCAAACCCGAGGAATGCAACATCAAGATCGGGTCGGACACCGCCGAACTGACCCTGGAGCAGGGCCAGCACTCGTCCACGATCGCCGCGATCGGGTTCCTGCGCGGCGACGGCGTACGCGGGGTCACGGTCGCGCTGGCCACCGCACTGCAGGAGTCCAAGCTGGAGAACACTCCCGGCGGCGACCGTGACTCGGTGGGCCTGTTCCAGCAACGGCCGTCGCAGGGCTGGGGCACGCCCGCGCAGCTCGCGCGATCCGCGGTACGCGGCGAACGCGTTCTACCGGCGGCTGGAAACCGTCGACAACTGGCAGAGCAAGCCGGTCGCGCAGGCCGCCCAGGCGGTCCAGCGCTCCGCCGACGGCAGCGCTTACGCCGGCTGGGAACCCGAAGCCACCACGCTCGCCACCGCGTACTCCGGGCAGACCGCCGGCGCGGTCACCTGCCTCACCCGCAACTCCCACTCCACCTCCGCGCTCGGCGAGGACCTCCGCCGCGACCTCAGAGCCGACCTGGGCAGCGCGGCGTCTTTCGCGCTGGGTCCCGGAAACGCCGCCGGTGTCCCCTCCTTGCGCGTCTCCGCCAAACCCGCCGGCGCCGACCTGCAGACCTACCGCCGGATCGAGTTCTGGCTCGTCGCCCACGCCCCCAGGAATACCGCGTCGCCACCGTGGCCTACCGAGACGTGAAATGGACCGCCACCGACGGCACCTGGAAAGCCCTGCCCACCGCCGACCCCACCGGCCACATCGTGGTCACCTTCACCTAGCCCCCCACCCCCGCGCGGCCCCCCCCGCCGCAACTCCCGCCCCCAAAGTCGCCCAACTTCAATAAAACCCAACCCCGCGCCCCGCACCTCCACAAACCCAACCCCGCGCAGCACCGCAACTCCCGCCCCCAAAGTCAGCCACCTTCGCTAAACCCAACCCCGCGCCCCGCACCTCCGCAAACCCAGCCCCGCGCGGCACCTCAACTCCCCCCAAAGTCAGCCACCTTCGGTAAAACCCAACCCCGCGCCCGGCGCCATCGGCCGCCAGGCCGATAGTCGCCCCTGCGGCAGGGGCGTCGCCTTTTGTGTAGACCCCGCGCTTTTTGCGGGGTCTACACAAAAGGCGACTCTCGTAGCCGTAGTCGACCGCGCCCGCGCCGAAGGCGCCAGCCAGAGACACAGAGTTACGGGATCAGCGGCAGTAGTGACGTGGAAAGCCCTGCCCGCCACCGCTTTTTGGTGGCGGGCAGGGCTTTCCACGTCACTGGTAGCCGAGGATTCCGCCCCCTAATGTCCACCGCCCCTAACCACCGCGGCCCCCGCGCCACAGACAGCCAACAATTCCGCACCCAAAAACCCACCGCCCTTATCCAGCGAGTCAGATCATCGAGGCGGCGTGTTCGGCGATGGCGATGGCGTCGAGCGCGGTGGGACTGCGCAGGGGCACCGGAACGATGGACAGGTCGATGACGCGTAGCGCCTCGACGCCGTGGACACGGCACTGTTCGTCCACCACGGCGTCGGGGTCATCACCGGGGCCCATCGCGGCGCCGCCGGCCAAGGCGAGCCGGCTGAAGGTCATGGCGCGCAGCACCGCGTCGAGCTGTTGATCGTCGCCGATGACCTGGTCATTGAGCATCGGGAACCCGGCGATGTGGCGAGCCAGCGAGGGGGATTGTGGCGACTGTCCAGGCGTACCGGTAGGCGTCGCGCATCCGGGTGAGATCGCCAGCGGCGGTGTAGAAGCCGAGGTCGATGATAGGCCGCTGACCGGTGGCAGGGCCGGCGAGACTGATGGTGCCGCGGGAGACTGGCGCGAAGTCGCCCACCATCAACGCGATCATCGGGTCCGTTCCACCCGGTGCTGGTCCGGTGAACAAGGTGAGGTAAAACGCCTGGTCAGGTACGTGCCCAGGGAAGCTGTCGAGGCGTCCGATCACTTCGGTCATCGGGGCGCCCGACGGAACGGATCCGGGCTGCGGGATCGCCGGAATCACCGCACCGGGCTGGTCGTAGAGGTTGCGGCCAACACCCGGGAGGTCCTGCTGGGAGGTGATGCCGATGGCGCGCAGGTCCTCGATGGGCCCGATCCCAGAGCGCAGGAGGAGCACGGGGCTCAACGGTGCACCCGCGGCGAGGATCACCTCACCGGCGCGCCGACGACTCACCACCGATTTCCACCCCGATCGCGCGTCCATGGTGGACAACAATCCGGTCGACCTGGGTGTCACCTCGGACGACGAGATTCTCTCGCCCTCGGGCTGGGGCAAGGTAGGTCAGCGCGGTGGAGGCACGAGTGCCGTCGGCGTACTGGTTGTGCGGATAGGGACCGATGCCGACCGCGGTCGGAGCGTTCATGTCAGGTTGGTAGTCGTGCCCGTGGTCCAGCATCGACTCCAGAAAAGCCGCCATCGGCGCCGTTAGCCGATCTCGGTCCGGCCGTACGATCGGCACCGGTCCCTCGGGGCCGTGATGGGGTGCGTCGGGGAAGTCACGGTCGGCTTCACAGCGCCGGTACGCCGGCAGCATCTGCTCTGCTCCCATGACCAGCGTGGCATCCCGCGGGCAGCCCACGCGTCGTAGTCGCGGGGCATGGCCCGGACCGCGCCCCGGCCGTTGACCTGTGCGCAGCCGCCGACGACTCTGCCCCGCGCCAGCGGTCCGGTCCGGTCCCGCCCCAGCCGTGACGGTGGCGGACAACCCCCCCGAGTCGAATCCGACGCCATCGCCGGTGGTCAACGCCGGCGGCATGGCGGCGCGGTCGGCGAAGTCCTGGCCCGCCTCGACCAGCAGCACGCTGCGGGTCGGTTCAGCTGACAACCGGGCGGCCAACACGCACCCCGCGGTGCCCGCTCCGATGATGAGCACGTCGACCATCACAGCGCACGAAGCTGTTCATCCATGTGGTCAAGGTACCCAGCCGCGCGGACCCCGGCTTGGACAAATCTGACCGGTCCGAAAGGGCTTGGTCAACGGTGGGAGCCCTTGATGCGCCACCCCGCAGCACTCACTGTCGACCAAGCTCTAACTCAAGTACCAACGAGCGTCAACCGCTGGTCGATCGCTCGTACCCACCGGGCCTATTTCTTCGGAGCGTCCGAAGTGGACAGCGCGGCGATGAAGGCCTCCTGCGGCACCTCGACCCGGCCAACCATCTTCATCCGCTTCTTGCCCTCTTTCTGCTTCTCTCCAGCAGTTTGCGCTTACGGGTGATGTCACCGCCATAGCACTTGCTGAGGACATCCTTGCGAATAGCGCGGATGTTTTCCCGGGCGATCACCCGAGAACCCACGGCGGCCTGGATCGGCACCTCGAACTGCTGCCGCGGAATGAGTTCGCGGAGCCGCTGGGTCATCGAGACGCCGTACGCATACGCCTTGTCTTTGTGAACAATCGCGCTGAAAGCGTCCACGGTTTCGCCCTGCAACAGGATATCCACCTTGACCAGCGCGGCTTCCTGCTCGCCGATGGGCTCGTAGTCCAGGCTCGCGTAGCCCTTGGTACGCGACTTCAGCTGATCGAAGAAATCGAAGATGATTTCCGCAAGCGGCATCGTGTAGCGCAGTTCCACCCGGTCGGCGGACAGGTAGTCCATCCCGCCGAGAATTCCCCGGCGGGACTGGCAAAGCTCCATGATCGCGCCGATGTAGTCGCTGGGCGCGAGGACCGTGGCTCTTACGATGGGCTCTCGTACACACCGCCGATTTTTGCCGGCGGGGAACTCGCTCGGGTTGGTGACGATGTGCTCGGCACCGTCCTCCATCTCGACCCGGTAGACCACGTTCGGCGCGGTCGCGATCAGCTCCAGGTCGAATTCGCGTTCCAACCGTTCCCGGATGATCTCCAGGTGCAGCAGCCCGAGGAACCCACATCGGAACCCGAAGCCAAGCGCGACCGAGGTTTCCGGCTCATACACCAAAGCGGCGTCGTTGAGCTGGAGTTTCTCCAGCGCCTCCCGCAGATCCGGGTAGTCCGAGCCGTCGATCGGATAGAGACCGGAGAAAACCATCGGCTTGGGGTCGGAATAGCCACCGAGCGCTTCGGTCGCCGACTTGATCTGGGTGGTGATGGTGTCACCGACCCGGGACTGCCGCACGTCCTTCACGCCGGTGATCAGATAGCCGACCTCGCCGGCCGCGATCGCGCCGGTGGCGACCGGCTCCGGCGAGATGACGCCCAGCTCCAGCAGCTCGTGGGTGACTCCGTTGGACATCATCTTGATGCGTTCGCGCGCTGACAGCTTGCCGTCGACGACTCGTACGTACGTGACGACACCGCGATAAATGTCATAGACGGAGTCGAAAATCATCGCCCGCGCCGGCCCGGCCGAGTTGCCGACGGGAGCCGGCACCTGCTTGACGATCTCGTGCAGCAGCGCCTCGACGCCGTCGCCGGTCTTGCCCGAGACCCGCAGGCAGTCGCTCGGGTCGCAGCCGATCAGGTGCGCGAGTTCCTCGGCGTACCGCTCCGGCTGCGCCGCCGGCAGGTCGATCTTGTTCAGCACCGGGATGACGTGCAGGTCCGCTTCCAGCGCCAGATACAGGTTCGCCAGCGTCTGCGCCTCGATGCCCTGCGCCGCGTCCACCAGCAGCACCGCGCCTTCGCAGGCGGCCAGGCTGCGGGACACCTCGTACGTGAAGTCGACGTGTCCGGGCGTGTCGATCATGTTCAGCACATACTCGGTGCCACTGGGCTGAGCCACCCAGGGCATCCGCACGGCCTGGCTCTTGATCGTGATGCCACGCTCACGCTCGATGTCCATCCGGTCGAGGTACTGCGCGCGCATGGCACGGTCGGACACCACGCCGGTCTTCTGGAGCATGCGGTCGGCGAGGGTGGACTTGCCGTGGTCGATGTGAGCGATGATGCAGAAGTTGCGGATCAGCTCGGGATCTGTCGATCCGGGCACATGGGTCAACGGGCGTCCTTGGAGTCATTCTCTGCGGCCATGCCTCAGCGACTAGCCGGCTCGGGCGTACCCGTCCATCCTCCCATGCCCACCAGGTACCGTTAGGAGGCGGATTGGAGCGCGCCTCGCGCGTGGTCTATTCTGGCTAATCGCGTGCGTTGAATCGCACCGACCGAGAACCCCGACTGACAAACCGAGGCTTACGCGTGGCGAACATCAAGTCCCAGATCAAGCGGATCAAGACCAACGAGAAGGCGCACCAGCGCAACAAGGCGGTGAAGTCGTCGCTGAAGACCGCGATCCGCCGCTTCCGTGAGGCCGCCGCCTCCGGCAACAAGGAAACCGCTGCCACCCAGCTGCGGGTCGCCTCTCGCGCTCTGGACAAGGCCGCCAGCAAGGGCGTCATCCACCAGAACCAGGCCGCGAACAAGAAGTCCGCGATGGCGAAGGCAGCCGGCCAGCTCTAAGCCCTGGCCGCACGGCCCGCGCTTGGATATTGCTCAGTCGACAGGAGCCACCCGAACCACCGGGTGGCTCCTCTTCGTGTCTGCGTAGCGACACTCGATGGCGACGCTTGGTCGGTAGCCCCGTACATAACGGACATCGCTCTGGGATGTGTCCGTTATGTACGGGCCAACTGCTAGTGGCGCTTGCGGCCGGACCCAGTCGGCTTCTCGGGCGGAGCGCCGGCCGGATCCCACGGCGGCGGGCGGTCGCCGCGGATCTCGGTCATGAAGTCGTCCAGCTCGTCTGGCACGACCGGCAGTTGCTGGGTGGCGTCCGGAACCCGGCGCGTGGCGCTGGTTCGGCGCGCTGGCCGGCAGCACCGGCAGCGTCTGGGTCCGGCCGGCGAAGTCCGGATCCGTCGGCGGCGCCAGCGTCGGGATGATCGCCGTGTCGTTGTTCAGCTGGCCCCGGCGACCACTCTTCTGCTCCTCGCGCGCCACCCGCTTCTGCTCGCGGCTGCGCTCACGTACCGCCTTGCGATGCTCCCGCGAGGCCGACATGCCGCTGGCCGGCTCGGGCTCAGGCTGGGGTTCCGGCTCGGGGGCTGGTTCGGGTTCCGGCTCGTACTCCCGCTCGGCGGCGACCGCCGAGCGCTGCGTCGCACCGGCGATGATGTCGTTGACTTTCACCATCGCCGCGACCGCGACGGGCAGCACCAGCACACCCCACCAGGACACGAAGCCCAGCAGGGCCAGCACAATCGCCACCGTGATGGCGATCTCGAAGAACACGAACGAGATCACCGGGCCGGGGTCGATCGTCTTCAGCCGCAGCACCCGGCCGTACACGGTCCGCCGGTCGTTCTTCTTGCGCTTGCCGCCACTCTTGGCCATCAGCGAGCTCCCTTGGCAGCCGCGATGGCCAACACGGCCCGCTCCAGTGCGTACTGCTCGTCGGAGGCCACGCCTTTGACGTCAGCGTTGAGCGCCGCGGCCACCTGCATCGCGGTGGCGAGCCCGTCATCGGTCCAGCCGCGGCCCTGCCGCTGCGCCCGCTCCACCTTCCACGGCGGCATGCCCAGCTGGCTGGCCAGCTGATATGCGTTGCCGCGTCGGCCGCTGACACGGGCGATCGTTCTGACGCCGTCGGCCAGCGCGTCCGCGATCAACACCGGGGGCCACGCCGAGCGACTCCGCCCAGCGCAGCGCCTGCAGCGCCTCCACGGTGTTCCCGGCGACGGCCGCGTCGGCGACCGTGAAACCGGTGACCTCGGCGCGGCCGCGGTGATAGCGCTGCACGGCGGCCGCGTCAACAGTCCCGCCGGAGTCGGCGACCAGCTGCGCGCAGGCGGTGGCCAGCTCGCGCATGTCGTTGCCGACGCTCTCCAGGATCAGGGTGGCCACGTCCCGGGACGCCCGGCCGCCGGCCCGGGAGATCTCGGCCCGTACGAACGAGGCGCGGTCAGCGGGTTTGGTCAGCTTCGCGCACGGCACCACCACGGCGCCGGCGCCGCGCAGGCCCTCCACCAGCGCCTTCTGCTTGGCGCCGCCGGAGTGTTCGATGACCAGCACAGTGCCGTCGACCGGGTCCTTGGCATAGCTGAGCAGCCCAGCGGTCAGGTCCTTCGTACCGTCCTGGCCAGCGTGCACGACCACCACCCGCTCGCCGCCGAACAGCGACGGACCGAGTAATTCGTCAAGCTGGACGGGCGCGAGCTCGCCAGCCTGGACGTGCTGCACGTCGGCGGACGCCTCGCGGCCCTTCGCCGCCGCCACCACGTCCGCGACCGCGCGCGCGAAAGCAGCAGCTCCTCGTCGCCGAGCAGCAGCCCGGACCGGCGTCAACAGGTCGCCGCTGTCTGTCAAGTCTCCGTCCGGAGATGTGGTCGGGGGCACGGCTGCATCGTCCCATGCCGACTGCGGCGATGCTGGGGACAGGGGAGAATAACGGTACTTTCGGCTGTCTGCCGGTCAGCTGGCACGGCATGCTGAACCCATGCCCCGCTGGACGTGTCCACACTGCGACCGCGAGTTCGGGCGAACTCGCCAGTCGCACGTCTGCGTCCCGGGCGGCACGGTCGAGGACACCTTCGCACCCTGGCCAGCCCGCTATCTCGACATCTACCGAGCCCTGGAGTCCCACCTCACGTCCTTGGGACCGCTGCACGCGGACGCCGTCAAGGTCGGCGTCTTCCTCAAAACCGACCGCACCATCGCCGAGGTCCGGCCGCGCGCCCGCGCCCTGTCCCTGGACCTCGTGCTCCTGCGCACAGTCGACCACCCGCGCATCTCCCGGCACCTGCGGACCGGCGACCGCACGATCCACATCATCAAACTCACCAGCCTCGACGACGTTGACAACGAACTCCTCGAGTGGCTCACCGAGGCGTACCTGACCGCCACCGACTGATCCTTCTCGCCTGTTTTGTATCGCCCGCGAATTTCTCCCCCCGAGATTTGGCCTGTGCGGCGCGAAATTGTCGTACGTGTCTGTTTTTCTTTCCCCCTCCCTTTGAACGGGCGGGGGGTGGCTTGAGAGGTGGACCTTGATTTTTAGTTGAACATCGGTCCTCAAACCCCCCCCCACCCGTTCACTGGGTGGGGGCAAATTTGCCGGAGGGGTACGACAGTTTCGCGCCGCACCCTACGTAGCCAGGTGCTCCATCACTGGGTGGGGAACGGGGGTTGGAGCCACCAAGGGGTGTCGACGAGTTCGACTCGAGTGACCCATTTGACCCACCAGAAGCCGCGGCGGTCCGGAGCGACGAGCCGCAGCGGTGCGCCGTGGCCGGCGGACAGCGGCTGGCCGCCGGCGTCGGTCGCCAGCCACAGCTTCGACGCCTCCGATGCTGGCAGGAGCCGGTGGTAGCCGGTCACGGACGTGATCTTGAGGCTGCCGTACGCCCGCGCGCGGGACCAGCCGGTCGAGCCGCACCCCTGACCAGTTCTGGGTGGCATACCACCCGCCGGTGCAGTCGAGAGTGGCCCGCACGGAGTCGCCGTACGCGCTCAGGTCGGCGACCTCCCAGAAGCTGCTCCGGCCAGCGGCCACCACCTCCAGGTGCCAGGTGTTCTGACCAGCCGGCACCCCGTCGAGCAGCCAGGTCACCACCGGCATCTGGTCCGGCACGTCAGTGCCGGCCTCGGTCGATCCAGTGCTGGTGGTCGGTCCCAGTGGCAACCGGAGGGCACGCCCAACGCCCTCAAGAGCGACATACGCGGCCAGTGAACCGACCGCGAGGCTGGCGGTTCGCAGCGCGACGCGGCGGGACAAGTCCGCCCGGCGCGGACGCGGTCGGTGTCTGATCAGGTGTGCCAACAACAGCGGTACTCCCACCAGCGCCAGCCCGACGTGCACCTGGTTGTCCGTCACGCCGAAGTAGTCGCGATAGCCGCCCCAGGCTTCCCCAACGCCACTGAGCACCGCGCCGAGAACCACCACGGTCAGCGAGATCCCCAGCACTCGCCGACCCCAGACGTGGGCCGTCCGGCGCCGCCAGCCGCGCCGCGCGATCACCGTTTTCCACGGGATCAGGAGCGGCAGCCCCAAACCGGCCGCACCATGCGCGTACGCGACCAGAGCCGACTGCACGGGCGTACCAAACGCGAACGCCAGCACCCCGGTGACCATCGCGAGCACCAACAGCCCAAGAAGCGCCAGGTTGGTCCTTCGCCCAGCCCGCTGCCACATCCTCCCAGTGTCGCTTCGCCCAGCAACGTTGTCTGAGGATCCCTCAGCAGAAAGTTCTGAGCTGCCGGGGATGACCGTGCGTGTCCCAAGCGGTCCCTCAGCCAATGACCGCCGTCAGTTGATGTCGAACTCGTTGCCCCTCCGGGTCCATCATCCCGACGGCGTAGTGGTCGAGCCCCTCCTCAACCAGGGCGCCAGTGATGGTGGCGCCGAGGGCGGCCAGCCGGGTGGCCTCGGCGTCGACGCGCTGCCGGCGGATCTGAATAGGGTCGGTCCGCATGCCGCTGGCATTGATATCGAGGTGCAGGCGGTTCTTGACCAGTTTGGGATCGCGGACTTGCTGGAACCAGATGCTCGGGCCGTTGCCCTCGGGCTCGCTGATCCAGTCCGCACCGTCAACCAGGTCCTCTTCGGGCACCCCAATGTCACGGTAGTAGTCGTTCCAGGTGGCGAAATCCGCCGGCGGGGGCGCGAGCTGATAGCCCAGCGCGGCGACCCAGAAGCAGGCGAGGCGGTCCGGATCGGCGCAGTCGATCACCAACTGGAAGCGGACGGCCATCAGAGATCCTTTCGCGGTCACGCAGGGTCATCGACGACGCTGCCAGCGGCTCGCACAGCGGTGCCATGCGAGCGCGGACAGACACCTCTCTTTTTAAGAGCCCTTACCCGCGGAGGCGATCGCCCGGCAGGAGCGCCAGGACAGGATCGACGCGATGGACAGCGCGGACAGGGCGCCGCCGACGCACCCGAACGAACCGATCGACAGCACCGAGGCCGCGGACCCCAGCGAGCCGACCGACAGCACCGAACCGCTCGACCCAATCGACAACACCGATCCGCTTGACCCGATCGACAGCAGCGACCGGGTCGAGCCGATCGACAGCACCGCAGCGATCGATCGGATCGGATCGACAGATAGGACGCCCGCTTCTCCACCATCCCTTCATCCTGCCCGAACTCGACGTTTTCGCTGCCAGCCACGGCGTGTCGCGAGCGAAAACGTCGAGTTCGCAAGGGGCTATGGAGGTTGTGCGATCTGGTCGACGCCACGGGTGACGGTGGTCAAGTGACCGTCTTGACGGAAGACGGCGACGTCACCGTCCAGGTCGGTGCGCAGAACCCGGACGCCCATCCGGGTGAGGTGCAGGATCACGCCGGGACTCGGATGTCCGTAGTCATTGCCCCCAGTCCCACCTCGACGACCGCGACCGTCGGCGCTGCCGCGTCCAGGAACGCGGGGTCGCTGTACATCGAGCCGTGGTGCGGCACCTTCAGAACATCCACATGCAGCGGCACTCGCGCTGACAGGACCGAGTCTTCCTCCTCTCGTTCGGCGTCTCCTGGCAAAAGAACCGTCGTGCCGGCCAGGTTCGCCATCACGATCAACGAGTTGTTGTTCGGATCCGACCGGGTGCCGCGAAAGGTCGCGGCCGGCCCGATCACGGTCAGCTGGACCGGACCGACCCGGTAGCTGTCGCCCGGCTGAACCGTCACCACATCCAGGTGGTGCCGCCGCACGGCCGCCATCAGAGTCTGCTCCCCGGTGTCTGGCAGCTTGTACGTCCCGACCAGGACAGCGCCGACGGACCGGCCGCTTACCGCTCCCTCGATGCCTCCCACGTGGTCGGCGTGCAGGTGGCTGAGCAGCAACAACGGAATCACCTGGATGTCCAGCCGGCGCAGGCAGCCATCCACCGCGGACGGCTCCGGGCCGGTATCGATCACGATCGCCGTCAGCGGTGCCACCCGCAGGACCAGCGCGTCGCCCTGACCAACCGCGCAGCCGACCAGTTGCCAACCTGGCGGCGGCCAGCCAGGGGCCACCACTTGGATGGGCAGCACCACGACGACGATCGCCACCACGACCACCGCGAGGAGTCGCCGCACCCATCGGCTTCGGCCAGCCGCCAGCAGCGCAAGCAGCACGACCGCGAGCAGCAAGCCACCACCGAGACCCGCCGGCCACGGCAGGACACCGCCAGGCACCTGGGCACCGACTCGCGCCACTGTGACCAGCCACCAGGCCGGCCACGATCCGCACCAGGCCAGCGCGGCCGCGGCGGCGGGCCAGAACGGTGACACCAGCGCGGCGAGCACACCAAGCACAGTGGCCGGCGCGACCGCCGGCACGGCCAGCAGCAGGTTGGCTGGGACGGCCACCAGGCCGACTGTCCCGGACATGCCGGCGATCACCGGTGCGCAGGCCAGCTGCGCGGCGGCCGGCACGGCAAGAGCCTCGGCGAGCCCGGCCGGCACTCGGCAACGACGCAGCGCCTCCCGCCAGCCCGGTGCGACCAGGAGAAGGCCCGCGGTGGCCAGTACGGACAAGGTGAACCCCGCGGAGATCGCCTGGCTGGCGTCGAGCAGGATCAGCAGCCCGACCGTGGCGCACAGGGCCGGCAAGGCCGCGCGCGGCCGTCCGGAGGCGAGCGCGATCAGCGCCAAACCGCCCATCACCGCCGCTCGCAGCACGCTGGGCGACGGCCTCGCCAGCACCACGAAGCCGGCCAGCGCGGCCGCGGCGCAGATCGCCGCGACCGCCGGCCGGGCCCGCAGTCGCAAGCACAACAGCAGCACGGCGCCGGACACGATCGCGCAGTTCGACCCGGACACCGCCGTCAGGTGGGTCATGCCGGTGAGCCGGATGTCTCGGCGACTTGCGGGTCGAGCGTACTGACATCTCCCAGGACCAGGCCGGGCAGCAAACCACCCTGTGGTTGTGGGAGCGGCGCGCAGGCTTGTCTGAGGCCAGCCCGCAATCCGCCGGCGGTCCGCTGGATCAGCGGCGGCTCGCCGAGCAGCCGCGGATCGCCAGTGACGGTCAGGGCGGCGGCGGTCACGTCACCGCCGGTCGGCGGCGACAGCCGGCCGGAGACCTTCAGCTGCTGGCCCGGCAGCAGCTTCGCCCAGGCCGGGCCGGTCCCGAACACCACCAGGCCGCCACCGATGGCGAATCGGCCGGCTGGGGTGGACAGGTCCGAGAGACCGACCGGCACGGCGTACCAAGGACGTCCCGCCACCGTGGCCTGCAGCGCCCGCGGATCGTACTGTGACGGTCACGGTAGACGTCACGTCGACGCGTTGGTCTGCCCAGGCGACGCAGAGGTCCTCGGTATACCTGGGCAGCAAACTGGAGCGCGGTCG
>NZ_WOTO01000011.1 GCF_010993775.1 Fodinicola feengrottensis | reverse complement strand
CGCCACCACAACCGCCACCAGTGGCACCCCAAGCCGCACGACGGTTCGTACGACACCCGGCCATCTAGCCTGCTCAGACCAGGCCGATCACCCCGGCGGCGCGCAGCTGCAGGATGTGCAGCTCTGCGAGAACGCCCGCGATCTCAGGCAGCGCGATGGCAAGCGCGCGCCGAGGCCGCGGTCCCACCACAACCGCCACCAGTGGCACCCCAAGCCGCAGCGACGGTTCGTACGACACAGGCCATAGCCCTGCGCAGACCAGGCCGTCGTCGATCGCCACCACAACCGCCACCAGTGGCACCCCAAGCCGCAGCGACGGTTCTTACGACACCATGCCCGGGGTGCCGGCTCGTACGGCGCCACCACAACCGCCACCAGTGGCACCCCAAGACCAGCGCGACCGCGCCGGCGAGCGGCATCGACCCGCCGGCCGCAAGGACGCCGAGCCAGCCGGCGAGACCGGCCCACAGGCAGCCCACCACGATCGCCAGCCGACCGGAGCTGGGCTCGCCCTGAGTGCCGGCCCACCAGCCGGCGCCGCCGCAGAGCGCGATCGCCACCACCGCGGCGAGGCCGAGCGCGGCGAACGAGCCGCTGGCACGTACGGCTGGATCGAAAAGCAACGCGAACATCCCCAGCGAGGCGGCGATCAGCGCGAACCGGAGGCTGATCTGGCCACGCCACAGCCGTCCGGAGCCGTCCACCACGTCCTCGACGGAGTCCCTGACATCCTCGACATACGCGGGACGGCCGGCGCTCGCGCCGCCGCGCAGCTCCAGCACCTCGCCGTCGATCACCCCGGACTCGAACAGCGATGCCTCGGGCTGCAGCAGGGTGCCGTTGAAGCGGACCAGCGCCCACGAAACGGGGTGCTGGCTGCCTGGCTGCGGCGGACTGCACAGCCTGAGCAGCTGGGGTAAGAGGTCCGTCACTGGTAGGGCCGCGGGCAGCGCGACATCGACGCGGCGCGAGTCGCTGACCACGGTGACTCGGCTGTAGCCCGCTGGCACTGCGCCCCCTCGTTTCGACCCAGTGGCAGTGCCGCTTTTCAGCGGCACTCCGGCAACCGCGCCGGCTGGCTCGCGCATCAATTCCGGTCGACGGCTCACCTGCTACCTCAGTGCGCGCCGCCCTCGCGCGGGAGAGCATATCGTCGGCGGCATGACGACCACCCTGGTGCAGCGGCCGGCCCGCATCGCGGTGCCCGATCCCGGCTCCGATCCCATCCTGGTGGCGGCCCCACCGCAGCAGAGCGGAGGCCAGCAGGGTGGCGCGAACTTCGCCGTCGTCCTCACCCCGATCATCTCCGGGTCCGGTTCGCTAATCGTCACCCTGACGAGCCAGGGCCGGCCGGTCCAGGCGATCGCCGGACTGTTGTTCCTGGTCGGCTCGGTCGGGCTGGGCGTGGTGTTGTTCGTCGGTACGCGCAACAGCGCCCGCCGGCAGGTTCGGGAGAACCGCGAGCGCTACCTGGACTACCTGGAGAACCTGCGCAGGCTGTTGCGCAAGGTGGTCGCCGACCAGCATGAGGCCGCCGCGGTCCGTCATCCGGACCCGTCCACACTCTTGGACGCGTGCCGGCTGGACGCCCGTCGATGGGAGCGCCGAGCCAGCCATCCGGACGCGCTCGACCTGCGGATCGGCACCGGCAAGCGGCCGCTGGCCCGGCCGCTGTCGCTGCAGGCCGACACGAACAACCCCCTGGTGTCGTACGACCCGGTCGGTCTCGGCGTGGCGCAGCAGCTGGTGGAGCGTTATGGCTCGCTGTCCCAGCAGCCCATCGTGCTGCCACTGCGGCAGATCGGCACCCTGTCGGTGGTCGGCGACCGCACGGTCGGGGCGGCGGTTGGCCCGCGCCCTGCTGGCCCAGCTGGTCACCTTCCACTCGCCAGACGACGTGCAGGTCGCGGTGGTCCGCAACCAGCAGCTCGGGACGTTCTGGGAGTGGGCGAAATGGCTGCCGCACAGCCAGGACGAGGCTCGTACGGACGGGCCACTGCCGAGCCGGCTGGTGGCGAACTCGACGGTCGAGCTGGCCGAGCTGCTGGCCGAGGAGATGAGGAACGCAAGGTCAACCGGCAGCGCCGGCGCGGCCAGGAGTTCACCGGCCGCCGACTGGTCGTCGTGGTGGACAGCGAGTTCCAGCCGTCCATCTCCGGGCTGGAGTCCGAAGAGGGCTCCTCGCTCGCCGACCTGGGCGTTCATCTGGTCGTCCTGGTCGAGTCACGGGCCGCCGAACTGTCCGTTGTGGACGCCCGGATTTCCGTTAACCCGGACGGAACGGCGACCACCGAAGGACTGGCCGACCCGTTCACGGTCGACGACGTGAGCGTCGCGGAAATCGCCGGGGTGGCCCGCCAGCTGGCGCCCGTCCGGCTGTCGGCGAGCGACTCCGGGGACGTACTCACCTCCACCATCAGCCTGCCGGAAATCCTCGGCGTCGACGATCCGGCGGCGATCGACCCGACCACCACCTGGAAACCCCCCGGCCACAGCGCGAATTCCTCCGCGTGCCGGTCGGAGTCGGACCCGATGGCCGGCCGGTTTTGTTGGACTTGAAGGAATCCGCCCAAGGCGGGATGGGTCCACATGGACTGGTGGTCGGTGCGACCGGTTCGGGCAAGTCGGAAATGCTTCGTACGATGGTCGCGTCGTTGGTCATCAACCACTCCCCCGACCGGCTCGCCTTGCTGCTGGTGGACTTCAAGGGCGGCGCGACCTTCGCCGACATGGACCCGCTCCCGCACGTCGCCGGCAGCGTGACCAACCTGGCCGACGACCTCAGTTTGGTCGATCGCTTCAAGGAAGCGCTCTACGGCGAGATGGCCCGCCGCCAGCAGATCCTTTCGGATACCGGAAAACTGCCGAACGTCGACGCGTACGAACAAGTGCGTGCGCACCGCGGCAACCTGCCGCCACTGCCGCACCTGCTGGTCATCATCGACGAGTTTTCCGAGCTGTTGACCGCGAAACCGGACTTCGCCGAGCTTTTCGTGGCGGTCGGCCGGATCGGCCGGTCGATCGGCGTGCACCTGCTGCTGGCCACCCAGCGGCTGGAGGCGGCAAGATCCGCGGCCTGGAGTCCCACCTGTCGTACCGGATCGGCCTGCGGACCTTCTCCGAGAGCGAGAGCCGCGAGGTCATCGGCGTGCCGGACGCGTACCACCTGCCGCCCGAACCCGGCTCGGGTTTCCTGAAGGTCGACACCACGGTTTTCGAGCGGTTCAAGGCCGCGCTGGTGTCATCAGCGTACAAGCCGCCGAGCGACGATGAGACAGTGATCGCGCCGGTGCTGCCGTACAACGCGACCAACGGCGCCGGTGCTCTCGCGGTCGCGCAGCAGCAGGTGCTGTCGGCGATCACCGACGACGAGGACGACGAAGAGGGCACCACGGTTTTGCGGGTCATCGTCGACACGCTGTCGATGGCTGAGTCCACGCCCGTACGACCGGTATGGCTGCCACCGCTGCCGACCGCGCTGACCCTCGACAGTGTGCACGGCCGGGAAGCGGCCGGCGAGGCGGCCGACCCGCGACACATCATCGCGCTGCTCGGACTCCGGGATGTTCCGAGCGAGCAGCGGCAGGACCCGCTGACCTGGGACGCCACCGGCGCCGACGGCAACCTGGTCGTGGTGGGCGCCCCGCTGTCCGGCAAGTCCACGCTGCTGCGAACGCTGATCAGCTCGCTCGCGCTGCGCTATGCGCCCGGGCAGGTGGCGTTCTTCTGCGTGGACTACGGCGGTGGCCAGCTGGTTCCGCTGGAAGCGTTGCCGCACGTGGCGGCCGTCGCGACCCGCTCGGACGGGGACCGGGTCCGGCGCACCATCAGTGACGTACACGCGATGCTCGACACCCGGGAAGGTGTGCTCCGCCAACACCGCCTGGACTCCGCCGACGCATTGCGTCGCGGCCGGGCGTCCGGCGAGGTGCCGGCGGCCATCTTCGGCGACGTTTTCCTGATCATCGACGGCTGGGGGCCGCTCCGGGAAGCGGACACCGATATCGAGGACCTGATCGTCGAGATCGCCCAGCGCGGCCCGACGCTGGGCGTCCACACGATTGTCTCGGTGTCGTCGCCGAACCAGATCCGGTCTCGGATGGGCTCGTCGATGGGCGGCCGGATCGAGCTCCGGCTAACCGACCACTTCGACTCCCAGATCGACCGGCTGACCGCCCAGGAGATGCCCCAGGACGTGCCCGGACGCGCGCTCGTACGCCCGAAGCACTTCATCCAGATCGCGCTGCCGCGGGTGGACGGGATCGCCGACACGGAGGACCTCGGCGACGGCGTACGCCACCTGGTGAAGCAGGTCGAACGCCGGTGGCCGGCCGGCCAGGTGCCGGTCGTACAGGTGCTGCCCGACATCGTCGACCTGTCCAGCGTGCTGGACTCGATCGCCGCCCTCGGCGAGCGGCGGATCGCGCTGGGACTGTCCGAGCGGGACCTCTCGCCGGCCTACCTGAACCTGCTCGGCGGCGACCCGCACCTGCTGGTCTACGGCGACGGCGAGACCGGCAAGTCGACGCTGCTGCGATCGGTCGTACGCCAACTGGTGGGCCGGATCCGGCACCGGCAGCGTGCTGGACGGCAGCGCCAGCATCGGCATCGTGATGGTCGACTACCGGCGGGCCAACCTGGACCTGGTGCCGAAGGACTTCCTGCTCGCGTACAGCACCTCGGCGGCGCACACCCAGCAGGTCTGCGGCGAGCTGGCCGGCTCACTGAAGGCGCGGCTGCCCGGCCCGGACGTGACACCGCAGCAGCTGCGCGAGCGGTCCTGGTGGGACGGGATGGAGGTGATCCTGGTGGTGGACGACTACGACCTGGTCACCGGCTCCGGCGGCTCCCCGCTGACGCCACTGCTGCCGTACTTGGCGCAGGGCCACGACCTCGGCATCCACCTGATCGTCAGTCGGCGCACCGGCGGCGCCTCCCGGGCCATCTTCGAACCGGTGATGCAGCAGCTCAACGACCTCGCCCCCCCCGGGCCTGCTCTTCTCCGGCGACCGTCTGGAAGGCCGCCTGGCCAACGGCGCGGTCTCCCGCCGACTGCCGGTAGGGCGAGCGCTTTACGCCCGCCGCGGCGCGGTCGCCGAACAAATCCAAACCTTCTGGACCCCACCCGTCGAGTAGCGTCCGGGCCGCACAATCGGGCCCCGATTGTGCGAATCCAGGGCGGTGCGGCGCGAAACTGTCGTACCGAGGTGACATTTTGAGCCCCCGCCCTTTAAGGGCGGGGGGTGGGTACGTGGGTTTTAGACGTCACGTAAGTAAGCGCGCGCTCTATGTTGACCTGTCAAGAACGGACAACTCGTGCTCGGGGGACGCTTACGTGCCGTGAGCGCAAGTAGGGTTCCCCCGCGGACATCCACGCGAGCGGCCCGGCGGTACTAGGTCACCGGCACGCCGAGGCCCTTTTCGAGCAGCGGGAAGGAGCGGTGCAGCTCGCGCTGCCAGTACGGCCAGTTGTGGATGCCTGGGCCGTAAAGGTCAGTCGTCAGCGGCACACCAAACACCTTCGCGCGCGTGATGAACGCCAGGTTTTCCTGGTAGAGGCCACCTTCCAGCGGATCAGGGGACGCGTTCGGCGGTTCGTACGGGCCGGGCTGTCCGTTGCCGCAAGACACGAAGGTCGGCGTGAAACGCAGCAGCGGCACCAGATCGGTGGGGTTGTGCGCCGCCCAGATCGCCGCCTGCCGGTCCGGGTCGCCCCCCAGAGCGCCGACGGGTCCGCGCCGGTGGCACCGACGATCTGCATGATGACCTGGGGGCTGTTGATCTTGGCGTCGACGTACGTGGTGTCGATGACGCCGCTGTACGACGCGGCCGCACGGAACATTCCGGGATGCCTCGCGGCGTACGACAGCGCCCCGAAACCGCCCATCGACAGGCCCGCGATCACCCGCCTGGTGCCGGCGCCGTAGCCGCGTTCCAGGAGCTGTCGCAGCTCGGTCAGGTGGAAGGTCTCCCACGCCGGTGCGCCACGCTCGCCGTGGTTCCACCAGTTCGAGTAAAAGCCGGCCGGGCCGCCCTCGGGCATCACGACCAACGCCGGCGCGTTTTAGCGGTGAACGCGGCCACGTCGGTGCTTCGGGTCCAGCTCAGGTACGAGTCGCAGCAGCCATGCAGCAGCAAGTAGAGGATCGGCCAGCTCCGGTGCGCACCCATCGACCAGCCGGCGGGCACCAGCAGCCGGGCCTTCGCGGTGGTGCCGAGCGCCGGGGAGTCCACAGTCAGGTCCAGGGTGCGACTGTCCACCCACGTCTGCGCGACTACCCGCGCGCCGTCATCGGCCCGTACCGCCGGTCCGGCGTCCGCGAAGGCCGCGGGTACGGTGAAAGAGCCGGCGATCAGCATTGCGGTCACCAGCAAGGCGACCAACGATCGGAAACTGCGCATGGCCTGATCGTTGTCGCGTTGTCCTTGAATCGCAACAAGATGCACGGCGAGCCAGCCGCTTGCGGACAATCACGCGGGTTAAAGGAGAAATAGAATGCAAGACGCACTGCGCGCGGAAACCATCAGCATCACCGGGCACAACGGTGACGAGATCGAGGAGGCCTACCTGGCCACGCCGCTGAACGACACCCCGCGCGGGTCGGTGATCGTGATTCACCACATGCCCGGCTATGACCGTGGGACCAAGGAAATCGTCCGCACCTTCGCGGCGAACGGCTATGCCGCGCTCTGCCCGAACCTGCACCACCGGGACGCCCCCGGCGCCAGCCCGGATGACGCCGCGGCGGCATCCCGGAACAACGGTGGCGTGCCGGACGACCAGCTGATCGGCGACGTGGCCGCGGCGGCGCAACACCTGCGTTCGCTGCCCTCTTCGAACGGCAAAGTGGGCACCATCGGTTACTGCTCCGGCGGCCGGCAGTCGTTCCTGGCCGCCACCGCCGTCGACCTGCAGGCCGCGGTCGACTGCTATGGCGCCTTCATCATTCGTACGCCCGCGGAGCTGGGTTTCCCGCTGCAGGTCGAGCCGATCCTGGACCGGGCCAAGGACCTGCGCTGCCCGCTGCTCGGCCTGTTCGGCGCCGAGGACAAGTTCCCGTCGCCGGAGGAGACCGGCGAGCTCGCCGCCGAGCTGGACCGGCTCGGCAAGCCGTACGAATTCCACACGTACGAAGGCGCGACGCACGCGTTCTTCACCACCAACCGGCCGAACTACCACATCGACGCCGCCCAGCAGGGCTGGCAGCGGATCTGGGAGTTCTTCGGCAAATACCTGGCTTCCTGACGTTCTGGAGGACCGTCCCATGTGTACTTATCTGACGGAGAAAATCGAGATCGACGGCAGCGGCAAGGGCGCGACCGGCTGGTTCGGCTGCACCTGCGCGACCGTCTATATCGACCACCCCGTGCACGCGCCGTACGCGCACACGGTGAACATCGACATTCTCAACCCGGCCCTCGGCCCGTCCGCGCGAGTCGCGCTGGAGCTGACCGAGGAGTCGGCTTTGGCGCTGGCCAACGCGATCCACGCCGCGCTCGCGGCGGCCCCAGCCGGCATCGCGTCGGTCAACCAGAAGGTGGGCGCCTAACTCGGGCGGGCGGGCACGATCAGGGGTGGCTGGAGGGCGTAAGGGGCGCGGTCACCGGAGCGTTTTGTTGCTTCTTCTGCTGGTCGTCGGAGGCCTGCTGCTTACGGAAGGCGCCAGCGACCGCCAGCCCGGCGATCACCACGGCCACCAGAATCACCCCGACCAGCACGCCCGGCCAGATCCGCCGACGGTCCCGCCACGTACGGGATGAGCCGAACAGCAGTGCGGCCCGCAGCTGCCGGCGGCGCAGCACATCGGATTCGAGCATGTAGCGCTCGACGTTGGGGGTGGTGCTCGAAGACCAGCCGGCAAGCGTCTTCTGCCGAGGCCTCCGAGGGGGCGCGGCCGGCGGCGGGGTCGTCACCGGACGAAGTTCTCGTCGGTACGTTCGGCGGCGAACGCGGCCAGGGTCAGGTACGCCTCGCGGGTCGCTGGCCGGAGCGCGGCCAGCGAGAGCGGGCCACCGGCCTCCAGCGCCCGGTCGTACGGCACCAGCACGACCCGCTGGCTGCCCCGAGCAGCGCGCCGAGCCGGCGGATGGCGGTCCTGTACGACCGGTTGGTCATCCCGACCACCGCGACTACCAAGTGCCGCAGCCGGTCCGGATCGACCTGGTTGATCCGGCCCATCGCGTACTGCACAGCATCCACCAGGTCGGGCTGCGCCGGCTGCACGATCACCAGCCGGTCGGCGCGCGACATCATCGCGTGCGCGGTGCCGGAGACCTCGTCACCCACATCCAGCACGGTGAACGGGTAGGCAGCCCGGACCTGGTGCAACATCTCGACCAGGTCGCCGCGCTCGGCCGGCGAATACCAGGGCGCACTGTCGATCACCGCGAGCGAACCGATGGTGGCCGGGGGCTGCGGCAGCGCGGCCATCGTGCCGGCTCGGATCACGTCGTTGGCGCTGACCGAGGACGTGCCGGCGACTCGGGAGGCCAGCGACCGGGTGCCGGCCTGTACGTCGACCAGAGCGGTCTGGTCACCTCGTACCGTCGCCAGCGCGAGCGCGACTCCGGCGCAGGTCGTCGTGGTGCCAGCGCCCCCGACGGTGGAGAAGAACGACGTGACGCGGGGCTCGCGTTGCCTGGTGCGTACGCGCGCGATCAACTCGCGTTCACGCTGAATCGACCCGGCCGCGGACGGCGCCACGATGCCTTTGCCAGCACCACGCGCGACCTGCCGCAGGCCGCTCATCCCAGGCAACGTCCCCCACTGCTGCCGCACGGTCCCGCCGGCGGCCTGCAGAGCAGCCGGATCCGGACCAGCGGGCTGCGGTGGCAACGGTGGCACTGCAGGCCCCACGAGGCCTTGCGGCATGGTCTCCAGCGGCCGGCGCAGATACGTCCCGGGGCTCGCGAACCGCAGCGAACCGTCGCCCGAAGGCGGTGAGCTGGTCGGCATCGGCGCCGCTCGGCCGACGATTCGGCCGGTGCCAGCCGGCCGGAAAACCGTGGCCAGCGGTGGAACGGCCAGCCCGCCACCGGTGTCCGGCTCGCGCAGGGTCGGCTGGTGCGGATGCTGGAAGCCGCCAGGCAACGACGGCGGGTACGGGCCGGGCGGCGCACCGGGCGCGGCGGACACCGGGCCAACCGCCAGCGGGCTGGCCGACACCGGTTGCCATGCCGGTGGCGCGACGGGCAGCGGCGGTGGCGCCTGTAGGCCCAGGACACCCGGGTCGATGCCCATCCTGGCCAGCGCTCCGGCGGCGTCCTGAGCGGCCCGGCCGACCGTGTCGGAGTCCTGCTCGTCGGCTTCGGTCATGCCCACCCCCTCAGATCCCTTCATAATTCGCCATCGACGCAAACACGCCGCTCGCGCCGACGGTCAGCACCACGGCGGCGACCACCACGGCGATCTCCACCCAGTTCAGGACCTGTTTGGCGCGTGCGGTGGTGACCGGTGTGACCGGCAGCGCGGCGATCACCAGCACCACCAAGGCCGCGATCATCGCCAGCGCCGCGGCCCATTGCTGCAGCCCAGGCGTCCGCTCGCCGGTGGCCAGCCCGACTCCGGCCAGCACCACGGCACCGCCCAGGCGCAGCGGCAGCACGTGCCGCAGCCGGCCGAACGCTCGCGACCGGAGCAGCAACAACACGCCCCATCACCGGCAGCAACAGCAGGCCCCACACGGTCGTCGACCGGATCAGCCAGCCGACTCCGGCGGCGACCACCAGCGCCGCGCCGGTCAGCGAACCGGTCAGCAAATACGTGCTCTGCCGGACTCGATCGGTCAGTTCCTGTTCGCTGATCCGGGCCACGTTGCGGAGCCGAAAGTCAGCCGCCGCGAGGCCGCCGACCGCGATCGAGGCCCGCGGCAGCGCGCCGGTGAGCAGGATCGCCAACAGCATGTCAACCAGGACCGCGTCGTCGATCGAGCCGCCCGCCAACGAGGTGACCATGGCGGCGAGGCCGGCCGGTACGAGCACCGCGCAGGCCGCGAGATGCGGGGTCGCGTACGACGTAAGACCCCGGCAGATCACCACGATCGCGGTCAGGTAGACCAGCGCGGCACCAAAGGCGACGACCGGCCCGGCGCCCAGCCAGGTGGCCAACAGCCAGCCGGCGAGGCCACCCCAGCCGGCGGCGACGGTGACCAGCACGGTCGCGGCGCGTACGTACGTGTTCCGGCCCGCCCACCAAGCCGCGCCACCCAGCAGGACGGCGGCGAGCACCGCGGCCAGCAACGAACCCGCCTGGTGCGGCTCCCGTACGGCCGGCAGCAGCGGCAACGCGGCCATCGCTACCCCTGCGGCCATCAGCACGAAGCCCTGAGTCGTCCGGTTGGCCCACAGGTCGTCGCCGGCGTCGACCGAGTCCTCGACGGCATCTCGTACGTCCTCGACATACGCCTCGGCGCCACCGACTTCGGCCGCCCGGAGCTCCAGCACGTCGCCGTCCACGACGCCCTCTTCGGTCAGCGAGTGGGCCAGCGCGATCGGCTTGCCGCCGACCCGCCCCAACGACCAGGCCTGCGGCTGGTCCGCGCCGGTCTCGGGCAGGCGAAACGCAACACCTGCGGCACCACGTCGGCCACTGGCAGCTCGGTCGGCAGCGCCAGATCGACCCGCCGCGACCCGTGCACCACGGTCACCCTGCTGTACGCGGTCGGCACCCTGTGCCTTCCCCTTTCGCGACCCCTGAACTGTCCGGGGACAGTGTCCACCTTGCTCGTACTGCTCCCGGTTTCCGGCCGTACGTGCCGTCAGCACGTCATGGTGGCATGGACCGTCCACTATGGTCCCGTGCAGCCGCAACCCCAGCACCTCGACCGCTCGGCTCTGGAGATCGCATGACGACCACGCTGGTCCGGCGGCCGGCCCGGATCGCGCCACCGGCGGTGCCGGCGGACCGCGTCCAGATCGCCGAGCCGCCCCACCTGCAAGCGCAGCCGCCGGCGTCGATGAGCGCCTCGATGGTGGTCATGCCGGTGATCTCCGGCTGCGGCTCGCTGCTGGTCGCGGTCACCAACCCGGACAAGCCGCTGTTCGCGGTCGCGCCGGCCTGTTGTTGCTGGTCGGCTCGGTAGGGGTCGGGGCGATCATGCTGATCGGCCAGCGCACCGGGCCGCGCCGGCAGAAGCGGGAGTCCCGCGAGCGCTACCTCGACTACATCGAGGACCTCCGCCGCGACCTGCGGGACACCATCGATCTGCAACGCGCTGATGCGGCCTGGCGGCACCCGGAGCCGGCCCGGCTGCTGGACGTGGCCCGGATCGACGCCCGGCGGTGGGAGCGGCGGCCGGCCGACAGCGACTTCCTGGTGCTGCGGGCCGGTTCCGGCGACCGGCCGATCGCGACCCAGCTGACCCAGTCCAGCGACTTCAGCCCGCTGTCCGAAACCGATCCGGTCTGCGCCGAAGCGGCCCGGCAGCTCGAACACCGCTACCACCGGCTGCACGACCAACCAGTGCCAGTCGCCGTACGCGACTTCGGGGTGCTGACCGTGGTCGGCGATCGCGCGACTGGGCGACAGCTGGCGACCGCGATGATCAGCCAGCTGCTCGCCTTTCACGCGCCTGAGGACGTACGCCTCGCGATCGTCCGGGACGAGCGGCACGAAGCCAGCTGGGACTGGGCGAAATGGCTGCCGCACACCCAAAGTCCGGCCACCATGGACGGCGAGCTGCCGGCCCGGCTGATTGCTTCCTCGGTGTCGGCGCTCGCCGAAACCCTGCAGCCGGAAATCGAGCTGCGGCTCGGAACCTTGCAGCGCCGGCGCGGCCAGGTCTCGTCCGGGATGCGGCCGATCGTGGTGCTGATCGACGGCGAGAACCTGACGACCGTCCGCGGGCTGGAGCCGGCCGACCGCTCGGTGCAGCTGCGTGACCTGGGCATTCACCTGATCGCGCTGCTGGGCACCCGGCGCGAGGAGCCGGAGGACGTCGACTGCCGGATCGTCGTACGCCCCGATGGCACCGCCGAGCTGCCGACCGAAGAGACCTTCGCCGTCGATCAGATCAGGTGCCGGACGGCCAGCCGCTCGCGATGGCGCGGCTGCTCGCGCCGCTCCGGCTGGCCGCCGACGAGTCGGCCGAGTCGCTGACCGAGACGATCGGGTTGCCCGAGGTGCTCGGGGTGCCCGATGTCGCCGCGCTGGACCCGCAAACCACCTGGCAGCCGCGGATGTCGCGGGAGTTCCTGCGGGTGCCGATCGGCATCAGCGCGGACTCCCGGCCGGTGATGCTTGACTTCAAGGAGTCCGCGCACGGCGGCATGGGCCCGCATGGTCTGGTGGTCGGCGCGACCGGTTCAGGCAAGTCGGAGATGCTGCGTACTTTGGTGTCCTCGCTGGCGATCAACCACTCGCCGGACCGGTTGGCGTTGCTGCTGGTGGACTTCAAGGGCGGCGCGACCTTCGCCGGCATGAAGGACCTGCCGCACCTGGCCGGCATGATCACCAACCTCGCCGACGATCTGACGCTGGTCGACCGGATGCGGGACGCCCTTTACGGCGAGATGCAGCGCCGGCAGGAAATCCTTAAAGCGGCCGGAAACCTGCCCAACGTGACGGCGTATCAGACGCTTCGCGACGAAGGCCAGCCGCTGGAGCCGTTGCCCGAGCTGCTGGTGATCGTGGACGAGTTTTCCGAGCTGCTGGCCGCGAAACCGGATTTCGCCGAGCTTTTCGTGGCGGTCGGCCGGATTGGCCGGTCCATTGGGGTCCATCTGCTGCTGGCCACCCAGCGACTGGAAATGGGCAAGATCCGCGGCCTGGAATCGCATCTGTCGTACCGGATTTGCCTGCGTACGTTCTCCGAAGTGGAAAGCCGGGACACCATCGGCGTGGCCGACGCGTACCACCTGCCGCCAGAGCCCGGCTCCGGTTTTCTCAAGGTGGACACCACCATTTTCGAGCGTTTCAAGGCCGCGCTGGTGTCCGCGCCGTACCAGGCGCCTGAGGACGCACCGAAACAATACGTCCCTGTGGTGCCATATCTGGCGGTCAACGGTGTCGGTGCCTGGATCGCCGCGATCGGACAGGCCCAGGCCGCGAAGGAGGATCTTGGTGCCGCGCCGGCAAAAGGTGGCGCGACCACGGTCATGGACGTGATCGTCCGGCAGCTCGCGAACGCCGGCGCGCAGCCCGTACGACCGGTGTGGCTGGAGCCGTTGCCGGCGCTCGTCACGCTGGACCGCGTCCAGGACCCGGCCGGTCGCGCGCTGCCCGGCACGGTGTCCGCGCTGGTCGGGCTGGTCGATGACCCGGGAGCGCAGCGGCAGTTCCCGATGGAATGGGATTTCACCCGTGGCGGTGGAAACCTGCTGGTCGCCGGTGCGCCGCAGGCCGGGAAATCGACCCTGCTGCGAACGATGATCTGCTCGATGAGCCTGCGGTACGCGCCTGGCGAAGTCGCCTTCTACTGTGTCGACTACGGAGGTGGCGGCCTCGGTCCGCTGGAGGAGCTGCCGCACGTGGCCGCGGTCGCCAGCCGGGTCGACCCGGACCGGATCCGCCGAGTGATCGGCGAGGTGGCCAGCGCGGTCGAACAACAACGCGAGGAGATCTTCCGGCAACACGGCTTGGACTCGATGGCGGCACTGCGGACCGCGCGGGCCGCCGGTCAGCTGCCGCCGGACGTTCCAGCGGACATTTTCCTGGTGGTGGACGGCTGGGGCAGTTTCCGGGAGGAATTCGAGGTGTTGGAAGGCGCGGTCTCCGAAATCGCCGCCAGAGGCCTGAACTACGGCGTGCACGTCATCCTCAGCATCGGCCAGACCATGCAGGTTCGGCTGCGCATGCAGGCCGCTTTCGGCGGCCGGGTCGACCTGCGGCTGAACGATCCTTTCGACAGCGCCTTCGACCGCAAGATCATGGAGCGGATCAGCAAGGACACCCCGGGCCGCGCGCTGGTCGAAGGCGACCTGCTGGCCCAGGTGGCACTTCCCCGGGTCGACGGGAAAACCTCGGTCGATGATCTCGGTCGGGCGCAAGTGGAGCTGGTCGCAGCCGTACGGGCGCGGTGGCCGGAAACAGCCGTCCCGGTCGTGCGCTCGCTGCCGGCCGTTTTCGACTGGTCAGCGCTGCCGCCCGTACACATCGGCGACGCCAGCATCCCGGTCGGCATCTCCGAGCGCGACCTGGCACCCGCCGGGGTCAGTCTCACCGGCGGCGACCCGCACCTGCTGGTCTACGGCGACGGCGAGACCGGCAAGACCAACCTGCTGCGCGTACTGCTGCGTGGAGCGATGGCCGCCGCCACTCCAGAGCAGCTGGGCATCGTGCTCGTCGACTACCGGCGGACGCTGCTGGACGCGGTGCCACCGGAGTATTTGCTGGCGTACTGCACCGCGCAGCAACAGACCGCCGCGGTCGCCGCCGAGATCGCCGGCTCGCTCCGGCAGCGGATCCCCGGCCCGGCCGTGACCTCCGAGCAGCTGCGGACCCGGACCTGGTGGAAAGGCCTGGAGGTGATGTTCGTGGTCGACGACTACGACCTCGTCGCCGCGTCCGCCGGGAACCCGCTCGACGCGCTGGTGGAATACGTGCCGCAGTCCGCGACCTGGGCCTGCACCTGGTGGTGGCCCGTCGTACCGGCGGCATCTCGCGGGCCCTGTTCGAGCCACTTCTGCAGCGGATGAACGACATCGGCACTCCCGGCCTGCTGTTCTCCGGCGACCGGATGGAAGGCCGCCTCGTCAACGGCGTCGCCTCCCAGCGTCTCCCGGTCGGCCGTGCCCTCTACGCCGGCCGTGGCGGCAACGCCTCGCAGATCCAGGCGGCCCTGCTCCCCGAGTAGCTGTCCTCGAGCATGCAAAACCCCGTACGCAACGACGTACGGGGGTTTGCGGAGAAACTCAGGCGCCAGAGGCGAGGATGCTCTGGGCTTTCTGGCCGCCAGCCTGGAAGGTGTCGTTGACCTGGTTGGTGGAGCCCTGGAACTGCCGGACGCCGCTGATGTATTCGTCGATCAGCTGGTCGGCCTTGGCCATGCAGGCCTGGTGCTGTTCCTGGCCCATGCCGCCGGCGAAGTTGTCGATCGCCTTGCTGACGTGGGACTTGAGGGTGGCCCGCAGCGCGTCAATGTTGCCGGCGTGACCGCCTTGGTCGGAGCTGAGCTGGTCGAGGACGCCGAAGTCGGCGCGGATGGAAGCATTGGACATGTCGGAAGTCCTCTCAGGCGTTGATGCCGCGCGCTGAGCGCGGAGGTGAAGGTGTCCGCCGAGCCGAGCGAACCCTGCTGCGCGGAGTGGGCGTCGTCGTCCGAGTTCACCAGGGTGTTCTCGGTGGTCACCGCGCGGCGGGCCTGTTCGGCGATGTGGTTGGCCAGCTGCGTGAGGTTGGCGCCGGAGAGCGTCGAGATGTTCGTGAACGACGAACCAGCGGAGCCCTTCAGGCCGGCCTGCGAGGCGTCCATCTTGCCGACGAACGACCGCGACTCGCTGTGCTGGTCGCCGGCGTTGGTGTCATACCCCTGCCCGGACTGCGACAGCACACCGACTTCGTTGAGATTGACGAGCGTCATTGACCCCTCCAGTAGGTCGAGGCGGCGGCGGCCGGCGATGCCCTCGCCGTTCTCACCTGGGTGACTCCCGGTCAGGGTACAAAACCCCCGCAACCCCCGTTGACCAGCGGAAAGAGAATCGACTCAGGCCCACTACGGACGGTGTTCGGCGGGGGTCAGGCCCGCAGCCGGTGCCACAGCGGCAGCGCGAGTACGGCTACCAGGCCAATGGCGAGCACGACCAGATCCTGCGGTCCATGCCAGTGCAGGGTGCCGTCTGTGCTGAGCAGGAAGCCCTCGACGCAGAGCCAGCCCACGACGGCGGTGAAGGCGGCTGCTCCGACGGACATCCACCGGCTGACCACCACCAGCGCGGCCGCGACGCCCAGCGCGAGCACCCACCACGGCACCGCGGCTGGGAACAGTGTGGTGACGGCGGTGGCGCCGAGCGCGGTGGCGAATCCGAGCGCCATGCCGAACTCCCACCGCAGTTGATCCGGGTGGGCTTCACGAAGGTGCAGGCTGACGGCCATGCCTTCGACGCTAAGTCGGCTCTGGCCGTACGAGACCCGGCCCTAACGCGTTCTTAACCACCGCCCGCCGATTCTTAACGCCCACACCCCCGGCCAGCTTCGCCAAAACTCCGGTGCGGCGCGAAACTGTCGTACCCTCCGGCAGATTTGCCCCCACCCAGTGACGGGTGGGGGGTGGGTTCGAGGACCGATGTTCAACTAAAAATTAAGGTCCAACAAGATCAGTGGCTACGTACGGTCCACCGCCGTCCGAGTCGAGTCGACGGCAAGCCGTCGCCGTGCGCTTTTCCGTGATCTCGTTGGCCTGAGGCCTCAACCCTCTTCAGGTAGGTCCGCTGCCGGATGCGTTTCCATGGTTTGACCACGGATAGTACGAGCATGAAGGTCAGCAGCGAGATGATGCTGACCGACGCCCCCAGCAGCTCGGCTCGATCGACCAGATACGCGGAATCGGCGAGCACTCCCGGTCGACCGCTGCGCGTCGACACAGCGTCCAGAGCCCAGCCACCGACCAGAATCGGAGTGGTGACAAGCAGGACGCTGGTCAGCACGAGTTTGATTGTCACCCACCAATAGCGCACCAGACCCCATTTTGTCTTCAGGCCCAGTAATGCCCCGGTGACGAGCGCTGTCACCGAAAGAGCAGTCAGCGGCCAGCGGTCCAGGACATGCGCAATCTCGTGAGCCGCATGCCGCAGCTGTGGGTCGGCCGTGAGCAATCCGGCGATATTGATCGTCAACATCATGAATCCGCCGCCAAGCCAACCGATCGAACTGCCGATATGCAGAATGTCCAGCAGATTCTTGGTCTTCCTTGTTGCCTTTCGCATGACTACAGGCTGGATCCCGGTACGCGCCGGCGTAATACCGCTGGTGACAGGGCAAGGGTATAGAAAGCTGTATGGGCGGCCGGCCGGAAACGTCGTAGTCTCGGCGGATGAGCGACGCGAGGACAGGCTGGGAGGCGCTGCGTCTGCCGCCTTGGCAGTTCCTGTCCTCACGCTGGCCGTGGCGCGCGCTCTCGCGGCTACCAGGCCAGCGGCGCGCTGGTCGGTGCGGCGACGATGATTTCGCTCGTACTGCTGACATCCCTCGGAGTTCTGTTGTCACCTGTCCTCATTGGACTGTGCCTGCTGACCGCCGTGTGCCTGCCTGGCCGGTCTTCCGCTGGCCGCAGTCGAGCGGCGGCGGATGGCGCTGATGGGATTTTCGGTCGCCGGCAGTCCGCACCGCGAGCCGCCAGCGCCCGGTGCGCGGACCTGGCTGCGGGCCAGGCTGACCGAGTCCGCCACCTGGCGGGAGCTGTTTTTTTTGCGCTGTCGACAGGTTCCGTGCTCTGGCTTTTCGATCTGACGGTGGTGACGGTGACCGTGCTGCCGACAGCCAGTACGTTGTTCGGGCCGCTCATCACCGCTGTCGCGCCAGCACGTGCCGTACCAGCCGGCGTCGCCGCCCTGGCCGGCTGGATCTGGTTGACCCCGTTCATCGGACTGGTGCTCTGCATCGGTTCGGCCTACCTGCTCGTGTGACGACCGCGACCGCGCGGGCGACGCTCGTCCTCAGGTTGTTGCCAACAGGCCCCGATCCGGCCAGGCAGGTGGCTGACCTCACCCGGTCCCGGGCTCGGCTGGTGGACGGGTTCGAGGCCGAGCGGCGGCGGATCGAGCGCGATCTTCATGACGGTGCCCAACAGCGATTGCTGGCGCTGTCCCTGCAATTGGGGCTGCTACGCGTACGGCTGACGCACGAACAGGTCTCAGCGGAGATTCTCGAAGCGGTCGAAAATGCTCACCAGCAGGCCAAACAGACCATCGACGAACTGCGTGACCTGGTGCAGGGCATCCACCCGCGGGTGCTCGCCGACCGTGGCCTCGGACCGGCCGTAGTCGAGCTCGCCGGCCAGGCGACGATTCCGATCGAGCTGGATTTTGAGCCGGCACAGCGATTTCCCGCGCCGATTGAGGCCGCCGGTTATTTCACCGTCGCGGAAGCCTTGACAAACGCGGTAAAACACGGCGCGGCGCGACCGTATTGTGGTCACTGGCCGGCACATCGCGGGCACACTCACTGTGGTGGTGACCGACGATGGAGTGGGCGGTGCGGACATTTCCGCCGGCTCCGGGCTGCAAGGACTGGTCGACCGCGCCGACGCGGTCGGCGGCACCTTGACCGTGACGAGTCCGGCAGGAGGTCCGACAGTGCTCCGGCTGGACATTCCGATCCGATGAGAATTGCCATCGCCGAGGATTCCCTTCTGTTGCGGGAAGGACTGGTCGCGCTGCTACAGCAGTACGACCACACCGTTGTCGCCGCCGTCGGCACCGCACAGGAACTAGTCGCCGCCGTCCAGGAGCACCATCCCGAGTTCGTGATCACGGACGTACGCATGCCGCCCGGACACGGGGACGAAGGATTGCGGGCAGCGCTGGAAATCCGCGACCAGCAGCCGGGAATGCCGGTGTTGGTGCTGAGTCAGTACGTTGGCCAGACGTACGCCGCCGAACTGATCGAAAAAAAACATCCAGCCGCGATCGGCTATCTGCTGAAGGACCGGATCGCCGACGTCGCCGACTTTGTCGAGGCGATCGGTCAGATCGCCGCCGGCGCGGTCGTCATCGACCCGGAAGTGGTACGCCGGTTGCTCGCCCACCGGCGCGGCACGACCACACTGACCGCTCGCGAGTTCCAGGTCCTGCACCGGGTGGCCGCCGGCCGTACGAACGCGGCCATCGCCCGTGACCTGCGCGTCAGCGAGGTCGCGGTGGCCAAACACATCGGCGCGATCTTTGACAAACTCGGCCTCGCCCAGACCGGCGACGACAACCGCCGGGTGCTGGCCGTCCTGCACTATCTACAGAGCTGATCGATCAGACCAGTACGTATTCGGCCACATAAAGCGGCGTCGACGGCGTGAACGAACCCGGTTTCCAGCCAGGGGTAAGGGAAACCCGCCGCATCCCGGCGGCCTCGGCCATCAGGTCTAGCTCGGCCGGCCACAGGAACCGGTGATGGATCGGCTGGACGCGTACGCGCCCGTCCGGTGAAAACATCACGATCTCCGACTCGATGACCTGATCCACCAGATGGAGCCGGGCGGTCTCCATTGTTGGACTGTCACCGAACTTTCCCACATGCCGCGACCGACGCCCGGCTCCGTCGAAGGAGTCGAGCCGCGGCAGCGCCACTTCCAGGACAAAACGACCGCGTTCGGCCAGCACCTGAGAAGCCGCCTGTACGCAGCGTTTCTGTGCAGCGCCGTCGGGCAATGCCGAGATGGTGGTGAAAACCGTGTAGACCAGGTCGTATTTTGTAGGCGCACCAGGCGTAAGGAAGGTCTCGACATCAGTCATGTCACCCACCGCCACCGTCAGCCGGTCGGTCACCTCAACCGCTGCCGGCTTCGCCCGCAGGACCTCGAGCATCGTCGGCTCCAGGTCGATGCCGTGCACCCGGATGCCACGTTTGGCCAACGGGATGGCGACCCGCCCGGTGCCCACTCCCAGCTCCAGCGCCACCGGCTCGGCCGCAACACTTTTCGCCGCGTACGCGACCAAAGCGTCGACCGTCGCGTCGACGCCCGGCCCGTCCGGGAAAATCATGTCATAGTCGGCGGCCCAGCCCGCCCCGTACGTCTGCTCGTTAACCGTCATCAGTCGATCCTGACATCAGTACTGGGTACGGAAACCCAACAGGCGCTGAGCCTTCGGTCGGCGGTTGGCCATGTCTCTCGACCCACCCCCGCCCGTTCAAAGGGAGGGGGAAAGAAAAACAGACACCTACGACAATTTCGCGCCGCAACGGCTTGTCGCGGCTAAACCAGCCACACGGGTTTCCATCCACACCCCGCCCGCGCGGACCGGAGGTCGCCCAGGTTCGTGGCGGTGGGGTGCCCGGTTTTTGGGCGCCCCGGCGACGCGAACCGGATGCGCCGCCGCAGGAACTGCGGCCATCAACCCAGCGCCGCCGCAGGAACTGCGGCCATCAACACTGCGGCCAATTCAATAGCCGACCAGGCGGTCCCGTACGGCTCGGCTGTGCCGGCGGCTGACCGGCAGCGGCAGTTCGTCGACGATCACCACATAGCCGGAGTCGGTCGTACGCAGCTCGCTGATCGCCGACAGGGCGACCACGTACGACCGGTGGATGCGGACGAAACCGGCCTCGGACCAGCGGTCGGCGAGGGCGCTCAGCGGGGTACGGATCAGGTGCGAGCCGCCGGCGGTGTGCAGCCGGGCGTAGTCGCCCTGCGCCTCGACCCAGCGCACCGCGGACCGGTGGATCATCCGGGTGACGCCGCCCAGCTCGACCGCGATGACCTCTTCGCGGCCGTCGGTGCCCGGGCTCGCCTCGGCATCGCCGCGGGCGGCCACCACTCGGCGCAGCGACTCCGCGAGGCGGTCGGCCCGCAGTGGTTTGAGCAGGTAGTCCACGGCCCCCAGCTGGTACGCGTCAGCCGCGCGTTCTTCGTGCGCGGTCACGAAAACCACCGACGGCGGCTTGACGAACCGGCGCAGCACCCGGGCCAGCTCCAGGCCGTCCAGGCCGGGCATCCGGATGTCCAGGAACACCGCGTCGATGCCCTCGTCGCGCAGCATCCGAAGCGCCTGCAGGGCATCGCTCGCGACGGTCACCGAGGCCACCCGGGGATCCGCGCCCAGCAGGAAGGCCAGCTCGTCCAGCTGCGGCGCCTCGTCGTCCACCGCAAGCGCCCGCAGCCCGCTGTTCATCGCCGTCCCTCGCCGGCACTGGCCGGATGGGATCGCGGCACCCGCATGCTGACCTTGGTCCCCACACCGAGGGCGGTGTCGATCCGCAACCCGTACCGATCCCCGAACATCGACCGCAGCCGGATGTCCACGTTCGCCATCCCGACATGTTCCCCGATGTCGCCAGAAGTGTCTGGCAGGTCGAGCTCGGACGCTTTCATGCCGACGCCGTCGTCCTCCACCGACAGCAGGCAGTCCGGCCCGGCGTCGGACGCGATGATGGTGATCGTGCCGATCCCGCGCTTGGCCGACAGGCAGGCCGTGCCGGATCGCGTTCTCCACCAGCGGCTGCAGGCACAGGAACGGCACCGCCACCCCGAGCACCTGCGGCGCGACCTGCATCCGGACCTGCAGCCGGCGGCCGAACCTGGCCCGCTCGATCAGCAGGTAGCGATCGATCGATCGACCGAGCTCTCTCGGCGAGCGTGGTGAAGTCGCCGTGCGAGCGGAAGCTGTAGCGGGTGAACTCGGCGAACTCCTCGATCAGCTCGCGGGCCCGATCCGGGTCGGTGCGTACGAACGAGGCGATCGCGGACAGCGCGTTGTAAATGAAGTGCGGGCTGATCTGCGCCCGCAGCGCCCGTACCTCGGCGCGGGCCAACGCTTTGGCCTGCCGGTCGGCGTCGGCGAACCCGAGCTGCGCGGACACCCAGCGGCCGGCCTCCTCGGCGGCCAGCACCAGCGCGTCGGTCGACTCGCCGCCGGTGAGGACGGCGAGGGCGCCGACCGTACGGCCGGACCGGTCCAGCGGCACCGCTACCCCGGTGCCCAACGGGCAGTCGGTGTCCGCGCAGCGCAGCTCGCCGGGCGGCAGCACCGCGGGCCGCGCGCGAGCGATCGACTCGGCCATCAAGGAGGTGATCCGGGTGGCGTGCTCGGGCTCGCCGGGTCCGTACCAGGCGAGCAGCCCATCCCGGTCGGCCAGCGCCACCGCCTGGCCGCTGAGCAGCGCCGCGAGATGCGGCAGTGCGCGCTGAGCACCGTACTGCGTCAGTCCGCCGCGCAACGCACACGCGAGCAGCGTGGCGGTGTGCAGGACCTGGTAGCCCACCTCCGACCCGGTCTGCTCGTTCGCGCTGGTACGACTGCGCCGGCGCCGGATGACCGCGATGATCACGACCGCGAGCACGAGCACGGCGAGCACGATCGCCGCGCGCCGCGGCGACCAGCAGTGACAGCCCACCGGATGCGGTCGCGGGCAGCGCGAGCACCACACTCATCGCGACCGGCCGGCCGGATGCCGGCGGTGATCCCGCTCACGGCTGACATGACATGCTGCCACCGGTGCGGTTCGCCCGATTAGTCGCCCGTCCAAACGCGGCGAAAAAACCGAGGCGGCGGCGGCTTGGGGGTGGGGACCGATGCCACCGCCGCACTCGAACCGGACGATGGGCGAACGAAACGTTGGCCGCGCGAGTCCCGTTTCTTGGCTGGTCTGCGGTCTCGCGCGCGTTCGCCTAACACCACCGGCACCTCAGGCTGGCATTCGGGCCCGAGCCGGCGAAAGAGCCGGCATGATGTATTTCCCGGCAATGTCGTGAATACGACAACAGGCATTCCCCCTGCATTGCGTGCGTACCGGGACAGGAGCGACGGGTGCTGGAAGCGATCGGCCTGACCGAAGCGGAACAGGCGACCTACCTGGCTCTGCTGGAACAGTCGCCAGCCACCGTGGCGCAGATCCGCGAGTGCGTGCCGGGTCCCGCGGTGCCGACCGCGTTGGTGGCGCTGGAGGCCAAGGGTCTGGTTTCCCGGCTGTCCGGCCGGCCGGTGCGCTACCAGCCGGCCCCGCCGGATGTGGCGCTGGAGGTCCTGGTCCGGTCCGCCGAGCGGGAGCTGCAGCAGGTACGCCTGACGGCCAAGAACCTTATGGAGCGCTATCACTCCCGCCGGGTGGCCACCCGGCCCGAGGAGATCGTCGAGGTGGTGACCAGCTCCGAGGCGGTCTTTCAACGCTGCGAGCAGGTGCAGCGGGCCGCCGTCGAGCAGGTCCGGATCTTCGACCGCCCGCCATATATAGCCGGCGGGCTGACCAACGACGTGGAAAAGGAGGCACTGGCCCGCGGGATCCGCTACCGGACCGTGTACGACACCGCCGGCCTGGACCTGCCCGGCCGACTCGCGGTGGCACAGGAATTCGCCGCCCAGGGCGAAGAGGTGCGCGTCGCCGGTGGCGTACCGGTCAAAATGTTCATCGCCGACGACTCCCTCGGGCTGATCTCGCTGGAACGTCCCGCCACCAGTGACAGTGCGCTGGTCATTCACTCGTCGTCGCTGCTGGGACACGCTGATAGCGCTGTTCGAAGCGATCTGGGGGACCGCCGTGCCGGTCCGCTTCGACGAACCCTCCGCCGGCCAGCCCGCGCAGGCGACCGGGCAGCCGCGTACGGTCAGCGACCGGCAGTTGCTGAGCCTGCTGGCCGCCGGCCTCACCGACGAAGCCATCGGCCGTCACCTCGGCTGGCATCCGCGTACGGTCCAACGCCACCTTCGGGACATCATGGCCGACCTCGGCGCCCAGACCCGTTTCCAAGCCGGCCTGCAAGCCGGTCGCCGCGGTTGGCTGTGAACGGGTAGAAGTACTCAGCGCACCTGGTGTCTTTGGCGCTGCTGGCAAAGCCGCTGGTCGCGAACGATGGAACTCGACAGCAAGCCAGCCTCGAGACCATCGGACGCCGCGGATGTTTTCCCTCGTTCCCACCCTCGCCAGCTATCTCTCCGACGCGATCACCACCGCTTACGCGAGCCTGCGGTCAGCCGACCTGCCAGCGCACGCGGCCTACACGGTGTCGAACAGCCTCACCTCGTACCGCGACCGGGTGAACCGGGAGCTGGACGTGCCGGACGTGACGCCGCGGCCGAGCAAGCCGGTGCTGGCCGGGCGTACGCCGTCCGAACGCCTGATGTTGCTGGTCCTGCGGATCTTCTGCGTCGGCCTGACCTGGGCATACCACTTGTCGTCACTGCATCCGGCGATCTGGCGGCGGCTGGTACGCCGTTACCGGCCCGGGCTGAGCCGGCTGGCCCGCGTGCACGCCCGGGCGACCTGCCGGCTGGCCGCCCTCAGTGTGCCGGCCTACCGCGACTTTCTCCGCGGTCGCAAGGATTTCCCGGAGACCAGCAAGAAGACCTACGTGCAGGCGTACGACGAGATCAGCCGCTGCCGGAACGGCCGGCTGGACCTGGTCGGCACGATGGTGGACGAGTCGTCCGGGTCCTCGGGACGGCCGTTCAACTGGGTACGCGGCCACCGCGAGCTGGCCGCGGTCTACCGCAACCGGCCTGCTATACCGGCCTGATTTTCCAGGTCCGCAAGCCATTCGTGATCAACGCGTTCTCGATGGGCGCGTGGGCGACCGGCACGAACACCGGCATCGCGATGCTGAAAGTCGCGATGGTGAAGAACACCGGTCCCGATCTGGACAAGATCGTCGACACCCTGGCGCATTTCGGCCCGGACTTCGACTACCTGATCACCGCGTACCCGCCGTTCCTCAAGCACCTGCGCGACCGGCTGGACTCCGAAGGTTTTGACTGGCCGGCGTACAAAATCCACGGCGTCGTCGGCGGTGAGGCGCTCACCGAGGCACTGCGCGACTACCTGACCGAACGGTTCGCCTCCGTACGCTCCTGCTTCGGCGCCAGCGACCTGACCATCGGGATGGGCGTCGAGACAGGTTTTACTGTGTGGCTGCGCAAAGAACTGCTCGCCGACCCCGAGCTGCGGGCCGAGCTGATCGGCGCGGACGAACAACGGCTGCCGATGATCTTCCAGTACAACCCGCTCGACACCTACCTCGAGGTCAACAACAGCAGCGAACTTCTTTGCACGGTCACGTCAACGCACGCGCTGCAGCCAAAACTGCGTTACAACATCGGCGACGAGGCGGCCCTGCGGTCGTACGAGGACGTGGTCCGGATCCTCAAGCGCGAGCCCGCGCGCTGGCAGGCGGCCATGGAGGCCACCGGCGGCGAGCGGATGAGCCTGCCGTTGTTGCTGCTCTACGGACGCGCCGACAGCACGATTTCGTACATGGGCGCCAACATCTACCCACAAGATGTGGAATACGGCCTGTACGAAGAAAACCCGCTGGCCGAAATGATCAGCCGCTTCAGCCTCTCGCTGGTGGAGACCGCCGACCACGAGTCCCGTCCGATCGTGAACATCGAGCTGCGCCAACCGATCGGCGACCCGGAACGCGAAGAGCTGGCGGCCACCTGCCGTGCGGGCGTTCTGCGGCACCTGGCCAAGGTGTCCCGCGACTTCGCCCAGCACTCGCCGAAGATCCCACCGCGGCCGACGTACGGGTGCGGATCTTCGATCCGGCGGCCGGCCCTTTCGCGGCCATCGCTCAGAAACTCAAGAACACCTACCTCGTCAGGGAAACGGGTGACCGGTCATGAGGACTACCGACTTCTCGCAGGCACCGGACAAAGCCCGGGCCACCGCGATGTTCATCGGCGCCACCCGTTATCGCGGCCCGGGCTCGATCGTCTCGCTGAGCCGTACGTGGTTCCAGCTGGTACGCGACATGAAACGGATGCGCGGCTACGTCTGGCACCACGTCTACTGGGAGTTTCCGTTCACCCTCGGCACCATCGCGTTCTTCGAGGACCGGGAGGCGCTGTTGCGGTTCGCCCGCAGCAAACATCACCGGGCCCTGATGCCGTGGATCAGCGACGGGAAGAAGAACGCCCCTCGGAGGGTGGATTCGGCTCTACAGCGCGGCGGAATCCGGCTACGCACAGGGAATCTGGCGCGCTGAGGACGGCGCCATGCAGCACATCGACACCTTTACCCCGCTGGGCAACGAAACCGCCGGTCCGCCGGTCATCCGGAAGGCGCGCGTCCGATGAGACTCACCCCGGTCCGTACCCGCCGTGACCTGGCCGATTTCCTGGCTTTCCCCCCGACCGGCTCCACGGTCACGATCCACGCTATATCCCAACAATGCATCAGCAGATCCGCGGTTGGCACGGTGGCGAGGTGCCGGGCGTACGACTGCACCTGCTCCGGGACGCGGCTGGCGAGGTGGTCGCTCGTACGACCCTGCACACCGACCCGGACTTCGACCGCAAACTCGGCCGGCCAGTCCAGCTCTTCGGGCTCACCGAATTCGTCGACGACGACACGGTCACGAAGACGCTCTTTGAGGAAATCTGCATGGCTGGCCTGCAAGCCGGCCGGGCGTCGGTGTTCGGGCCGGTTTCGTTGCTGCCAAATCAATCCGGCGGAGTCATCACCTCCGGCTTCGACCAGCGCGGCTTCGTCGTCGACAGCGGGTGGAATCCCGCCTATTACCCAGACGCGTACGCGAGCAACGGCTTTAAGGCGAGATTTCCGTCCGAGACCTGGATCTGCGACCACCTGCAGGACGATCCGCGATCGGTCCACGAGGTTTTCCCTTTCGAAGGTGACTTGTTCGGGGATCTGGAGCTGCATCGTGGCAGCCGGCGACATCTGGCAGAGCAGCTGCCGATCCTGCGCGGGATGCTGAACGCCAGCTTCGCCCAGCTCGGCTACTACACCGAGATCTCCGCCGAACAGCTGGCTCGACAGACGGATGGCCTCGCGTACCTGATCGACGAATCTTTGCTGCTCTACCTGACCAAAGCCGGTCGCCCGGCGGCTTTCGTGTTGTGCATCCCGGACATCTCCGATTTCGTCCGGAAAACCAGCGGAAACCTGAACGCGGTCAACCAGTTGCGGCTGTTGGTCAGCCGCAGTCGCTATCGGCGGGAGGCGATCCTGGTCATCAAGGGCACTGTTCCCGGCGAAACAGGGCCACGGCTATCAGCGGCTGCTTTCCCGCGAGCTGCTCAAAAATCTGCGAGCCGGCGGCTACGACACACTGCGCAGCACGTACGTCGAACGCACCAACCCCGCGTCGGCGGCCCAGTATCGCGCGATGGGCGGCCGGCCATTGCACGGCTATGCCTTCTATGAGAAGGAAATCTGATGGACCAGCGGGCCTTCGCCGCGCTTGAGCCGATCATCTGGCGGGCGCCGAGCGCACACAACACCCAACCGTGGACGCTCAACTATCAGGACAGTGCCATTGACATCGGCTGGGACCGGGCCTGCGAACTGCCGGCCGGCGACCCGACCGGCCGCGACCTGCAGCTCTCCCTCGGCGCTTTCGTGGAGACAGCTCTCGTGGTCGCCGGATCGGCCGGCCTGCCGATCGACTTCACACCGGACCACGGCGATCACCGAATCGGCCGGCTGATGGACGCAGCCGGCCCGTACGCCTCTCCCTTCACGGCCGACGACGTGCGCAAACGTGCGTCGAACCGCGGCGCGTACGAACCCGGCCAGCTCGACGAGTCCCTGCTGGCCGAGCTCAACGCCCTCGCCAGTACGGCCGGCGGCGCGGTGCGTGCGGTTGGTACGCGCGATGTGGCCGCTCTGCTCTACGAAGCCGACCGGCACCTGTTCTCGTCGGTGCCGGTGACGAAAGAGCTGGCCGAGTGGGTGCGGCTTGCCCGTACGCACCCGTCCTACCACCGCGACGGGCTGTCCGACCGCGCGCTGGCGCTCAGCCGTGCCGAGGCGGCCGGCCTGCACGCCGCTCTCGCCGTGCACCGCCCGCTGCACCGCCTGGGCCTCGCGACCGCGCTCGCCGCCGCGTCGAAGTCGCTGCTCGCGTACGACGGCACCGCGATCGTCCTGGTGGGGCCGCCGGAGAGCGATGTGGACACCCAGGTGACCTTCGGCCGGGTGCTGATGCGGATCTGGCTGACCCTGTCGTCGCACGGATTCGCGAACCACCCGCTCAGCCAGATCATCGACGCCCCCACTACCCGCCGCCGCCTCGCCGACCGCCTCGGCTTCGCCGCACCGCAACTCCTGCACCTCGCCCGCGTCGGCCGGCCTCTCACCGCCGCCCCACACTCCCCCCGCCGCGTCGCCTCGCCATGGCCATAGACACAGCCATAAACAGAGCCGTAAAAACGTCGATGGCCCATCCGCTGCGTCGAGCGCAGCGAACGGGCCACCGAAGAGCGAAACCTAGCGGGAGGGTGGGGCGTAGCCGGGGAGGAAGAGTTCCGGGTCATTGCGGAAGAGGTAGTTGGCCTCGTCGTAGTCGTCCGGGCGGCCGATGTCGAGCCACAGGCCGTCGTGCCGGCGGCTGCCGACCTCGAAGCCGGCGGCCAGCAGGTCCAGGATCAGCGTCGGCATGTCGTAGAAGCCGTCCGGGATCCGCTCCAGCACGCTTGGCGACATCGCATAGACGCCCATCGAGACGTCGTAGCGCAGCGTCGGCTTCTCCTCGTACCCGTACACCCGGCCGCCCTCGGCGACCTTCAGCACGCCCAGCTCGATCTTCTCACTGCGGACGTACGTGGAGACGGTGACCGGATTGGCCTCGGACTTGTGCTGCTTCATCAAGTCGCTGAAGTCCATGTTGCAGAGCAGGTCGCCGTTCATCACGAAGAAGTCGTCGAACACCTTGCCGGTCAGCGACCGCAGCGGTCCGGCGGTGCCGAGCGGGTTGTCCTCGCGGATGTACTCGATCTTCATGCCCAGGTGCGAACCGTCGGTGAAGTAGCCCTCGAGCAGGTACGCCAGGTGCCCGGTCAGCATCGTTACGTCCGTGACTCCGTGCATCCGCAACTGGCGGAGCACGATCTCCAGGATCGGTATGTCACCGACCGGCATCAGTGGCTTGGGGAAGCTGGTGGTGAACGGTCTTAGCCGCGTCCCCTTGCCACCGGCCAGAATGACCGCCCTCATGTCGTATACCGGTCCACGTCATAGCGGTGCAGGTTGCTGCTCTTGACGTAGTCCACGACTCTGGACAACCCCTCGCGCAGCGACACTTGCGGCTCCCAGTCGGCCCGCTTCTTGGCCGCCGAAGCGTCCGCGATCAGCTCGAACACCTCACTCTTGGCCGGCCGCAGCCGCTGGGTGTCCTCGACGATCGGTACGTCCGGACGGCCAGCCACCTCGGCGATCAACGCGGCGAGGTCACCGATGGTGATGCCCTTGCCGTTGCCGACGTTGGTGGCGGTGCCGATGCACTCATCGGCATTCGCGACCGCCATGAAGCCGCGCGCGGTGTCCGTCACGAACGTCAGGTCGCGTACCGGCCGAAGATCGCCCAGCTTGACCTGGTCGCGGCCGGCCAGCAGCTGGCTCGCGATGGTCGGGATGACCGCTCGCGCGCTCTGCCGTGGTCCGTACGTGTTGAACGGGCGAATCGTGGCCACCGGTGTCCCGAAGGACCGGTAGAACGACTCGGCCATGCAGTCCGCACCGATCTTGGACGCCGAATACGGCGACTGCGGCTGCAGCGGGTGCTTCTCGTCGATCGGGGTGTACAGCGCGGTGCCGTACGTCTCCGAGGTCGACGTGTGCACCATCCGCGGGATCTCCAGCTCGCGAACCGCCTGCAGCACGTTGAGCGTGCCGTTGACGTTCACGTCCACGTAGTACTTCGGCGCGGTGTACGAGTACGGGATGGCGATCAGGGCCGCGAGGTGGAAGACAACATCACGGTCCGTACACACATGTTTCACGTAGAACGGGTCGGTGATGTCTCCGTGCACGATCTCGATCGACTCGCGTACGTCTGCCGGCGAGAGCGCCAGCATGCCGATCTCGGAGCGGCCGTTGTACTTCACCATCGCCCGCACTTGCGCGCCTGCGCGTACCAGTTCCTCGACCAGGTGTGAGCCGATAAACCCTCCGGCACCGGTCACCAGAACCTTCCGGCCTGCCCAACTTTGCACCGGTTGTCCTTCCGTCACGGGCGTCCAGCCTTCTCCACGGCGTCCAGCAGGTCGGCCGCACTGTCGGCCAGCGGCCGCTGAGCGCTCCACCCGATCTCCGCACGCACGCGCGCGGGAGAACCGACCTGATACGGAATGCTGCCAGGTCGGTTCGCGGCGCCCGATGGCGGGTCCGTGACCCTCACCACCGAGGGGTCCAACCCCCCTGCGGCCAGCAAAGCCGCCAGGACCGCGCCAACGGTCGCCTCGCGGCCCGAACACAGGTTGTAAAGCCGGCCTGACTCACCGCGTTCGGCCAGCTCAACGTAGCCAGCGGCGATATCGCGTACGTCGGTGAAATCGCGGACCGCGTCGAGGTCTCCGACGGTGACCGTGTCGGAAAGCTCGGCACGCACGTCCGCGATGCGGCGGGCGAATGCGCTCGCGACCGTGGTCGGCGGCTCGCCGGGACCGATGTGGTTGAAGGCGCGTACCGGAATCACGTCGAGCGCCCCGGTGGCCGCGAACGCCATCGCGGTGGCCTCGGCGGCGACCTTGGCGTGTCCGTACGCGTTGACCGGGCGCAGCGGAGCGTCCTCGGTCACCGGGTTCAGCTCTCGGGGCAGCGCGCCGTACTGGGCCGAGGAGCCGGCCACCAGCAGCCGCGCCTTGCTGCCGGCCGCAACCATCGCGCGGCACAGGTTGAAGGTCGCTGAGACCGCGTCGGCCACCAGCGCGGTGGGGTCGCCGCCGGCCGCCTTGAAGGCCGGCGAGGCGGCCAGGTGGAAGATCACGTCCGGCTTGAGGTCGCCGACCTGCTGGGCGAGCGCGTCGATGCCGGTCGGGTCAGCGAGGTCGTGCCGGACGTAGTGGTCGTCCGTACGCTCCGCCCGCCCAAGGCTGATCACCTCCCAGCCGCGCTCGGCCAGCTCCGCCCGTACGTGCGTGCCGACGAACCCGTGGGCTCCGGTGACCAGCGCTGAATTCATGCCGTCTTTCTACCTTCCGGACTCAACGGACCACCGACCGGTAGACCTCGACGATCCGTTCGGCGATCCGTGTGGTGAGTCGAGCCATCCACAGGCCTCGCGGCCGTTGGAGCGGGACTTAGTGTCGAGCACCTCGGTCACCGCGTCGGCCAGCGACTTCACCAGCGCCTCGCGCGCGGCCGGCGTGCCCCACGGCTCGGCGAAGGCGACCACCTGAGACGGCGTGACCTCGCGGGTGATCTCGGCGACGTCGCCGACGTCCACGCTGACCACCGGCAAACCCATCGCGACGGCCTCCTTGACCACCGTCGGCGAGCCCTCGGATCCCTTGCGGGACGTGAAAAGGAACACGTCAGCCGCGTTGTATTTCTCAACGATCTTCTCGACCGGCTGGTTCGGCGCGGACAGCACCAGCTCGCGGATCGAGTCGTCGGACGCCTTCAGCTCCTTGAGCACGTCACTGAAAACGTCGTAGCCCTTGACGGAGTTTGTCGGCATACCACCGAAAAGGACGACCTTCTCGTGCGGTTCGATGCCGAGCGCGGCCCGTGCCGCCTCCCGATCGGCGGCGGCGAACCGTGGCGAAATCGACCCCGTTCGGGATCACCACGCCGTCCTGGTCGCCCGCGGTCTGCGCCAGCCGCTTCGAAACATAGATGCGTTTGGCCACGCCACCGGAGCCGAGCTGGGTGATGCGGTGTTCCTTGGGCGAGTTCACATCGCTGCCATAGAGCGAAAGAACGCGCGGCACATTGCCGACCAGCCGGGCGGACGCGGCAGTCATGCCGTAATGGATGTGCACCACGTCGTACGAGCCGGCCTTAACACGAGCCCGCACCCGCGGGGCGGCAAGCAAGTAGTCCTTGCTGCCCCGCGACTGCGCGACGACCTCAACATCCACGTGGTGCCCGAGCTTGCGCAACGCTTCGACCTGTTCCTCAACAAAAACTCCGCGAAAGCTTCCGCCTTCCGGCCAAAGGTTGGTGACTGCCAGGATCCGAAGCGCTGCTGTCATAGCGAGTACCTGCCTGCCTGCCTTGTCCCTGGTGACCGGATTGGTGCCAAATGGTAGATCCACACCAATCCGCACCACGGCCTGGTCCGCTGTTGCTTTGGGCGCCCCGGGCGACACCGGCCTATTGCGCCTTAGAAATCAAACCTGCTCAAAATATTTCTTCACGGCCGCGACCACGGTGTCGACCTGTTCGTTGGTCAGCTCCGGGAAGATCGGCAGCGACACGATGCTGTCCGCGTACGCCTCGGTGATGGGCATGTCGCCCTTCTTGTAGCCGAGGTCCGCGTACGACGGCTGCAGGTGCACCGGCACCGGGTAGTGGATGACCACGCCGACGCCGTTCTCCTTCAGGAACGCCTCCAACGCGTCGCGCTGGCCGGTCCGCAGGACGTAGTGGTGGTAGTTCGAGATCAGGTTCGGGGTCTCCGGCGGGGTACGCAGGTCGCCGACGCCAGCCAGCTTCTCGCTGTAGAGCTTGGCGATCTCGCGGCGACGCTCGTTGTCCGCGTCCAACGTGGTCAGCTTGACCTTCAGGACGGCGGCCTGCAGCGTGTGTCGAGCCGCTCCGGGAAGCCCAGCATCTCGTGCACGTACTTGCTCGTACGGCCGTGGTCACGCAGCTGCGCGACCTTCTTCGCGAACGCCTCGTCGTTGGTGGTGACCGCGCCAGCGTCACCGAAGGCGCCCAGGTTCTTGCCGGGGTAGAACGAGAAGCAGGCGGCCAGGCCGTACCCGCCGCAACGCACCTTGGTGCCGTCGGCCTTGATGTAGTCCGAGCCCTGCGCCTGCGCGGCGTCCTCGATCAGCGGGATGCCGGCGTCGGCGCAGATCGCGCCAATGGCGTCCAGGTCGACCGGGCGGCCGTGGATGTGCACCGGCAGCACCAGCTTGACGCCGTCGATGTTCTTCTTCAGCTCCTGCGGGTCCATCAGGCCCGTCTCCGGGTCGATCTCGATGAACCGCGGGGTGGCGCCGGTGTAGCTGATCGCCTCGACGGTGGCGATGAAGGTGTGCGACGGGGTGGCGACCACGTCACCGGGGCCGATGCCCGCGGCGACCATCGCCAGGTGCAGCGCGGCGGTGCCGGACGCGACGCGACCCACGGCGTACTTGACCTGCGAGAAGGCGGCGAAATCGGCCTCGAACTGCTTGACCGCGGGGCCCTGAATGAAGGCGGTGTTGTCGATGACCTCCTTCATCGCGGCGTCGATGCCCTCTTTGTGCCGGGCGTAGTTGGCCTTGAGGTCTACCAGTGGAATGTTCGGCATTGAATACTCCAGAAACTGTTAGTTCGCGGACGAGGGATACGGGGGGTGCGGTTCGCCGACCGTACAGATCAGCTCGTCGATGGTTTTCACCACGCGCGCGGGGTTGCCGACCACGACCGCGCCGGCTGGCACGTCACGTCCTTGGTCACCACCGCGCCCGCACCAACCAGCGCCCGTTCCCCAATCTGGACGCCGGGAAGCAGGGTCACGTTCGCCCCCACTTTGGCCTCACGGCCGATGCGCACCCCGACCAGGCAGTCGGGCATGTGCTGGCAGCGCGGGGGAACGGCGCGTTGGTCACCGTCACCCGCGGCCCGATCCAGGCCTTCTCCTCGAGCACCGTGTACTCGGGGATGAAGCACTGGGAATGGATGCGTACGCCGTCGGCCACCGTGACGTTGAACTCCAGCACGGTGAGCGAGCCGACCGAGACGTTGTCACCGATCGTGCAGTTCTCGCGGATCATCGCGTGGTGACCGGAGGCGAACCGGGCACCAATCGTGCTGCCCGCGTACATCACCGTGTGGCTGCGCAGCGTCGAACCCGCGCCCACCACCAACGGCTGGTCAGGCCCGGCGCGGCCGATCGAGCAGAACTCCTCGACCACCGTGCCGGCACCCAACTCCGCCCTGCTGTCCACGACAGCGAGCGGAGAAATCGTCAGAGCCGCCGTCATGAAGAGACCGGCAGATCGATCTTCACCTTGTCCCCGTCGGCCTTCAGGGACTTGTCGGCGGCTTCGAGTACGGCCACCACGCGGGCGCCGTTCCAGCCGTCCGTACGCGGACGCTCGCCGTCACCGTGCACTCCAGGAAGTGCTTGAGCTCGGTCGCGAGCGGCTCGACCATCTCCAGCCGCGGTACGTGCATTTCGCCGTCCCGCAGGCGGTACTGATAAGCACCGTACGAGTCGGCGTCCAGCCGGTCCGCGCCCTTGTCGTAGACCTTGAGCTTCGCGTCGGCGTCGATGTCGTCGTACACGAGCATCTTGTCCTTGCCCACGACCGTGGTCTTGCGGGTTTTGGACGGGTCCAGCCACGAGACGTGCATGTGCGCGAGGATGCCGCCGGGGTAGCCGACGGTCACGAACGTGACATCCTCGACGGTCTCGTTCAGGTAGCGGGCGCCGCGCGCGGACACCCACTCCGGATTGCTGCCGGTCAGGTAGTTCGCGATCGAGACATCGTGCGGACCGATGGACCAGAACGCGTTGATGTCGCTCTGGATCCGGCCCAGGTTCAGCCGCTGCGAGTGGATGTAGAGCACGTCGCCGATGTCTCCGGCGTCGATGATGATCTCCTTCATCTTGCGTACGGCCGGCACGAACTCGAACGTGTGCCCCACCATCAGCACCAGCCCGGCCTGGTCCGCCTGCTCCGCGACACTCACGGCGTCCGCGGTGGTCAGCGCGAGCGGTTTCTCCACGAAGACGTGTTTGCCGGCGTCCAGCGCCTTGCGCGCCAGCGACGCGTGACTGGCCGCTGGGGTGGACACGATGACCGCGCCGACCGTCTCGTCCGCGAGCACCTTGTCCAGGTCCTCGGTGACGTTGATCTGCGGGTAGAGCGAGGCGGCCTTGTCCCGGCGCTCCGGGGACAGGTCGACCAGGTGCCGCCAGCGACCAGCGGCGTGGGCCGCGAGGTTGCGAGACAAGTTCGGACCCCAGTAGCCGAAGCCGATCTGGGCGATGCCGTCAGCAGTTGGTGCGCTCACAGGTCTGTGAGCCTCCCTTCGGGTGAGGCGCCCCATTGCGCCTCTAGTTCCGCCGCACTGCCCGGCCGGCTGTGGACCGCTCCGGGGTGCGCCAGCGGTTCAGTGTGCCAGCGACCGGCCGGGGAACCGAAATCCGGCTACCGCCGATGTGCGGCCAGTCACCCGCTGCGATGCCGGCCGGTGGCGTCCTCGGAGCCCGGATCGGGCCCGTCATCGGCCTGCTGGCCAGCTGTTTCAGCAGAATCCTCAGGCACTGCAGGTTCCGGTGCGGCGTGCGCTGGCCCGGTCGCCGAGGCCGCCGGAGCCGCGTCGGCGACGGCCGGTTTGGGCGACCGCCAGCTGAACTTCAGGTGGTCGTCGGTCGCGCCTTCGGCGAGCACCGCCGGCCGCCAGAACTTGGTCACCGACAGCGCCGGACCGGCCAGCAGGGTGGCCGGCACGGTGTCCGCGTTGTCGCCACGTCGCAGCGCCGACCACCCGAGCCCGAGCACGGTGAAGAACAACACCGGGAACAGCTGGTCCTCCAGCGAGGGCGACAGGAAGGCCGCCACCACCGCGGCGCGACCACCACCGGCGGCCCCCCCACAGCACGTACGGCGAGACGTCCGGTCCCCTCGTACGCGACCGGACCATGGGCGCGATCAGGAAGAACAGCCAGACCAGGTAACCCAGGACGCCCAGCGCGCCGGTCTCCACGGCCAGGTGCAACCAGAACGAGTCGACCTGGTCGGGCTTCGCGCCGTACAGGTTGAAGTTGAACTTCTTGTACCAGGTCGGGTCGTGCTGGAAGGCCACCGTGCCGCCGAACTGGCCGACGCCGTAGCCGAGCACTGGCCGCTCGACGAACAGCTTGGCTCCCTGCTGGTAGAACAGCACCCGGATCTCGCGGGCCGGGATGCCCGGCTGGTCCTCGGCCGATGACCCGGCGCCGAAATGCAGCGCGGCCAACACGCCGAGAATCCGCTTCTCCAGCGTCACCCTGTTCTCGGTGCTGTTCAGCAGCTGCAGGCCGGTGAAGCCGACCACCAGGATCAGCGCGATGGCCAGCGGCCGTACCGGGCGCCGGCGCATCCACCAGATCACCACGGCGGCCAAGACGAACCCGATCGCCGATTCGCGTGACTGGGTCGCCGACATGCCCAGCGCGAGGAAACCGAACAGGAACCACAGCTTCTTGGAGATCTTGTCCTTGGTGCTGAACCAGGCGATCAGCCCGATCTCCACGATCATCAGGAAATGCCCGAGGTGGTTCGGGTGGTTCAGCAGCGCGTGCGCCCGGTTGATCCGGGCCCAGGTGAGGTCGGTCCAGCCGAGCCACTGGTACGCCGGGTAGCCGATCAGGGTCTCGACGATCGCCAGCCCCGCGTTGAGCACCGCGATGCCACCGACCAGATAAAGGATCGGCTTCAGCTGCTTGGTGGTCGGCCGCACCGCGCGCCACGCGAAAAACACGATGACACCGCGGAAGTAGACAAACAGCGCCTGCCCGATCAGTACCGCGCCGCGCCCGCCGAAGAACCCGGAAATCGCCATGATGACGCCCAGGGCGACCAAAGCCAGCTCGGCCTTGGTGAAAAAGTCCCGCCAGCTTTTGTCAACGGCTACCTTGATAACGGTAAAGCCGAGCACCAGGAGGAAAAGCCCTGTTTTGACGTTCTTGGGCCAGTCCGCAAGAATCCACGTGGGATCGCCCTTGGCGTTGGGTAGTCCGGGGTGGCCGAAGAGCTGTTGCACCCAGCCCTCGAAGAGAACGTCCACCAGAAGGGCGGCAAGCAGAACGAGCACCACCAGGCTGAGCGCGCGCGAAATCGGCGCGGACAGTGGCCTGGGATCGGGTGCCGGTTCCGGCTGGGCAGAAGGGGCCAGGTCAGCAGTCGTCAAAGTGGTCACTATCGCCAGTATCCAGTCAGGTCGCCGTCGAAGATTTCTCGCGTGAAGTTGTGTCCTGGGGTCAGTTCAGTAACTGACCCCAGGCCGGCGAGCCAGCGGCGGCGCGGCGATCACACCAACGCCCTCGTCACTTCGCGCCCTTGCCGGAGAGCACCGCGAGGGGCGTACGAATGATCAGCCCCAAGTCGGTGAACACACTGGCCTTGCGCGCGTAGCTGACGTCCAGCTCCATCATTTCCAAGAATGTCACCCGACCGCGGCCGTACACCTGCCAGGGGCCGGTGAGGCCGGGCTTGACGGCGAACCGGTCCAGGTTCTCCGGGCCCATCACCTCGACCTCGTACGGCAGCACCGGGCGGGGTCCGACCAGGCTCATCGAGCCGCCGAGGATGTTGAACAGCTGCGGCAGCTCGTCCAGGCTGGTCTTGCGCAGCAGCTTGCCGGACCGGGTCACCCGGTCGTCGTTGTGCAGCTTGGCCGCCACCGTGCTGGCGCCCTCTGTGTAGATCTTCTGCACGTACTCCTTGTGGACGTTCTCGTCCGCCCCGGTCCGCATCGACCGGAACTTGAGCATCGTGAACATCCGCCCGCCGCGGCCGACCCGCTGCTGCCGGAAAAGCACCGGCCCGGGCGAGTCGATGGCCACCCACAGCAGGGCGACCAGCATGAACGGCGAAGAAAGCAGAATGCCGCGCTCGCGAGCAAGATGTCCAGGCCACGGGTTGCCACCCGCTGGATCCGGCCGCGCTTCACCAGCTCGTCAGAGAGCTGGGAGATCAGCGAAGACTGGGGCACGCCTGGACGACCGGAAACCGCCGCGGTCGTCACTGTGAGGGGTGCAGAGGCCACAGCGGGCCCACCCCTAGATAGAACGGTCAAGCCGAGCCTCCTCGATCGGCACCACCGGTGTCCGTCGGGCCGCTTGGAGCTTCTGAACCCTGCTCGAAGCTCTCCTCCGCCGCTGCCGGTGACCTCTGCCCTGGGCATTCAGAGCAGGTGCCGCCGGCTGCTCGCGGACAGCAGCACGTGACCAGAAAAGCTTAGCACCGAAGGGTGCCGGCCTTGCGGATGTGTGCCCCGAACTACCCGGTTCGGGGCGATCACAGCTGCCCTTTCCGGCGCGCCACCGCGTAGAGTTTGCGCAGCTCAGGCAGCAGAATCAGGACACCTGTCGCGAATACCACAACGGCCGCCACCAGCGCGGCCAGCACGCCGGTGAAGCCGGCTGTGAGGCGCGTCGCATCCAGCCCCGCGGCGACCGCCGCGCCCAACGCGACCACCGCCAACGACCGCACCACCATGCCCGTCCACTGCATCCGATGCAGCCGCCACGTGACCACAATCGGCCCGCCGGCGATCACCGTCGTACCAAGCAGGTAAGCCAGCCCGATGCCGGCCGCGCCAAGCGGGCCGGAAAGCGTCGCGGCGAGGATGACCCCCGATCGCCGCGCCGGTGACCGCCGAGATGACCGGGATCCGGACCTGCCGCAGGTTTCCCGACGACAGCGCGTTCACCGATGCCACCTGGACGACCGCGAGGAAGCTCGCCGCCAGCATGATCTGCAGCACCGTCGTGCCGCTCTCCGCGTTCTTGCCGAAGATGATCAGGATCGGCCTGGCCACCAGGATCGCCGCCGCGAAGAGCGGCGCGCGAGAACGAAGAAGAGGGCGCGAGTCGAGATGTCCGTATGCCGTCGCACGGCATCGGTGTCGCCGGCACCCTGTGCGTGCGCCATCGCCGGGAACAGCGCGAGGTTGAGCGCCCGTGGCAGCAGGTTCATCGGTTGTACGAGCGTCACCGCGGCGCCGAAGTAGCCCACCGCCGCCGGAGTCGAGAAGATCTTGGCGAGGATGTTCGTGCCGTACAGGAACCCGGTCGAGGCCAACGTGCCCGCGCAGGCAAGTGCGACGAACGCGATCACCTCACGCCGGTCGAACGCCGAGACGGGCGCGACCTCGCCGGCCATGTTGGCCCGCAGCAGCATCCTGGCCCCGAGCGTGAACAGGCCGTATCCGACGACGAACGGCAGCAGATAGCCCTGCCACGGAGTGACCAGGATGGCGATCGTGATGAGGATCGTCAGCACACCGGTCGAGAGCTCGAGCTTCGTGTACGAAGCGACCCGGTCGAAGCCGTAGAGCGCGGACTTGTCGAAGCTGTACGTGCTGAAGGTAAACGTCAACAGACCCACCAGGATCGCGTCGCGGACGCCGACCTCGGGGACGAAAAGCGGTGTGAGCAAGCCCACTGCGATCCCGAAGAACACCGAACCGGCGAGTCCCAGCCGGGACAGGAAGCGGTAGACCGAGCGAGCGGTCGGCTCCGCACCGCTACCGCGGTGATACGGGATGAACTTGCTCATCGCGCTGGCCACCCCGGCCGGCAACGCGAGGCTCGTCACGGTGGCGATCGCGATCAGCAGGGTGACCGTGCCATATTTGGCCGGATTGGCCAGGTGATGGTTCACCAGCGAGCCATGGACCAGCCGTACCAGCCCGATGCTGACCAGCGCCAACATCGTCAGCAAACCGGAGCTGACGATGGCCCGGCCCGGCTTGATCTGCGGAATCGGCTCGACCTCGACCGGCTCAGGCGTCGCTGGTGGCGGGGTTGGCGGCCTTACGGGCCGGTTCCGGCGGGCCGCGAGCGCGTCGGCGGCGGCCTTCGCCTCCTGGGTCTTGCGGGCCTTCTTGGTCTTGCGCGACTCGGCCTTCTTCGGCCCGCCGCTGGCTGGCTTCGCCATCGTGTCGCTCATTTGCCTGCCATCCGGTCCAGCACGTCGAGGTAGATCAGCTTCTGCTTCGCCCAGGACAGCTCGGCCATCACCTCGGAGGCCCGGTCGGCCTGCTTGCGGGCCGCTTCGGGGTCCTTGGCCAGCGCGAGCATCGCGGTCGCCAGGTTCTGGGCGCTCGCCGGATCCACGTACGACACCGCGTCGTCCGGGAAGTACCGGGTCACCACCGGGTTCTTGAAACTGATCGACGGCACACCCATCGCCGCGTACTCCAACAGCTTGGTGGGCAGCGTGTCGGCGGTCCAGATGTCCAGATGTCCAGCTGGTTCGGTGCGACGCCGATGTGGACGCGATCGATCTGGGCCGGCATGTCGTGCACCGCGTAGACCCGTTCGGGCAGGTCAACCACGTCCTGCATGCCGAGCTCCTGCACCTTCTCGGCCACCGCCGCCAGGCCGTCGCCGCCGCCGCGTACCTGCAGGCGAGCCTTCGGCAGCTCCTTGCGTACGAGCGCCAGCGCCTCTACCAGCGCCACCAGCCCATGCCGCGGCGCGATCGTGCCGTGATAGCTGAAGACGACCTCGCCGGCCGGGTCCCAGCCGCGCCACCGGCTCGGGGTGAACATCGCCTCATCCGGCGAGTTCAGCACGCTGGTGACCGGCCGCTTCGTACGCGCACGCAGGGCCTCCGCGTACGGCTCATGCACGGTCATGACCTCGTTGGCGAAGGCCATCGACATGGTCTCGCTGGCGTGCACCGCCCTGACGATCTTGGAATCACCGAACTTGGACTCGAAAAGTCGCGAGGTCATGTCGTGTACGTCCAGCAACAACGGCACTCGTACGAGCTTCTGCACGGCCGCGCAGAAGACCAGCACCTCGGGCATCGAGTGCGCCTGGATCACGTCGAACCTGCGCGGTCTGGCGGCCAGCCAGGCACCGGCTCGCACGCCGAAGTCGCCGTACAACTTCAGGTAGCCGGCGCCGCCAGCGCCGCGGAACTTCTCGGTCTTGAAGTGCACGACCCGGACGCCGTCCAGCAGCTCGTGGCGCGGCCGGTCGGCCGAGCTGAGGGCCAGCACGGTCACCTCATCGCCGCGAGCGACCAGGGCTTCCGCCTGCCGGCGGACCCGTGGATCGCTCTCGTAATTTGTGACGGCCAGCATGCCCACGCGAAGGCGACGACTTTGTGCCATGGCGGTCGATGCTAACGTCCGCGCTGCACTGAGATTGCACCAGACATCGACTTCGGGCACGCCTGCACGGCTGACCGACCAAGGAGGCCGTGGGGATGAGTGAGCAGACCGGGCTACGGATCGGACTGCTGGGGTACGGGTACTGGGGACCGCACCTTCTGCGCAACTTCTCCAACCTGGGGTGCGAAGTCATCGTCGGTGACCCCAGCGCGGACAGCCGCCAGCGGTTGAAGGAAAACCGGCCGGACATCGTCTCGTACGCGTCGCTGGACGAGGTGCTGACCGCCGGCATCGACGCGGTCGTTATCTGTACGCCGGCCAAAAACGCATTTCGCGTTGGCCAAGCAGGCCATCGAAGCCGGCAAGCACGTACTGGTCGAAAAGCCCATCACCACCAACTCCGCGGAGGCCCGCGAGCTGGTCGGGTTGGCCGCCGACGCCGGTCTGCAGCTGATGGTCGGGCACACCTTCGTCTACACACCGGCCGTGCGCAAGATCCGCGAAATCGTCGCTTCCGGCGAGCTCGGCGACATCCGCTACGCCACCTCGACGCGAGTCAACCTCGGCCCGGTCCGGCATGACGTGGGCGCCCTCTGGGACCTCGCACCACACGACTTCTCGATCCTGTCGCACGTTCTCGGTGAGCGCCCGACGACCGTTTCCGGCCGAGCCCGCTCCTTCCTGCAGCCGGGCCTGGACGATGTCGCTTTCCTGAACCTGGAATTCGGCTCCGGCGCGGTCGCGCAACTCAACGTTTCCTGGGCTGGACGCCAAAAAGATCCGTCAGATGGTCTTCGTCGGCTCGAAGAAAATGCTGATTTACGACGACCTCTCCGCCGACTCGAAGGTCGTCCTGTGTGACAAGGGCGTCGACGTGCCGGGTTATTCGGAGTCGTACGGCGACTTCAAATTGTCCTACCGCTACGGCGAGGAGACCCCTCAGGTCCTGGAGGACACCGAACCGCTGCGCAACGAGGCCGAGCAGTTCCTGCTCTCCATCCGCGACGGCGCCGCCTCCCCCTCCACCGGCAAACACGGCGCCGAAGTGGTCGCCATGCTCGAGGCCGCCATGAAGGCCGTCGAAACCGAGCAGACCGTCCCGGTCGACTACATGGGCGCCCGCCTAGGCCGCTAACCCCCAACGAAGGTGCGGGGCTTGGTTGCAATCGGAATCCGATTGTAACGACGGGCTACTTGAGGAGGCGGGACATTCGGCGGTCGGCCAGGGGTTTACCGGCGGTTTGGCAGGTGGCGCAGTATTGCAGGGATTTGTCGGCGTACGAGACTTCGCGGACGGTGTCGCCGCAGACCGGGCAGGGCATCCCGGTCCGGGCGTGGACGCGCAGGCCGGAGCGTTTTTCGCCTTTGAGGGTGGCTGATCCCTGGCCGACGCTGCGGGTGACCGCGTCGGTCAGGATCAGCTGAATCGCCGAATGCAGGGCTTGCACGTCCGAGGGCGACAGCTTCGAGGAAATGGCGAAGGGCGACAGCCGGGCGGCGTGCAGGATTTCGTCGGAATAGGCGTTGCCGACGCCGGAGATCACGGACTGCTCGGTGAGTACGTTCTTGATGCGGCTGCCCTGACCGGACAGGATCGCGGCCAGCTCGTCGACGGTGACGGACATCGCGTCCGGGCCCAACCGGGCGACGCCGGGGACCAGCGCGGGGTCCGTCACCAAGTAGACCGAGAGACCCTTCTTCGTGCCGGCCTCGGTGAGGTCGAAGCCGGACTCGTCATCGAGGTGGACCCGGAGCGCGATCGGGCCCTTGCCGGGTTTGGGTGGCGCGGCCGGCAGTGACTCGCGGTAGTGCAGCCAGCCGGCCCGGGCCAGGTGGACGACCAGGTGCAGGCCGTCCACGTCGAGATCCAGGAACTTGCCGTGCCGGCCGGCGCCGGTGAGGGTGAGGCCGGCGAGCGCGGTGACGGGTGGGTCGTACGTCTTCAGGGCACTGATCGCGACCGGGTCGATCCGGGCGATGGCATGGCCGACCGCGCGCTCGCGCAGATACGCGGCGAGCGCCTCCACTTCAGGCAGCTCAGGCACGCCACCCAGTCTGGCACGAAGAGCCGACTGAGGCTGATTTCACAGCGGCGAACGGGCCAAACCGACTTAGCGTGAAGAACATCGACATCAGCAGAGATGCCCACCCGACGACCGGCGTGCACGCTGCCATCAGCGCGGTCACCGCGACGGTCGCCTCGGTGGTGCCGGTGTTCCTGGTCGGCGGGCTGAGCATCTTCATGAGCGACGAGCTGCACCTGAGCCCAGCCGGGCTGGGCACCCTGGTGGCGATCTATTTCGCCTGCTCAGCGGTCGCCTCGGTGCCCGCCGGCTGGTGTGCGGAGCAGCTCGGCGCGACCCTGGTGACCAGGGCCGGCATCGTCGCGGCGGCGGCCTGCATGGCCGGGATCGCGTTCGTGGCGCACTCGTACGCGGTGCTCGCCGCCTTCCTCGTCCTGGGCGGCGTCGCCAACGCGTTCGGGCAGCTCGGTTCGAACCTGTCGCTCGCCGAGTCGGTGCCAGCGCGCCGGCAGGGCCTCTCGTACGGCGTGAAGCAGGCCGCCATTCCCACCTCGACACTGCTCGCCGGCATCGCCGTGCCAGCGCTGGGCCTCACGGTTGGCTGGCGGTGGGCCTTCGGGCTGGCGGCGGTGATCTCGTTGGCGGCGCTGCTCGTGGTGCCCGGTGGGGGTGGCCGAAAAGGGCATGGCGGCGGCGAGCGGGACGCGAAGATCACCGCGCTGGTGGTGGTCGCGTCGTCGGGCGTGCCTCGCCGCTGGTACAGCCAACGCGCTGGGCACCTTCCTGGTCGGCTCGTCGGTCGGGCACGGTATCTCGGAGGCCGCCGCCGGGCTGGTGCTCGCCGGCGGCAGCGTTTGCGGGATCGTCGGCCGGATCGGCAGCGGCTGGCTGGCTGACCGCAAACCCGGCGGTCATCTGAGCATCGTGGTGGTGATGCTGGCAATCGGCGCGGTAGGGCTGGCGCTGCTGGCCGCGCCCGGCCAGCTCACCCTGGTGATCGGCACGATGGCCGGCTTTGGCCTGGGCTGGGCGTGGCCCGGGGTGGTGAATTTCGCGGTCGTACGCCTCAACCCATCCGCGCCGGCCGCCGCGACCTCGATCACCCAGACCGGCGTTTATGCCGGCGGCTGTGCCGGGCCCCTCGGCTTTGGCACGCTCGTCCAGCTGACGTCGTATCAAACAGCGTGGCTGACGAGCGCGGCTTTAATGGCGGTGGCGGCCGTGCTGATGTATGTCGGCACACCAAACTTTTGGCCCGAGGTCAGAAAAATCTCGCTGGCACCGCGGTGTCAGCGACCGGCTGACCAAAACTCGGTGGCGGATTCGGCCAGGCCAGGCAAAAATCAGCCAGCCGATGGCAGACTTACTGACCTTTTACAGCGAAGTGTACGCCGAGGACCGTCGACTGACCGACACTGCGCACGGCCGGCTGGAATTCGTTCGTACTCAGGAAATTCTGCGCGCCCAACTGCCGCAGCCACCGGCCAAGGTCCTCGATGTCGGCGGCGCGACCGGCGTCCATTCGCGCTGGTTGGCCACCGACGGATACGACGTCACGCTCGTCGACCCGGTGCCCGAGCAAGTACGCGTGGCGGCCGAAATTCCTGGCGTAAAGGCGCGTCGCGTCGGCGACGCGAGGTCGTTGGAAGAAACGGATTCCTGCGTTGACGCGGTCATCATGCTGGGACCGCTTTACCACTTGTTGGAGCGATCCGAGCGGCTCGCTGCCATTGCCGAGGCCGTCCGGGTCCGGGTGGTACGCCCCGGAGGCCTGGTCGCCGCCGCCGCGGTGAGCCGACATGCGCCGGGCCTGGACCTGGCGTCTCGCGGTTTGCTCGATGAGGCGTTGACGCAGGTCGCGGGCCAGGTCTTGGCGACTGGGCGAGGTTCGGTGGTGCACGACAACTTCATGGACCTGGCCTACTTGCACAGTCCGGAAGACCTGACCGACGAAATGCTCGCGGGCGGCTGCGCGGACGTTTTGACATATGGACTGGAAGGTCCGGCCTGGACCGCCGCCGATGTCAGTGGCACCCCCGAAGTGCAGGAGTGCGCGCTGCGACTGGCCAGGTTGCTGGAACTCGACCCGCGCATTCGGGCCGCCAGCGCTCATTTGCTGGCGATCGGCCACAAACCCTAATTTGCGGTCGCGCGGTGGAAGCGGCGCGCCAGCCACGGGCGTACGCACCACCACGCCAGCAACGAAAGCACGCCGGCAGTAGCCAGCATCGCCGACAAATCCCATCGTGAACACTGCCGGCTGCGTGTTGAAACGCCCAGCGAACAACCATTCTCACTCGCCTGTGATGACCCACACAGAGTGATGTGGAGCATTTTTACCGACTTGAGCGTCTTAATGTTTGGAATTTACTTGTACGGTGAAGCCACCCCGGCCAGGGCACTGAAACTGACACCGAAGTCTGTTGGGAAGGCAAATAATCTTGCGTAGCAAGGCACAGATCGTCACCGGCGCGCTCACCCTCGCGACTGCCGGAGCTCTCGTCGTCGTCGGGCTCGACACGGCCGCCACCGCGGCCACCGTCCCGGCGAAGGCACCGGCGGCCTGCAAGGCCGACCAGGTGACCGTCACTATCGGTCAGATCGACGCCGGCGCCGGCCAACGGTACGCGCCGCTCACGTTCAGCGTCCACGGCACCACGACCTGCACGTTGACGGGCTTCATCTCCAAGGCCGAGTTCATCGCCCGCGACGGGTCGGCGCTGCCGACCAACGCGTCGCACTGGAACGACCACGTCGCGCCGACCACGCTGAGCACCGGCCACGACGCCAGCGTCGTGCTGCACTGGGAAGGCATTCCAGCCGACGACGAGAACATCGACCAGGCGCCGCCGGCCTACCTGAAATTCCGCATTCCGGGCGACAGTCATGACCTGACGGTGCGGTGGCCGGATGACCCGACCTTCCAGCACGGCCAGCTGCAGACCGGCGCCATCCACGCCGTCTAGTTTTCGCTGGGAAATGCTGGAACAGCGTGCGCTGTTCCAGCATTTGCGTTAGCCGCCGGCGACGTTCGACGGTCCGACAATGCCTTTGAGGGAAGCCGCGTACGCGTTCACCGCGGCCGCCGGCGAGCCCTGGCCGGTGATGACGGTCTCGGTGGCCACCTGGATTTCGTTGGAGATCCGCGGATATTCGGGCAACGCGGGCCGGTAGAAGGTCACCCCGACCAGCGCCGACCAGAACTTCGCGGTGGGATTGCTGCTGAGATAGCGCGGATCCGCGGCCACGTCCTTACGCACCGGAACGGCTGCCCCCGCGAGATCGTACGAGAGCGCACCTTCCTTGTTCAGAGCCGTCGAAATGAACTTGAACGCGGTGTCACTCGCCTTCGACTTGGCACTGATCGCGAGGGTCCAGCCGCCGGACATGCTGACTTTCCCAGGCCCCTGGCCATGCTGGGTCGGCATGGCCGCGGTGCCCAGCACCGACGACCACTGCGGCCACGGCCGGGCACCGCTGGGCAACCACGTACTGGACAGCCACGAGCCATCCAGGTTGATGGCGAGTTTGCCGGCCGGCATGAGCTGGCCGGACATCACTCCGGAACTGTTCGGATCCAGCGCCTGCTGGGGCGTTGGACCGAGGCCTTGTTGGTAGACGGTCTGCATAAAGGCCAGCGAGTCAGTGAATCCCTGGCTCGGCGCGATCCATTTTTTCGTTTTGGCGTCGTAAAGAGTGCCACCGGTTCCGTAAAGCAGCATTTCCAGGCCCTGCATGCTCGACCGCTCGCGCCGGCCGGCTTACCGGCGAAGACGTTCAAAGGCGTCACCCCGGCGAGTTTGGCCTTGATCGTACGAGCCGCCGCCAGCACGTCGTCCCAGGTCTTGGGCTGCCAGTCGGTGGGCAGGCCGGCTTTGGCGAAAAGCTGTTTGTTGTACCAAAGTCCGCGGGTGTCGGTGTCGGTCGGTACGCCGTAGGTCTTGCCGTCCTGACCACGGGCAGCGCCCTGTGCGGCGGGCAGGAACTGCGACCAGTCCGACCATTTCGCGAGGTAGTCGTCGAGCGGGCGGAGATAGCCGGCCTGGATGTCGGAGTTGATCAGGAAACTGTCCTCATAGACCACGTCCGGAGCGGTCGACGCGGACTTCTGCATCAGGCTGACCTTGGTGTAGTAGTCGTTCTCGGAGGCGTTCACCGGTACGAGCGTGACCTTCAGCCCGGGGTTGGCTGTCTCGAACTCTTTCTTGATTTTCTGGAAATGCGCGTCGAGCTGGATGCCCACCCCGAACTTCTGGTAGACGACCCGGATCGTCTTCCCGTCCGAACCGCCGGAGCCGCAGGCGGACAACGTGCCGGCCGCGGTCAGCAGCGCGACGGCAACCGCCAGTCCCCGACGAGTGAGAGTGAGCTTCATGCACTGACCTCCGAGACCGAGCGACCGCAGGAGGTGACCGTAATGCCGGGTATTTCCGCCGGTCAATGAGTGGTGAACCAGATGTCCACTACGGGCCGCCAGAACGCTGAAGCGAAGTGACAGAGATGAACGACAAGATCTCGTCTCTGCGGGCACTCACCCCGACCTGCCTCTGGTGTCCTGCGCCCAGAGTCCGATCAGATCAGCCGTTCACGCGAACGGGCCCGCCGGCGGCGGGCCCGGCGAAAGCGGCGGGCCAGCGGGCGGGCCAGGTCGGCGGCGCCGATCAGGCCCGCGTTGCCGCCGAGTTTGGCTCGTACGATCCGGGCCTCCGGTCGAAAGCCGCGACCGGACAGGCTGCGCTTGAAAGCTTCCCGGGCGGGGGTCAACAGCAGGTCGCCAGCGTCGGAGACCCCGCCGCCGATAACGAAAAGTCCGGGGTCGAAAGCGGACGCGAGATTGGCGATGCCGACGCCGAGCCAGTGCCCGATCTCGTCGAACAGCTCCATCGCGGCCCGGTCGCCGCCGCGGGCCATCTCGGTGATCAACGGACCGCTGATCGCGGACACGTCACCGGCGACCCGTTCCAGCAGGTCCTGCGCGACCGGAGAGTTCGCGGCGGCCAGCCCGCGGGCCTCCCGTACGAGCGCGTTGCCGCTCGCGTACTGCTCCCAGCAGCCGCGGTTCCCGCACTCGCAGCGATGACCGGCCGGCACGACCTGCATGTGCCCGAACTCGCCGGCGATCCCGTACTTTCCGCGCAGCACCGACCCACCCACGACCAGCGCGCCGCCAATGCCGGTGCCGAGGTTGACCAGCACCATGTGGTCCTCTCCGACTCCGGCGCCGAACCTCAGCTCGGCCCAGGCGGCCGCGTTGGCGTCGTTGTCGACCGCCACCGGCAACCGCAGTCGGCGGCTGACGGCGTCCCGCAACGGCTCGTGCCGCCAGGCCAGGTGCGGGCTGAACAACACCGACGACCGGCTCGCGTCCACGAAACCGGCGGCGCCGATCCCGACCGCGTGGATGTCGTGGTCGTCGGAAAGCTCGAAGACCAACTCGGCGATGGTGTCTTCCACCGCCTGCGGGCTGCGAGTCGGCGTTTCCCGGCGCAGCTGGGAGAGAACGCGACCGTCCGGGTCGACGACTCCGGCGGCGACCTTGGTGCCACCGATGTCGATGCCGACGGTGAGCAGCGGCGGAACGGGCAAATACCCGCGCGGGGTGTTCATCGCTGATCTGTACGGGTAAAGACCAGCATCATGAAACTCCCGCCGTTGGCCGACAACCTTCGCATCAGCAGAACATTCGCGACCGGCGCTCTGTTCCGGTTGTGCCACGGTCCACATGAGACATCGCAGAAGAAAACAAAATCCGCCACCTTGGAAAAAGGGCGGCGGATTTTGTCCGAACCGGATTACGCCGCGTCCACTCCGGACTCGGCGGCCAGCCGGCGAAGCTGCCCGATGGCCTCCCGCTCGATCTGCTGAATCCTGGCCCGGGACAACCCGAGCCGGGTGCCGATCTCGGCGAAGGTGTGCGTCTCGCCGTCGTCCATGCCGTAGCGCGCGCGTACGACCGCGGCCGACCGATCGTCGAGCCGCTCGACCAACCGGTGCAGATCGCTGTTCGCGTACGACTCCAGGACGATGTCCTCGGGGCCGGGGATAAGCGCGTCCTTGACGAAGTCCTCCAGCGCCGACTCCTCGTCGTCGCCGACCGGGGACTGCAGGCTGACCGGATCCTTGGCCAGCCGGGTCAGTTCCTCGATCCGGGCCACCGTCACGCCGACGGCGTTGGCGACCTCGGCGTCGACCGGGTCGCGGCCCAGCTCACGGGTCAGGTCGCGGCGGGCCCGGGTCATCCGGCCCACTTCCTCGCCCCCAGGTGGACGGGGAGCCTGATGGTCCGACCGCTCTGCGCGATGGCGCGCGAGATCGACTGCCGGATCCACCAGGTCGCGTACGTCGAGAACTTGAAGCCGCGCTGGTAATCGAACTTCTCCACGGCCCTGATCAGTCCGAGGTTGCCCTCCTGGATCAGGTCCAGCAGGGACATCTGGCTGCGCGGGTACTTGCGGGCCACCGACACCACCAGCCGCAGGTTCGCGGCCAGGAAGTGCTGCCGGGCCTGCTCGCCGTCGGCCGCCACCGCCCGCAGGTCCGCCACCGTGGCGGTCTTGCCGGACGGCAACTCGGCCTCGTGCCGCGGCTCGGGCCGCTGCCCGAGCGCCGCGGTCACATCGGAAAGCAGCTGGTCGGCGTACACGCCGGCCTCAATCCGCTGGGACAGCGCGACCTCTTCCTCGGCGGACAGCAGGGCCGTTGCCGAGATACCGTCCAGGTAGACGCGTACAAGATCCGCAGAGGTGTCGCCGTGGTCCGAGGTACGATCAACTACGCGCCGAGTGCGCGGACGTTCCATCACTTGAGTATCTGAAGCTGCCATTGTTGCCTCCCGGTGCCGCCTTCGTACATCCACAACGGCCGGGTGGGTCCACAGATTCCCGGCCTGGCTGCCTCTGTGAGGACAGTCTCTGCAGGTCAGACGGCGCAAAGGGGAATTGATGACGGAACTCTCAGGCCGTTCTCAGGTGACCTTCATCTCCTGACGGACGTACGTGTGGGCAGCCCGTTCGGTTCAGTTCGCCGATCAGCCAGCGTGATCAGTGCGCCTGCCTGCACAAACCCGCTTTACCCCAGCTTCACGACAAACGTAAGCGGCGATGACGGGGATTCGGATGACAGGGCAGATGTGATCTACGCCCCAGTCGCCCTGGCGGTACCGGGACGTTTCTTAGAGCTTCGTAAAACCCTGTCCAGCAGGTGTTCGAACGCGGCCGCGATCTCCCGGCCGCCGGGGTGGGCCAGCGCTGCACCGGCACGGCGGCGCCCTGCGCCTGCTGCACCGCGGACCGCTCCGGCAGCAAGGTGGTCAGCACCAGCGGCCCGAACAGCTCGCGCAGTTCGCCGATCCGGTATTCGTGCTCGGCCGACCTGGCCCGGAAGCGGTTGACCAACACACCCAGCGGCTGCAGCTCGGCGTTGTGCGCCTTGCGCTCGGCCTGAACCGCGTCAAAGGCCCGGCGCGTACCGGCGACCGCGAAGACCGACGGGTCGGTCACCAGCATCGCCCGTTGGGCGGCCACCAGGGCGCCTCGGGTCAGCTGCCCTAGCGACGGCGGGCAGTCCAGCAGCACCAGGTCGTAGCCGTCCTTGCCGTCCACTGTGGACAGTGCGGTGCGCAGCCGGCTGAGCTTGCGGGCACTGGGGTCGGGCGCGTTCGCGGCCTCGGTGCCGTCCGAGCCAACCAGCACCTCCAGCGCCGGTCCCCAGCCAGAGGGCGCGACCGCGCCGGCGAGCTGGTTCCGGCCGCCAAGCAGCACGTCGGCCACGGTGTACGAGGTTTCCGCCGGCTCCAACGCGAAAGTCGCGTTGGCCTGTGGATCCAGGTCGACGACCAGGGTGCGCAGGCCTCGTTGCAGGGCGGCGCCGGCGAGGCCCAACACGACCGTCGTCTTGCCGACCCCACCCTTGAGGCTCAGGACAGCGAGGGTGAGCACGGGCGTGAGATTACCGCGAAACGGGCTCCGCGCACCCCTGCTTCAAGATCGGATCTGTCGGCACCGACCCCGTCCGGCAGGCGTGTGAGGATGGAGCGCATGGTCGCCTCCCTGCATCACCCGGCCGGATCGCTGGCCACCGACACGTACGAGCTGGAGCTGACCCCGGAGCGGGCCGGCTGGGCGTACAGCGGGCTGCGGATCCTCGACCTGCCGGCGGGTGGCTCGTACGAGTGGCGGACCGGCGACGACGAGATGGCGGTGCTGTCCCTGGCCGGCGGCGGGTGTGCCCTCGAGTGTGACGACGTGAAGGCAGAGCTGACCGGCCGCGCGTCGGTCTTCGACGGGCCGTCCGACTTCGTCTACGCGCCCCGGGATTCGTCCGTACGCGTACAGGCCGCCAGCCCAATCCGGTTGGCACTGGTCTCCGCGCGCTGCGAAAACCGGCTCGAAGCGCGGTACGTGCCGGCCGCCGAGGTGCCCGTTGAGCTGCGCGGAGCCGGCGCCTGCAGCCGGCAGGTGCACAACTTCTGTGCGGCCGGGGTATTTCCGGCCGACCGGCTGATCGCGGTCGAGGTGATCACGCCGGCCGGCAACTGGTCGTCGTACCCGCCGCACAAGCACGACGAGGACCTGCCCGGCCAGGAGTCGGAGCTGGAGGAGATCTACTACTTCGACCTGCGATCGGAGGCTATTCACGCTGGTGGTGACGCCGGCGCTTTCGGTTTCCACCGGGTGTACGGGACGGCTGAGCGCGGCCGGTCGACGTGCTCGCGGCCGTACGACCCGGCGATGTCGTCTGTGTGCCGCACGGCTGGCATGGGCCGTCGACCGCACCACCCCCGGCTACGACCTGTACTACCTGAACGTGATGGCCGGGCCGTCCGCCGACCGGGCCTGGCTGATCCGCGATGACCCGGATTACGGCTGGATCCGCGGCCAGTGGCCGGATCAGGACGTCGACCCGCGACTGCCGATGGGCGGCGCGCGATGAGCATCCGGATTGGTCTGATCGGGGCCGGCGCGATGGGCGTCCACCACGGCGAGACACTCGCTTTCGAGCTCGGCTGCGAGGTGGCCGCGGTCGCCGACATCGATCTCACCCGGGCCGCCGCGCTGGCCGACCGAATCGGCACCGAGGCTACCGACGACCCGATCTCGGTGATCACCGACGCCGATGTGGACGCGGTCGTCATCGCCTCCGCCGACAGCACCCACGAGCCGTACGCGCTGGCCTGCCTCGAGCTCGGCAAGCCGGTGCTGTGCGAGAAGCCGCTCGCTCCGCAAGCGTCGGCGGCCGGCCGGATCCTGGCCGCTGAGCAGGAGATGGGCCGGCGGCTGATCCAGGTCGGGTTCATGCGCCGCTACGACGCCGACTACCGGCGAATGAAGGCCGCACTGGAAGCCGGAAACCTCGGATCGCCGCTGCTCATGCACTGTGTGCACCGCAACCCGTCGGCCGGCGCCGACTTTCACAGTGCCTGGATGATCACCAGCTCGGTGTCCCACGAGATCGACATCCTGCGCTGGCTGACCGGCACCGAGATCGTCGAGGCGACCGCGGTGCACGGGCGGTCGGTGCTGGAGGACATCCATGACCCGCAGCTGATCCTGCTGCGTACGTCCGACGGACTGGTCGCGGACGTGGAGTTCTTCGCTCGCGCTCACTACGGCTACGAGGTCCGGGCCGAACTGGTGCTGGAGCGCGGCACGGTCAGCATGGGCATGCCGTCCGGGCTCCAGGTGCGTACGGACAACCAGTTGGTCACGCCGGTCACGCCCGGTTTCGTGGAACGGTTCGCGCCGGCTTACCGGGGGCGCAGCTCCGGGACTGGTTGGTCGCGGTCCGGTCCGGCCGGCAGGACGGACCAAGCGCTTGGGACGGTTACGCCACCGCGGTGGTCGCGGACGCGTGCATCGCTTCGCAGAGTAGTGGCGGACCCGTACCAGTGGACCTGCCAACCCGACCCGCTCTTTACCACTGACCACGGCCGGTAGCTGTGACCAACGCCCCAACGGTCCCTCTTGACCTTTCGATCACGCGACGAAAGGTCCGTTTTGCACGGAAAGTAGTTCGTCACAGGAGTCTCTTTGGGTCTCAGGAGCATCAATATCCCGGCATATGGGAGAAACCTGGCCCAGGGGGCTGCCCAAAACGGCTTCGGGTCGCTAGCGTCCCTTGCTATGCGCGTGCCCGCCGTGTACGGCCCACCACGGAACGTCATGAGTGGGCCACATTTCCGGCATACCGCGGTGCTTGACATGACCGATGACCACCCTCGGCCAGTCCACACCGCGGCAGGCCTGGCCTGGATGCCGCGTACGACGAGGCGACCGGCCTGATGGCGGCCGCTGTCGTGGTGCTCGACACGAACACCCTGGAACCGGTGGAAACATCGGTGATGGTGGGTCGATCCGAGCAACGCTCGGTCACCGGCGACACGCTGCCCCGCCAGGTGCCCGCGCTGGTCGAGGCGGTCAGCAAGCTGACCGTACGGCCGGACCTGCTGATCTGCGACGGCCAGGGCATCGCGCACGCCAACCGGTTCGGGCTGGCCTGCCAGATCGGCACGCTGACCAACCTGCCCACCATCGGCGTCGCGAAGGCCCCGGTGATCGGCGCCACCGCCGAGCCCGGCCCGGACCGTGGCGCCTCGGCTCCGCTCAGGCATGCCGGAGAGACCGTAGGACGGGCGCTGCGGACTCAGACCGGTGTCAAGCCTGTCTACGTATCGATCGGATATCGGATCGACCTGGACACGGCCTGCGAGGCCGTGCTGAAGCTGTGCCCGACCTACCGGCTGCCCGAAACCACCCGCCAGGCCGACCAACTGGCCCGCCGCGGCCTGCGCGAGTTCCTGGACGCCTTCGCCTGAGGCTAACGCCGCCCTCTCGAGGCGCACTCGTATGCCGCTCTGGCGTGTCACGGCTCGGCGTGTCGAGGGTGCGGCGCGAAATTGTCGTACGTGTGCTGTTTTCTAGCCCCCTCCCTTTGAACGGGCGGGGGGTGGGTGTGAGGCAGACGTCTGATTTTGAGTAGGTTAGCTTTCCTCAAACCCGCCCCCCGCCCTTTTGGGTGGGGGGTGATTTTTACGGGTGGGTACGACAGTTTTGCGCCGCATGCGGTCGGAGCGCGGCTAGCCGGTGGCGGCTCGGTCGAAGGCGAGGGCGGCGGCGCCGGCGAGGCCGGCGGTGGTGGTGCCCAGCTCAGCGGGGACGATCTCGATCCGCTGGACGAACGGCATTCCGGCGTACGAGTGGAGGCCGGCTCGTACGGCGTCGAAGAACGGCGCGCCGGCCTGGGCGACGCCGCCGCCGATCACCACCCGGTCGAGGTCGACCATCGCGCCAGCCGACACGATCGCGGCGCCCAGCGCGTCGCCAGCCCGGTCGATCGACGCGGTCGCCACCGCGTCACCGGCAGGCGGCGTCGGCGAAAACGCCGCGGGCGGTGGAGTCCGACGACGGCTGCCAGCCCTGGGCGAGCGCCCACCGGGCGATGTTCGTACCGGAGGCGATCGTCTCGAGGCAGCCGTGGCTGCCGCACGGGCACGGGTCGCCGCCCACCTGCACGATGATGTGGCCGATGTGGCCGGCGTTGCCGCTTGGTCCCGGATACGGCTGGCCATCGAGCACCAGCCCGCCGCCGACGCCCGTCGAGACCACCATCGACATCGACGACGCGGTCCCGCGGGCCGCGCCATACCGATGCTCCCCCAGCGCGATCGCCAGCCCGTCACCGAGCAGCACACACCGGCAGCCGCGGCAGGATTTCGGCGACCCGGTCGCGAAGCGGGAAGTCCCGCCAACCGGCGATGTTCACCGACGTACCGTCCCGGACCGCAGCTCCACCGGCCCGGCGCAGCCCAGCCCGACTCCGACCACGTCCACGCCGACCGCCGACTCGTGCAGCGACGCGACCGCGGCGGCCAGCGACGCGAAGATCTCCTCGCCGTCAGTCGTACGAGGCGTCGGCACCTGCCGTTTGCTCAGGAGCGTGCCGTCCGCATGGACGAGCGCGACCGCGATCTTGGTGCCGCCCACATCGATCGAGAGCGCTACTGGATTCCCCGTTGTCACCGATCACTCAGCCCTTGACCGCACCGGACAGGGCGAACGCGCCGCCCAGCACCTTGGACACGACCAGGTAGAGCACCACCACCGGGACCGAGTAGAGGATCGAGTACGCGGCCAACTGTCCATATTGGACCTGGCCCTGCTGACTGAAGAAGTTGAAGATGCTCACCGCCGCGGGTTGCTTGTTCGGGTCGAGCAAAAGGATAAACGGCACGAAGAAGTTTCCCCAGGACATGATGAAAGTGAAGACCACCGCACCACCGCCATGCCGGGCAGCATCAGCGGGATGACCACCGATCGCAGCGCCTGCAACCCGTTCGCGCCATCGGTCCACGCGGCTTCTTCCAGACTGACCGGCACCCCGTCCATGAAGCCTTTGGTCAGCCAGATCGAAAACGGCAGCTGGGTGGCCGACAGGAACAGCGCCGTACCAGGAATCGAGTCCAACAGGTTCAGCTGCACGAACAGGCTGTAGACCGGCACCATCACCGCGGTGATCGGCAGGCACGTGGTGAACAGGATGATGTAAAGGAAAAGGCGGTTGAACCGCAACTGATAACGCGACAACGGGTAGGCCGCGAGCACCGAGACGATCATCGTCAGGATGGCCGAGCCGCCGCACATCAACAGCCCGTTGGCCATCGGCCGCAGCGTGATGTCGACCGTGAGTACGGCTGAATAGTTGGCGAAACTCGGGTGCGTCGGCCAGGCGACCGCCAGCTGCGCACCCGGGTCGAAGGACGCCAGGATCACCCACAGCAGCGGCGCGAGGAAAGCCAGCGCGATAGCCGCCAGAATGATGTAGACGAGGGTCGCGGACGTCGCCCGGCGGGCGGACGTGACCCCGAAAGTGACCGCCATGGGGCTCAGATCTCCGGTTTCAGTACGCGCATGTAGATCGCCGAGAAAATGCCGCCGACCGCGAGCAGCACGAAGGCGATCGCCATGCCGTACGCGAGGTCGGAGAACTTGAACGCCTGCTGGTACATCAACAGTGCCAACGTCTGGCTCTTGGTGCCGGGGCCGCCGGCCGTCATCGCGAAGATCAGCGTGAAGACACCGAGCGTCTGCAGGGTGATCAACATCAGGTTGGTCATGATCTGGCGGCGGATCAGCGGCAGCGTGATATACCAGAACCGCTGAAAAACTCCGGCGCCGTCGACCTGCGCCGACTCCTGGATGTCCGGTGGCACCTCACCGAGCGCGGCCGAATAGACCAGCATTGAAAACGCCGTGCCACGCCAGACGTTGGCGAGGATCACCGCCAACATCGGGGTGGTGTAGAGCCAGTTCTGGCTGGCGAGGCCAAACCAGTGCAGGATGTTGTTCAAAGTGCCTTGCTGGTTGAGAAACGCGTACCAGATGAAGGCCGCGACAATCTCCGGCAGCACCCACGCGGCGAGTACGACGGTGCCGACCACCGACCGGATCACCCGGCCCCGGCCCTGCATCAGCACCGAAATCAGTAACCCGATCAGGTTCTGCCCGACGATCGCCGACCCGATCACGAAGACCAGGGTGAGGATCACCGCGGAGGTCAGCTGCGGGTCGGCGAACATCCGCTGGAAGTTGGCCAGCCCGACGAACTTGACGTTCTGCGCGCCGACACCGGTGAGCGCGGTGTTGGTGAAAGCGCTGTAGAAGCACCAAATGATCGGGCCGGCGACGAAAAGCAGAAGCAGCAGAAGCGCCGGGCCCATCGGGCCGAGCCAACGCAGCGTGCCGCGGCTGCCGGGCCGGGCGTGCCCGGCCGGCGCGCGGCGCGCGCCGCGTCGACGGTGGTGGTCGCCGTCATCAGCCGGCGGCCACCGCACTGGCGCCGACAATGCCCTTCACCGCGGTCGCGTACTGCTGCACCGCCGCGTCAGGCGTCGCCTGGCCGCTGACGACGGCTTCCTGGGCGACCTGGATTTCGTTGGAGATCTGCGGATACGGCGGCAGCGCCGGCCGGTACTGGGTGATCGGTACGAGGCTGGCGAAGAACTTCGCGGTCGGGTCGCCCTTGCCATAGCTCGGGTCAGAGGCCACGTCCGTACGCACCGGGATCTGCGTCGCGCTGATGTCGTAGTAGAGCGCGTTTTCCTTGTTCATCGCGGTGGAAATGAACTTGAACGCGAGATCCTTGTTGGTCGACTTGGCGCTCATCGCGAGCGTCCAGCCACCGGACATGCTGATCTTTCCGGGCGCCTCACCGTTCTGCGTCGGCATCGCCGCGTTGCCCATCACCTGCGACCACTGCGCCCAAGGTGCGGCCGGTCGGCAGCGGCAGCCAGGTCTGCGGCATCCATGAGCCGTCCAGGTCGATCGCGAGCTTGCCCTGCGGGAGCAGCTGGCCGCCGACCTGGGTGCCGATGCTCGGCGACAGCGCCTGCTGGGGGCTCGGCGCGAGGCCCTCGCTGTAGATCGTCTTCTCGAAGTTCAACGCGTCGGTGAAGCCCTTGCTCGGCGCGATCCACTTCTTGGTCTTGTCGTCATACAGCTTGTTCGCGGTGCCGTACAACAACATTTCGTGGCCCTGCATGCTCGACTGCTCGCCGCCGGCCTTGCCGACATAGACGTTGAGCGGGATCACACCAGGCACCTTGGCCTTGATCGTACGAGCCGCGGCCAGAATGTCCGCCCAGGTCTTGGGCTGCCAGTCCGCCGGCAGGCCGGCCTTGGCGAAGATCTGCTTGTTGAACCAAAGCGCGCGGGTGTCGGTGCCCATCGGCACGCCGTACACCTTGCCGTCGGTGCCGGTCGCGGATCCCTTGGAGGCGGGCAGGAACTGGCTCCAGTCGGCCCATTTGTTCACGTACGAATCAAGAGGCGCGAGATAGCCGGCCTGGATGTCCGAGTTGATGGTGAAAGTGTCTTCGTAAAGCACGTCCGGAGCAGTCGCGGCGGACCGCTGCATCAGTGCGAGCTTGGTTTTGTAGTCCGCGTCGTTGCCCTGGATCGGTACGAGCGTGACCTTCTTACCCGGGTTCGCGGCCTCGAACTGCGTCTTCACCTTCTTGAAGAGCGCGTCGCCCTGGATAAAGTTGCCGAACTTCTGGTACGCGATCTTGATCGTGTTCGCGTCTCCGGAGCCGCCGTCGCCGCAACCGGCGGTGGTTACGGCGACGGCGGCGATCCCGGCGGCCATCGCCGCCGCGGCGAGCCTGCGCCCCATCTGGCACAACCTTTCTCAACTTGCCTGACCCCCGTACCCGCTTCGGCGCGCGCACGGTTGCTTCCGGTGTGACCTGTGACGCACACTAAAGCTAATCGATTTATAAAGTCAATGGAGCAAGACCGCCACTCAGGAACCCGCGAGAGACATACATCGACATACCCGATAACACCGTTTCGCGGCCGGGAGTTGTCTGCCTACAGTGAGCTGTCCAACGCCGGAAAGTGAGGTCACCGAATGCGCAGCGGTACCAATCTGCCCAGAGTGGGGGGATTCAACCGTTCGGTGATCCTGGATACCATCCGCCGCTCGCCTGAGGGCGTCAGCCGAGTGGAGATCGCCGGGGCCACTGGGCTGTCCGCGCAGACCGTGTCGAATATCGTTCGCCGGCTGCTACAGGAAGATCTGGTGACCGAAACCGGTCGCGCCGCCTCCACCGGCGGGAAGCCGCGGACGTTGCTACGGACGAATCCCACCGCGTACTTCTCGGTCGGCATCCACATCGACCCGGACACCATCACGTTGGTCGCGACAGACCTGGACGGGAGCGTACGAGGCACGGTGCATCGACGAACGCCCCGAACTCCGAGTGCGAACCAAGTCGTCCGACAGGTCGCCGGGGCCGTCCGGGGTTTGCTGGAGCGGGCCCAAATCCCGGTCGACCGGTTGCTCGGTCTCGGGGTGGCCTGTCCTGGACCGCTGGATCTGTCTCGCGGCCTGGTGTTGTCCCCACCCAACCTGCCCGGTTGGCATGAGGTGCCTCTTTTGGCTTATCTACAGGAAGAATTCGGCGTACCAGTGGTGGTCGACAACGACGCCACAGCGGCCGCTATCGGCGAGCGCTGGGCGGGCGCCGGCGGTGCGCGGATGGGCAGCTTCGCGTTTCTCTACTTCGGCACCGGGGTGGGCGGCGGCCTGTTCCTCGGAGACCAGGTGTGGCGCGGAAACTCCGGCAACGCCGGCGAGTTCGGCCACATCACCGTGGTCCCGAACGGGACGCCGTGCTTTTGTGGCAACAAAGGCTGCCTCGAGGCGTACGTGCGCCCGCACGCCATCGTCGCGGAAACCGCGGCCGCGCTGGAAAAACGACCCGCGGACCCACTGCCGCTAAAACTGGAGCCGAGTCGGGAGTTCGCCGACTACGAGCTGATCTGCCAGGCCGCCGGCACCCATCCGGTGGCCCGGCAAGTCATCCAGCGGGCCGCCGCGAAGGTCGCGATCGCCGCCACCAGCCTGGTGAACGTGGTCGATGTGGAACGTATTGTGCTGGGCGGCAAGGGCGTCCGGTATGTCGTCGACGCGTACAAGGCCGCGATCTCCGAGGCCGTCAACTCGCGCAGCATCGCCCGTGGCGTACGCACCGTCCAGGTCGAGCCGTCGCTGATCGGTGAGGACGCCGGCGCCCGCGGAGCCGCCGCCCTGGTGCTGGACGGCGCGTACTCACCGCAGCTCGCCACCCTTTTCTCCCGCACCGACTGACTCGACGTATTCGGAAAGGCTTTTGAGCGACTCCATCGAGTCGAAGAGATAAATGGTCGCCAGGCTGACATCCACCCGGAATGCCTCACGGTCGCGCGCTGCCTGAAGCCGGCTCGGCATGAGAAGTAATCGCGAGGCCTGGCCCAGATGCCCGGCCCGCCACGCCAGATATGCCAAATACGCCTGCGAGTCGGTGGTCGCCGGCGCCTGTCGCTCCGTCGCGAAGTCAACCGTCGCCGGAGTCGTCGGTCCCTCGCCGAGCCGGCGGCGCCTCGACCGTACGCCCCCCATTTGCTCGCTATTACCGCGTAGACCGACGCGATGAGCGTGCCAGTCACCACGTTGCCGATCAGTTCTTCCACCGTGATCGGCCTGCCGGCCAGCCGATAGTAGGCCAACGGCCCGGCGGCCGCCCAACACCAGAGGTTCGCCCTGCCGCGCCACACCTGCGATTTCGACGGCGAGATCTCCGACTCGGCGCGGGCGCGCAGCAGGCTGGCCGCGCTGGCCATCAGCAGGCTCGCCGATTTCGTGTGGATAACGTACGTGTCGTCGACCGTACGCAGGAGCGCGCGAACCTCGTCGACCTGGCGCGCCCAATCCCACGCGTCCCGCGCCGATTTGCCAACGGTCCCGTTCCGTCTGCTGCTTGCTCATCACGCTCCCGAGTTCGACCGCTCCTTTGCGTAGTCGCGACCTAACCAGCTATAACCTCGTGATGCAACGTTGCATTTTCAAGGTTCGGTAGGTAACGGATCGACCGTTGGGCGATGTTGTGTTTTGGATGCAGTACGACGTACCGGCGTGCAACATGGAAGGGTGATGACCGTGCCGAGTGAGCAGGGTTCGACGGTGCCGCGGCGGCGGCTGGGGCGTGAGCTTCGGCGGCTCCGCGAGGCCGCGCACATCACGATCGAAGCCGCGACGGACCAACTGGAATGGTCCCGGCAAAAAATCTGGCGGATCGAACGCGGCGAACCGGCGATGCGCGCCCTCGACGTCGAGGCGATGTGCAAGATCTACGGCGCTCCGAAAGACCTCACCGAGGCGCTGAAAGCACTGGCGAAGGAGACAAAAGCCAGAGGCTGGTACCACGCGTACGGCGACGTGATCCCGAAATGGTTCGAGATCTACATCGACCTGGAAACCACCGCAAGCCTCCAGGAGGTCTATAACGGCGAACTCGTGGATGGGCTGCTGCAGACTCGTTCGTACATTGAGGCCATCCTGCGCACCTCGACCGTTCACACCGCAGCCGACATCGAGCGAATCGTCGAGGTCCGTATTGCCCGCCAGTCGGTTCTGGGCAACGACGGCAAGAAATTCGACTTCATCCTGAACGAAGCCGCTATCCGGCGCCCTGTCGGCGGTCCGCTGGCTATCGGGCACCAGCTCAGGCAACTGGCGGCCATGAGCGAGCACAGCAACATCTCGATTCGAATCCTGCCGTTCGCTACCGGTGCACATGGCGCGATGCTCGGCTCGTTTCGGGTGTTGGATTTCCCGGCCGACAGTGAGCCCGACACCGTCTATATCGAACAGCTGACCGGTGCTCTGTATCTGGACAAGGCCCACGAGCTCGAGCCCTATCGCGACCAGTTCAGAAACATCGGAAATCTCGCGCTCGACCAGCGGAAATCACGTGACCTAATACTCGCGGCGGAGAAGGAGTTCTGTAGTGGATAGCCGAAATCACCTGACGTGGCGGAAGAGCCGCCGCTCCGGCAACAACGGCGGCGCGTGCGTCGAGGTGACCCAACTCCAGAGCGACGATCTTGTCGTACGCGACAGCAAGCTCGGCGACATCTCACCGTTGCTGACGTTTACGACGACCAACTGGCGAACCTTCGTCGAGGCCATAAGAACGTCCCACTAACGCGCCAGCCTGCTCTACGATGACTTGCAGCAAGCATCCGTGAGCAGGGAGACACAAGTGCCCAAGATCGTCGTACCTGTCGGCTACCCGATGGGCATCAGCCACCCGGCCGACGACGCAGGCGAGCCCGCTTACTACGAAGTTCTCGTGGGTCAGGACCAGGCAACCTTGACCGAATCGGGCCAACGACTCTGGTCTCTCGCGTTCAGCGATCACGACGCCCACCGCGAGCAGCGGTTTACGCTTCAACATCTGGAGAATCTCGCGCAGGCGAACGGGATCAGTGACCCCGACGTGATGGGATCGCTCCTCAAGAGCGGCTTGCTGGTGGAATTCGAAGTCGGCGAGCGCTCTAGCATCGACTTCCTGAAACACCACAATCTCCACCCCAACGGTATGGGGGTGGGCAATACTCCGGACGATCCGTCGATGTTCAAGATCGCCGTCGGCGGACAGGTGGTTCTGACGTTGCACCACGATTTGTACGTGCTGTGGTCAGGATCGATCCGGTTCCCGTCGATGTGGGACCAGGTGCGCAACTATCAGAAATATCGCACCGGCGCTCCCCTTTCGGGCGAGCAACTCGGCTATCTGTTCGCCGCCACGGTGCCAGTCATTCTGGCCGCAGGCGCAGGTTATCTGGATAGAACATGAGCGACCACGCCCCGTTACGACGAAGAGATCCGGCCAGGGGCCGGTTCTCGGCGGCATATTGGAAGCGCTGGGCAACAGATCACCCTATCGCGGCCCGGGCTATAGGCATCGCCACCAACACCATGCGGACCGTCGCGACGAGCGCAGCCACGTACCTCATTTCCACGCCCATTGCGCAGTTTTCAGCTGTGCAGATCGCCCACCTTGTCGGCGGCGCGACCTACTTCGGAAGCAACGTGGCCGAAAGTAGTGCCGGTATTGTCGCCGTCACGCTGACTGCGACCAGCGGACTTGTGGCCAGCGGGGTCCTCCCGACCTGGAAAGATCTGCGTAACCGGAACCGGCCACCAGCACCGGGAGATCCTGCTGGGGATGACGATCCAGATGACCGGATGGATCGGGTGGACAAGACCGCGACCGAGGCGCGGCAGCAGGCGACTCGGGCGAACAGCCGGGAAGACGTGTCGCAGCGCCGGATCACCGACTTGGAACAGACGATCAGTAGTCAACAGACCCAGCTCTCCAGCCAGGAAGCCGAAATCCAACAGCTGAAGGCGGCCGTTAGCCAGTTGCTGAACGCACAGTCCGGTACGCAGGAGCAGATCCATCGGATCACCAGGGACATGGGTGCGCTCTATGTTCGGCAGGAGCAGACCGATCAGAAAGCGACCGCGGCAAGCCAAAAAGCGGACCTTGCCGACTCGCGGGCCATCCTCGCCCGGAACGAGGTGGGGGACGTACAAACGCACCAGCTGCTCCAGGATGGCCGGCTGGACCAGTACGAACGGGACCTGAGCAGGCTCGACCAGACCGGCGCCACCCCGCCCGCGCCGCCGGTGGCTGGGTCGGAGCCCTTGTCGCCGCAGATGTCCGAGCAGCTACGCCGGCTGAACGACCGCGCCAACCGACAGAACCAGCAGGCGTCCACCCACCGGTCACCGCAGCCACCGCCCGGACCTCCCGACCCGCAACCGCCGCGGCCCACCCGCCCCAGCGGTCCCCGCCACTGACCTACCCAGTCAGCCGATCCGTCCCGGGGCTTCGCATCAGGGCAGCCGCGGCCACCGTGGCGACCAACAGTCCCGCGCGGCCACCCAGAATGCGAGTCGTACGGCCACCAGACCGCCGGCCCCGCCTGCGTGCTGAGGAAAATGCTGCCCAGTAAGGCGATCCCGAGCGTGCCGCCCAATTGCTGGACAGCGTTGATAAGGCCGGCCGCTGACCCGGTCTCATGTGGACGTACGCGATGCAGCGCGGTGGTGAAGAACGGCACGGTGAACATTCCGAGGCCGAGGCCAGTGACCGCGAGGGAGCCGAGCAACGGCCACGGGTACACACCGACCGTGCTCGTCGCGTAGACCGCGATCGAAGCAACCACACCGAAAAGCATCGTCGCGAGACCAACGAACATCACCTTGGAACCGTACCGAGGCACCAGATATGCACCGGCTATCCACGAAGAAGCAGCCATGGCGCACGACCAGGGCAGCAGGGTGAGCCCGGCAGTGAGTACGTCCGCGTGCAGGCCGAGCTGCATTTGCAGCACGACCACCAGCATCAATCCGTTCGTCACAGCGAAAAACAACAACGTCGAGGTCACCAGTGCGGCCGGGAATCCCCGCTGCCGGAAGAGGCTCAACTCGATCAGTGAGCCACCGCCGCGTTGCTGGAATGCGAACCCGACAAGCACAGTGATACCTGCGACAAAGGCGATCCAACCGGCGTCGCCGGCCTCGATGAGCGGATAGACGATCAGGCCCGTACCAACGACTACCAGGGCGGTGCCGAGCACATCCAGGCGTGGCCGGCTAGCCGCGCGGTCGTCGAGCATCAGCGGCGACGCCAGTAGCACAGCGATGCCGAGCGGGACGTTCACGAGGAACACCATCCGCCAGGAGGACCCGAAGAGATCGGCGTGGGTGAGGACTCCGCCCAACAGCGGCCCGCACACCGCGGCCAGCCCCATCACCGGACCGATCGAGCCCAGTGCGCGCGCCATCTCCGTCCCGTCGAACATCGCCCGGATCAGACCGATGGTCTGCGGGATCACCACCGCGGCCGCGGCGCCCTGGACGGCCCGGGCCGCGATCAGCAGGCCGGCCGTGGGCGCGAAAGCGCAGCACAGCGAGGCGATCACAAAGCCGGCGACGCCGAGCTGGAAGATCCGCTTGCGTCCGAGGATGTCGCCGAGCCGTCCGCCGGTGATCAGCAGGACCGCGAACGGCAGCGTGTACGCGGCGCTGAACCACTGGATGTCGGACGCCGGCCCCGGCAGATCCGCGTGCATGACCGGGGCTGCGACCTGCACGATCGTCGCGTCGAGCAGGTTCATTGCCTCGGCCACCAGCAGCGATGCCAGGGACGCCCACCGCCAGCGGTAGAGCGGCGGCGCCAACATCTCATTCGACATGACTTCCTCCTCGTACGTCCGCACCAGAGAATGCCGTCGCGCCACCATGACTTTCCACAGACGGTGCATAACTTGTGGATATGTTCCATACTGAGGCTCTATATGAAGGATCTGTGCATGCTTGACGACCTCGACCGGGCGTTGATCCACGCGCTGCATGTCGACGGTCGAGCGCCGTTCAGCCGGATCGCGGCGATCACCGGTGTATCGACCCAGACGGTCACGCGTCGCTATGCACGGCTGCGTACGGACGCGGGCCTACGGGTGATTGGCCTGGTCGACCCGGGCAGAGCCGGCCGGGCGCAGTGGCTGGTGCGGCTGACCGCGGGGCCGAACACCGCGCAGGACCTCGCGTATGCGCTGGCCAGGCGGACGGACACCTCGTGGGTCAAGCTCACGTCCGGTGGCACCGAGATCGTCTCGATCGTCCACACTCGTACCGGCGAGGCCGGCGACCTGCTGCTTCGGGACATCCCACGGACCGCGAGCATCACCGCGGTCTCCGCGCATTACGTCCTGCACACGTATCTCGGCGGCCCCAGCGCCTGGCGAGGCCGGGCGAACACGCTCACCGACGAGCAGCAGGCGGAACTGGCCCATCGGAATCCGACTGAGCGCCGGTTGCCCGAGGCAGCAGTCACCGACGGGGATGCCGACCTGTTGACCGCGCTGCAGCGGGACGGCCGGACCAGCCAGGCCGAGCTGGCGGCGGCCACCGGCTGGTCGGCGGCGACGGTGGCGCGCCGGATCGCCGACCTACGGGCCAGCGGCGCGATTTTCTTCGACGTGAACGTCCATGATGCTCAGCTGGGCGCGTCCACGCAGGCCCTGCTCTGGATGGCTGTCACCCCGGCGCACCTCGACGAGGTCGCGCACACTCTGGCCGGCCACGACGAGCTCGCTTTCGTGGCCGCCACCACGGGTCGTACGAACCTGGTCGCGCAGGCGCTCTGCCCGGACCCGGGCTCTTTGCATTACTACCTCACGCACCGACTTGGCGCGTTGGACGCGATCCACACCCTCGAGACCGCGCCAGTGCTGCGGACCGTGAAGGCAGCGGGGCCACTGAGCCCCGCCGCCCGCAGGGTTTAAGCCAACTTCAGGTAAGCAGCTCGCGGCCAGGCCAGCAGCGCGTACGTCTGCACCATGGAACCCTGCTGCAGCAGAGTCACCGGCTGGGTCGGGTCGAAATGGAACAGGCCGGTGGCCGGATCGCGGTACGTCGTCCAGACCTGGTCGGCGTAGCCGGCCATCGCGGCTCGGTACGACGGGTCCGGGTGGACGGCATCCAGAATCAGCAGGTTCTTGAAGAAAATCGAGTTGAACTCCGCCGGCTGCCCGGTGAATCCCTTGCCAGACTGGTAAAACGCCAGCGCGGCCGAGGCGATCGAACGAGCGCTGCGCAGGTATTTCGGATCGTGCGTTGCCACGTAAAGCAAGGTGCTGGCGCCCAGCATCACGCCCTGGTTGTAGCTCCACTGGGTTTTCTCGATGGTGCCGGCCAGATCGATGTGATCCCAGTAGAGACCGTTCGGCGCCAGCAGGCAGCCGTTGGCCCAGTCGTACATCCGCTTCGCCCAGTCCAGGTAGGACTTTTTGCCGGTCAGCAGGTAAAGATGCAGACCGAGCTCGGCGCCCGGTCCGTTCGACACGGTGTTGCGGTCCTGGCTCCACGGCGCCTGCGTCCAGAAAACGCCACCAGCGCAGGGATGGGTGGTGTCGGTGTCCCAGCCGTGCGTCACCAGCTGGAAAGTCTGGGCGGCGCGGGCCAGCGACGCGCGGTTGCCGGTGCTCTTGAAGTTCTGGATCAGCGACAGGCCGATCCACTCGTTGTCGTCGTAGAACTTGTCACCGCCCTGGCCGAGCGGCGGTCGTACGTACGAGTCGTAGCCGGGCGGGGTGGTGCCCGCGTTCCCAGTACGGCGCGTAGCCGGCGATCCGGGCCTTCGCCTCGGCGTCGTACGCATATCCGCGGCCGGGAATGCCGGCCAGGTTCAGCGCGCCGATGGTGGCCTGCGAATACGGCCAGACGTACGAATAGGGATTGTTGGTGGTGGCGTTCGGATACTGCTCCAGCAGCAGTCCGTTGCTGGTGCCGAAATACTTTTTCAGCGCCGCGTATGACGAAGCCGCTCGGTCGGCGGCGCTGCTGGCGGGCGCCGCGGCGGCTGGCTGGACAGCCATTCCCCGCGGTCAGCGCGAGCCCCAGGCCGGCGGCGAGCACCGGCCTTATCAGGCGTTTGAACACGACCATCACCCTTCCGAAACATTCTGGTAACGTTCCCAGACTGTGCCCGTACGACCAGATGCCGTCAAGGGCACCCCACTCACTCCAGCGGGCACATAGCGGTCAATAGCTCACGAAGGTCCCCCACCAGCTCCGCCTCGGTGGGCAGCTGACCGGAACCGGCCCCGGCGAGGGCGTCGAACAGGACACCGTCGCAGAAGGCGACCAGCATCCGGGCGTGCCGCGGCGGGTCGTCCGAGCCGAGCCGGGTGACCAGCGCGGTCGCCATCCGGCGCAGCCCGCGACCGCCGAGCACCAGGCTGGCGCGCAGGGCCGGCTGCCGGTTGGCCTCCAGAGACAACTCGTAGCGGGCCAGCATCCGCACCCGCGACACCGTCAGGAAGTCGGTGAGCATCGCCGCTATCGCCGTCGCGGCCACCGCCACCCCGGCCCGCCCGACCGGACGGCAGCGGGACCGCGGTGTTCGGCGCCTGGTCCAGCGCGCCCGCCTCGTCGATCTCCACCAGTCGCACGACCACCGCTTCCAGCAGGGCCTCACGCGTACGTAGGTAATAGGACGTCGAGCCCGGCGGCAGGTCCGCGGCGGCGTCCACCGCCCGATGCGTCAGCCCCCGCACGCCGTGGATTCCGAGCACCTCGATGGCCGCGTCGGAGATGGTCCGCATCCGCGCGGGCCGGGAACGAGGCACCCAATAACTCTACCAATGTAGAGCCGCGATCGTTACTCTACAAATGTAGAGGAGGATCAGATGGACAAGATTCGTACAGCGGTGATCGCCGGCGCCGGTATCGGCGGCCTCACTGCCGCGACCGCGCTGATCCGGCGCGGCTGGCGGGTAACGATCTACGAGAAGGCGGCCTCGCTGGACCCGGGAGGCACCGCGATCGCGTTGGCGCCGAACGCGCTGCGCGCGCTGCGAGTCGAGTCGATCGGCGTGGATGTACAAGCCCGGTCGACGCCCCGGACGACCGGCGGCCTGCGGACGCCTAACGGCGACTGGGTGATCCGTACGGACGAACACCTCGGCGACGGTCTCGCCGTGTTGCCCCGAGGCGAGCTGATCGACCTGCTCCGGCCCGCGGCCGCCGACCTGCGGCTGGATACCACCATCACCGGCGTCACCGCGAAGTCGCTGGTCACCGACCGGGGTGAGGTCGAAGCCGACCTGATCGTGGCCGCCGACGGCATCCGGTCCGTCGTACGGCAGGGCCGGTTTCCGAAGCATCCGGGGCTGCGTTACGCCAACTACACAGCCTTCAGGTTCGTCGCTCCTTTCGACACCGACGGCATCCTCGCGAGCGAGACCTGGGGGCGCGGCGCGCGGTTCGGGATCGTGCCGATGTCCGCAGGTCAGGTGTACTGCTACGCCGCTCTGAACGCGCCGGCCGGGCGACCGTACGAGGACCCGAGGGCGGAGCTTCGCCGGCGTTTTCGGCGGCTGGCACGCTCCCATCGGCGCGCTCATCGAAGCAGCTGTCGAGGTACTGCAGCACGACGTGTACGAGCTGACCCGGCCGCTTCCGGCGTACCACTTCGGGCCGATCGCGATCCTCGGCGACGCGGCGCACCCGATGACTCCGGACCTCGGGCAGGGCGGCTGCCAGGCGATCGAGGACGCGGTGGTGCTCGCCCAGGTCCTGGAAGGAGGCGCGGTTCGCGACCGACTGCCCGCCTTCACCGCCGCCCGGCATCGACGGACCGTGACCATCGTCCGGCAGTCCCGCCGAATGGCCCGGGTCGGCCAGCTGTCCACCCCGCTCGTGGTTTCCGCCCGTACCGGTGCGATGCGGCTGGTCGGCCGGCTGCCGGCCCGCTTCACCGAGCGGGCCCTGTCTCCCGTCATCGACTGGCGCCCGTGACCCACCGTGACCCCGGTGTCGGCCGCATGGACTCCATGCGTGCGTCGACCGCACGCATGGGGGCCATGCGGACAACAACACGGCGGTGCGGCGAGTCACCAGGGGTAGTCACTCGATATCGTCGACCAGACATGGCGGTGGGGGACGAGCAAGCGGTACGGGAGGACGCCAGTGGTCTTCATCCTGGCCGCGGTGGCGATCATCTTCGCCGTCGGCGGTATCGCGCTCGCCTACCCGACGGGGGTGTTGCGCGGCTCGATCACCGCCCATTCGGACCAGAAACAGCGCCGCCGGCACGCTCTGGTCGGCCTGCTGTCCGCGATCGCGGTGGTCCTGGGGGGCGCCGTCGCGGCCAGCGCACTCGGCTTCTACCTGCACCAACGGACCAACCTGGCGATCACCCTGCTGGCGGCCATCCCGGCCGGGATCGTGCTGATCATCCTGTTGCTGTTCATCAGCAGCAAGATCGCCGAATCCTCCGAGGATAAGGCCCGCAACCAGTCACTGTCCTGGCGAGGCGCCGGCGCGCTGGCCAGGGCACGGGCGTACAACGCGGCCGCGGTGCAGCCCGCATCGGCGTATCAAGGCTCGTACGAGCCGGTCTCCGGCGGCCCGTCCTCCCCGATGCCGGGAAGTCCCGCGGGGATGCCGGCGCAGCTGCCAGTCGACATGCGGCCCGGCTGGGTCTATCACGCCGGCGGTGAGCACTACGTCCTCGCGCTGGGGCCCTCCCCGAGCTATCCGCAGGGAGCCGTCGTCGAGCTGCCCGGCTTCACGGTGGCCCGGATGCCGGCCACCGCGCTGGTGCCGGTCGGACCGATCGAGATCCAGGTGCTCACCGAGGAAGAGTAAAGGCCCGACATGGGCTCAGAATGGCCATCCTTAGCCTTACCTCTGGTCAGGCAAACCGGACACTCGTATCCTGATGCACATGCACCGGTACGTGAAAAGATAATGGCGAAGAAGATCTTGTTCCAGCCGAGGAGAAGTCCGTTACACTAGGTTTCTCCATCGGTTACTGTGCGTTAATCGACACGAAGACCGGGAAGGTCCGAAACGATGCTTAAGAAGGTTCTGACTACGGGATCATCATCCTGCTGATCTTCTGGGTGGCTACCCGTCCGGATTCAGCGTCGCACGCGGTCAGCGCGATTGGTCAGGGACTCGCCAATGTCGGCAACGGACTGGCGAACTTCCTTTCCAACCTGACTTAGTTTTCGGCGTCACCGGCGATGGGAAGGACTCTGTCGCATCGCCGGTGCGGAGCACGATCTTCGCCACAGCTTCCGACGGTTTCCCGGCAGGCGATATTTGCCGACAAAGTCATCGTCAAAGCGTCAAGTACGCATTTCCACTGTCATTACGTACGGTAATGGCGGCTAGGCCGGAAACAGTCCCGCCGGGCGTCCCTTTCCAGGTGCGCCGGCGAATGCCTGGGCAATCGAAAGCCATTCGGTGGCGACCGGCCCGTGCACTGAGATCCGCGTGTCGGCGAGGTGCCGCCGCTGGGTCACGAGCAGGCAGAAGTCCAGCGCCGGACCCGTCACCCGGTCCGCCGCATCCTCCGGGCCCCAGGCCCACAGGCCATCCGACCATTCCAGCTCTACCCGTACCGGCTCGGTCGGTGCTGGTCGATCCCGTAGCAGAAAAAACTGAAGCCCATCGTGCGTACGCCCAGGTGGGCGACGTGCCGGAGGCGTTTGGTCGGGACCCGCGAAACGCCCACCGCGTCCGCGACATCCTGGCCGTGCGCCCAGGTTTCCATCAGCCGAGCGGTCGTCATCGACGCGATGCTCATGTCCGGGCCGTACCAGGGCGCCCGTTCCTTCGGGTCACGGACGGCCAACTCCTGGACCAACGCGGCTCGGGAGCGGCCGAACCACTCGAGCAACTGCTTGGCCGTACGGTCGCGGAGCTGTTCGGCGATGGTGTCCGGGTCGATCGTCCCGGCGGCCAGCATCTTCGCGAACTCGGCGCGGAAGGCGTCGGGGTCGGTGATCGCCCGCATGGCCGCGTCGTCGAAAAAAAAAACCAGGTGGCTGACCTGGTCGCGGATGGCCCATCCCGGCGCCGGCGTCGGGCAGCTCCCAGTCCCCCGTCGGCAACGGCTCCAGCAACGCCACTAGGTCAGCCGTCTCGGCCGCCAGATCATCTGCCAACTCCTGACTGCTGACCATTCTCCACCTCCACTCTTAGTAACCGCATTTTTGCCGCATCGACGCGACTACTCAGGGTGGGTTAGGCGGGGTCGCCGACGACGGCGAGGACCTGGCCGGTGTCGACCTGCTCGCCGGCGGCGACGCGCTGACCTCGGTGAGGACGCCGTCAGCGGGAGCGGCCACGGTGTGTTCCATCTTCATCGCCTCCAACACCAGGAGCGGCTGGCCCTTGCGGACCGAGCTGCCGGCCTCCGCCAACACCCGCAACACCGAGCCAGGCATCGGCGCCCGCAGCGAGCCGGTGTGCTCGGCCGCCTCCGGATCGCCGAACCGCGGCACCTCGGTCAGTGCGGTCGAGCCGACCGCACTGTCCACATAGGACACGTCAGCGATCCGGCGGACGGCGAACCGCCTGCGGACGCCGGCCACCTCCAGATCGACGGCGGTGGCGGTCGCGCCATGCACTCGTACGTCCACGACCGGCTGGCCGTCCGCACTCACCACCAGCCCGCCCCGGCCGAACCGGTAGCCGACCTCGATCGCCGTCTCGCCGGACCGGTAGGTGACCAGCTGTGGCTGGGTCACCACATTGCGCCAGCCGGACGGCACCGTCGGCAGCACTGTCAGGTCGCCGCGGCGGGCGGCCTCATCGGCGAGTGCCGCCGCGATCGCGTGCGTACGCACCACCTCCGGGCCACCCACGGGCTCGCTCAGCACGGCCGGGTCGTGCCTGGTCAGATAGCCGGTGTCGATGCGGCCAGCGAGAAACTCGTCCTCCCGCAAGATCGCTACCAACAGATCACGGTTCGTCGTGACGCCATGGATCCGGGCACCGGCCAGCGCGGTCGCGAGCAGCCGGGCGGCTTCGGTGCGATCCCGGCCGTACGCGATGACCTTCGCGAGCATCGCGTCGTAATGCCGACACGACCGACCCGGACCGGACACCGGTGTCCACTCGTACGCCAGCGGCCTCCGGCACCTCGAAGGTGTGCAAGGTGCCGGTAGAAGGCAAGAAGCCGGCCGGCACGTCCTCGGCGTAAAGCCGGGCCTCGATCGCACTGCCAGTGATGCCCGCCCCGGTGGCCTCCGCCGGCAGTGGGCTGCCCTCGGCGACCCGCAGCTGGAGCGCGACCAGGTCCAGGCCGGTGACCAGCTCGGTGACCGGGTGCTCGACCTGCAGCCGGGTGTTGACCTCCAAGAAGAAGAAGTCGCCGGCCTGGTCCATCACGAACTCGACCGTGCCGGCGCCGACATAGCCGATCGCCTTGCCGGCCGCGACTGCCGCCTCGCCGAGCTGAGCCCGGAGTTTGTCGTCGACGACCGGCGACGGCGACTCCTCGATGATTTTCTGGTAGCGCCGCTGGATCGAGCATTCCCGCTCGAACAGCGAGATCACATTTCCCTGCTGATCACCGGAAGATCTGCACCTCGATATGTCGCGGTGACTCGACATAACGCTCGATGAAGACCGTGCCATCGCCGAACGCGGACGCCGCCTCGCTGGTGGCCCGCTCCACCGCTTCGACCACCTCGGCCGGCTCCCGGACGATCCGCATTCCTCGGCACACCGCCACCAAAAGCGGCCTTGACCAGCACCGGGAAGCCGATCTTCGTGGCCACCGCTGCTAAATCCGTGTCACTGTCCACTGTGGAGCTCGGCAGCACTGGTACGCCGGCGGGCGTCGTCGCCATCAGCTTCTTGGCGGTGAGCTTGGAACCCATCGCGTCGATGGCAGTAGCCGGCGGGCCCACGAAAATCAGCCCGGCCTGCACGCATTTACGCGCGAAGCCCGCGTTTTCGGAAAGGAAACCATAGCCGGGATGGACGGCGTCGGCGCCCGTCGCGGCGGCCCGCCGCGATGATCTTGTCGGCGTCGAGATACGTCTGCCGGGGACTCGAGCCAGGCAGCCGTACGTACGGCTTCGTCGGCCTGCGCGACAAACGGCGCGTCGGCGTCCGGATCGGAGAAAACCGCCACCGTACCCATGCCGAGCGCGGATGCCGTACGCATCACCCGCGCGGCGATCTCGCCCCGGTTGGCGACCAACAACTTGTGGATTTGCGGCATGTTTTTGGTTCTCCTACATCCGAAAGACGCCGAAGTTGTGGCTGCCCCGCACGGGAGCCGAATGCACCGCCGACAGGGCGATGCCCAGCACCGTACGAGTGTCCCGCGGGTCGATGATCCCGTCGTCGTACAGCTGCGCGGTGACCGCCATAGCCTGCGACTCGCGCTCTATCTGCTCCTCGATCGCCTGCCGGCGTTTTTTTTTCGTCGTCGGCCTCGGCGTCAAACGGCCGGCCAGTCGACTCGGCGGCGTTCTTCGCGACGATCGACATCACCCCGGCGAGCTGCTGCGCACCCATCACCGCGAGCCGCGAATGCGGCCACGCGAACATCAGCCGCGGGTCGTACGCGCGCCCGGACATCCCGTAGTTGCCGGCGCCAAAGGACGCGCCGATGTTGATGGTGATGTGCGGGACCTCGCTGTTGGCCACCGCGTTGATCATTTTGGCGCCGTCCTTGATGATCCCGCCCTGCTCGTACGACTTGCCGACCATGTAGCCGGTGGTGTTCTGCAGGAAGATCAACGGTGTGTCGTAGTGGTTCGCCAGCAGAATGAACTCGGACGCTTTCTTGGCTTCCTCACTGAAAAGGACACCCCGCGCGTTGGCCAGCACGCCGACCGGATAGCCGTGCACGGACGCCCAGCCGGTCACCAGGCTGGTGCCGTACGTTGGCTTGTACTCATCAAAAAAAACCGAACCGTCCGCGACCCGTGCCAAGACCTCGCGGGGATCGAACGGAATGCGGAAGTCCGGCGAGATCAGGCCGAGCAGCTCTTCCGGGTCGTACACCGGCTCAATCGACGATTTCGCCGGTGCGGGGCCAAGTTTGCGCCAACCGAGGTCGGCGAACGATCTGCCGACCTATCCGGATCGCGTCGAATTCGTCGATCGCGAAGTAGTCGCTAAGACCCGACACCCGCGAATGCATGTCGGCGCCGCCGAGCTCCTCGTCGTCGGCGTCCTCACCAGTCGCCATCTTCACCAGCGGCGGACCGCCGAGGAAGACCTTCGCGCGTTTGTCGACCAGCACGGCGTAGTCGCACATCGCCGGCACGTACGCACCGCCCGCGGTGGAGTTGCCGAAAACCAACGCGATCGTCGGAATGCGCTTCGCCGAAAGATCCGTCAGGTCGTGGAAGATCCGGCCGGCCTGGACGAAAACCTCGCGCTGGTTGGGCAGGTCCGCGCCGCCGGACTCGACCAGGTTGATCAGCGGCAGCCGGTTGAGCCTGGAGATCTCCATCGCCCGCAGGATCTTGCGTACCGAGATCGGGTTCATAGTGCCGCCGCGCACGGTCGGATCGTGCGCGATCATCACGCACTCCACCCCGGAGACGACGCCGATGCCGGTGATCACACGCTGGCGCCGACGGTGAACTCGGTCCCCCACGCGGCCAGCGTCGACAGCTCCAGGAACGGCGCGTCACGATCCAGCAGCAGCTCGATCCGCTCGCGAGCCAGCAACTTGCCACGGTCACGGTGCCGCTGCACGTACTTCTCGCCACCACCGGCCACCGCGAGCGCCTGCTGTCGCTCGACCTCGCCAATCATCGTCAGCAACGCGGTCCGGTTGTCCCGGAAGACCTCCGACGACGGGTCCAGCTGGGAGCGCAGGACGGGCACGGCCGCTCCTCTCGTACGAAGACTCGAACGCCGTCACCTTAACGCACGTTAAGGAGGTGGTGGCCAGTCAGTGGCCCACCAGACAGCGTTGCGCCTGCCGGCAACAGGCATAGGGTTGGTTTCCGTGACCAACACCTACACCAAGCCAGTGCGTATCGGTGTCCAGCTGCAGCCGCAACACGCCGACTACGCGGAGATCCGCCGTGCGGTGGCCGAAGCCGAGGAAAAATCGGTGTCGACATCGCCTTCAACTGGGACCACTTCTATCCGTTGTACGGCGAGCCAGAGGGCAAGCACTTCGAGTGCTGGACCGTGCTCGGTGCCTGGGCCGAGGCCACCACCAAGGTCGAGATCGGCGCGCTGGTGACGTGCAACAGCTACCGCAACCCGGAGCTACTGGCGGACATGGCCCGTACCGTCGACAACATCTCCAACGGCCGGCTGATCCTGGGCATCGGATCCGGTTGGTTCGAGAAGGACTACGACGAGTACGGCTACGACTTCGGCACCGCCGGCGGCCGCCTGGACAACCTGGCCGAGTCGCTGCCGCGGATCGAGAGCCGGCTGAGCAAACTCAACCCGGCGCCGACCCGCAAGATCCCGGTGTTGATCGGCGGCGGCGGCGAGAAGAAGACGCTGAAGCTGGTCGCCAAACACGCGGACATCTGGCACGGCTTCGGTGATCCGGAGGTCATCGAGCGCAAGCACCAGATCCTCGACCAGCACTGCGCCGATGCCGGCCGCGACCCGGCCGAGATCGAGCGCTCCGCCGCGGTGAACGCGGGTATGACCCTCGGCGAACCGGGCGACCTCGGCGAGAAGCTGCATGCACTCGGCACCCGACTGTTCACCGTCGGCGTTGGCGGCCCGAGGTACGACCTCAGCCCGCTGCGCGACTGGGTCGCCTGGCGCGACGAGAAGAACAAGTAACCTTGGGCAGGTGACCGAGGTACTGGAAAAAATCAACAACCCGCCGGTGCGCGCGGTGCTGGAAATCTGCGCGCTGGTGTCGCTTGGGCTGGTGGGTTTCCAGTTCGGCCCTGGACTGATCGGCAGCCTGGTCTTCGCGGCGCTGCTGCCGGTGGCGGCGGCGGTCGCCTGGGCGATGTTCTGCTCGCCCAAGGCGACCATGCCGCTGTCGCTGGCCGGCCGAATCACGGTGGAGGCCGTCATCTTCGGTTGCGCGGCAGTAGGGCTCGCGCTGACCGGACGCCTGATCCTGATCGGCGGCCTGTTCGCGATTGTGGCGCTGTTGAGCGGCGCCTTCAAGCACTACATCGACGGCTAGCGCTACTCTCCGCTGGCCAGCTCCAGCAGCTGTTGAACCGTGCACGCGCATTTGCACGTTCATCGCGGATAACAAATGGGAAAAGATCGAAAACGACAGCTTTTCCAGTTACTCCTGGTTCTTTTCCGATTCCAGAGTGTTTACGCAGGTCGCACTCTACGGAAAAGTGAAAAGAGGTCTGACCACACACAAGTGTCGGATCATCAGTGACCTGTAGAAGGATGCGAACCGACGGTTCGGTCTGGCACAGTCTAGGCAGTCGGTGACGACACCGGAACAAACCGTCGCCAAACGTGTCGTTTCGCCCCGCACCCAGGGCCATCCCGGAGGGACACTGTCACCCATGCGAGTCGGCCGAGCCAGCAGCCACATCGACGGGGACGTCATCGAGTTCACCCCGAGCGCCGACCAGTACGCGTACACCTTCGGCGGCGGCGCCGCGCCGGTGCTGGAGGTGCCGCCGGGCAGCGTGCTGCGGCTCTGGAGCGAGGACGCCTTCAACGGCAAGCTGCAGTCGACCGAGGACAAGCCCAGCGAGATGCTGAACATGGCCGAGGTCAACCCGCAGACAGGACCGTTCTTCATCACTGGCGCGGAACCCGGTGACACGCTCGCGGTGCACGTCGTCGATCTGGAACCGGCCCGGGACTGGGGAGCCTCCAGCGCGATCCCGCTGTTCGGCGGACTGACCAGCACCCCACTGAGCCCCACCCTGCAGGACCCGCTGCCCGAAGCGACCTGGATCTATCAGGTCGACGCCGAGCGACGGATGGTCCGGTTCGACGCCGTTTTCGGGGATTTCCAAGTGGATCTGCCGCTGGCGCCGATGCTCGGCACCATCGGGGTCGCGCCGCCGTCCCGGGAGGTGCGTACGTCGCTGGTCCCCGGCTCGTACGGCGGCAACATGGATTCGCCGGAGATCCGGCCGGGCGCTACCTGCTATTTCGCGGTGAACACGCCAGGCGCGCTGTTTTCCATCGGTGACGGGCATTACCGGCAGGGCGAGGGCGAAGCCTGCGGCACCGCCGTCGAGGGCGCCATGAACAGCACAGTGATCGTGGATCTGCTCAAGACCGGCGCGGCGCCCGCGTGGCCGCGGATCGAGACTGACGACGCGCTGATGGTGATCGGCTCGGCCCGTCCGCTGGAGGACGCCTGGCGGATCGCGCAGTTCGAGATGGTCAACTGGATCAGCGAGCTCTACGGCCTGGCGCCGATGGACGCGTACCAACTGGTCAGCCAAATCAGCCTGGCGCCGCTCGCGAACGTCGTGGACACCAACTACAGCTCGGTGGTCAAGGTCGAGAAGCATCTGCTGCCGGCGGTGCGGACGTACGGTGGGATGCATGACCACCTGCGCGACCGGGCGGCTCAGATCCGCGCCACCGGGCCGCGCGGCTTTCGTCCCGGTCCACTCGACCTGACAGACTGACCCCTTCCTTTGGGGGAACCGTGGATCTGCGGCTGACCGGCACGCGGGCGATCGTCACCGGCGGCACCAAAGGCATCGGCAGGGCAATCGTCGAGCTGCTCGCCGCCGAAGGTGCCTCGGTGGCTTTTTGCGCCCGTACGGAGAAAGATGTCCAAGCCGCGACCACGCGGCTGTGTGCCGACGGCGCGACGGCGACCGGGACGGCCGTCGATGTCTGCGACGCCGCAGCGTTGCGAACGTGGGTCACGCAAGCCGCCGGCGAGCTCGGCGGCATCGACATCGTGGTCTCCAACGTCAGCGCGCTGGCCATCGGCGACGACGTGGACAGCTGGCAGAAGACGTTTCAGACCGACGTTCTTGGCACCGTTGGCCTGATCGCGGCGGCCATGCCGGAGCTGGAGAAGAGCACGGCCGGCTCGATCGTGACCATCGCCAGCGTGTCCGGCCGCGAGGTGGACTTCGCGGCCGGTTCGTACGGTGCGGCCAAGGCCGCGATCATTCACACTACACCCAGGGGCTGGCTTTCCAGCTGGCTGGGAAAAACATCCGCGCGAACAGCGTTTCTCCTGGCAACACCTACTTCGACGGCGGGGTGTGGCAGCACATCGAGGCCACCAACCCGCAGCTGTACGCGCAGGCGCTCGCACTCAACCCGACCGGCCGGATGGCCGGACCAGACGAGATCGCGCGAGCGGTGGTGTTCCTGGCCAGCCCGGCCGCCAGCTTCATCACCGGCACCAACCTGGTCGTCGATGGAGCCCTCACCCGTGGAGTGCAGTTCTAAGCCTTACGCGATCAGTGCGTGACAGGGTTTAGCGCGGCAGCAGGCAGGGCGGTGTCGCCGGCCTTACGCAGCTGGAAAACGCCCCACCCGATCAGGGCCACCATCGCGACCACCAGGAGGACCTGGCCAACCACGTCCGCCGGGGTGACCTTCAGCGGCCCGATCACGTCGCCGGTGGCCACTCGCTCCACCCCGATCCACGCGTAGTTCAGGATCGCGCCAGTGGCAAGCGCCAGCACATGCCGGCCGTTCCAGCCGGGTTTGGCCGACCAGAAGGCGACCAGGACGAGGAATCCGACCCACAGAACCACGAACACCAGCGTCAGGCCCCAGGCGGGCAGGAGAGCCTGTGCATACCGCTCGACCAGCTGGAAGGCCAGTGCGGCGAGAGTTCCCACGACCCCGACCAGCCACGGGCTCGGCGCGGACCCGGCCAGCACCGTGCGCGGGCCGGCCAGCCGCGGCAGGAAGATCGCCAGCAGGATCAGCGCGACCAACACGACCACCACACACGGCGAGCTGCGGCAGCGAGGCGACGAACGGATACTGGTAGAGCGAGGACGCCGTCGTCACGGCCACGCCGACCACGAAGAACGCGGCCACCACCGAGAACCCGATCTTCCCCCCAGCCACGGGGTCGTCCGTCGAGTGCCGGCGACCGCCTCGACCATCGCGATCGGCGTTCCGATGCTCCACACCACGTGCAGGCTGAGCACGTAGAGATCGTCCACACCGGGGACATTCCCACCGCCGGAATCAGCCCGTACGCGAGGAGATGGTCGCCGGCGTAGTTCGGGTTGAAGAGCGACATCGTGGTGATGCCCTCCTCCAGCACGGCATACGCGAGCGCGAGGACCAGCATTGTTGGCCAGCCGCGGCCGGTCCGCCGGACGATCTCCCGGATCAGGATCGCGCCGCAGCCGTACATGGGCAGGACGAACAGCAGGAAGGCCACCTTGGTGATGGGGAAGTCACCCAGCAGGAACTCCGCCACCAAAGGGGAAAGAACAAGCAACAGCAATGCTGGAGCTACCCGGCTTAACGTACGCACGAATGCCTGCCCTCGACGTGATGAATAGGACTCCTGAACTTTCGCTGACCTTCGGCTTTCCCGCCCATGCCCAATGGCGACGGCCAGCCATGACATTTGTCCCGGCCGGCCGTCATCGATTTCGTTAGTGCTGCGACAAGATCGCGTTGTCGACCGGATCGGCCACTGCCTGACGGGCGTCCTTACGCAGCCCGAGGCCAATGCCGGCGAGCAACGCGACCATGAACACCACCAGTGCCGCCCAGCCGAGCGTCTCGCCCAGGCCTTGCTGATTGATCAACAGGTAGCCCACCCAGCCATAGACCAACACTCCACCGGCGGCGGCCGCGAACTTGTGCACCTGCGACCACCCGGCGGCCCGCGACCACCAGAGGATCAGCGCCACCAGCGCGACCGCCAGCACTACATTCAGCAGCACCTCGATCGCCGCCGGCACACCATACTGACCGCCGAACCTGATCAGCGCGTGGAAAATAGAACCGGCCACGAAGGTGGTCACTCCGACCAGCCAGGGACTCGGCGCGGTTCGGGCGGCGTCCGGCTGGGTCGTCCGAGCAGCGGTCGGCCGGAACAGCATGAAGGCCAGCACGACCAGCACCGCGGCGACCGACCCCCCCGCCGCGACCAGCTGCGCGGGAGAGGCGAGGAAATGGTCCGCGGACAGCTTGATCGAGAACACCGCTGTCAGCGACACCCCGAGCACGAACAGCACGCCAATCACCACCAGACCGACCCGGCCGAGCCATGGCTGCGAACCGCGGTGGCGGAACATCGTCTCGGTCAGCAGCAGCGGAACCGAGATGCTCCAGGCGGTGTGCAGGCCCAGCATGTACGCCGTCCAGGGACCCGCGATGCCCAGCGCCGGCACGAATCCGTACGCCAGCAGATGCAGGCCGACATAGTTCGGGTTGAACAGCGACTGGGTGGCAATGCCCTCTTCGATCACCGCATACGCCAGTCCGAGCAGCACGATCGTCGGCCAGCCGCGACCGGTGCGCCGGGTCACCTCACGGATCAGCACCGCGCCGGTGCCGTACAGCAGGGCCATCATCGGCAGCAGGAACAGCCGAGACGGGGGGATATTGCCCAGCACATACTCGGCGACGAACGGCGCCAGAAGGAACAACACCAGCACCGGAACCAACCGGCGGACAACGCTCACAACGCGCCTCCATTCACAGCGGGCAGGTGACCGACTGTGCGCACGAGCGCCTGCCTTCAAAGTGACTAATCGGACACCTGAACTATGGCCGACCCAGCGCTTTCGCACACATGCGCAACGACGGTGACCGGCGGTTACATTTGTCCCGCCAGTCGCCGCCCATTCGTCATCGCCGGATCGACAGGTCACCCTTGCGCCAGGCGTTCATCGGATGCGAGTCCTTGGGCAACCACAGAAAACGGCTGCTTGTTCCGGAAAACCCGGTCAAATCCCGGGTCGGGCGGGAACAGGCCGTCGTGATCGGACCACAACACCTGCTCGACCGGGACCGCCTCACTGCCGTAATGCAGCTCAAGCTGCGCGAGCAGATCAACCCGCCAGTTGTCGTGCACCGGCCGCAACACCACCTGATGCGGTGGCGGCACGATGCCCTCGATCGGCGTGTGGACCGGCATCACTTCACCGTCCCGCCGGCGGCCGCCGATGTGATTGAGCCAATGACAGGCATCGTCGCTTCCAGACCGCCGACGAACAGCTCCGGCAGCCGGTAGCTCTGCCACAAGCCGACCGTGTACGACCAAGGAGGCGACTTCTTCCCACCGATCACGCTGACCACCTGCCAGCCGTAATCAGCGATCGCCGCGGCGATCTGAGCCCGCGCCCAGGCCGTCGGATCCACGATCTCCGGATGCGCGCACAAATAGCAGGAACAAGATGAGTTCGGTTCTTTCGTCATGCCCCAAACGCTAGAAACCACCCCCGACAAAACCGCGCCCCACGGCCCAACGGACCCACCCCGCCGCCCTCGCCCGCGCGGGACCGTCACCTCTAACCCAAAGTTGGCCCACTTCGACGAGACCCAGCCCCGCGTACCCACCCCGTGCGCAAACCACGACCTTCACCATCAAGTTGGTCAACTTAGACGGAACCCAGGCCCCGTCCGGCGCCATCGGCCGCCAGGCCGATGTTGTCGCCCCTCCGGCAGGAGCGTCCGCCTTCCAGGCCCCGCGGTCTTTGCGGGGCCTGGAAGGCGGACTTTCGTAGCCGTAGTCGACAGCGCCCGCGCCGAAGGCGCCAGAAACACAGGGCGGCATGGGCAGTAACCCCAAGAAAAACCCCGCCCCGCCACCAAAAACCGGTGGCGGGGCGGGGTTTTTCTTGGGGCTGGTAGAAGAGACGCCGCACCCTCACAGAAAACGCCCTTAACCAAGGCGCTCACCTCCACGGCAAACAACGCTTCTAACCAGCGCCCTCGCCCCCGCAGCACACACTGCTTTAACCAAGGCCGGTGCCTTCACGCTAACTACCTGACAGCCACCGGAAGCACCTCGGGGCCGCGGAGGTTGATGCGCCCATTCCACTCGACATCGCCGTCCAGCCGCAGGTCAGGGAACCGTCGTACGAGACGCCCCAGGGCCGTACGCCCCTCCAACCGTGCCAGCGCGGCACCCAAACAATGATGGACACCGCCACCAAACGACGTGTGGTGTCGTGCGTTGCGTTGGCACGTTCGATCAAGACTTTGTCAGCATCCAGACCAAAAACAGCGGGGTCGCGGTTGGCGCTGGCGATGCTCAGAAGGACGGCGGTGCCGGGCGCGATGACGTTGCCGTCCACCTCGTACGGCTCGAGGGTGACGCGGCGGGACATCTGCACCGGCGAGTCAAAGCGGAGCAGCTCTTCGACGGCGTTGCCATCCAGGTCTGGGCGGGACGCGAGGAGCGCGCGCTGATCAGGGTGGTTGAGCAGGGCGAGGGTGCCGTTGCCGATCAGGTTGACGGTGGTTTCGTGGCCGGCCACGTAAAGCAGCACGACCTGGCTGACGAGTTCCTGCTCGCTCAGCTTGTCGCCGTCGTCCTCGGCGGCGATCAGCGCGGTGAGCAGGTCGTCGGCCGGATGCTGGCGCTTCCAGTTGATCGCGTCGATGGTCAGCTCGGTGATCTGTCGGTCCGCGTCAGCGATCTGCTGGAGCAGCTCCGGGTCGTTCACCGGCTCCAGCGAGCGTACGAGCGTGCCGGTCAGCTCGCGCAGCCGCACCTCGTCGGTCTCCGGCATGCCCATCATCTCGGTGATCACCCGGAACGGCAGCGGGAAGGCCAGTTCCTGGACCAGGTTGAACCGGCCGGCGTCGGCCATCCGGTCGAGTGCCTGGTCGACCAGCTCGACCACCCGCGGCTCGAGTTTTTCGATGGTACGCATGGTGAAAGCCTTGGTGACCAACTTGCGCAGCCGGTCGTGGTCGGGCGGGTCGCGGTCCAGCATGGACAGCCCGTCGGACCGCGGCGCCCCGTCGCCGTACGCGGCCTCGCGCAGCTCACGGATCTGCCCGACCGTGACGTTGTGCTCTTCGACGGACAGTTTCGCCCGCAGCAACTCGGTCACGTCGGCGTGCCGGAGCAACAGCCAGAAACCCATCGGGTGCTCGTGTACGGGCACCTGTTCGCGCAGCGTTTTCAGGTGTGGGTAAGGATTATCGGTGAAACCCGGCTCGAACGGGTTGAACATCACCGGCTGGTCGGTCTGGGTCATCGCACGCCTCCTGGTTGCGACTTTGCGAATTATGCGTGGAGAACGCGCCGGATCCGCCGGTCCGCCATCCCAATCAGCCACTGGCCGAGGGGGCAGTGGGTACGCCGGCCGTCCTCCCGCATGACGGGCATCGCCGGCATCGTGGTCACCCCGGTCGCGGCGACCAACTGACGCCACTGCCGGTCCTCGGCGGCGGCGAGCGCTGGGTTGTCGCTGTAGTAGTCCAGCAGCGTACGAAGACCCGGCCGGAGCGCCCGGAGCTCGGCGCAGATCCGCGCCAACCCGGTCGCCATGTCGTCGGGCGCCTCCTCCAGCAGCCCGTCCAGCCGGGCCGCGTACGCGGTGGACCAGCGTTGATGGGCGGCCAGCAGGAACTCGTCGAACCCGCCGAACTCTGCTTCGATCGCTGCTATGTGTACGGCCGGAACCTGCGCGGAACCGGTGCCGGTGATCTCGTCCAGCACCAGGTTCAGCAGGTCGGTGCGCCGATGCACCTGCTGCCAACCGGTCATCGCCTTCTCCCTGTCGGTCACATACACTGGGTACGTACTCTGAGTATGTCTTAGACTCGACGTATGTCAACCGTGAAAAGCCGCCGCGCGGAGTACTCGGACGCCACTCGCGCAGCCCTGCTGGATTCGGCCACCGAACTGTTCAGTGAGAACGGCTATGTCCACACCTCACTGGATGACGTGGCCCGTGCCACTCGGATGACACGCGGTGCGGTCTACCACCACTTCAACGGCAAACAGGCGCTCTTCGAGGCTGTTCTGGAAAACCAGGAGATCGCCATGCAGGTGGCGGTCGGTGAGGCGGCGGCGAAGGCGACCGGCCCGTGGGAGGCCTCGCTCGCCGGTCTGGACACCTTCCTGGACTTCTGCTGCGACCCGGTCTATGGCCGGATCGTCATGCAGGAGGGCCCTGTCGCACTCGGCTGGCATCGCGCTGGCGCGAGTGTGAGCAGTTGTACGCGTACGGGCTGACCGAGCAGTTCATCGTGCTCCTGATCGAGGCCAAACTGGTTGATCCGGTACCGCTGCCCAGCGCCACCCAGGTGATTTTCGGGCTGCTCAGCGGATCAGCATTGGCGCTGGTAGAGGCGCTGCCGGAGGACCGCCCACGGGTGCGCGAAGAGTGTGGCGCGCTGATCCAGAGGATCCTGGTCGGGCTGCATCCGAGGTTCACCCAGGCTGGCCCTGTCAACTGAGTGTGCGACACAAATACTGTGACGATTAACTCCCCCAATCGCGCGACTCGTCCTCTACGGTTCCGTCATGAGAGTCGCCGTACGGAAGGAACGGCGGCCCGGTGAACGCCGGGTCGCGCTGCTCCCACTACATATCGAACCGCTGGTCAAGGCTGGTTTCGACGTAGTCATCGAGTCAGGTGCCGGGCTAGCGGCACTGGCCAGCGACGACGCGTACGTCCAGGCCGGTGCCTCGGTCGTGGACCGCACAGCGCTGGCCGAAGCGGACGTGCTGTTGCACGTCAGACCCCTGGAGCCGGACGACATCGCGGGCCTGCGCCAGGGCATCGTGACGATCGGTTTCGCCACCCCGTCGGCCGAGCCGGACGGCGTACGAGCGCTCCGGGACGCCGGCGTGACATCGTTCGCCATGGAGCTGGTGCCACGGATCTCGCGGGCGCAGTCGATGGACGCGCTGACCTCGCAGGCGCTGGTCGCGGGCTATCGGTGCGTGCTCGAGGCGGCCATGCGGCTGCCGCGGTTCTTCCCGCTGTTCATGACCGCCGCTGGCACGATCCCGCCTGCCAAGGCGCTCATACTCGGCGCCGGAGTGGCCGGCCTGCAGGCGATCGCGACGGCCAAACGCCTCGGCGCGGTGGTCGAGGCGTACGACGTCCGGCCCGCTTCGGCGGACGAGGTCAAATCGATGGGCGCCACTTTTATCAAGCTGGAACTGGAAGCGATCGAGGGCACCGGCGGGTACGCCCGGGAAATGACCGAGGACCGCGCCAAGAAACAGCAGGAGCTGCTCACCCCCTACATCACCAAGTCGGACGTGCTGATCACCACCGCCGCGGTGCCGGGCCGGCCGGCGCCGCAGCTGGTGACCCGGCAGATGCTCGAGGGCATGGCGCCGGGGTCGGTGGTCGTGGACCTGGCGGCCGAGTCCGGCGGCAACGTCGAGGGTTCGGTGCCCGGTGCGGTGCTGGACGTGAACGGCGTGCAGCTGGTCGGGATGGCGGACGCGAGCTCGACCATGCCGGTGGACGCCAGTCGGCTCTACGGCAAGAACGTCACCGAACTGCTCAAACTCCTGGTCAAGGAGGAAAAGCTGGACATCAACCTGGACGACGAGGTGGTCGCCGGCGCATGCCTCACGCACGACGGCGCCATCAAACACGAGCCGACCCGGCAACAGATAGAAGGAGCCGACAGCTGATGGACGGCATCACTCTGCTGACCTTCTTCGTACTGGCCGTGGTGATCGGCTTCGAAGTGGTCTCTCAGGTGTCCACCACCCTGCATACCCCGCTGATGAGCGGCGCGAACGCCATTCACGGCGTGATCCTGGTCGGCGCCATCGTGGTCACCGGGCGTACGACCAACGTCTTCACGCTGATCCTCGGGTTGCTCGCGGTCATCCTGGCCACTGTCAACATGGTCGGCGGTTTCGTGGTCACCGACCGGATGTTGGAGATGTTCAAGGGCAGAGCACCCAAAACGGCTCCGGCGAAGAAGCGGGAGGACTCGTGAACCTGCTCTCGCCGGCCGCGACCGCATTGATCTACCTGGTCGCGGCGATCTGCTTCATCATTGCCCTGAAAGGCCTTTCGGCCCCTGGTACGGCCCGGCGCGGCAACCTGATCGGCGCCGCCGGCGCGGTCGTCGCCGTCCTGGTGGCGTTCTTTTCGGCCAATCTCAGCAACGTTCCGTGGATCGTGCTGGCGATCGCGGTCGGCACGCTGGTCGCCGTACCGACCGCCCGCCGGGTGGCGATGACCGCGATGCCGCAGCTGGTCGCGTTGTTCAACGGCGTCGGCGGCGGCGCGGCGGCCTTGGTCGCCGGCCTCGAGCTGACCGACAGCGCGCACGGCAGCGGCGCGATCGCCGCCATCGCCGCCGCGGCCGGTGCCTTCACCGTCCTGGTCGGCACCGTCTCGTTCTCCGGTTCCGTTGTCACGTACGCGAAACTCCAGGAACTGATGACCACCCGGCCGGTCACTTTCCCGGGCGGCCAGTACGTCTTCGGTGCCTCGCTGGTGGCGGCTGTCGCGCTCGCGGTGTCCGCGGTCGTGGTCGGCGCCAACGGCGGCTCGAACGGCCTGCTGCTGGGTGTTCTCGCGCTGGTCTCACTGGCGGTCGGCATCCTGTTCGTACTGCCGGTCGGCGGCGCGGACGTGCCGATCGTCATCTCACTGCTGAACGCCTTCACCGGCCTCACGGTGGCGGCCAGCGGGTACGTGCTGTCCAACACCCTGCTGCTGGTGGCCGGCACGCTGGTCGGCGCGAGCGGCACCATCCTGACCCGACTGATGGCGGCCGCGATGGGCCGCAGCATCACCAGCATCCTGTTCGGCGCGTTCAAACCGTCCACCATGGTGGCGGCCGGCTCGGGCGGCGATCGCCCGGTGCGGTCCGGCAGCCCGGAGGACGTGGCGATCCTGCTCGGCTACGCCCGCAAGGTGATCATCGTGCCCGGCTACGGCCTCGCGGTGGCGCAGGCGCAGCACACCATCCGGGAGCTGGCTGATTTGCTTGAGGCCCGGGACATCGAGGTGCTCTACGGCATTCACCCGGTCGCCGGCCGGATGCCCGGGCACATGAACGTGTTGCTGGCTGAGGCGAATGTGCCGTACGAGGTGCTGAAGGAAATGGACGAGGTGAACCCGGAGTTCAAGACCGCCGATGTCGCGCTGGTGGTCGGCGCGAACGACGTGGTCAACCCTGCGGCCAAAACCACACCGGGGGCACCGATCTACGGGATGCCGATCATGGAGGTCGACGACGCGCAGCAGGTCGTCTTCCTTAAGCGGTCGATGCGGCCGGGATTCGCCGGCATCGAGAACGAGCTCCTGTACGAGCCCAAGACGATGCTGCTTTTCGGCGATGCCAAGGAATCCCTGAGCAAGGTCGTGGCGAGCGTCAAATCTCTCTAGGAAAGACAACGAAACGGCGCCGGGATTTCCCGGCGCCGTTTTCGTTTGCTCGTACGATCAGCCCTCCTGCAGGCCGGCCTCGATCTCCAGGGTGATGGAGATCTTGTTGGCGACCATCAGCACGTCGGTGCCCGGGACCGAGCCGGTGAAGTTGACGCCAAAGTCGCGCCGGTCGATCTCGGTGGTGGCGGTGAAGCCGGCCACCGTGCCGGCCGGGCTCGGGCCGAAGCCGTTGACCTCCAGCTTGAGTTCGACCTGCTTGGTGACGCCCTTGATGGTGAGGTCGCCGGCCACGATGAAGTCGTCGCCGTCCTGGCGTACGGCGGTGGAGGCGAAGGTCAGCGTGGGGTGCTTGTCGGTTTCGAAAAAGTCGGCCGACTTCAGGTGCCCGTCCCGGCCCTCGTTGTTGGTGTCGATCGAACCCAGATCGATGGTCGCGGTGACGCTGGAGTCCAACGGGTTCTCGGTGGTGACAATCTCGCCAGAGAAGGTCTTGAACTCGCCCCGCACCTTGCTGACGGCCAGGTGCCGTACCGAGAACCCGACGTGCGAGTGCACCGGGTCGATTGCCCACTTGCCCGCGACGAAGCCGGGGATCTGCACAGATGCCGAGGTCATTGCACTTTCTCCTGTTCAGCCAGTTCCACAACCAGCGTCAGTTCCGATTCGTGTCATGGTTCCTATTGAGAACCAATAGGAACTGTAGGAAGGTTGAAGGATCAATGACAAGACGGCACTTTCACATACCTGAGTTACACGGAGGTAACCAATGAGCCTGCCGACCGATACTGCCGCCGACGTTTATGTCGGAAATAGTACCTTTTCGGATCTTTCTCTGCCGGATATCCCGACCAGCCAGTGCCGATGACCACGAACTGTAAGGCACGCGAGGTGGTCGGCCGGATTGGCAGCAAGTGGGCCATCTACGTGATCTCCAGCCTGGATGAGCACACGATGCGCTTCGGTGACCTCAAGAAGACCATCGACGGCATCAGCCAGCGGATGTTGACGGTCACCTTGCGAAGCCTGGAACGCGACGGCCTGATCCGTCGTACGGTCTATCCGGTCGTGCCGCCGCGGGTCGAGTACGCCCTTACCCCACTGGGCAGGACCCTGCTGGAGGTGGTCTCGACGATGGTGCACTGGACCGACGAGCACATGGCCGAGATCGGCGCCGCCCAGTCGGCCTACGACTCCCGCCCGGAACCCGAGCCCATCGAGCAGTAGTCCGGAACCGAACGCCTCACGCTCTCGTTGACCTTCTGACTTACCGGCCAGCGCCGTCCGTTTTGCTCTAGCTATCGGGCCCACTGACCGGCAAGATCAAGGCGCACGATGGCCCACGATCGAAAGGTGTGACGTGACTCTCGTACGAGATTTCGGTAGCCACCGTCACACCCAGAGGGCCAGCGCAGATACCCGAAGACCCGCGTTACCAACCGGTCGAGAACAACTATCGACGACAGCTTCACCCGGTACTTTTTTCCAAGCCCACACCCACAAAAACTCCCGGTACAACTACGAAAGCCGCATCGCGACCAGGGCGACCCGCAGCAATCGAGTTTGTTATCGGGGGGTCCAGGGGAACTCCCCTGGCGTGGGGGTCTGGGGGCTCAGGCCCCCAGGCGGCATCGCCGCCAGAACCCGGTCCGCGCTCTCCACGGACAGGGAAACCCCATTCTGGTGGGCAAGGGGGGAGTTGAACCCCCACGTCCTTTCGGACACACGGACCTGAACCGTGCGCGTCTGCCATTCCGCCACTTGCCCTCAGCGCTCGATCACCGTAGCAGACGGGCTACTGCGGACCTGACGGGTGTGCCGGGTCCGGATACCATCACTCCTGGTCAATAATCGGGAGGGCGATCGTGGGGGTGCTGCAGCGCTTCGAGAAGCGGCTCGAGGGCTTGGTCGAGGGGGCTTTCGCCAAGGTCTTCAAGGGTGTCGTGCACCCGGTCGAGATTGCCAGCGCGATGCAGCGGGAGGCTGACGCGCACCGGTCCATCCTGGGTGGTGGCCGGACGCTGGTGCCGAACCGCTACATCATCGACCTGTCCGCTTCGGATCATGACCGGCTTGAGCAGTACGCGGCGGCCTTGGCCCAGGAGTTGGCACAGGCGCAGGCGGAGTTCATCGGTGAGCAGGGGTGGACGGTCTACGGCGACGTGATCGTCGAGATCGAGCGCGGCGACGGGCTCGACACGGGCATGTTCCGGGTGGTGAGCGAGGTCTACACCGGCAGTGTGGAGCCGGAGCCGCCACCGTCGTACCAGCAGGGCGGCTATGGCGGCGGGCCCGCGCCGTACGCGCCGACCGGGCCGGTTCCGCCGCCGGCCCAGTCGTCCGGCGCGCCGAACTCCGCGGTGCCCTATAGTCCGCCGCCACAGGGCGGCGGGTACGGTCAGCCGGTCGGGGCAACCGCGCGGCTGGTGGCCTCCGACGGCCGGCAGTACTCGCTGTCGATCGGTTCCACCGTGCTCGGCCGTGGCGAGGCGGCGCAGGTGCGGGTCGCCGACGTGGGTATCTCCCGGCAGCACGCCCGACTGGATTTCGACGGTTCCCGGGTGGTCGTCACGGACCTCGGGTCGACGAACGGCACGGCGGTGAACGGCTCGCGGATCAACGCGGTGGCGTTGCAGCCGGGTGACGTGATCCAGGTCGGTACGACGACCCTGACCCTGCGACTGGACAGCTAGGACACATGCCTGAGGTCGTACTCGCCGTCGCCCGTTTCGGGTTCCTGGCGCTGCTGTGGATCTTCGTGTTCGCGGTGATCGGTGTCGTTCGCCGCGACCTGTTCGGGACCCGGCAGGCCAGGTTGGTGGCGAGTCCGCGGGGCATCCCGTCGGCGTCCGCACGACCTGCGAAGGTCAAGCGCGGCAAGACGGCACGTACTGTGGTGGTCACCGAAGGTGCTCTCGCCGGAACTCGGATCACGCTAGGAGACAGCCCTATCACCATCGGCCGGGCGGACGACTCGACGCTGGTACTGACCGATGACTACGCTTCCACCCGGCACGCCCGGTTGGTTCCTCGGGGCGGTCAATGGCTGGTGGAGGATGTTGGTTCGACCAACGGGACGTACCTCGACCGAGCCAAGGTGACCGGTCCGACCCCTGTCCCCCTCGGTGCGGTCGTACGCATCGGCCGCACATCGTTCGAGTTGAGGTCATGACTCAGACTTCCCAGAGGCAGCGCAGCCTTGAGATCGTCCGAAAGATCGGACTGACCTCATGAGTCTGACCCTGCGCTACGCCGCCAAGTCCGACCGCGGACTGATCCGTGAAGGCAACGAGGATTCGGTCTACGCCGGACCCCGGCTGTTGGCGGTCGCCGACGGCATGGGCGGCATGGCCGCCGGCGAGGTGGCCAGCAACATCGTGGTCGCCGCGCTCGCGCCGCTGGACGAGGACGCTCCCGGCGCGGACCTGGTGGATGCCCTCAAGAACGCGGTGGCCGACGCCAACGACCAGCTCCGCCGGGCCGTGGAGGACAACTCGGCACTGGAGGGCATGGGCACCACGCTGACCGCGATGCTGTTCTCCGGCAACCGGCTGGCGGTCGTGCACGTCGGCGACTCTCGCGCGTACGTGTATCGGGACGGCGACGTCAACCAGATCACCCGCGACGACACGTACGTGCAGATGCTCGTCGACGAGGGCCGGATCACCCAGGAGGAGGCCGGCACCCATCCGCAGCGCTCGCTGCTGACCCGGGCGCTGGACGGCCGGGACGTGGATCCGGACTTCTCGGTTCGCGAGGCCGTGCCGGGCGATCGCTACCTGCTGTGCAGCGACGGCCTTACCGTGGTCGTCAGCGAGGAGACGATCGGCGAGACCATGGGCCTGCAGACGCCGGCCCAGGTCGCCGACCGGCTGGTGTCGCTGGCACTGCGGGCCGGCGCGCCGGACAACGTCACGGTGATCGTGGCGGACATCATGGAGCGCGAGACCGGCGACGACGCCCCAGTGGTGGGCGGTGCGGCGGCCCGGGACCGCGGCCGGGCCTCCGGCGCGCGACCGGACTCGGCGGCTGGCCGGGCGGCACTGGCCCGCCCGCATCCCGCGGTCGAGGAAGACGACGAAGAGGACGACGACCCGGCACCGCCGCGGCACCGCGTTCGTACGACCCTGCTGGTGGTCGCCGCGCTGATCGTGGTGGCCGCGATCGGTTTCGGCGGCTGGACGTACACGCAGAACCAGTACTACGTCGGCGCCACCACCGACGGGCATGTCGCGATCTTTCGGGGCGTACGGGGAACGGTGGCCGGGATAGGTCTGTCCCGGCTCTCCAGCGAGAGCGACATCGTGCTCACCGATCTGCAGCCAGTGGCCGCCCGTTCGGTGTCCGAGGGCATCACCGCGCAGGACGCCAGCGACGCCGAAGCGATCGTGAAGCGGCTGCGGGACCAGCTGAAGCCGTTGTGTGCCCCGATCGGGCAGACCGGCACCGACCCGGTCCGGCCGGGCGGCTCGCCCAGCCCACACCCCGGCGGCACGCCCAGCCCACATCCCGGTGGCTCGCCCAGCCCGCATCCGTCCGTGTCGCAGTCCCCCTCCCCGACTCCCAGCCCGAGCACTCCGCCAGCCGACTCGACCTGCCGACCACGATGAGATGAGCTTGCGATGAGTACGACCACCGCGTCCGCACCGACCGCCCGCCCGGCCGGTCGACGGCAGCCCACCCGGCGCAACGCCGAGCTGTTGCTGCTGCTCGTGGCGATGGCGATCGTGTGATGATGGTGTCCGCGTCCATCCAGGCGGCACTTCAGGGCACCATCAACCTGAACTGCGTTTACATCCCGGCGGCGCTGACCGCGGTCTTCCTGATCGCGCACGTGGTCGTGCGGTTTTTCGCCTCGTACGCGGACCCGATCATCCTTCCGTGTGTCGCGCTGCTGAACGGCATCGGCGTGATCTTCATCCAGCGGCTCGGGCTGGTCTCGGCCACCGGCAGCGGCACGCTGCCGGAGACGTACGGCGGCCAGGGCCTGCGGCAAGTCATCTGGACACTGGTCGGGATCACCGCGTTTTGCGTGGTCCTGCTGTTCATTCGGGACCACCGGGTGCTCTCCCGGTATTCGTACACGCTGGGCATCGGCGGCCTGCTGTTCGTGATCCTGCCCGCGGTGCTGCCGTCCCGGATCAGCGACCCGAACAACAACGGCGCGAAGATCTGGCTCGCACTGCCCGGCGTCGGGCAGATCCAGCCCGGTGAGTTCGGCAAGCTGGCGCTGATGGTCTTCTTCGCGTCATATCTGGTCAGCAAGCGGGACGTGCTGTCACTGGCGAGCAAGCGGTTCGTCGGCATCGACCTGCCCCGCGGCCGCGACCTCGGCCCGGTGGTGACCGCCTGGCTGGTCTCGCTGCTGGTGTTGATGTTCGAGCGGGACCTGGGCACCTCGCTGCTCTACTTCGGCATTTTCATCACGATGCTCTACATCGCCACCGAGCGGACCAGTTGGCTGCTGATCGGCCTGGTCATGTTCATCGGCGGGTCGGTCTTCGCGTGGTCCGTGGTGGCTCGCGTTCAACTGCGAGTGGACATCTGGCTGCACCCGTTCGCGGACGCCGCCGGCACCGGCTACCAACTGGTCCAGTCACTGTTCGCACTGGGCAGCGGCGGCCTGTTCGGCACCGGGCCTGGAGCCGGTCATCCGGCCATCGTGCCGGTCGCCTCCAGCGACTTCATCACCACCACGTTGGGCGAGGAGGTCGGACTCTTCGGTCTGACCGGGATTCTGATGCTCTACGCGATCATCAGCCTGCGCGGCATGCGGACCGCCCTGGACGTACGGGACTCGTTCGGCAAGCTGCTCGCCGGCGGCATGGCCTTCTCGATCGGCCTGCAGGTCTTCGTCATCATCGGCGGGGTCTCCGACCTCATCCCGCTGACCGGCGTGACCACCCCATGGCTCTCGTACGGCGGCTCGTCCCTGCTGGCCAGCTGGATCCTGGTGGCCATCCTGCTACGCATCTCGGACACCGGCCGGCGGCCGGCCGTGACGGCCGCGCCCGCGGTGCAACTGCAAAAAGCGCACCGACGGAGGTGGTCCGGCTGTGAACGCTCCCATCCGCCGGGTGGCGGTGTCAGTGATGGTCCTGTTCGCCCTGCTGTTCATCAACCTGAACTACGTCCAGTTCATCAAGGCCGGGGCATACCGTACGGACCCGCGGAACCCGCGCACGCTGATCCAGGACTTCAACCGCAAGCGCGGCCAGATCGTGAACGCGGACGGGCAGGCGATCGCGTCGGTCCAGCAGACCTCCGGCAAGTTGAAGTACTTGCGGACGTACCCGGCCGGCCCGCTCTACGCGGCCGTCACCGGCTACGACTCGGTGAGCTACGGCAAGACCGGCCTGGAGGCGGATCAGGACCCGATCCTGTCTGGCGACTCCGACCAGTTGTTCGTCCGGCGGCTGTCGGACCTGGTCACCGGGCGGCAGCCGCAGGGCGGCAACGTGATCGTGACCGTCAAGCAGAAGGTGCAGCAGGCCGCCTTCGACGGGCTGGCCGCGCAGTCCCAGTTCCGCGGCGCGGTCGTCGCGCTGGACCCGCGGACCGGCGCGATCCTGGCCGAGACCTCCAGCCCGTCATTCGACCCGAACCAGCTCTCCACTCACGACTCCGCATCCGAGAAGAGCGCCTTCACCCGGCTCAACAGCGACGAAACCAACTCACCGCTGCTGAACAAGGCGCTCAAGGAGAGCTACCCACCCGGGTCGACGTTCAAGACGATCGTCTCGGCGGCCGCCCTCGCTAACGGCTTCAACCCGCAAACCAAGGTCCCGGCCGGTCTGCAGTACGTCGCGCCCGGCACTAGCACGCCGATCAAGAACGACGACGGAACGGCCTGCACCGGCGACCCGACCACGCTGCTCGACGCTCTGAGAGTTTCCTGTAACACTGCGTATGCGCATCTTGGGGTAACTTTAGGTACGGACAAAATACGCAAACAGGCCAACGCGTTTGGCTTTGACGCCGATATCTCCAATGATTCGATCCATGCGGCACAGAGCAAGCTCGGCGCGATCGTGGACCAGCCCTCGTTGGCACAGTCCTCGATCGGTCAGCGGGACGTCCGCATGACGCCGCTGCAGGGTGCCATGATTGCCGGCGCGGTGGCTAACAACGGCACCGAGATGAAGCCGTACCTGGTCAGTGACGTGCAGGGCCCGGACCTGTTGTCGCTGGGCAAGACCAGCCCGTCGCAGTACGGCCAGCCGATGACCCCTGCGGTCGCACAGCAGCTGCAGCAGATGATGCAGTCGGTGGTAAGTGACGGCACCGGCAAGAAGGCGCAGATCTCCGGGGTGACGGTCGGCGGCAAGACCGGCACGGGCACAGAACGGCGACGGCAAGCAAGACACAGTGTGGTTCATCGGATACGCGATCGACGGCGGCAAGCCAGTGGCGGCGGTAGCCGTCGTGCTGGACCAGGCCGGCGGGGGGGTCAAGTTCGGTCCCGACTGCGATCGGCGGCAAGGTTCTCCAAGCCGCTGTTGAGGCTGCGAGGCAGTGATGAATGTGACCATGGGTGCGTTACTGGGTGGCCGTTACCGGCTGGACTCGCGGATTGCCGTTGGCGGCATGGGCGAGGTCTGGCGGGGACACGACGAGGTGCTGGGCCGCTCGGTCGCACTGAAGATCATGCACGCCCAGCTCTCCACCGATCCGGGCTTCGTCGACCGGTTCCGGGCCGAGGCGCGGAACACCGCGCGGCTGCACCACCCCCGGCATAGCCGCCGTGTACGACTACGGCGAGACCTCGGTTGAGGGTGGCCCCCCACAGGCGTATCTGGTGATGCAGCTGGTCGACGGCGAACCGCTGTCCGACCTGCTGCTGGCCCGGGTCGGCAAGCTGCCGGTGGACACCACTCTCGAGCTGATCGCGCAGACCGCCGAGGCGCTGCAGGCCGCGCACCGGGCCGGAGTCATCCACCGGGACGTGAAGCCGGCCAACCTGATGGTCCAGCACGACCCGGCCACCGGCGCAAACACCATCGTGGTGACCGACTTCGGCATCGCTCGTACGGTCGAGTCCAGCCACATCACATCCTCCGGTCAGGTCTTCGGTACGGCCGCGTACCTGCCGCCCGAACAGGCCGCTGGCAAGCGCGCCACTCCGGCCAGCGACCAGTACTCGCTCGGCGTGGTGGCGTACCTGTGCCTGTCCGGCCGCCGGCCGTTCACCGACGAGAACCCCACCCGGGTGGCGCTCGCGCACTTGCGGGACAAGCCGCCGGCACTGCCGTCGGACATCCCACCGGCGGCTCGGGCGCTGGTCACCCGGGCGATGGCCAAGGAGCCAGGCTCCCGGTTCGCCTCGATGGACGTGCTGTCCAGCGCGGCCCGGGCGGCCATGTCCGGGGTCGTCACGTCGTCCGGCAAGGCGCCGACCCCGCGGATCCCAAAGCCGGGCCGCGGCACGGTCGTACTGGCCTCCCCGACGGTGGCCAACGCGGCCGCGCTGGGCACCACCATCCGGCAACGCAGGGGCGGTCGCCGTACGGGTGCGTGGGCGATCGGCATCGCCGCCGCCTTCGCGCTGGTCCTGTTGGTCGGCGCCGGCTACGCGATCACGATGCACAACGTGAACCCGCAGGTGGTGAACTCGCAGAGCAAGGTGACCGGCAACCCGAACGGGAACGGCTCGGACACCGCGCCGCAGGGCGCCGGCACGGGCAGTGCCCCGGCCAGCCCGTCCGCCAAGGTCTCCTCACCCACCGGCCAGGCGCCGGCCGCGGGCCACTCGGTCGGCCCGGTCGTCCAGCCACCCTCCCAGCCCGGCGTGCCCGGTGGCGGCCACGCCGGCTCCGCGCCGCCGCAGCCCATCGTGCTGAAACCCCCCCCCGACTATGTGGGCAAGCCGTGCGCGCAGGCGGAGAGCCAGATTCGCGCCAAGGGCCTGGCCACCCAGGAGGTCCTGAACGACAACCCGAACGGCACTCCGGGCACTGTCAACTCGGTCACGCCTACCCAGGCGATGCGCGGCCAGACAGTGACGGTCTACTGCCAGAAGGCGGCCCCACCGCCACCGACCAGCGCCCCACCGGCGTCTCCGACGCCGCCGGCTACGACGAATTCGTAGGAACTGTAGAGAGGTCAGGAAGAACGCAGATGTCCGTGCCAGCCAGGCGGCGTTCCACGCCCCGCGCCGGTGAACCAGACCAGCGGGGAGCCGTCTGCTGTCAGCCGGCAGATGAGATCCTTTCGGGGCAGTGGCATGACTGAGGCACGTCTGCTCGGCGGTCGTTACCAGCTCGGAGAGATTCTCGGCTACGGCGGCATGGCCGAGGTGCACCGCGGCAACGACCAGCGGCTGGGCCGTGACGTGGCGGTCAAGGTGCTGCGCGCGGACCTGGCCCGCGACCAGGGCTTTCAGGCCCGGTTCCGGCGAGAGGCGCAGAACGCCGCTTCGCTGAACCACCCGTCAATCGTGGCGGTCTACGACACCGGCGAGGAGACCAGCGCCGACGGCGTCCCGCTGCCGTTCATCGTCATGGAGTACGTCGAGGGCCGCACCCTTAAGGAAGTGCTCGCCGACGAGGGCCGCCTGCAGCCAGAGCGGGCCATGGAGATCACCGCCGACGTGTGCTCGGCGCTGGACTTCAGCCACCGCAACGGCATCGTGCACCGGGACATCAAGCCGGCCAACGTGATGCTGACGACCACCGGCGCGGTCAAGGTGATGGACTTCGGCATCGCCCGCGCGGTGGCCGGCGGCACGTCCACGATGACCCAGACGTCGGCGGTCATCGGTACGGCCCAGTACCTGTCGCCCGAGCAGGCCCGCGGCGAGACCGTGGACGCCCGGTCGGACGTTTACTCCACCGGCTGTCTGCTCTACGAGCTGCTGGTCGGGCATCCGCCGTTCACCGGTGACAGCCCGGTCGCGGTGGCGTACCAGCACGTACGGGAGAACCCGATCCCGCCGGGCCAGCTCAACCCGGACGTCACGCCGGACGTGGACGCGATCGTGCTGAAGGCGATGGCGAAGAACCCGGCGAACCGCTACCAGTCTGGCGCCGAGATGCGGTCGGACCTGCTCCGGGCCGCCGCTGGCCGGCCGGTGTCGGCAACCCCGGTGATGAGCGACGACGAGCGTACGCAGCTGATCAGCGCGCGCGCCGCTCCAGCAGCAACACCATCGCCGGGTCGAGCCGGAGGAGGAGCACCGGCGCCGCCGTGGGCTGATCATCACCGGTGTGGTCTTCGCGGTGATCATCGTTTTCGCGGTCGCGGCGCTGGCCACCACCTTCCTGCTCAGCGGCTCGACTGTAGAGGTGCCGAGCGTGGTGGGACAGCCGAAGGCGCAGGCCGTCTCGACCATGAGCCAGGCCGGCTTCACCAACTGCGACACACCGACCGCCGCGGACCCCGCGGTCCCCGCCGGCAACGTGACGAAGCAGAGCCCGGACGGCAAATCCCAGGCGAAAAAGGGCGCGAGCTGCAGCCTGACCATCAGCACCGGCCCGGCCCCGGTCACCGTTCAGGACTTCACGGGGCAGCCGGTGACGGCCCTGCAGACGTGGGCAACCGGCAAGGGTGTGCATGTGGTGCAGACCGCGGACAACGCCTCGAACGCCACCGCCGGAACGATCACCTCGCAGGACCCCAAGACCGGCACGATCCCGGCTGGCGGCACCATCAACGTCAAGGTCGCCGGTGGCCTGATCCCGGTGCCGGACGTGGTGGGCAGCGCCCTCGTGGACGCTCGCAGCCAGCTCACCCAAGCCGGTTTCAAGGTGAGCGTGAGTTACAAGAACACCGACGACCAGTCCAAGGACAACACGGTCGCCAGCCAGACGCCGGACGGCAACTCCAACGCGGCCAAGAACACCACAGTCACAGTCAGTTGGTCGTCTGGCGCCACCAGCAAGTGACGCCCAGCCCCACGACCAGCTCCGGCACTCTCGTCGGCGGCCCCGGTGGTGGCACCACGACCAACCCGACCCCACCGACCACCACGACCGCCGGCGGCACGGGTACGAACACCAACTGATCGCCCGCAGGACAGTGGCCCATCGAGCGCGGACAGCGCCCGGTGGGCCACTGTCGTACGCCGCCAAGGTCGGTGGGTCCGTCGTACGGCAGGAAGCCCCTGAAAGCTGTCTGAGGCCGGTTTACGCACTTGCCCGCACGCGCCACAGCAGACGGAAAAGGGCCCCTCGCGCTGGCGAAGGGCCCCTGACCGACTGCGGGTGGCTCAGTTGACCGTCACGTCTCCGAACGGCAACAGCGGCTCCAGCAGTGGGAAGACCACGAGCCACAGTAACGCGATCGCGACCGCGCGAGCAGCACGATGGTGCCGATGATCTTGCCGGGCAGGCCGCCGGGCAGAACGCGCCAGATCCAGGTGTACACGGCGATCAGCTCCCGGTGATCTCGGGCGGCTGGCCGGCGGAGGTCGGCTGGGTGCTGGCCAACACCCCGTGGATGATCAGCCGCTGGTAGTTGTCCCACTTCGGGTTGCAGGTGGTCAGGGTGATCATCTTCTGAGTCGGCGTGGCACCTGGGTGGTGCGGCACCGGGTCGACCACCGACACCTCGTGCGGGCTGACGATCTCGGTCAGGCTGACCTTGTAGATGAACCAGTCCGTACGGGTCTGGACGACGATCTCGTCACCGTTCTTGAGCTGGTCAAGGTCGTAGAAAATGGCCTTGATCCGGTGACCGGCGACCGCGAAGTTGCCGACCTGGCCGGGCAGCTGGGATTTCGGGTAGTGGCCCGGCGCCAGCCTGATGTCGTGCGGGGTGACACCCTCCACCACGACCCAGTCCTTCTGCAGCCGGGGGATGTAGATCCGGGCGAGGCCCTGGCCGGGAATCGGGGTGCTCGCGGCCGCGCCGGTCTGGTGGCTCCACTGCTGGTTGAGCTGCGAGTTCAGGGTGTCCTTGTTCCCATCGACCTGCAGCTCCTTGCCATAGACCTCGTACCCGGCGAAGAGCATCACCACCAGGCCGAGGGTGATCAACGTCTGGCCGAACCCGCGGATGATCGCCCGCACGATGGTGCCCAGGCTCGCCGAGGCGGCCGCGTGGCTGCCGCCCTGTTGGTTCGTATGACTGCTATATGGACTTCCCCCGAGCGCAGCTGAGCTGCGATACACGGTCATTTCGTTCCTCCGGTCAGCGGCAAAGACACCTGGCCGATATAACCCGGCACCTTGAGATCGGTCTGGCTGGTGACCCGGTAGCCCAGACCGAAGTCCCTGGCCGCCTGGGTGAAGGCGAGCACCGCTGGAGCGCTGTTCAGCGCCGCCCGCATGCTCTCCGGTGGCCCGATCGCGGAGATCACGAACGGCGGTGAGTACGTACGACCGTACAGAAGCAGGACGTTGCCGACGCAACGCACTGCCCCGGTGGAGATCAACCGCTGCCCCATGACGCTGACCGCTTCGGCTCCGCCAGCCCACAATGCGTTGACCACCGCCTGCACGTCCTGCTGGTGGACGACCACGTCATTGACGGTGGCGCCGGGCGGCAACTGGCCGTCCGCGGTGTGCGGCGCGTCGTTCAGGCTGACGGTGAGGCCAGGTCCGGCCAACGCCGTCAGCCCGGCTGGCTGCTCCAGCCCGCCGGACTGTGACTGGGCCGCCGCGATCCGGCCGTCGGTGTGCGCGCGAGTGGCGGTGGACTGCTGGATCTGCCGGCGCAGCTCGCGGGCGGTGGCTTCCTGTGAAGTGACGGTGGCGTTGCGCGAGTTGATGAGTTGCTGCAGTTGCAGCTGGCGGCCGGACCGCAGGTCAGTGCCGTTGGCGGTCTCGGCGCTGGCCGCAAACAACATGCCGCCGCCGATCATCACCACCGGCACCACCACCGACCAGCGGGCCTGCCGGCGCCGCTCGGCCTTGCGGTCAGCGCTGCGAGTCCGCCCCGATGGCGCACCCGAGGACGCCGATTTAGGGTCGATTTGGCCCCGTTCGGCCCCAGGCTGAGATGACCCAGATGTGTTGTTAACACCACCTGCGGACACGTTGCCTCCTCATCGGCGCGAGATGTTGTCTACGCTAGCTGGCGAGGATCGCCTGAGGAGAATCCAGTGCCCAAGTCTCGTGTTCGTAAGAAGAAGGTCTACACCCCGCCGACGGAGTCACGTCCGTCAGCGATGGCGCGGGCCCGAAAGCGCCGGCCCAGCTCGCGGTGGGTGCCGATCACCGCGTTGACGCTGATCGCAGTGGGGATCGCCTGGTTGGTGACGTATTACATGTCCCAGGGCAGCTACCCGGTGGCGGCCTGGTCGTACTGGAACCTGGCGGCCGGTTTCGGCCTGTTGGTGGTGTCTCTGGGTGTCCTCACCCAGTGGCGCTGAGCAGCGGAAACACACAGCTTTGTAGTTTTCCCCAGGAGTTATCCACAACTGTGGATGAGGACGGTGTGGACAACGTGCCCGAGGGTCTGACCACCCGGTGGAGGGTGCCGGTCCGTTTCACCGTCCTCAAGGCTGCCCTGACGGTGGTCTTCGTGGCGGCCGGGGTGCTGCTGACCGGCGGCGACCGGGCCGCCCTCGCGCTGGTGGTGATCGGTACGGTCGCGTTGGCCGCCTTCACGCTGCGGGATCTGCTCGCCCCGGTCCGGCTCTCCGCAAGCCCCGAGGGCGTCCGGGTGGTCACCGGCTTCTGTGGTCACCGCGAGCTGCCATGGTCGGCGGTCGAGCGGGTACGGGTGGACGTGCGCAAGCGTCTTGGCCTGCGGACCGAACTGCTCGAGATCGACACCGGCGAGACACTGCACCTGTTCAGCGCCAGCGAGCTCGGCGCGGACTGCACCGCGGTGGCCGAGCGGCTCAGCTCGCTGCGAACCGGTCGCTAAAAACACTTCAGGGCCTCCTCCCGCGTACGGGAGAAGCCTGATCTGTGCTGCCGTCAGCCTAGAAAATGCTGGAGGCGAGGGTTTTGCCGGCCACCAGGACGAAGAGCAGGATCGCGACCGCGACCATGGTGCCGACCTGCACCGGCAGTCTCATGGGTCCACGCGGCGCGTACGCCAGCCCGATTCCGAGCAGCGCGCCGGAGGCCATGCCGCCCAGGTGTCCCAGGATCGAGATCCCCGGCACGAAGAATGTGATCCCCAGGTTGATCACGATCATCCCGACCAGGCCGCCGAGGTTCGCCTTCAGCTTGCGGAAGAAGAAGAACATCGCGGCCAGCAGGCCGAACAGCGACGCGGACGCGCCGCCGCACTGCTGACGTTCTGGAACAGGTAGACCAGCGTGCCGCCACCAATACCGGTCAGTAGGTAGAGGACCAGGAACCGCCAGCGGCCCAGCAGCCGCTCGCACTCCCGGCCGAACAGGAACAACGCGTACATGTTCACGGCCAGGTGCAGGATGCCGATATGCACGAAGTCGGAGGTCAGCAACCGCCAGAACTGGCCGGTGTCAATCCCCCCGAACTGGCCGTTGTTCGCAGCACCCGCCAGGTAGTCCAGGTCCGGCCCGCCGCCGAAACCGGCGATCTGGATCAGCTGCTGCACCGACGCACCGGCCGCGGCCGACCAGATCAGGTTCGCCACGTACACGCCGATGTTGAGCGCGATCAACACATAGGTGACCGTGCCGCGCTCCCCGCTGAGCGACCCACCGAAGACAGTCTGGCCTGATCGGACGGTCCGGCTGCCCTCTCGTACGCAGTCGGGGCACTGAAAGCCGACCGAGGCGGCGTTCATGCAGTCCGGGCAGATGGGCTTGTTACACCGGATGCACCGGATATGGGTCTCCCGCGACGGGTGCCGATAGCACATCGGCGGCGACGAGAGACCCGACGGCGGCTGCATCGTCATGGGAGCGCCAATCGCAGGGTCAAGACGAGACCCGCTCGATGACGACCGACTCCAGGACCTGCTCGGTGGCCGGCCGGTCGCCGCCGCCGCCGTACGAGTGGTGGCGATCGCGTCCACGACCTTGCGGCTGTCGTCGTCCACGACCTCGCCGAAGATGGTGTGCTTGCGGTTCAGGTGCGGGGTTGGGCCGACCGTGATGAAGAACTGCGAGCCATTCGTGCCGCGGCCGCCCTGGATGCCAGCGTTCGCCATCGCCAGCAGATACGGCCGGTCGAAGACCAGGTCGGGGTGCGGCTCGTCGTCGAACTGGTAGCCCGGGCCGCCGATGCCCTGGCCCAGCGGGTCACCGCCCTGGATCATGAAGCCGGCGATCACCCGGTGAAAGACCGTTCCGTCGTACAGCTTGCGGTTCGTCTTCTGCTTGGTCGCCGGGTCGGTCCATTCCCGGGTGCCCTCCGCCAGCTCGACGAAGTTGCGCACGGTCTTGGGTGCGTGGTCTGGGAACAGCCGGAGCCTGATCTGACCCGATGTGGTGGTCAGGGTTGCGTAGAGTTCCTCGGCGGCCAACGGTCTGCTCTCCTTGGGTTGAGTGAGTGTCGGACGCTGGCCGCGGTTGGGATTGGACCGCCCGATGCGGTCTCACCACTTGGACAACCTGGCACATCGCCAACTGATTACATTCTTCCACCCGGCCCGGCCAGCCCCGATGCGGCCCATGACCAGGCCACTGCCCCGTGTGGTGGCGCTGCTTGACTGGGTGGAAGATGGAGAATAGGACAGCCAGCGATCCGGCACCGAGGGGAGCAACGGATGGCTTTCGGTAGGAAGGCGACCGCGAGCAAGGACGAGATAGTGGCCGAGTTGGGCGAAGGCCTGGACCACTTGCGTACGGCGGCGGGCACCGCGACCGAGGTGGCCCGAGACGCCATCGCACCCAAGGTGGAGCAGGCCCGCGACGCGGTGCTGCCGACGGTAGAGAAGGCGCTCGCCGGGCTCGCCCCGATCGTCGAAGCGGCTTTGGAGGCCAGCGGTGACGCCCGCAAGGCGGGCAAGAAGGCCGGCAAGAAGAGCTGGAGAAGCAAACCCGCGGCGCCCGCAAGGACGCCAAGCTCGCGGTGGCCGAGGGCAAGCGCCGGGCAAAGGACGCCACCCTCGCGCTGCGCTCCGGCAAGCCGCGCCGCCGCTGGCCACTGGTGATCGGCGCGCTCGCGGTGGGCGCCGCGGTGGGTGCGGCCGCCGGCCTGCTGGCCCGGCGGACCGAGGAACCGCGCTGGGAAGACTACGACGCACCCTCGACCGACCCGGTCGGTACGCGGGTCGCCGACGTGCCGACGGCAGCGGCCCAGAAGCCTGTCGACGCACCCTCTGAGACCCCAGTCGCGAAGCCGGCCGCCGCGAAACCCACCCCGAACGGGACTCCCACTCCGAACGGCAGCCCGGCCGCCACCGGTTCGGCGAAGACCGCCGCGAAAACGCCGCGGTCCACGACCCGTACCAACGGCAGCACACCCAAGTAACTGGCCCGAAAGGGCGGCCGACCTACCTGGGGCGGCCGCCCTAACGGCTGTGCGGCCTCACAGCCAACCGCTGCGCCGGAACATCCGGTAGAGCAGCAAGCACACACCCGCCATCACCAACAGGATGGCCGGATAACCGTACGCCCACCGAAGTTCGGGCATGTGGTCGAAGTTCATACCGTAAATACCGGCGAGCATTGTTGGTACGGCGGCGATCGCCACCCAGGCGGAAATCTTGCGCATGTCGTTGTTCTGCTGAACCCCGATTTGCGCCAGGTCGGCCTGCAACGCGGAATTGAGCAGGTCGTCGAAGCCGAGCTGCATTTCGGTCACTTGCCGGACGTGGTCGGCGATGTCCCGGATATAGCGGCGAATTTCCAGCGGCACCCCGCCGACCTGGCCCGAATGCAGCGCCTCCAGCGGCCTGGCCAGCGGAATCACCGCGCGTTTGAACTCGATCACCTCGCGCTTGAGGTTGTAAATCCGTCGGACATCGGTGGCACCGGACGAAAACACGTCCGTCCGCCTCAATCTCGTCGATGTCGTCCTCGATCGCCTCGGCGACCTCCACATACCGGTCCACGATGTTGTCGCAGACCGCGTGGAAAACCGCCCATGGCCCCTGTTTCAACAGGTCCTCATGACTGTTGTCGAGGTCGGCCCGTACACCGGAGAGATGGCACGCGTCGCCATGCCGGACGGTGAGCACGAAATGCTTGCCGATAAACAACATCACGTCACCGGTCTCAACCACCTCACTGGTCGCGGTGAGCGCCGGATGCTCCACATAGCGGGCGGTTTTGAGCACGACGAACATGGTTTCGCCATAACGCTCCAGTTTTGGCCGCTGGTGCGCGACCACCGCGTCCTCAACGGCCAGCGGGTGCAGGCCGAAAACCTCTGCCAGTTCGTCCATATGCGCCTCGGTCGGCTCTTTCAATCCGAGCCAGACAAACGAGTTGTGGTGTTTTTCGGCTTCCCGCAAGGCTTCGCGGTAGTCCACAGTGCCCGGTTCGCGGACGCCCTCAATGTAGAGACCACAGTCGATAATCGGCAGCTCGGCCGATTCTTTCGGCTCGGTGCCGTGGTGATGGCCCGCGTTCGTACGCGGCAGCACCCTGCTGATGGCGCGCACCGGCACCCGCAGCGTGTGGGCGACGCTGCGACGGCGCGGACGCGTTGCCCTTGCGTTGCCAGTGGGTTTGGGCTCCGCCATGGCGCTCACCTCACATTCAGCTGTCGGCTTACGGCCGCGTTCAGGTTACGCCGCCGAGATGGCGACGCCAGGTCGCATCATGGCTGGGTGAGCCGCATCCGGAGGGTGACCCTGGGCGAGTACGTACGGCCGCCGATCGAGGTCGACGGTGTCCACTCGCGCACCGAACCGGTCTTGGGCTACCTGGTCGATCACCGCGATGGTCTGCTCCTGTTCGACACCGGCATCGGTGCGGTCGATCCGGAGACCGAGGCGCACTATCAGCCACGCCGGCGCCCACTCGGGCAAGCGCTGGCAGCGGCCGGTGCGACCCAAGGACGACATCGCGCGGTCGTCAACTGCCACCTGCACTTCGACCACTGCGGCGGCAACCCGGCGCTGGCCGGGCGGCCGATCCTGGTCCAACGGGCCGAGCTGAACACGGCCCGGACCAGCGGCTACACGATCCCGGAGCTGGTGGATTTCACCGGTGTCACGTACACCGAGCTGGACGGCGAGGCCGAACTGGGAGACGGGGTGTGGCTGCTGCCGACGCCCGGGCGCGCTCGCCCGGCCACCAGTCGCTGGTCGTACGACAGGCCGACGGCACGGTCGTGCTGGCAGGTCAGGCGCACGATTCGGCCGCCAGTTTCGGCCGCCAAGTCGGCGACGGCGGTGGTTCACCGTGGCTGGACCGGTTGCTCGCCCTCGATCCGGCCCGGGTGCTGTTCGCTCATGACGCCTCGGTGTGGACACCGTCGATGCGTACGCCCAACCCGGGATAGTCGATCACCAAGCCATCCCGGTCAAGGCGCAGGGAGGCCTGGAAGGTTCCGCTGCGAAAGTCGGCGTAGGCACCGCCGTCCGGAGCCGGGCCGCGGGTGACGTACGTCTGTGGTGAGACATGGACAGCGAGGTCCGGCACCGAAATCCACGCCATCGTGAAGTCCGCGGAGGTACCCGGCCCGGCCGCCACCAGGTCGTGTCGAAGCACCGGCATGGTGTTGGTCAGCGGGCAGAACGCCAGGTCACAGTCCAGCGCGCCGGCCAGCCCTGCCGGATCCAGAACACCGGCCGGGCCGAGGTGATCGTCCCGCTCCCCGGCCACCGTTGCCGTCCACCGGCCGTCGCCGTCCCGGCGAAGGTCGAGGGAACGCCACCAGCGGCGGGCCTCGACCCGTACCCGGATGCGGTCCGTAACCCAACTCGCGACGGTCTCCAGCTCGTACGACAGCGCGTAGTCCGCGGTAAGGCTCGTCCCGCGCGCTGACATCCGGCCGTCGCCGAACAAGACCGCGGCCGCGTCGATCCGGTCCGGGTCCACCCCGTGCCACACACCACTAGCTGACCTGCCATAACCGCCTCCTCGTTACCGGCTAATCTCTTTACTGGTGAACAGCGAGTGTGTCGGGCAGATGTTCACCAGTCAAGAGTTATGCTGGTGAACATGGCAGAGGAAGCCGCGCCTGGCGGGCTCGAGGTGGTGAGGACGTTCCTCAACAGCTGGGTGATTCCGAACGACACGCGGGAAGCCGAGGACCAGCTGGAGACCGTCGACTGGGCGGCCACCTATCCGGATCTCGCGCCGCCGACCGACTTTCCCGAGCTGCGCGCTTTACGGGACGATTTGCGCGCAGCACTTGGCCAGAGCCATCCGGTGAGCCTCACCGACCAGCTGGCCCGGCACCGGCTCGTACCGATGCTGGCGCCGGCCGGCTCCGCGCGACCCGTCGAACTGGTGGCCGCCGCACCGACGGCCAGTGGTCAGCTGCTCGCGCGAGTGATCACCGCGATTGCCGATGGCCGATGGCGCCGGCTGCGAGCCTGCCCGGACTGCCGGTGGGTTTTCTATGACACGTCCCGAAACGGCAGCCGCACGTGGTGCGCGATGACCGCCGGCGGACCGTTCGGACGGGGTTGCGGCAGCATCGCGAAGACGCGCGCTTACCGCGCCAGGCACTGAAAAAGGAGCCGCCGGGAAATTCCGGCGACCCCTTTTGGTGGTACGTCTTACGGAAGCGGCCGCTTGGACGCGTAAAGATCCCCGTGCCCGGCATAAGAGGTGGACACGTGGATCAGGGTCCCGGACTCCAGCGCTTCCACGATGTATCCGCCGCCGAGCGCGATGGCGACATGGTGGATATTGCCCGCCGACGAGCCGTAGAACAGGTAGTCCCCGGCCCGGACATTCGCCGGAGCGATGTTCGGGAAGCCGCGATTGGTCAGGATGCTGTACTGCCCGGCCGCGGTCGCTCCCAGCAGGTCACTGCCGGTGGCCGCCCAATACGCCCAGCGCGAGAAACCCGAGCAGTCGAAACCCTTTACATGGCAATCGTTGGGGGCACCATTGCTTGGGTCGCAGATGCCGTATGTCTCGCCCGGCCCGGAACCAGCGTGCCCGCCGCCCCACGAGTACGGGACGCCGATTTTCGTACAGGCATTGTTGACCAGATTCACCGCGGCAGCCGAGGCGCCGCCCTCTTGTACGCCACAGGCCGGCATCGCGGATGCGGCGGTGGTCGTGCCGCCGATCAGCAGAAGAACCGAGAAGGCCACCGTTGCCACCGCCAGAATCGCCGCACCGAAAATCCGAGGTCTGCGCATTTTTCCTTCTCCTCTCGGAAAACGCGCGGAGCCGTGATGGACCCGCACGAAAACACGCGGTGCCTACGAAAGGGCGCGGTGCCCTTTCGTACGTACCGACCGATTACTCCGCCTTTGGGCCCGAACGGGAGGCTACGAGGGATCCTGTGAGAAAGCAATGAAATCTCGCGCGCAGGTCGATTTTCGCGCCAGTTGACGGTCCCGCCTACCCAGTGAAGCGCGGCCGGCCGCCAGCTCCGTGCGACACCACACGCCCAGCAAAATTCCGCGGGGAAACGCTACAGACCCAGTGACCTGGCAATCAGCATCCGCTGCACCTCGGACGTGCCTTCGCCAATTTCCAGGATCTTGGAGTCACGCCACATCCGGGACACCGGGTATTCGTTCATGAAGCCATAGCCGCCGTGGATCTGCGTCGCGTCCCGCGCGTTGTCCACCGCGATCGTGGAGCTGTAGAGCTTCGCGATCGCCGCTTCTCGCTTGAAATCCTGGCCGGCGAGAAGTCGCTGGGCGGCGTCGTAATAGGCGGTACGGGCGACGTGTGCGCGCGCGTCTGCATGTCGGCGATTTTGAAGGCGATGGACTGGTATTTCGCGATCGGCTGGCCGAATGCGCTGCGCTCCTGCGCGTACTTCACGCATTCGTCGACGCAGCCCTGAGCCAGGCCAACGCCAAGCGCCGAAATCGCGATCCGGCCTTCGTCGAGGGTCTGCAGGAACTGCGCGTATCCGCGGCCGCGCTCGCCGAGCAGGTTGTCCGCTGGCACCCGTACGTCATCGAAAGAAAGCGCGTGGGTGTCCGAGCAGTTCCAGCCGACCTTGGAGTATTTCGGCGCCACCGTCAGGCCAGCCGTGCCGGCCGGCACGATGATCGCGGAGATTTCCTTGCCGCCGTTGGCTTTCTGCCCAGTCACCGCGGTCACCGTGATGATGCTGGTGATGTCCGTGCCGGAGTTGGTGATGAAGGCCTTCGACCCGTTGATGACCCACTGGTCACCGTCGAGCCGGGCGGTGGTCCGGGTGGCGCCGGCGTCCGACCCACCGTCGGGCTCGGTGAGGCCGAAGGCGCCGACCGTACGCCCAGCCACCAGGTCGGGCAGCCACTGTTTCTTCTGCGCGTCGGTACCAAAACGCATCAGCGGCACCGAGCCGAGACCGACCGCCGCCTCCAGCGTCGCGGCCACCGACGAGTCGATCCGGGCGATCTCCTCGATGGCGAGGCAGAACGCCAGGTAGTCGCCACCCTGGCCGCCCCACTCCTCACCGAAGGGCAGCCCGAAAATCCCCAGCTCGCCAAGCTGGGCGACGATCTCGTACGGGAACTCCTCCTTCACGTAGAGATCGCCGATCTGCGGCGCGATCACCTCGGTGGCGAACCGGCGGACCATCGCGGTCAGCGCCTGATGCTCCTCAGACAGCCCGTACTCAGACATCGCCACTCCCGGTCCACGCATCGAATGCCTTAACGATCGTTAAGGGTATCCGATGCAAGGCTCCACGACTAGGAGGCACTGGCTACCAAAGCGTCGGCGGTGGGCGTACGCATGTGAATGGCGCCCCGGCCGCGCCGGTCGGTGGTGACCAGGCCGGCGCCACGCAACACTCCGAGGTGCTGGGAAACGGCCGCCGGAGTGACCTCGAGCCGACGGGCCAGGTCGCCGGTCGAGGTCGGCCCGGCCAGCGCCACCACCAGGTTCGCGCGGGTCTCGCCGAGCAGCCGGGGGACAAGCCGTTCGGCGCCACTTTCCCGTCTCCCAGAGCGTCGCGACCCCGCGCGGCGGATAGATCAGCGTCGGCTGCCAGGGCGGCGGCATGATCATCGCGCTCGGCCACGCCATCGCGCTGGGCACCAACACCAGCCCGCGGCCGGCCAGCTCGATGGAGTTCTGGTATTTCTTCTCGATCCGCAACACGTTGCCGGCCCACTCGATCTGGGAGTGCAGGTCCGCGAACAACAGGGTCGGGCCACCGCGGGCGAGCCGGCCGGTCCGGTACGACAGGTCCGCGTCGAGCAGCGTCCGGATCCGCGGCCAGTGTTCGGCCAACACCAGGTCCCAGTACGTGCGCAAAGTGCCAACGAGGTGCCGCAGAGTCCGCTGCGGATGGTCGTAGAAGGCACCGACCCGCTCTCCCATCCCGGCCCGGGACCTGCACTGCAACGGGGCGACGCCGACCGGCCGCAGGTCAGCGCGGATCACCGCGCTCGGGGTCTCCAGGACGGCCGCCAGCTCGTCTTGCAAGTTCGGCAGCGGAGTGGTCGGCGGCGGAGTGAGAAAGTCCGGGATATAGCCGTTCGCCGGCACCAGCGTGCGCATCAGTTCCAGGTCCGGTGACCCGGCCAGCTCGCTGTCCGCGATGAGTCGACGGGCGTGGGTGATCCAGGGTGCGTGCAGCGCGTGCCGGGCTGGCGTGTTCAGCACCCGGAAACTCGCGACCAGCTCCCATAACGGCGAATATGCGAACCGCAGCTGGGAAAGATCGGGCACGGTGAATACCAGCTCGAGCATCGGCGGACCTCCAACCATTAAGCGTACGCTAAACAGTTGGTAGAAGTGGACCTTGCTCGCGAGGCTTCAGGGGTGACTCAACTCGAACCCCGCGAGCAGGTGCCGGCGGTGACCCAGCGGACCAGCGACAGCCGGCTGCGGCAGGTCTTCACCAACGCGTACGGCGGCCTGCCGCGGGCCTTCTGGGTGCAGTGGGTGGGCGTGCTGGTCAACCGGCTCGGCACCTTCGTGGAGCCGTTCCTCGCGCTTTACCTGACGACCGCGCGTGGCCTCAGCATCGGCCAGACCGGCCTGATCCTGGCCATCCACGGCGCGGGCTGCCTGGTCGGCCCGGTGCTGGGAGGTTTCCTCGCGGACCGGCTCAGCCGGCGGGTCGCGCTGGCCGGCTCGATGGTCGCCGCCGCACTCGCGATGGTCGGGCTCGGTCTCGCGACGACTCCGGTCGCGATCACCGCCGCCGGTTTCGTGGTGGGCCTGACCGCCGACCTCTACCGACCGGCATCCGGCGCGATGGTGGCGGACCTGGTGCCGCTGGCGCACCGATCTCGCGCGTACGGCCTGCTGTTCTGGGCGATCAACCTCGGCTTCGCGATCGCCGCGGTGGGCGGCGGTTGGCTGGCCGAGCGCGGCTATGGCCTGCTCTTCGGGCTGGACGCGGCCACCTGCCTGGTCTTCGGCCTGCTGATCTTCTTCCTGGTCCGCACCCCGGAGCAGCCTCGAGCGCGGACCGACGAGCCGGCGGTGGGCTACCGCAGCGCCCTACGCGACCCGCTGGTGGTGGCCCTGATCGCGCTGACCGTCCTTTACTCGACGATCTACACGCAGGCGTACGTCACGCTGCCGCTGAGCATGCACATGCACGGCTTGTCGGCGGCCCAGTTCGGCGCCGCGATCGCCCTGAACGGCGTGGTCATCGTGTTGATCCAGCCGTTCGCGGCGGTCTGGTTCCAGCGGTTCCAGCCGCTGCACGTGCTGGCAGTCTCCGGGCTGGTGGTCGGGATCGGCTTCGGGCTGACCGCGTTCGCGCAGTCGCAGTGGGCGTACGCCGGCACCGTGGTGGTCTGGACGCTCGGCGAGATCGGGATGGCCGGCTATGCCCAGTCGCTGGTCTCCGAGCTGGCCCCACCGGCCGCCCGCGGCCGCTACCAGGCGCTGTTCACCCTCGGCTTCAGCTCGTCGATGATCCTCGCGCCGGTCGCCGGCACCACCCTGCTCGCCACCGTCGGCCCAGCTGGCCCATGGATCGGTTGCGTGGTTGGTGGGGTGGTGCTCTTCGTCGGTCATCTGATGCTCTCCGGACCGGTCAACCGTCGGCGGGAAGCCGCGAACAGCCGGACTGTGACCACCACCGCGTGATGGCACTCATAGTCATGACGGAAACACACGACGCCCGCCAAACGATTTAACTAGTGAAGACATCGAATTTGAGGAGAGTTCACCACATGCGTCGCCAGCTGATCCGGGCCGCCGCCGTCACTCGGAGCATCGGCCGCCGGTTCGACCACTGGACCCTGCACCACTACAACCCGCAGCCCCCGCTGCGGGTCTCCCTCTGGAACCGCGACTAGTCGTTCGAATCCGCACTGAGTGGTCGAAGCCACGCCCACAGCAGGAAAAGTCCGGCCAATACGAGCATCGAGATCCCGAGCCAGAGATTGATGCGGATGCCCTGCGCCTTGCTCAGCGCGGCTGAGCCGTCCAGGGCACCCACAATCACCAGAATCACGCCGTAGACGGTGAACAGCGCGCCGATCAAATAGCGCAGGTCGAAAAGCCTGTGAGGCTTGGCCTGCTGCTCGTCCTTCTCCGCCATCAGAACCACTCCCCTACAAGAAGAACAGAGTTAGGGCGATCGTCAACCCGAGTGCGGAGAAGCCCAGCAGCCGGGGCGACTCCCACCATTTGGGGGTTCGCTCGGCAGCCGCAGCAGCATCCGCCTCGGCGTCCGGAAGTCCCCAGACGAGCCCGCGCAACTCGGCGTCGGGCTTGGACTTGGTCACCATCGTCACCGCCACCGTGACCACCGCGTCGACCACGAAAGCGGCGATCGCGCCGTAGAAGTTCTGCGACTGGGTCGACTCGATCACGATCAGCGGTTTCCCACCGAAAAAACCGGTGAGGCAGAAATGCGCGACCGCGGCTCCGGCCGTACCGCTGACCAGGCCCCAAAAACCGGCCCATGGCGTCGTACGCTTCCAGAACAGCGCGATCAGGAACGTGGCGAACAGCGGCGCGTTGAAGAACGAGAACAACAACTGGATGTAGTTCATGATGTTGTTGAAACCAGCGGCGATAAAGGCCGTACCGACGCCGATCACCACCCCGGCCACGGTGGCCAGCCGGCCGATATTCAGGTAGTAGCGGTCCGGCCGGTCCTTGGCGAAGTAACGCTGCCACAGGTCGTACGTGAAAACTGTGTTGAACGAGCTGACATTCGCCGCCATGCCGGCCATGAAAGAGGCCATCAGGCCGGTCAACGCGATGCCGAGCACCCCGTTGGGCAGCAGTTTTCCCATCAGCGAAGGAATGACGTAGTTGTAGTCGGCACCGGCCTTCTGCAGGCTCGGCACCAGGACCAGCGCCAGCAGGCCAGGGATGATCGTCAGTGCCGGAATGAAGATCTTCGGGAAGGCACCGATCAGCGGCGTACGCTGTGCGGCGGACAGGTTCTTGGCCGACAGGGCCCGCTGCACCTCGGAGAAGTTCGTGGTCCAGTAACCAAAAGACAGCACGAACCCGAGACCGAAGACAATACCGATCCAGTCGCCGAGCGGATTGGTCGGATGCCCGACCGCGGTGCCGGCCCACTGGGTGAAGGCGGCGCCGCCGAGGGTGGTGCCGTGGGTGACCTTGTCGACCAACCCGTTCCACCCGCCGACCGCGACCAGGCCGACGATCACGATCGGAATCAGCCCGGCGATGATCACGAAGAACTGCAGGACCTCGGTGTAGATCGCGCCGGACAGACCACCGAGGGTGATGTACGCCAGCACGAAAGCCGCCGACACCAGGATCGCGATCCACAACGGCCAGCCAAGCAGGCTCTGGATGACGATGCCCAACGCATAGAGGTTGACGCCGGCGGTCAGCAGCATGCCGACCGCGAACGACAGCGCGTTGAAGAAGTGCGTCGGCCGGTTGAACCTGCGGAGCAGGAACTCCGGCACGGTGTGCACCCGGCTCTTGTAATAGAACGGCATCATGACCAGGCCCAGAAAACACCATCGCCGGGACCGCGCCGATCCAGTAGAAATGCACCGTCGCCACGCCGTACTGAGCGCCGTTGGCCGCCATCCCAAGGATCTCGGTGGCACCCAGGTTCGCCGAGATGAACGCCAAACCCGTCACCCACGCCGGCAGCGACCGGCCGGACAGGAAGAAATCCTCGCTGGTGGTGATCGCCCGCCGGGCCAACAGCCCGATCGCGAGCACCACCAGGAAGTAGATCGCGAGGATTCCGTAGTCAAGACCGTTGACGCTGAGGCGGTCCACCGCCAGGCCGGTCACCGAGTCATCACCGTGTCACCAATGTGGCCCATGCCCCACCCCATTCCAGAGGGAACTTACGGACTTCAACCTTGGCAACCCTAATGCCCGTTAGCGGTTGGTACGACCTGATGCGTCGGTACTTATGCGAGGCTTACGCGAGCCCTTACGCAAGCAGAGTGGTGTCGTACCGGCCCAGCACGAACCGCTCGTTCTCCAGCAGCCGGGCGAAGAACGGGCCGGTGTGCCGCGGCCCGGTCAGCCGGAAGCCGCCGATCGCGGCCCGCGCCCGTACGATCGCGCTGGCCCGGTCGGCGCCGAGCGCGGAAATCGTGCCGATGGTTGTGTCGTCCGCGCTGATCACGCTGCCCGGCGCATAGCCGGCGTCCACCCGCACGCCGTCACCGCGAGGTGCCGTCCAGTCCGCGATCGGCCCCGGCTCTGGCGAGAACCGGCGCGGGTCCTCAGCTAGTACGCGCATGCCAATCGCGTGCCCAAGCGGCGCGAGGCCGCCCAGATCGAAGCCGGGCAGGTGGCCGGCGGCGACCCGCAGCTGCGCCCTCCACCAGGTCAATGCCGAACACCTGCTCGGTGACCGGATGGAAGCCCGTCAGGTGCGGAGTGAGCTCGCACAGGAAGAACTCGTCGCCGGTCAGCAGGAACTCAGCCGTACCCACCCCCCCCCCGGAAGCCGACTGCCTCGGCGGCCCAGAGGCCAGCCGCAGTGATCTCTTCCCGTACGACCGGACGCAGCCCGGGCGCCGGACTCTCCGCGAACACGGGCGAGAACCGCCGCTGCACCGAGCAGTCGCGTTCGCCGAGTGCGACCACCGCGCCGTCGGCGAGGCCCAACACCTGCACCTCGATGCTGCGGACCCGCGGGTAGTGCCGCTGCACCAGGATCCGCTCGTCGCCGGCCGGCAGATGGGCACGCACCCGTTCGTACGCGCGCACCAGGTCCGCGGGCTTCTCGCTGACCGCGATCCCGACCCCGTTGCGTCCGGCGACCGCCTTCAGGATCACCGGATAACCGATCTGCTCGGCACCGGCGGCGGCATCCTCCACAGTGGACACCGGACCGACACTTTCCGGTGTCGGCACGCCAACATCGCGTACGAGCTGACTCAGCCGCACCTTGTCGCGGGTACAGGCGAGGGTGCCCGGCGACGGTCCGATCCAGATGTGGCCGGCCGCGATCACCGCCGCGGCCGCGTCCGGGTCGCCGGCCAGCGCCGAGCCACCAGGGTGAACAGCGTCGACGTCGTGGCGCCTGGCGATCTCCAGAATCTGCGCGATTTCGCTGTACGCGCTGGGTTTCTCGCCCTTGAGTTGCTCGGCGTGATGGGCCTCGGAGACGAACGGCCGGCCGCGGTCGGCACCGATGTGCACCGCGAAGGTGCGGATGCCCAGGCGCCGCGCGGTCCTGATGACCCGGCTGGCGAGGGCTCCGCGATCAGCGATCAGTACCGACCCGTACATGTGTGGTCAGCCTAGCCGTTAACCATGTAAAGCCCGGTGAACCATGTCGCGCAACACCGTGGCGACCTGGTCGCGCTGCAAATGTGAGCGCAGGAACGGTGTGGAGTTCATCAACCCGAACGCGGCCTGCGCTCGTACCCGAGCGGACTCCACGTCGAGCCCCGGGTTCAGCCGGATGAGCACGTCCACCCACTGCTCGACATATTCGCGCTGGGATTTGCGGACGATCCGGCGGGAGTCGTCCGGCAGTCGGTCCAGCTCACCGAAAATGCAGCCGGATCACCGCCGGCCGGTCCAGCGCGAAGTTCACGTGGAACTCCACCAACGCGGCCAGTTGTTCGGCGGCGTCCTGATGGGCGGCCAGCCGGGCCCGGCCACCGTCCCCCGGAGCCCCTCGCTGACGGGAATGAGCGCGGCCGAGAGCATCGCCTCTTTACCCGCGAAGTGGTGGTAGAGCGCCGGCCCGGTGACACCTGCCGCGCTGCCGATATCGTCCATCCCGACGCCGTGATAGCCGCGGGTCGCGAACAGCTCGAGGGCGATCTCCAGGATCTGCTCTTTGCGGCTGGGTTTGCGTTGCCCGACCCGCACGGCCGCGTCGTCGGCTTTGTCGGCTGGCATGCGGACACCCTAACCGGACGGACAGCCAGTGCACGGCGACGTTGGTCACCGCCGGTACATTGGCCAGATGGCGATAAGACCCTGGCACGTCCTGTTGGTCGGCGGCGGCGGCCTCTGCTGCTGCTGCTGGTCATCGCGACGGTCGTGACAGTGGTGCTCGTGCTCAACAAGAAAAAGAAACAACAACAACCCACCGGGAAACTGAGTGAAATGAGCGCTTCCTTGTTGCGTCTTCTGATCTACGGCGGATCGGTGCTCTGTTGCCTGGTGATCGTGGCAGCGATCGCCGGCGGCGTCTTTCTGCTCGTACGAAGGAAATAGTCAGCTTTCTCGGACCAGCTGGCGGAGTTTCTTGCGGTCCAGCTTGCCGACGCTGGTCAGCGGCACCTGGTCCACGATGTGGACTTGGCGCGGATACTTGCTGGCCGCCATCCGCTCCCGAGTGTGCTGGATCAGTTCCTCCTCGGTCGCGGTCGCGTCCGCGCGAAGGCTGACGAAGGCCACCACTTCCTCGCCGAGGCGCTCGTCCGGCCGGCCCACCGCCGCGGCCATCGCCACCGCCGGGTGGGTGACCAGCACGTCCTCGATGTCCCGCGGGTAGACGTTGAAGCCGCCCCGGATGATCAGGTCCTTCTTGCGGTCCACGATGTAGACATAGCCGTCGCTGTCCAGGTGGCCGATATCGCCGGTGTGCAGCCAGCCGTCCACGATCGCGGTCGCGGTGGCCTCCGGCGAGAGCCAGTAGCCGGTCATAATGCCGGGTGACCGCGCGCAGATCTCGCCGTCCTGCCCGACCGGCAGCTCCTTGCCTTCATCGTCCCGAATCGACACCTGGCAACCGGGCACCGGCAGCCCGACACTGCCGGGCTTGCGGCGGCCGTACGGGTTGGTGGAGATGATCGACGCCGACTCGGTGCAGCCGTACCCCTCCTGGACCTGCACCGACGGCACCCGCGCCTCGAACTGCTCGCGTACGGCCGCTGGCAGTGGCGCGGCGCCGGACGACACGGTCATCAGCGCGCTGAGGTCAGCGCTTTCCAGTGGCTGCGCCAGCAACATCTGGATCATGGACGGCACCAGCGCGGACCGATGCACCCGCTGGGTGCTCGCGAGGTCCAGCCAGCCAGCCGGGTCGAACCAGCGCATCAGCACCAGCTGGGACGGCTCGGTGGTGTGCATCCCGATGCAGGTCACCAGCAGTCCGTACGCGTGCGCCAACGGCAGCGGTACGAGTGTGCTGGTCGCGCCTTCGACGTCGGAGCTCTCATGGCCGGCCGAACCACACCAGAACAGGTTGCTGTGGGTAAGCGGCACGCCCTTGGACCGGCCGGTGGTGCCGCCGGTGAACAACAGCGCGGCCAGCTCGTCGTCGGCGCGGTCGACGATGTCGCCGGGCTCGCTGGCCTCCAGCTCCGCGTACGACACCACCGGCAGGCCACTGGGCTCGGCCGGTGGCAAGTCACCGACCACCGTGACGAACCGGACACAGGAGCCGGGCCGGACGGCCGCGGTCACCTTCGGCAGGAACTCCGGCGTGGTGATCACCGCGACGGCCTGCGAACTCTCCAGCGCGTATGCCAGCTCGTCCACGCTGACCAGGAAGATCAGTGGCGTGATGACCGCACCGGCACGCAACAGCGCCGAATAGCTGATCATCACCTCCGGGCAGTTCGCCATCAGGATGACCACCCGGTCGCCAGCCGACACCCCGCGGCCCTTCAGGCCGGCGGCCACTCGCGCGGCACGGTCCGCCATCGAGGCCTTCGTGTGCCAGCTGCCCTCGAAGAGCAGCGCGTCGTGATCACCCACCGCCTCAAGCTGCCGTTCGGCCTGCCGAGCCAGGTTGTGTCCTGCCATGCCGCCCTCACCCCTGTCTGGTCGTGACCCGCGCTCACCCTTTACAAAACATACCGACTTGTCAATGATGTGAGCCAGGTCATTCGTACAGGAGGATCCATGAGCGACCCTGCGGTACACCGGCAAGGCTTCCACGCCATCGCCCGCGGCGGGCTGAATTGGGACTCATTCCCGATGAGACTTTTCGTCAAGGGCAATGCGAAGTTCTGGAATCCGGCGGATATCGACTTCAGTCGGGAAAGAGCCGATTTCGACGGCCTCGACGAAATCCAACAGGCCAGCACGCTCAGCCTCGCCACCCTCTTCATCGCCGGCGAGGAGGCGGTGACCGAGGACATCCAGCCGTTCATGAAGGCGATGTCCGCGGAAGGCCGGCTGGCCGACGAGATGTATCTGACCCAGTTCTGCTTCGAAGAGGCCAAGCACACTGAGGTCTTTCGGCGCTGGCTGGACTCGGTCGGCGCGATGGACGACCTGCACACGTGGGTCGCCGACAACCCCGGCTACCGCAAGCTCTTCTACGAGGAGCTTCCGGAATGCCTACACGCACTGGACAGCGATCCCAGCCCACGCAACCAGGTCCGGGCCAGCGTCACGTACAACCACGTGATCGAGGGTTCGCTGGCGCTGACCGGCTACTGGCAGTGGAACCGGGTGTGTACGCAGTTCGGCATCTTCCCGGCCATGCGGGAGCTGATCAAGCGGATCGGCGACGACGAGCGCCGGCACATGGCCTGGGGCACCTTCACCTGCCGCCGCCACGTGGCCGCCGACGACAAGATGTGGGATGTCATCGGCGAGCGGTTCGCCGAACTGGTGCCGTACGCGATGCAGCTCATTCAGGCCGGCAACGACCGGTTCGAGGAGTCGCCGTTCGGGCTGGAGACCGACCAAATCATGAAGTATGCCGCCGACCGGGTGCAACGCCGGCTCGGCGCCATTGAGTCGGCGCGCGGCGCCCCACTCCAGCAAATTGACCTGGACGCGAGCCCGGAGGCGCTGGAGGACAAGTTCGGCGAGGAGGACGCCGCCGAGATCGCCGAGTTGGAGAGCGCGCGCTAACGAGGGCGCGGCTGCCTTGCTCTAGAACGGACAACCGTGGCCCAGGACGGCTGGTCGCGTTTTTTGTCAGTCGTCGCGGACACCATGACTGCACTGTCGAACGACGGTGAACTTAGGGAGGTCATGGTGCACATCAACTACTCCGACGAGTGTCAGATCGGCGACCTGACGTATGCGGTGCAGGCCGACAGCGACGAGGACGGGCTGGTCCGGCTGCGGCTGTGTGGCATTGACAGCGAAGGGGTGCTGACCGCCGAGGGCACCATGCTGGTGCCCACCTCGGCCCTCGTCGACGCCGGAAACGTCATCCGGCACACCCTGACCGGGCTCGGCCAGCTCGGGCCGGTCCGCCCGCGCGGCCGACTCAACCCGAGCGGTCCGACCAACAGCTACCAGCCGTGGACAAAAGACCAGGATGAGCAGCTGCTGGCGGCCTGGCTGGTCGAGCCGGAGACGGCGGCCGCGACCACTGTCATCGGAGTGCAGGCGCGGATGCATGGACGCAGTCGCAACAGCATCCGAGCCCGGCTGGCCCGGGTCGGCTGCGACCCGGACGTGCCCGGCCGGATGCTCGGCGGTGAACTCCCCGACGAACCGGGTGCCCCCGCTGTCCTTGACCTCGAGGATCTGGAGCTCGGCGGCTTGGCGTTCACGAGCACCAAGCCCGAGGACATGAACCCCAGGGGCACGGCGCAGGACAACGGGTGAGTCAGCCAGAGCGGGGCGCCCGCTGCGCGCCCCGCTCTCGGTCGCGGTCGCCTGTGTGAGCGACGGCTCACTGCCCGGGCTTTTCGTACGCGCCTGCCGTGGTGGAGATGAGGGGACTTGAACCCCTAACCCCTGCCTTGCAAAGGCAGTGCTCTGCCAATTGAGCTACATCCCCGGATCCCCCGAGTGACCGGTCAAAGCCAGCAAGGCGACCAGCGCAAAGATCGCGGGCCGCCATCGGGCACTTCATCTCGCATCGGCTCGCCGCACGAGCGGCGAGCCGGACCGGGACGACTAGCTGAGGTCGGTCTCCGGGGCGGTGGTGGCCTCATGCCAGAGGTCGCGCTCGTCGTTGGCGTCCTTGATCTTCTTCGCCACGAACGCGCCCAAGGCCAGCAGCGCCAGGATGATCAGAACCTTCTTCACGATCTGCTCCCTTTCACGGGGACTTGCGGAGTGGGGCTAGCTGGAATCGAACCAGCGACCTCATCGTTATCAGCGATGCGCTCTAACCGACTGAGCTATAGCCCCGCGGGCACGAAAAACGAGATTACCCTACGGTCGAGCGCGGCCTCGAAGCAGGATCCCTCTCAGCCGCGCCTTGCCCTTGCAATCCTACAAAACCGATGTCTAGTCGCGTTCAGCCAGGGTGATCTCAATGCCACCCACTAGATCGGCGCAGACGTTGTAGATGAACGAGCCGATGGTGGCCAGCGCGGAGAACAGCACCACGTTGATGAGACCGATCACGGCCGCACCACCGATCACCAGCTGCGGGCTGATCGAAAAGCTCGCACCGGAGGTGGAGTCGCCGGCAGTGAAGGTCTTGATCGTGCTGTTCACGTCGTCGAAGACGCCCATACTCCACAGCACCACGTAGAGCGCGGTGGTGGCGACGACGAAAACGATCAACAGCACACCGGAGACCGCCAGCGAGAACTTCAGCACCGACCACGGGTCAATCCGGCGCAACTGCAGCCGGGCTCGCCGCGGGCCACGCGCGCGCCGCGGCCTGCATGGTGCTCTTCGCACTGCGGACCGCCCGGCCCAGTGGGTTGCTGGCGCCGACCGACGCGGTGCCGGTGGCGCCGGCTGGATCCGGGCCGTAGCTGGTGCCGATTGAACTGCTCGCGCCGGCCGACGGCGGGATCCCGTACGACGGCGCGTTCGGGTCGTTGAACCCGTAGTTGCCGGCGCCGGAGCTCGGCGCGTCGGTATCGGGCCGGTCGTCGTAACCGTCGCCATAGTTCGATGACCCGTACGACGACCCCGAGGAAGAGGTGGAGTCGCCACCGAGATAGCTGCTGCCGCCGGGACGCGAGCCGTTGCCGCCGAAGGCGGACGGCACGTTGATCGTCTGGGTGGCGGTGGACGGGACCGAGGCCCGGCCGGCTTCGCTGGAGGGAGCGTTCGAGTCGCTCGACGAACTGTTGCTGGGCGAGGTGCCGTTACTGCTGGCGCCGCTGGTTGGCGTGCTCACGGCCGTGTCGTCCTTGGTCTCGTCGTCGTCTGCGTTCCACTCGTGCCTATCTGCGAGCCGGCTGCCTTGCCGACGGCTGCCCGCCCGACCACCGGGTGGCCGCCCCCGCTCGGGGTTCCGTCGCTCATCGTCTCACCCGTCCTGTCCGTCCGCCTCGTCGGCGCTAGCATCCGGCTCGTCGGCGTTGCGCGCCACTGCGAGCAGGGTCACTCCGTCTGGCAGATCCATAAGCTTGACACCCTTCGTCTGCCTCTTTGACGACCGTACAGGCTCGACCGGGGTTCTGATGACTCCACCAGCAGAGGTGATGGCGAAGATCTCGTCATCAATATGGACGGCCAGGGCTGCCACCAGGTTGCCGCGACGTTCGTCATATTCGAAAGTCCGGACGCCCTTACCGCCCCGGTTGTGGGTCGGATACTCCTGCACCGGTGTCCGTTTCGCGTACCCGAAGGCGGTCGCTACCAGCAGTTCCATGCCTTCGCCCACCACCTCCATGGACAGCAGCTCGTCCTCTTCGTCGAACGAACGCTGCCGATGACACCCGAGGTGGCGCGCCCCATCGGGCGAAGTGACTCGTCCGACGCGCGGAACCGATTCGACTGACCCTGCGCACTGGTTAGCAACAGGTCGTCCTCAGACGAGATTAAGGCGGCACTGACCAGCTCGTCGTCATCCCGAAGATTGATCGCGATGAGTCCTCCCTGCCGAGCCGAGTCGAACAGGCTGAGCTCGCTCTTCTTGATCAGGCCTCGCTTGGTGGCCAGTACCAGGTACGGCGCGACCTCGTAATCCTTGATCTGCATAACCGACGCGATCTGCTCGTCCTGCTGGAAGGCGAGCATGTTCGCCACGTGCTGGCCACGGGCGTCCCGGTTGGCCTCGGGCAGCTCGTACGCCTTGGCCCGGTAAACCCGACCCTTGTTCGTGAAGAACAGGATCCAGTGGTGCGTCGAGCCAACGAAGAAGTGGCTGACAATGTCGTCCTGCTTGAGCTTGGCGCCGAGCACGCCCTTGCCGCCGCGACGCTGGGACCGGTAGAGGTCGACCTTCGTACGCTTGGCGTAGCCGGTCTGGCTGATGGTGACGACCACGTCCTCTTCCGGGATGAGGTCCTCGATCGAGCTGTCACCGTCGAACGGGATGATCCGGGTCCGCCGGTCGTCGCCGTTCTTCTCGACGATCTCGGCGAGCTCCTCGCCGATGATCTGGCGCTGCCGCTCCTCGCTGGCCAGGATCGCCTCGAGCTCGGCGATCTCGACCATGATCTGCTCGTACTCGTCGATGATCTTCTGCCGCTCCAGGGCGGCGAGACGGCGTAGCTGCATGTCCAGGATCGCGGTGGCCTGGATCTCGTCGATCTCCAGCAGCTGCATCAGGCCGCCGCGCGCGTCGTCGACGGTGGCGGACGCCCGGATCAGGGCGATCACCTCGTCCAACGCGTCCAGGGCCTTCAGGTAGCCGCGCAAGATGTGCGCGCGCTCTTCCTTCTTACGCAGCCGATAGCGAGTCCGCCGGACGATGACCTCGACCTGATGGGTGATCCACAGCCGGACCAGCTCGTCGAGCCGGAGCGTACGCGGCACCCCGTCCACGATCGCCAGGTTGTTGACGCCGAAGCTGTACTGCAACTGGGTGTGCTTGTAGAGGTTGTTCAGCACCACCTTGGCGACCGCGTCCCGCTTGAGCGTGATCACGATCCGCATGCCGATCCGGTCGCTGGACTCGTTCGCGATGTCCGCGATGCCGGTCAGCCGAGCGTCCTTGACCAGGCTGGCGATGTTCTCGATCAGGTTGTCGATGTTGACCTGATAGGGCAGCTCGGTGACCACCAGGATCTGCCTGCCGCGGCTGTCTTCCTCGGCCTCGATCACGGCGCGCATCCGGATCGAGCCGCGACCGGTCCGGAACGCGTCCGCGATGCCATTGGTGCCCACGATCAGGCCGGAGGTCGGGAAGTCCGGGCCCTTGATCCGCAGCATCAGCTGTGCGAGGGTCTCCTCGCTGTCCGCCTGCGGGTTCTGCAGCGCCCACTGGCAGCCGTCCGCGACCTCCCGCAGGTTGTGCGGCGGCATGTTGGTGGCCATGCCGACCGCGATCCCGGACGAACCGTTGACCAGCAGGTTCGGGAACCGAGCCGGCAGGATCGCCGGCTCCTGCGAGCGGCCATCGTAGTTCGGCCCGAAGTCGACGGTGTCCTCGTCGATCTCCCGCAGCAGCTCCATTGCGAGCGGGTCCATCCGGCACTCGGTGTACCGCATGGCGGCCGGCGGGTCGTTACCCTGCGAACCGAAGTTGCCCTGGCCGTCGATCAGTGGGTAGCGCAACGACCACGGCTGGGCCATCCGTACGAGCGCGTCGTAGATCGCCGTGTCACCATGCGGGTGATACTGGCCCATCACGTCGCCGACCACTCGTGAACACTTCGAGTAGCCGCGGTCCGGCCGGTAGCCGCCGTCGTACATCGCGTACAGGATCTTGCGATGCACCGGCTTGAGCCCGTCTCGCACATCCGGCAACGCCCGGCCGACGATGACCGACATCGCGTAGTCGATGTAGCTGCGCTGCATCTCCTGCTGGATGTCGACCAGCTCGATCCGGTCGCCCGCTGGGCTGTCCGGCGGCGTGGTCGGGGTTTCGGTCATCGGGCGGCCTTCCTGATCTGCACGCGGTGCGGCTGCGCTATCTGCGTACGGAGAGTGAGGGCGGTCGCCACAGTCAGCTCACAACTGCTGATCATGCTGCGAAAGACCGCCTTCCACTGTGGGTAATCCTGTGGAAACTGTGGATAATCTCGTTAAGACTCGTGATCAAAGCCACAAAATAACTAAACATCCAGAAAGCGGACATCTCTCGCATTCCGGGTAATGAAGAGACGACGAGACTCCACGTCCTCGCCCATCAGTACGCTGAACAACTCGTCAGCGGTGGCCGCGTCGTCCAACGTGACCTGCATCAGCAGCCGGTGCGCCGGGTCCATGGTGGTTTCCCACAGCTCCTTGGCGTTCATCTCGCCGAGACCTTTGTACCCGCTGCACGCCGTCGTCCTTGGTGATCTTGCGACCCGCCTCGATGCCAGCGGCCATCATCGCGTCGCGCTCGCGGTCGGAGTAGACGTACTGCGGCTCGCTGCGCTGCCACTTGATCTTGTAGAGCGGCGGGCAGGCCAGAAACACGTTGCCCTCCTCGACCAGCGGCCGCATGAACCGGAACAGCAGGGTCAGCAGCAGCGTACGAATGTGCTGGCCGTCCACATCAGCGTCGGCCATCAGCACGATCTTGTGATAGCGCAGCTTGGAGAGGTCGAAGTCCTCGTGGATGCCGGTGCCCAGCGCGGTGATCAGCGACTGGACCTCGGTGTTCTTCAGAACCCGATCGATCCGTGCCTTCTCGACGTTGATGATCTTGCCGCGAATCGGCAGGATCGCCTGGAACATCGAGTCCCGGCCGGACTTGGCCGAACCGCCGGCGGAGTCACCCTCGACGATGTAGAGCTCGCTGCGGCTCGGGTCGGTGGACCGGCAGTCCGCCAGTTTTCCGGGCAGCCCACCAATTTCCAGCGCGCCCTTGCGGCGTACCAACTCGCGGGCCTTACGCGCGGCGATCCGGGCCTGCGCGGAGGACACCGACTTGGTGATGATGGTCTTGGCCTCGCCGGGATTGCGCTCCAGCCAGTCGGCCAGCCACTCGTTGGTGGTTTTCTGGACGAACGACTTCACCTCGGTGTTGCCGAGTTTTGTCTTGGTCTGGCCCTCGAACTGCGGCTCGGCGATCTTCACCGACACGATGGCGGCGAGGCCCTCGCGAATGTCGTCACCGGTGAGGTTGTCGTCTTTTTCCTTGAGGAGCTTCTTGTCTCGCGCATACCGGTTGATGACACCGGTGAGCGCGGCTCGGAAGCCCTCCTCGTGGGTGCCACCTTCCTGGGTGTTGATCGTGTTCGCGAAGGTGTGGAGGGACTCCGAATAGCCCTCGTTCCACTGCATCGCGACCTCGAGCTCCATCGCTTCGCCCTTGCCGCCGAAGGCGATCACGGACTGGTGGATGGCGCTCTTCGTACGGTTCAGGAAGCGGACGTAATCCTCGATGCCACCGGGGTAGTGGTATTCGACCGCGTTCGGCTCGTTCTTCTCGTTGTAGTGCTCGGGCCGCTCGTCCCGGAGCAGCATCGTGAGGCCACGGTTGAGAAAAGCCATTTCCTGCAGTCGGCGGGAAATCGTCTCGAAGCTGTATTCGACGGTCTCGAAAATCGAGGCGTCGGCCCAGAACGTGATCGTGGTGCCGTGCTCCTCAGTAGCCTCACCGCGGGCGATCGGGGCGGCTGGCTTCTGGTCCACGTACGGTTGGAACCAGCCGTAGCCGTCCTGCTTGACGAACACCTCGAGCCGCACGGACAGCGCGTTGACCACCGACACACCGACGCCGTGCAGACCACCTGAGACCGCATATGCCTTGCCGTCGAACTTGCCGCCGGCGTGCAACATGGTCAGCGCCATCTCCACGCCAGTCTTCTTGTGGACCGGATGGACGTCGACCGGGATGCCACGGCCGTTGTCGACTACCTTGACGCCACCATCGGCCAGCAGCACAACCTCAACGCGGTCGCAGTAGCCGGCCATGGCTTCGTCCACAGAGTTGTCCACAACCTCCTGCACCATGTGGTGCAGGCCGCGCTCACCAGTGGACCCGATGTACATGCCTGGACGTTTGCGGACTGCCTCGAGACCCTCGAGGACGGTGATGGAGTTTACGCCGTAGTCGTCGTTCTGCTTGTCGGCCACTGCAGACGTGCTCCTTCTATGGCGGCGCGGGATGCGCGATGCGGCGCGGCGGTAGAGTTAGTGCAGGTCCTCAACCCGTACGAACATCCAGACGGCATCCAGACGACACAGCCGCCGCCCGCAGCGAGTGCGCTGCGACGGTCGCCGAGCCGCCGGTCGCCGGCCCGCCGCCCTCATAGTGAGCGTGGCTGCGGCCGAATGAGGCACTCTTACGCCGATGTACTTCGTCTATCCTACCGCTCCGCCGGAGGATGACAGCGCATTGCCACCCCCTAATGTCCTCACAGCCGGCCGGAGCCCCCATCCGCGCATCCCCCCACGCGCCTTATGGCGTTCAGCAGCTCTCCGGAGGCTCGTAACGGTTGGGACACGTGTGACTTATATTCCGTTCAAATGCGTACGATCGCGACTTGGTGCTCTTTTGGGCAGTGTGGCTCCTCGACCAGTCGACTGAGGTCTTCCGGATCGCTGGTCAGCACGACGACCGGCCGTGACATCACCAGCGCCGTCGCCGCCACCACGGAGTCGACCGCGCAACGATGACCGGTGAGGCCGACCAGGCCGAGCAGTTCACCGGCCGCCCGGCCCAACGAGGCCGACACCGGCACGGTGATGATCCGTGACAGGACCCGATGCAGGGCCGCGTCACGTGCGCTGCCACGTAACACCTCGGCGAGGGTTATCGCGCTCACCACCACCTGCGCGCCACGAGCGACCGCGGAGTCGTGATAGGCCCGCGCCCGCTGATCCTTGGCGGCGAGTTTGCACAGACCATCGCTGTCAAGGACGAGGGTGCCGCCGATCGTCACTCGGCGTCTGGCCATGCGAGGCGCGCCTCCTCGAGATACTCAGCCGGCACCGGGCCGTCTTCGGACTCGAACAGGTCCGACAACTCGGCCAACAGGTCAAGCTCCAACTGGCGGGCGACCGCATCGGTCACATACTGCGAGAACTCGCCCTTGCCGAGCCGCTGTTGCAAGGCCATCGTGAGCTCCTCGGGTAGCGAAACACTGACCTTCCTGGCCCGACCAAGAGAGCGCTGAGCGACCGTCTCGGTGATGTCGCCGAGGTCCGTACTGAACAGGTTGCTCAAGTCGACCTCATACGCCGTGGCGCGGTGCGACTGTCGCATCGACGCCAACCGCCTGACCATGTCGATGACATCCCGGACATCTCGGCCGGGGTTGGCCGGGACAGGGCCGCTCAGATCGCTCGGAATCGTGACCATGGGGTGATGCTACCAGGGGGTAGTAACGTGAGAGGTGGTCGGCCTCTCCCCGTTCCGCGGAACAGGTCGTGAAAGGAGCCGGTGGGCGCTGAGCCAGCCTCAGCCGTACGTGTCCCGGGGACCGCGGCCACGGACCGTACGGGGGCCCTTTTTCCAGGATGGGGCGGCCGGCCCGTGAATGGAGAGTTTGCTGACCACGCCGGCGCCTACTTCGGTGGCCAGGATGGCCAGCAGTCTTGGCGCCAGCAACCGCAACTGGGTGGCCCAGGCGGTCGACTCAGCCTGCAGCGTCAGCTGGCCTTGGTGCAGGCTGACCGGGGTGCAGTGCGCGGAAATGTCCGGTCCCACCACGCGGTCCCAGCTGCCCAGCACGCGCGCCTCGGCAGCCGGCCGTTCCCAGCCGCGATCGGCCACCATCCGGCGGATCAGCCGGCCAAACGGCTGCGGGTCGCGGGGATCCGGGCCCGAGCCGGTGTATCCCGAACGCCGTCCCGATTGGCGATTTGTCGATAAAGCGCGCACGTCGCTTGTTCGACATTCCTGAGGACTTACCGCGCGCCGCCTCGAGCGCGGCGCGAGCCAGTTGCGGGCCGCTGGCCGATTGCTCGGCAGGGTCCGCCGGCGGTGCGGGGAGCAGCTCGGACTGCCCGTCGTCGGGCTCTTTCTGCTGGTCAGCGGACACGACGCACCTCTCCGGCGGCCACGTCGTAGCGGGCGCCCTGCAGGTTTTCCGGTACGTCGCCGGGCACCGCGGCCGTCACCAGCACCTGTTCGGCCGGCGCGACCAAGTCGGCGAGCCGGTCCCGTCGACCGCCGTCCAATTCGGCGAAAACATCGTCGAGGATCAGCATCGGCTGGCCGCCGTCACTGCAGAGCAGATCGTACGCGGCCAGCTTCAATGCCAGCGCGTACGACCAAGACTCGCCATGACTCGCATAACCCTTGGCCGGCAACTCGCCCAGCTGCAGGACCAAGTCGTCCCGATGCGGCCCGACCAGCGTAATCCCGCGTTCCACCTCGGACTGCCGGGCTCGGGCAAGGGCCGCCAACAGCCGGGCGATCAGCAAGTCCTTCTCCGGAGTGAGGTCCTCGACCCGCTCACCTTCGTCCAGGGCCGAGCATTTGTACGTCGTGGTGGCCGGCCCCCCGCCCCCATGCTGACCTGGTCATATCCCTTGACGACGAAGGGCTGCAGTGCGCTGACCAGCTCGAGCCGGCCGGCCAGCAGCTCGGCGCCGTGCACGGCCAGGTGGTTGTCCCAGACGTCGAGCGTTCGCAAATCCCCGGCCGATCCGGCCCGACGAGCCATCCCAGCGGTCTTGAGCAGCGCGTTCCGCTGTTTGAGCACCCGCTCGTAGTCGGCCCGAACGCCGGCATAACGGGGAGTGCGGGCGACCAGCAGCTCGTCGAGATACCGCCGCCGTTCGGACGGGTCACCTCGTACGAGCGAGAGGTCCTCGGGTGCGAACATCACCATCCGCAGAGCGCCGAGCACCTCTCGAGGCCGCACCTGTGTGTGCGGTTCAGTTTTGCGCGGTTGGCCCGGCCGGGCACGATCTCCAGCTCGGCGACCAGCTCGCGGTCGTCCCGTACGATCGCGGTCCGGATCACCGCGCAAGCCGCCCCCGACCGGATCATCGGCGCGTCCGTCCCCACCCGATGGCTGCCCAGGGTCGCGACGTAGCCGATGGCCTCCATCAGGTTGGTCTTGCCCTGTCCATTCGGTCCGACAAAGACACTCGGACCAGCGTCAATCGGCACTTCCGCGGTCGGGTAACTGCGGAAGTCGACCAGGCTCAGATGCCTCACCCGCACGAGCGCCGTGTCTCCTTAGTCCGACCGGGGTCAGCTTGGTTTCACGTGCAACATCGCGGCTTAGTCAGCCTTGACCGCGTGCCCACCGAACTGGTTCCGGAGCGCGGCAACTGCCTTCATGGCCGGCGAGTCGGGCTGCCGGGAGGAGAACCGAGCGAACAGCGCGGCCGAGATGACTGGCATCGGAACCGCGTTTTCGATGCCCTGTCGACCGTCCAACGGCCCTCGCCGGAGTCATCCGCATAGCCCTTGATTTCGGACAGGTCGTCGTCCGACTCGAGCGCGCGCACCATCAGCTCAAGCAGCCACGATCGTACGACCGTGCCGCGGGACCACGCCTTGAAAATCGCGGCCACCTTGTCGTGGGTGACCGGCGAGGCCTCGAGGAGTTCGAAGCCTTCCGCGTACGCCTGCATAAGCCCGTACTCGATGCCGTTGTGCACCATCTTCGCGTAATGACCAGCGCCCACGCCGCCGGCGTGGACGAAGCCTTCCTCACGCGGACCTTCGGGACGCAACGCGTCAAAGATCGGCATCAGCTGCTCAACGATCTGCGGCGAACCGCCGGCCATCAGACCGTAGCCGAACTCCTGTCCCCAGACACCGCCGGAAACACCGCAGTCCGCGAAGTTGATCCCCTTCGCGGCAAGCTGCGTCGCGTGTTCGGTGTCACAGGTCCACTTCGAGTTGCCGCCGTCGATGACCGTGTCACCAGCCTCAAGCAGGTCGGCCAGCTCATCGATCACGCCGTCGGTGATCGCGCCCGCGGGCACCATCACCCAGACGGCCCGCGGCGCCTCGAGCTTGCCGACCAGGTCGGCCAGGCTCTCGGTGTCCGACACCTTGGGATCCCGGTCGTAGCCGACGACTTTGTGGCCGGCGGTCCGCAGCCGCTCGGCCATGTTGCCGCCCATCCGACCCAACCCGACCATGCCCAGCTGCATACGTCTCGCTCCCCTGGCTTCCGCGCCGGCTGGTGATCCGGCGCCGATTGACGATGGTGTGCCTGTGGCTGTGCGTTTAGGTGTCTGGTCAGCCGGTGAGGCGAACCGGCATCAACACGTAGCGGTAGTCGACCTTGTCCGAACCATTCTCGTCCGCACCGGTGATCACCGCAGGTTTCTGTGGCGCCGTGAACGACATCACCGCGGTATCCGACTCGATCGCGTTCAACCCGTCCAGCAGATACTGCGGGTTGAAGGCGACGGTCATCTCGTCGCCGTCGTAACTGGCACCGGTCGTCTCGGACGCTCGAGCGTCGTCGCTGCCACCGGCCTCCGCGATCAGCTCGTCCTTGGTGAAAGACAGCCGGATCGGGGTGTTGCGCTCGGCGACCAGTGCGACTCGCTTGATCACCTCGGTCAGCATCGCGGTGGGCACGGTTGCTCGAGCCGCGAAACTGTCCGGCAGCAGCGAGCGATACTTCACGAACTCGGCGTCCAACAGCCTGGTGGTGGAGCGGCGGCCCGCACCGGCGAAGCCGATGATGCCCTCGCCGGTCTCCGGCTGGGACAGCGCCAACTGCACTTCGTGCGCACCGGCCAACGCTTTCGCGGTGTCCGACAGCGTACGGGCGGGCACCAGCGCGGTGGTCGAAACGCCGGCCGAACCGGGGTGCCACGTCAGCTCTCGCACGGCCAGCCGGTAGCGGTCGGTGGCGGCAAGGGTGACCCGATCGCTCTCGAGCTCGAGGCGTACGCCCGTCAACATCGGCAGTGTGTCGTCCCGGCCAGCCGCGATGGCGACCTGGTGGACGGCATTGGCGAAGGTCGCGCCGTCCAGCGTGCCGGCAACGGTCGGCATGTTCGGCAGGCTGGGGTAGTCCTCAACCGGCATCGTCGGCAACGTGAACCGCGCACTGCCGCAGGTGATCTCGGCTCGAGCGCCATCCACGTTCACCTGGACGGGATGTGCCGGCAACGCACGGGTGATCTCGGCCAGCAACCGGCCGGACACCAGCACTTTGCCGGACTCCTCACCTTGCATGTCGATGCCGACCTGAGTGGACACCTCGTAGTCGAAGCCGGACACCAGCAACCTGTCCGCTTCGGAGGTCATCAGCACCCCGGCCAGGACGGGAACGGGCGGTCGGGCCGGCAGGCTCTTGGCTGTCCAAGCGACCGCGTCCGCGAGCGCCTCGCGCTCAACCCGGAATTTCATCGAGGCCCTCCTGCAGAAGCTGTTCGGTTCGTCAGTGTGCACGGCGGCGAAAACCTGTGATTCACCGGGACTGGTTCTCGGTGCGTTTTTTGGGTGCTCAGCCCAATTCTCGGCCGTTGTCCCCAGATCGGGCCGCACTGAAGGCTGTTGATGATTCCTCGATAGATAGATTTCGTCGACGTCTTCGCACCTGTGGAAACCGGGGACAACGGACGTACGGGCTGGTCAAATGCGAAGCGACCATGTGGACATCCGGTGGGGACAGCGGCCGAATCGGTGTGCGACCTGTCGACATCCGACACCTGTTCAGCTGTTGTCCACGTCCATCCACCGTCGTCCACAGTGTTATCCCCAGGCTGTGTACTCAGCTTGTGGACAGTCATCGTCGCCGCGTTCACTGCTGGGCTCGCTGTTTGATTCGGTTGGTCAGCTCGGCGATCTGGTTGTAGAGAGCACGGCGTTCGGCCATCTGCTGGCGGATCTTGCGATCGGCGTGCATGACGGTCGTGTGGTCCCGGTTTCCGAACGACTGGCCGATCTTGGGCAGCGACAGCTCGGTCAGCTCGCGGCACAGGTACATCGCGACCTGGCGGGCGTTCACCAGTACTCGACTGCGGGACTGGCCGCACAGGTCGTCCATCGTGACGCCGAAGTACTCGGCACTCGCGGCCATGATCTGGGTCGCGGTGATCTCCGGACCGCCGTCGGCCGGGATCAGGTCGCGGAGCACCACCTCGGCGAGGCCGGTGTCGACCTCCTGGCGGTTCAGGCTGGCGAAGGCGGTGATCCGGATCAGCGCGCCCTCGAGTTCGCGGATGTTGCTGGCGATCTTGCTGGCGATGAACTCCAGAACCTCCGGCGGCGCTTCCAGTCTTTCCTGAGCGGCTTTCTTACGCAGGATCGCGATGCGCGTCTCGAGGTCGGGCGGCTGGATGTCGGTCAGGAGGCCCCACTCGAAACGCGTACGCAGCCGTTCCTCCAACGTCGCCAGCTGTTTGGGCGAGCGATCGGAGGAGATGACGATCTGCTTGTTGTTCGCGTTGTGAGCGTGTTGAAGGTGTGGAAGAACTCCTCCTGGGTTCGTTCCGCACGTTCCAGGAACTGGATGTCGTCGACCAGCAGGATGTCCACGTCGCGGTAGCGGCGCTGGAAGATCTGCGCCTTGTCGTCGCGCAGCGAGTTGATGAAGTCGTTCGTGAACTCCTCGGTGGAGACGTACCGTACCGACTTCGCGTGGCCGAGCCGTTGGGCGTAATGCCCGATCGCGTGCAGCAGGTGCGTCTTGCCCAGTCCCGACCCGCCGTAGATGAACAGCGGGTTGTACGCCTTCGCGGGCGCTTCGGCGACCGCCACCGCGGCCGCGTGCGCGCGAACCGGTTGCTGGACCCGATCACGAACGAGTCGAAGATGTACTTCGGGTTCAGCCGAGCCGGTTCGACCGGTTGCGGGCGGTGATGCGAACCAAGTCCGGACGAATGCGAAGAACGTCCGGTGGCCGCGCCGGTCGGCTGGCTGTCCATCCCCGGCCGGTGCGGCTGGCTGGCTCATCGCGCCACTGGTGCCCTCGGGTCCCCGGGACAGTCCGGAAACTCCGCGTATCCCGCTCATCGGAGACTCGCCGGCGAGGGAATCGGCCGGGGCGTCGTGTTGGTACGTGTACGCGTCAGGTTGAGAGTCGACCGCCTCGGCCATCGCGTCAGGCGGAGCCGGCGAGGTCGGTGCGTCGTCCGGCAACACCGTCACCGCCACCCCGACCGGCCGGCCGATTCGTTCGGACAGCGCTTTGGCGATCAGCGGCAGCAGCCGTTGTTCGATCATGTCCTTGGCGAACTGGTTGGGCGCGGCCACCAGCGCGGTGTCCTGAACGAGCGCGAGCGGCCGGGTCAGCCGGAGCCACGCTCGTTGCTGCGCACCCAGCGACTCGCCACCGAGTCCCGCAGTGGCTTCCCCCCAGATGACGTCCAGGTTCGGCTTGTCGTCATCAGCCACCCGCGTTCCCCTCCCCAAAACTCAGTGAACCCGCCGTACCACGGACACGCGGTACGGAGATCGCGTCGAAACGGGTGTACCGGCCCGGTTGTCCACACAGATGTCCACACCCTGTGTACGTACCGCGTGACTGCCGCCCAGCCGATCGTCGCGGGCGCTGCGTCATCACGTCCCCATCGCCCCCTTTGATGGTCCGATGCCGCGCCGGCGACCAACAATTCGCGCAGGTCAACCGCTGGTGATGATCATTCCCCAAGCGCGCGGATCGCGCGCCCGCAGCCGCAGTTCGCGGCTACCACTGAGGACGAGCACGCTAACAGCGTGCGGCCGGACCGAACAAGGCGTTGTCCACAGGCTTGGGGATATCTTCGCGGACAGCTGGGGACAACCGCTCACCGAGGGGTGTGTTTGACCGTCCCGGGATCACTTACGTATCCTCGGTAGGACTATGGCCGTGTGCCGGCCACTTGTCGTGCCTCGAGAACGATCCAGCGAGGCCGACGGACATCCGGCAAGCGGAGCGATCGGCGGTAAAGACCGGTAGGAAACGGTCAACCGCGGTCGCGCCGGACGTCACCGACCCTGTGCATTCGCAGCACCAGCCGTAAATGGAGATCTCGACGTGAGCAAGCGCACCTTCCAGCCGCACAACCGCCGCCGCGCCCGCACCCACGGCTTTCGGCTGCGGATGAGCACCCGCGCCGGCCGCGCCATCCTGGCCGCCCGCCGGTTCAAGGGCCGGCAGAAGCTCTCGGCCTGACGGACCGCCTGTGCTGCCGGCCGCGTCGCGTCTGCGTAGTCGCGATGACTTCACCAGGGTTGTGAAGACTGGCCAACGAACCGGCCGGTCGACTCTGGTGGTGCACCTGGCCGTACGTCCCACCACCGCCTCGCCCGTGCAGGACCGACGGGCGGGCTTTGTGGTTTCCAAGGCGGTCGGCAATTCCGTGGTACGGCACCGCGTCCAGCGTCAGTTGCGTCACCTCGTACGCGACCGCCTGGACGTGCTGCCCGCAGGTTCCGACCTGGTGGTGCGAGCGCTGCCGGCGTCCCGGGACTGTCCGTCGGCCCGGATGGGCGAGGACCTGGACTCGGCCCTGCGTACGTTGATGAAGCGTCAGGGTGGCGGATCCAGATGAACGCCCCAGCCCGGCCCACTGACTCACGCAAGTGCGTCCACCAGCGCGATCCTGAGATTTCGCTGGGCCGGGACTGGCTGGTTCGGCTGCTCATCATTCCGGTGCTGGCGTACCGTCGGTGGATAAGTCCTGCGTTGCCACCGCGGTGCCGGTTCTATCCGACTTGCAGCGCGTACGCCGTCGAGGCGTTGCGCGTCCACGGCGCGTTGCGCGGGCTGGGGCTCTCCGCCTGGCGACTCGCTCGCTGCCACCCGTTCCATCCCGGCGGTTACGACCCCGTGCCTGACAAAGCGTCACCCGAGCCGCGCCGTATGACAACCGATTCTGGAGCTACCCGGTGAGTTTCAACCTGAACTGGATCTACATCGCGATCTCGTGGGTCCTGCTCAAATGGCACAGTCTCTGGGGCGCGCTGCTCGGCGCGGACAACGGCATCGCGTGGGTGCTCTCGATTGTCTTCCTGGTGATCACCGTACGAGTGATCCTGTTCCCGGTCTTCATGAAGCAGATCAAGTCCCAGCGGGCGATGCAGGCGCTGCAGCCGCAGGTGAAGGAACTGCAGAAGAAGCACAAGGGTGACCGGGAGACGCTCCAGCGGGAAATGATGGAGCTGTATCGCCGGGAGAAAGCCAACCCGCTGATGGGTTGCCTCCCGTTGCTGCTGCAGATCCCGGTCTTCCTTGGTCTCTTCCACGTGCTGAAGGGCATCAACCCGCTGGACGCGGTGTCCAAGAACGCGGCGATCAACGAGTACGGCTGGACGCTGGACCAGTTCAACGGCGCCTCGCACGCGAAACTACTGGGTGCGCCCATCGCGGCGGCGTTCAACGACCCGGCGGCCAAGGTGCTGAGCCTGGGCGGCGAGGCACTGACGGTGAAGATCGTCGCCGCCGTCCTGATCGCGATCATGGTCGCCACCACGTACATCACCCAGCGACAGATGATTGCCCGTACGGCGGCCGCTGCTGACCCGCAGCAGGCGATGATCCAGAAGCTGATGCTCTACGGCATCCCGTTGTCGTTGCTGGTGTCCGGTTCGTTGTTCCCGCTCGGCGTGGTCATCTACTGGGTGACGCAGAACCTCTTCTCGATGGGCCAGCAGTTCTACGTGCTGCACAAGCACCCCCCGGTCGGCGCGAACGCGAAGGCCGGCGAGAAAGCCGACCCGGACAAGCCCTCGGTGGGCCAGACGCTGGCGCCCAAGCCCGGTGCCAAGCCGGTCAACCCGAAGAAGGGTGGCCCGCGGCCAGCCACCACCACCTCGCTGAGCAAGGAGTCGGACGAGCCCGCGACCGCGGTGTCGAAGAACGGCACCGGCAAGACGGGTGCTGCCAAGACCGGTGTTGCCAAGACCGGGGCCGCGAAGAGCACCGCGGCCAAGTCGGCTCGTACGACGACGGGCAAGAGCAGCAATCTGTCGGCTCGGCGCGCTTCCATCAAGCAGCAGCCGGCCGCAGGTGCGGCGAAGAAGAACCCGCAGGGTGCCCGTGCCAACGGCACCAGCACGGCCAAGAAGAACGGCCGGCCAGTGGACAGCCCGGACGCGAGCCGCAAGTAGCCACACCTGGGACCAGGTGGCCGGCGGTGGCGGATGTCAGTTCGGCGCGCAGGCATACCCTGGTCGATCTGAGACTTGAGCGGCGGCTGTGCCGTACCGGCCGCCGGGAATACCCGAGAAACTGGAGTGTGCAGTGAGCGAAGAATCGTCGACCGTGGAGGCTCCGCCGGCGGAGCAACTGGTAGAGGGGGCGGTGGACGGCGGCGAGAGCACCGAGGACGGCACCGGCAAGACTGGGCCGAGCCGCTCGGAGCTGCTGATCCAGGAAGGTGACATCGCCGCCGACTATCTCGAGCGGCTGCTGCTGACATCGTGGACTACGACGGTGACATCGACATGGACGTGGAAGGCGACCGCGCGATGGTGGCGGTGGTTGGTCGCGGCCTGCAGTCACTGATCGGCCCGGGTGGCGCGACGCTGGACGCGCTGCAGGAGCTGACTCGGCTCGCGGTCGTCCAGGAGACTGGTACGCGCAGCCGGCTGATGCTCGATGTCGGTGGCTACCGGGATCGTCGGCGGGCGCAGCTGGTGGAGGTCGCGAAAGAGGCGGTCGTGAAAGCGAAACAGGATGCCGCTGACGTACGCCTGGACGCGATGAACCCGTTCGAGCGCAAGGTCGTGCACGACGCGATCGCCGACCTCGAAGGCGTCTGGAGCGAGTCCGAGGGCGAAGAGCCCGATCGGCGCGTGGTGGTACGCCTCGAGCGCTGATGGGCGCGGACGGCACTCCCCCGGAAGAAAACGCGGCGGCAGCACTCACCCTGTTCGGTGAGCGGCTGCCGCTTGCGGCGCAACTGGTCCGGTGGCTCACCGGGCCGGGGATCGAACGAGGGCTGATCGGGCCGCGGGAAGCGGACCGGATGTGGCCCCGGCACGTACTCAACTGTGCGGTCGTCGGTGAGCTCATGGAGCCCGACGCGACCGTGATCGATGTCGGATCTGGAGCGGGCCTGCCCGGCTTGGTGCTCGCCGTCGCCCGGCCGGATCTGCGGATCACGCTGCTGGAGCCGCTGGAGCGGCGAGTCACGTTTCTGACCGAGGCGGTCGAGGATCTGGCTCTGCACCAGGTGACGGTCGTACGTGGGCGGGCCGAAGAACAAGCCGGCCGGCTTAGTGCGCGGATCGTGACAGCGCGGGCAGTGGCCCCTCTCGACCGGCTGGCCCGCTGGTGCCTGCCGCTCGCTGAACCCGGTGGACTGTTGGTGGCGATGAAGGGCTCCTCGGCTGAGGCTGAGTGGGAGACGCATCGCGCAGCGGTCCGAAAGAGCGGCGGGCGTGACGGTCGAATCAGTAGGTGTGGTGCGGGCGTCGTGGACGAACCGGCGACTGTCATCGTGGTACGCAAGGATGAAGGCGCTGCGCTCGCTCGCAGGGGAAGCCGGGCAGCCGACAAGGGGCGTCGGTAAAAGGGGGAAGTGTGGGTAAGGCTCGTAAGCGCAAAACAGCGCCGGACGGTGAGGCAGGACCGGTCGGCTGGTTGAATAGTGGGGCGAGTTCGGCTCGGGGGAAAGCAGGCTGCAAGAAGCGGGCCGGCGACCGGGGCGGCGGCTCCGCGCAGCGGGCCGACTCGTCGTCGGTCGGTCAACCCGGCGTGGATGAGCTCGCGGTGATTGAGCCTGCGATAGCTGGGCTCGATGGGCGATACAAGGAGTCGGAGACCTCGGTGGCAACGACGACGACGGGCGGTCCCCCTGTGAACGGCAGACCGACGCGATCCTCCTCTGGTGGAGGTGAGGACGAGAGTCACCGGCGGATCAGGCAGGCGTTGACCGACGCCACCGTTTCACGTGAAACGGGGATCGTGGATCAACACGTTTCACGTGAAACACGGGAAGACGACCTGCCGATCGCCAAAGAGGCCAAGCGGGGCAGTGGACGTACTGCACCCGACCGGCCTTCCCAAGCCCCCACGCCGCCGGATCATGTGCGTGGCGAACCAGAAGGGTGGCGTCGGCAAGACGACCACCGCAGTGAACCTGGGCGTGGCACTCGCGATGAGCGGGCTCAACGTCCTGGTGATCGATCTGGACCCACAGGGCAACGCCTCCACCGGACTGGACGTTGACCACCGCGCCGGCACCCTCAGTGTGTACGACGCACTGATCAACGAGGCGACCCTCAAAGAGGTTGCCCAACCAGTCGAGGGGATGCCGACACTCAAGTGCGTACCGGCGACCATCGACCTGGCCGGCGCCGAGATCGAGCTCGTCTCGCTGGTGGCCCGAGAGTCCCGGCTGCAGCGGGCCATCGAGGCGTACCCGGATGAGGTCGACTACGTGCTGGTCGACTGCCCACCCTCGCTCGGTCTGCTCACCGTCAACGCGATGGTGGCCGCCGAAGAGGTGCTGATCCCGATCCAGTGCGAGTACTACGCGTTGGAGGGGCTCGGGCAGTTGCTCAACAACATCGACCTGATCAAGGCGCACCTGAACCCGAAGATCCGGGTGTCCACGATCCTGCTCACCATGTACGACGCTCGGACCAAGCTGGCCGATCAGGTCGCCAACGAGGTACGGGAGTATTTCAAGGACACCGTGCTCACCGCGGTCATCCCCCGCAGCGTGAAGGTGTCCGAGGCGCCCGGCTACGGGCAGTCGGTGCTGACGTACGACCCCGGTTCGCGTGGCGCGACCAGCTACTTGGCGGCGGCCAAGGAGCTCGCCGAGCGTGGCGCGGCCGGAGGTGAGCAGGAGTGAAGTCGCGACGAGGTGGCCTCGGCCGCGGCCTGGGTGCGCTGATCCCGACCAGTCCCCCGGACGAGATGGAGAACACTCCGGCGGCACGGATAGTCGAGCAAGCGAACACGCCACTCGGGGCGCCTCCCGTCGAGGACTTGGCGGCGGTGCCGGGCGCGTCGCTTCGCGCGGGGTCATGCTCAGCAGCATCCAGCCGAACGCGAAGCAGCCGCGGACCGCCTTCGACGAGGAGGCGCTGGAGGAGCTGCGGGCCTCCATCCTCGAGGTCGGCATTCTCCAGCCGGTGGTCGTACGGGAAATCGGCCCGGACAGCTATGAGCTGATCATGGGTGAGCGGCGCTGGCGGGCCGCCACCGCCGCCGGTCTGGAGAAGATCCCGGCGATCGTACGGGAAACCGGCGACGACCAGATGCTCCGAGACGCGCTGCTGGAGAACATCCACCGCGCAGCGACTTGAATCCGTTGGAAGAGGCAGCTGCGTACCAACAGCTGCTCGCCGAGTTCGGCGTCACGCATGAAGAGCTCGGGCAGCGCCTCGGCCGCAGTCGGCCGCAGATCTCGAACACGATCAGGCTGTTGAGCCTGCCGGCTCCCGTCCAGCGCCGAGTGGCCGCTCGAGTGTTGTCCGCTGGACACGCCCGGCGTTGCTGGCCCTCGACGATCACGAGCAGCAGGACGCCCTCGCCCACCGCATCGTGGCCGAGGGGTTGTCCGTACGAGCGACCGAAGAACTGGTCGCGCTGGCGATCGCGGACGGCCCGGCGCCGAAGAAGACCGCGCCGGGCCAGCGTCGCCGGCAGCCCCAGTCCCCCGCACTCCACGAGTTGGCGGATCGGCTGTCGGATCAGTTCGACACTCGAGTGAAGATCGACCTCGGCCGCCGCAAGGGCCGGATCACCATCGAGTTCGGATCGGTGGACGACCTCGAGCGGATCGCCTCCGTGATGGGCGTCGAAGGTCGAGCCGAAAAAACCGTAGTCAGAAACGCCATCGAGCGCGTCCCGGGAGCGATTTCGGTGACGCGCTCGATCTGTTTTCCCAGGAGAATCGTGTTCCTGCGCGATTCTGAGAGGGTTTTGTCCGGCTCGGTCCGAGCCGGACAGTCCAAATCGCACTGAGAAAGCCCGCTTTAGCGGCGCTCGATGGCCCTTTCGACCAGCGATCGGCAGACGATGCCGAGGTCGAGGTCGGCGGCGGCGACCGCCAGCGGGGTCAACGAGGTCTCGGTCATTCCGGGCGACACGCTGACCTCGAGGACATGGGCGCGGCCATCGGTGTCGATGATCGCGTCCATCCGGGACAGGTCACGCAGCCCCAGAGTGGTGTGTGCCTGCAACGCCATTTCGGCCAACTGCTGCAACTTCTCGGGCGAAAGCCGGGCCGGTGCGTGCCAGCGAGTGATGCCGGCGGTGTAGCGAGCGGTGTAGTCGTACACGCCGTCGGCCGGCTCGATCTCCACCACCGGCAGCGCCTGCGGGCCGTCCCCAGCGTCGATCACGCTGACCGCCACATCGATGCCGGAGATGAAGCGCTCGAGGAGGGCGGTGCCACCGTACGCGAAGCAGGACATCATCGCGGCCGGCAGCTCACCGGCGTCGAAGACCGGGGTCGCGCCGAGCCCGGAGCCGCCATTGACCGGCTTCACCATCAGCGGCAGGCCAATGCTCTTCACCACTCGCTCCAGGACAGCGGCGGCGCCCAGCTCGCGAAAGGTCTCGTGCGGCAGCGCCATCCAGTCAGGAGTATCGATGCCAGCCCGTCTGAGGAGCGTCTTGGCGACCGGCTTGTCCCAGGCGAGCCGTGACTCGGCGGCGGCGGCGCCCCACATATGGCACGTCGGCCGCGTCCAGTACACCTCGCAGCGCGCCGTCTTCGCCGGGAGCGCCATGAAGAGCGATGAAAACCGCGTCTGGCTGGCTCGTGTGCAGTGTCGAGAGCAGGTCGGCATCCGCGTCGACGGTCGTGGTCTCCACGCCAACCCGACGAAGAGCGTCCGACACTCGGCGACCGGAGCGCAGCGACACGTCCCGTTCGTACGAGAGCCCCCCGGCCAACACCATCACGTGCATTTGCGTCCCTCTCATACGGTGCCCGGATCGGGGGTCTCGGTGCCGCGTGAGCGGGATCGGCCGGAGGTGCGGTTGGCCGCCGAGCCGCTGCCGAGCATCATCGGCCGAACGTCTCCCGCAACTCGCTCTCCTCGCCGATCACCCCGGCCAGCCGGCGGATGCCTTCGGCGATCCGCTCCGGTGGCGGATAACAGTACGACAGGCGCATCTGCCGGACCCCGTCGCCGTCGGCGTAGAAGCCGATGCCCGGCACGTACGCGACCTTGTGGGCGAGCGCGCGCGGCACCATCGCCTTCGCGTCCCATCCTTCGGGCAGGGTGAGCCAGATGTAGAAGCCGCCGGTCGGCCTGGTCCAGGTGATCCCGGCCGGCATGTGCAGCTCCAGCGCGTGAAGCATCGCGTCTCGGCGCTCCTGGTAAACGTCGCGGAACACCTTGATCTGCTCGCGCCACGGGTACTTCAGCAGATACTCCGAGACGACCTTCTGGGTCAGGTTCGACGGCGACAGCACCTGCGCCTCGCTGACCATCGTCAGCTTGTCCCGGACGGCATGGGGCGCGAGCACCCAGCCGACCCGCAGCCCGGCGGCGAAGGTCTTCGAGAACGATCCGAGGTAGATGACCCGCGACTGCGACCGAGACCGCAGCGCGCGGCCGGGACTCGCCTCGAACCCCAGCAGTCCGTACGGGTTGTCCTCGACCACGAGCAAGTCGTACGCCTCAGCCAATGCCATGACCTCGTCGCGCCGGGACTCGGTGAGCGTGACGCCGGCCGGGGGTTGTGGAAATTCGGCACCGTGTAAAGGAACTTCGCTCGCCGGCCGTCTCGCCGGAGGCGCTCCAGGGTGGCCTTCAACTCGGAGGGGATCAGCCCGTCGTGGTCCATCGCCACGTGGACGACCTCGGCCTGCGCCGCTTGAAAGGTGCCGAGCGCGCCGACGTACGACGGGCCCTCCGCCAGCACCACATCGCCGGGATCCAGGAACACCCGTGAGACCATGTCCAGCGCCTGCTGCGAACCGGTGGTCACCACGATGTCGTCGGCCGAGGCCGCGATGCCCTCGAGGTCCATCACCTCGCAGATCTGCTCGCGCAGCTCCGGGGCCCTGCCCGGAGCCGTACTGCAGGGCCACCGAGCCCTGCGCGGAGACCACTTCGCTGACCAGCGCCGCGATCGACTGCAGCGGCAGGGCCTCCACATATGGCATGCCGCCGGCCAGCGAGACCACCTCGGGCCGGTTGGCGACCGAGAACAGCGCTCGGATCTCCGACGGGGTCATTCCCCGTAGGGCCGCCGAATAGCGATCGGTGTAGTCGTCCAGCGTCGTGCCGTGCGGCGGTTGCTTCTCCGCGTCCTCGCCGGTAGTCAAACCGGGCCTCCTGACCTTCTGGCTGCACAGTCCCCGACCACCGAGTTTACCGGCCATGCGATGGCCGTATTCCCTGCTCGCGGCGCTGGCCGTACGATCTTGGGGACAGCGACCGAAACCCATGGGGGGAGGGCGGGCCAACGATGTCCCGACGCCTGGTCAACTTGACGCTCGACACGCTCGAAGACCTTCCCGGTCAGTGCCGGAAGTGCGTTTTCTGGGAGCTCGACCCGGTCAGCCGGGATCGGGCCGTGGAAGGTGGTGACACCGGCTTCGAGAAGGAGTCGTGGGTCTCGGCCACCCTGCTCGACTGGGGATCGTGCGGGAAGCTGGTCTACGTCGACGGCGTGCCAGCAGGTTTCGTTATGTACGCGCCGCCCGCGTACGTGCCGCGTTCGGTCGCCTTCCCGACCAGCCCGGTCAGCCCGGACGCGGCTCTGATGATGACCGCCACCGTGCTGCCGGAGTTCGCCAGCGCGGGCCTTGGCCGGATGCTCATTCAGGGCGTCGCCAAGGACCTCACCAAGCGCGGCATCAAAGCGATCGAAGCTTTCGCCGATCTCAGATGGGACGGGCCGAGCTGTGTGGTGCCGGCCGACTTCCTGCTCTCGGTGGGCTTCAAGACGGTCCGCCCGCATCCGCGCTGGCCGCGGTTGCGATTGGAGCTGCGGACGGCCGTCTCCTGGAAGTCGGATGTGGAGTACGCGCTGGAAAAGCTGCTCGGGTCCATCAACCCGCAGGTCGCGCTCGGCGCGACCTCCCGAGAAGCGGCCGGCCAGATGCCCCGGAGCGATCGCTAACCACAGTGGAAGAGGGCGTTGCCCCAGTCCGCGTGGTCGTTGCCATTGCCGTCTCCGCCGTCACCGGTCACCAGCTGGACGGACTGAACACCGGTCAGCGGGACCTCCACCGCGGTGGCGGCGATGCCCGGTAGCTTGACCGGACTGGTGTAGATGGTGGCGCCGTCCGCCACCACGCTGAACTGCACCGAGCCGGGCGCTCCCTTCTCGTCGTCCTGGCCAACCTGCGCGGTGAAGCGCGTACATTTCCCGCTCAGTTGGTACGTGATCGAACCCGGTGACGCGGTGCCGAGGCCTTTGTCGAAACGTACGCCGGCGACCTTCAACGGCCCGCCGTCGCCGGCGGAGTCCTCCCCCAGACTATGGTCGCGTTCGGCCGGTCCCCAGCCGTTGGTCATCTGTGCCCAGGCCAGGTCGGATGCGTACGTGTCGGCACCTGGTGGTGCGGCGGCCAGCGGTTTGAGCGCCATCGCGAAGACGTGCAGAGCGGGTGCGTTGGGCAGGGTGACAGCCGCGATCGTCTTGGTCGGGTCGGCCGGGATGGTGTTGTAGTAGATCTTGTAGTGAGTGCCGAAGTGGCCGGGGCCGGTGGGCGTGTTGTTGTGGTCGGTGTCCACGGCGATCTTCGCGCCGTACCCGTTGTCGTCCGCGCAGCACCAGTTCGGGAAGCCCAGGTTGCCGGTGGAAGTGCTGCCATCGGTGTAGTGGATCGTCACGGTCGGCTGAACAGCGCCGGCTTCCGAGCCGAGGAACGCGATCTCGCCGCCCGATCCGCTCATCGCGACCGTCTGCCCAGCCGCGGTCACGTTGTCCGGCTGTCCAGCCGGCGCGCTCGGCCAGCCGAACTTGACGTTGTCCACCGTGACCGTGCTGCCGGGTGCTGCTCCCGCACTGGTCAGAGCCTGGGCGGAGAAGCTGTTGTTGCCATAGCCGTCGAAGGTGCCGGCCGTGGTGGCCGACTCGTCGGTGATGCCGACGTTGTCGTACGCCTCCGCCAGGGACCGATAAGCCAGCACCGCGCTAGTGGTCGCGCCCGTACCAGCCTGATGGCCGTTGACCTCGTACGACGCGGTCGCCGTCAGCTGGTAGCTGCCACTTGGCGCGGTGGCCGGGGTTTGTACGGCGTACTTCACCTCGACTGTCGCCCCAGCCGCCACAGTCGCGAAATGGGACGGGGACTGCGCTGTCGCCGACCATCCGGCCGGCGCGACCATTCGTACGTCCACATTGGACAGTGGGCCGGTCGTAGAGTTCTGGAAGGCGGCGGTGACCGTATTTGGCTGTCCTCTTTCCGGTGCGAAACCGCTGAGTTTCACTGAGGCGACCGGGCTCGAGGGGCAACGGCTGGTAGCCGGCGCGGGACCGAGGTCGTCCACCACCAAGTCGTCCATTGTCATGGCCGCGTTGTCGTCGTGATTGTGGACTATTCCCAGCGAATAGTCGCCGCAGCCAGCGCCGCCGGTCGTGAAAGTCTGGTCGTACATCTGGTGGGGAGCTGATCCCTGCGGCGGAAGAATGTCCGTCCAACCGGCCGGCTTTGGATCCGTAGCCGGCGGCGGAGAATCCAGTGGCCGGTCGGTGGTCTGGGCGAGCGTGTCATTGAAGACCGCTTGCCCACCGCCATCGAAAACCTTGACGCTGTACGTATTGTCCGTGTCGCTCTGATAGTCGAACCGGACCCGATAGACGTGACTCGGGTCGAATCGCAGAGTTTGCGGCAAAGTCCGGTAAACCAGGCCGGTCCCGTCCGCCCAGGTCTTCAGCGACCATTTCCCGGAAATGGTGTCCCTGGTGTAACCGGCGTGCAGCTCGGAAAGGTGAGTACGCAGGGAGCCGCCATCGACCGTGTGTAGACGAAGGGGCCCCAGCCTTGGTCCACATGCTCGAAATCCTCGGTGTAGTAATGGCCGCCGGACGCGAGATTCGCACCTTCGTCCGTCCGCGACCACTCGTACGTCGTCGTCGAATTCCACGGTCGCCGCGCCGGCCAATGCCGAAAGTGTGAGTGTGGCCGTACTGGAGGTGGGCGTGAAGAGGACTTTCATGCGCTGGTAATTCGTACCCGTCTTGTCATCGACGCCGGAGGTGTCGGCCTGTGGCGAAGAATCCGTCCAGACGCTGGCCGCTCCCCCGCGTACGTCCGAAACACTGAGCGTGGCCTTGCGTTTCGGTCCAGTCACCTGGACCCAGACCGATGCCGAATACTGCTTTCCGGGCCGCAGGCCGCGAAGTTGTTGGCTGACCGTACCAGCGCCAGACGCCATCTGCAGGTGGGTCTGACCGCGCGCATCATCCACAATGGACGGACGGGCACCGGTCGGATGCCAGGACGAGAATCCACCGGAGTCGAAGCCGGGGTCGGCGACCGGACCACCCTGTCCGAAGTCGACAGGCTGGGCCGTAGGAGCCGACTGGCCTCGGGTGATCACGTACGGAGTTTTCGCTGTCGCGGCCAGAGAGATCTGGCCGTTCCGGACCGGCACCTGGCGAGTTTGCTGGCGCCCGGTCTGAGTTAGCGTCGAAACGCTGACCGTCCGCAATCGTTGCCACGACTGCGGAAGTGTCCAGGTGGTCGTGCCGCCGGCCGGATTCCAGTGGTAGAGCTTGGCATCCGCGCCCGGCCATGGCAGCAAATAGGCGCCGCCGGTGGAGACGAGGTGACCATCGGACCAGATATCCCTGCCCGCGCCCGCCTTGGTGATCCGTACGCCCCCGGTGAAGTCAATGGCGTCGTCGGTCCATTTCGACACCTGGAAATGCTGGATCCATTTCGCCGGCAGGTCGTCGGTGAAGATCTTCGCCTCCGCCTGGGTGAAATCGACCCGGCCCTGCCAGCCGGTGAAATCCGCCAGCTGCGGGTTGGGCATCAGCGGATCGGGAGACCACACGTCCTTCTGGTCGTTGCGGAGGAACCGGATGATCCGGCTGTTGATCCCGCGATTGTTGTCGCCTCCGTAGGTCGGATCGTTCGCCCAGTGCGACCAGATCGACTCGCGCTCCCAGTCGCTGGGGAACTCGGTGGCAGCCTGCCAGCCGTCGGACCAAAGAGTGTGTGCCAGGTCGTACGCATCCCAGCCGCTGCCGGGCGTCACATCGACGTACAGATAGGAAAGGTTCGGGTCCGGAATCGCCTTTTTCAGCTGCGCCAGGCGGTTGGCCAGGTTGCCTGAGGTCTCATCTGCATGTTTGTTGTCGCAATAGCTTTGATCCAACCAGCCCCAGCACTGCTGGCCCGGATTCGCCAGCGCCCAGCTGAAGTTCTTCGCCTCCGGGTAAGCCTCCTGCCGGTTGATGTGCACACCGAAGGTCGCGCCGTACTTCTTCCCCTGCGAGATCAGCGTCTTCAGGTCGGCGAGGCCGCCGGCCCGGTCGTTGAAATGGTCGCCGTAGTCCGGATGCGCGGAGTCGTGGCCTTCGGACTGGTAGCCCTTGAGCAGCACGTTCTGGCCGAGGCCGTCAGTCACCAGCGAGACCTTCTTGACCTCGTCGAGGGCCTTCAAGAACGGCGTACCGGCGAGGGAGGCGAAGTTGTACGAGATGTACGGGACGACCCGGTCTTTCACGTCCGTTGAGCCGGGCGCGTTCACCATGATCGAACGGAACGCGATCGCGCCGTCCTGCCAGTCGACCACGTGATCGCCATTGCGGTCGCCAGTCACCGCGACCTTCGCCCATGGCAGCTCGGTGATCTTCTTCGTGTTGTGCTCGCGGTAGACCCACGGCTGACTGGCGATGCCCGTACGTTTCAGGTCGCCTTCGGCGGTGGTCGACACGGCCAGCCGGTACGGCTCGGTCAGCGTGTTCGTCTCGACGCCGGCGGCGAGCTTGTCGGTGGACAGGAACGCGTACGACTTGCCGGCCGGTTTGGTGGTCACCGGCAGGCTGCTGACCACGGCGAAACTGTCGCTGGTCTTGGCCGCGTCGACGGACAGCCCGGCGGACGCCAGCGTCGCGGTCGGCTGGTCGCTGCGTACGGACACCAGGGTCAGGTCCGGGAGGTCGAGCGTCTCGACCACTTTGCCCGGGTCGTCGATGCCGGTGATCCGGAAGGCCAGGGTCTGCCCGCTCACCCCGAGCTCGGCCCGGATCGTCACCTCGGGTTGAGTGACAACGAGCTGGTAGTGGGCCGTGTTGCCGGAGATCGAGCCGGTCACGGTCGGGTGGTAGTCGGTGCCGTTGAGGCGCAGGATGCCGGTGGTCCCGGTCGAGCCGCCAAGCTGGCCGCCGTCTGGCGTCGCATAGCCGAGCACCCGTGGGAAGGCCGGGTCAACCGTGACGGCCAACTGCGCAGAGCGCAGCACTGTCCCCGTTGGTACGAGTGGAGTGGCAGCCGCGGCCGTGGGCGGCGAAAAACGTGCCAAGAGTGAGAATTGCGGCGGTGACGACGGCCAGCCGGCGGTGCCGGAAGCGGACGGAGTGCATGGACAGCCCCGCAGTGGCGGCAGGACAGATGCATGAAACTGCTCAGTGTTTAGCAAGTGACGGCAGCTTTTGGCAATAGTTCGGGTTTTGACCGTAGCTGGATGGCTGACCAGATGGCCGAGGATGGCCAGTTCAAGTGTTCGAATCTGCGCGAAGCTTGACCGAATATCGCAGTTTCGAGCTCGATCGAGAGGGAACGCAGATGGTGTCTCGACGGCAACTGTTCGGCGTGGCCGCTGGAGTGGGCCTGGTGGGTGCGGTCGGTACGCCGGCGAGCGCGGCTGATGCGTACGACAGCCTGCGCGCGACCGTGGTGCGGCTGACCACCGGCGGTGTCTTCGATTCGGACGACCCGGACTTTCGGCACGGGCTGGATGCTCTGGATGCTGCGGCTGGCTCGTACTGGCAGCAGCTGGACCGCTCTTCGAACCGGACGGCGCTGTGGCCCGATCTGCCGCTGACCGCGACGGATGCGGTGAACGCGAACCTGAGTCTGAACCGGTTGCGGACCCTCGCCACCGCGTGGGCCACCAACGGAGCCGCGCTCGCCGCAAATGCGGACGTGCTCGCCGCGACCATCGACGGGTTGGCCTTCGTTTATCAGCGGCGCTATCACGAGGCCGCGACCGACCGAGTCGGCAACTGGTGGAACTGGGAAATTGGCGCCCCGCGTGCGCTCGTACAAACCTGCCTGTTGGTCGCCGACCATTTGCCGGCCACCGCGACCGCCGACTATCTCCGCGTGCTGGGTAAATTCGTCCGCACTCCGGATCGGCGGACGAATGCGCCGACCGTCCTGGAGACCGGCGCCAACCGGATGGACAAATGCGTCATCGTGGCGATGAGCGGCATTCTGGGCCGAGACCCGGCACGAATGACCATGGCCACGGACGGGCTCTCCGATGTCAGTGGCGGAGGGAAGAACAGCATTTTTTCAGTACGTGGAATCCGGTGACGGGTTCTACCGCGATGGATCATTTGTTCAGCACACCAACATCGCCTACGTGGGCACGTACGGGAACGTGCTGCTGGGCGATGTGGGATTCCTGCTCGCATTGTTGGCCGGTTCACCGTGGCAGGTCACCGATCCGAATCTGAATGTCGTGCTGGATGCGGTCGCCGCGAGTTTCGCGCCCTTTGTGACGAACGGGCGGATGATGGACTGTGTCCGCGGCAGGGCGATCGCGCGGGATTACGAGTCAGACCACATTGATGGGCACGGGACCATCGCCAGCGTGCTGACTTTGGCGGCTGGGGCGCCGGCGGCGTACGCGGCGACATTTCGTTCCCTTGCCAAGGGATGGATTCTCCGGGACACCGCGTTGCCCTATCTGGCGAATGCCGCGTTGCCGGATCTTGGCCTGGCAAAACAGGTGTTGGCCGATCAAACGGTTGTCGCGGCTCCCGAGCCCAGCGACCACCGGCAATTCTCGTACCAGGACCGGATCGTGCACCGGCGGCCAGACTGGTCTTTCTCGATCGGACTTTCCAGTGCTCGGACGGCCAGGTACGAGGCCGGAAATGCGGAGAACCTGCATGGTTGGTATCTCGGCGACGGCCCTACCTACGTATATGACGGCGATCTCACCCAGTATTCGGATGGTTTCTGGCCGACGGTGAATGCGTACCGGTTGGCTGGCACGACCGTACAAACCACTGTGCGTACGCGTGCGGACGAGAATGGGTGGGTGTCTCCAGCCGGCTTGAATTCCTGGGTCGGAGGTGCCACGGACGGACAGGTCGGCGCGGTCGGAATGGATCTTCGTTCGTACGACAGCGCCCTGACGGCCAAGAAATCCTGGTTCTGCCTCAATGACGCGGTGGTTTGCCTCGGCGCCGGAATTAGCAGAACCGGTGCCCAGCCGGTGCGCGTCGAGTCGACTGTGGACAATCGCAACCTGCATGCGGCTGGATCGAATCGGCTGCTTGTCGACGGTCGAGAGCGTGCCGCGCAATGGGGAGAGCCGGAATCCATCGCGCACGTTGGTTGGGCACACCTCGACGGAATATGCGATACGCCTTCGGGGCGGGCACCACCATTCACGCGCTCCGGGAAGAACGGAAGGCGGCCTGGTGGGATATTGATCAGGGCGCGGACACCGCCGGCAGCAAGACTCCCATCACGCGCCGGTACGCGACGATGTGGTTTGACCACGGGGGTAGATCCAGCGAATGCCTCCTATGTTTATACGCTGATTCCCGGTGCGACGGTGGCGCAGACAATTCGGTGGTCGGCGTTGATGCCGGCGGTGGTGGCCGCGAACACCGTTACCGTGCAGGCGATCCGGCAGCCATGGCAGGGACTGTTGATGGCGAATTTCTGGGCGGCCGGGTCGGTGGATCGATTGGTCAGCAGCGGACCGGCTTCGGTGGTGTTGCGGCGTACCGGATCGACGCTCGAGGGTCGCGGTGTCTGATCCGAGCCGGACGCAGGACAGCCTGACGGTCTGCCTGCCGTATCCGATCCGGAGTGTCGTGTCGGCGGATGCGACGGTCACGGTCGTTCAGTCGCGCGGCCTTTCGCCCAGCTGCGGATCGCGACCGGCGGGAGCCACGGGCGTACTCAGATGGCTACTTTGCGTCTCTGGTAAACGGTGTCCTGGGTCGGTGCAATCAAGGTCACTGTCGGATGGACGGGCCGATCGGGAAGGATCGGGTGATGGATCTGGTGACGATCGATGACGTACGGGCGGCCGCCAAGCGGATCGAAGGCGTGGCCGTACGAACGCCGTTGCTGCCTTGCCGCTGGGCCGACGGGCTGTGGCTGAAGCCGGAGAACCTGCAGCCGATCGGCGCTTTCAAGATCCGCGGTGCGGTGAACGCGGTCGGCGCACTGTCGGACGAACAGGCCGCCGCTGGCGTGATCACGCATTCCAGCGGCAACCATGGGCAAGCGCTCGCATTCGCCGCGGCCGCGCGGGGTATTCCGGTGACGATCGTGGTGCCGAATGTCGCTCCCCAGGTGAAGGTCGACGCGATGCGGGAGCTGGGCGCCCAAGTGTTGTGTGTTGGTGCCGCCGTCCGAACGGTTGACGATGACCGAGAAATTGGCGGCTGAGAGCGGCATGACGATGATCCCGCCTTTCGACCATCACGACGTGATCGCCGGTCAGGGCACCACCGGATGCGAAATTCTCGCTGACCTACCGGACGTACAGGCCGTCCTGGTGCCCATTGGCGGCGGTGGGTTGGCGTCGGGAGTCGCCGTTGCGATCAAGGAAACGAACCCAGCGGTCCAGGTCATCGGCGTGGAGCCGGAACTCGCCGCGGATGCGGCGGAAAGCCTGCGGGCCGGCCGTCTGGTGCGGTGGACCGACGAACAGCGCTACCGGACTTCGGCCGACGGCGTACGAACGAACATCTGTGAACGTACATTCGCGCACCTGAAGAAATACCTGGATGGGGTGGTGACGGTTTCGGAGGAAGAGATCACCGCAGCGATCGGGGTGCTCGCGCGGAAGGCCCACCTGGTGGCCGAACCCAGTGGTGCCCTCACTACCGCGGCCCACCTTTGTCACCGCGCTGAGCTGCCCACTGGATCAGTGGTGGCAGTCGTCAGTGGCGGCAACATCGAGCCGGCCGCACTGTTGGCCGCGCTGGCCTGAACCTTCGGCCTACCAAAAGGCTGCCGCCTACGACCTGATTGCCACCGTCCTTCACGCCAGGGGCTGACCACCCAGAAGTCGGCGCAGGATCTCGTCGACCGCGGCCGTACCGATCCGAATGGCTTCGGTGTGGTCGTCGGCGCGGGCGGTGACCAGCGCGATCTCGTTCACCGCGGCCATCACGACGTGCGCGAACAGGTCTGACTGCTCGGCTGGCAGCAAGCCTTGGGCGGCGCTGGACGCCATACCGGCTTTCATCGCGCCCAACACGTGCTTTTCGTCGTACTCACGCCAGCGGTGCCAGCCGATCACCGAGGGTGCGTCGATCAGCAGGATCCGCTGGACCACTGGATCCCCGGCGAGCTGGATCCAGGCCACGCAACCGGCCCGCAGGGCGGCCAACGGTTCCTTCTCGGCGGCGGCCGCCAGCAGCGTCTTGCGGCCGACGTCGGTCTGGACGACCTCCAGAACCGCTTCGAAGAGCGCGTCTTTGCCGGCGAAATGGTGATAGAGCGCCCCCCCCGGCTGAGTCCGGACTCCTGCAAAACCGCCTCAATGGACGTGCCGTCGTACCCACGCTCGGCGAAGAGCCGGGTAGCGATCTCGATGAGCTGCTCCCGGGTGGCCCGGCCTCGCTCGACCCGCTTGTTCATACGCTCCCGTACGCATATTGACATACCGACTGTCGGTCTGTAAATCTAAACCGACAGTCGGTCTGGAAACTACTGGCACCGGTGACTCTAGCGAAAGGACGATCAGGTGAACCTTGACGAGCATCGGCACGCGGTGGACACGGCCGGTGGGACGGTCAGCTACTACGACGTGGGACCGCATGGCGGGCGTACGGCGCTGTTCGTACACGGCGTGGGGACAAACGCGTTGCTCTGGCGTGGGGTGATCGCTCGGCTGGCCGGCGAGGTCCGCTGCGTGGCGCTCGACCTACCGCTGCACGGGCACACGCCGGCCGCGGCTGACCAGGACTTCTCGCTGCACGGGTTGGCGAAGGTGCTGGCCGACTTCTGTGCGGCCCTGGGCCTTACCGGCATCGACCTGGTGGCTAACGACACCGGCGGCGCTGTTGCGCAGGTCTTCGCCGTTGGGCGGCCGGATCTGCTGACCAGCTTCACGCTGACGAACTGCGACACCCACGACAACCTGCCACCGGAGGCCTTCAAGCCGGCGGTCGAGGCGGCCGCGAAGGGGCAGTTCGCGGTCACCGGGCCGGCTTTGGCCTCGATGCCCGCGGTGGGGCGCAAGGCGGCGCTCGGCCCTGGCTACCAAAGCGCAGACTTGCCGTCGAGCGAACTCGTACGAGCGTTCCTCAAACCGGTGATGGGCACGGTGAAGCGGGGGCCGGCAGTTCGAAAGGCTGCTGGTGTCGCTCAAGGCCGAAGATCTGCTCGCTCGCGATCGAGCCCCAGCTCCGCGAACTGACCGTACCGACCCTGGTGGTCTGGGGCACCGCCGACCACTTCTTCGAGCTCAAGTGGGCATATTGGCTGGTGGAGACCATCCCCGGCGCTCAGCGGGTGGTCGAGGTGCCCGACGGGAAGCTGTTTTTCCCGGACGAGCGGCCGGACGAACTGGTCGCCGCACTGCGGGACTTCTGGTCCTAGTCTCCTTTGGGCGCTAGCCGAGCCGGCTGCGCAGCTCCCGCATGTCCATCGTGCCGGTCTTGAAGTCCACCTCGACCGGCAGGAAGACCCGTTGGACAGCGACCAGGATCGCTTCGGCGATGGTGTCCCGGAAGGCCGGCTCGATCAGCCGGGCCCGATCCACCGGCGAGGTCAGGTATCCGCATTCCACCCGCACGGCGGGCATTTGCGTCCGCCGGAGGATCTCCCACGTCTTGGGATGCGTACGACCGTCGACCAGGCCAGTCCGGGCGACGATCTCCCGGTGCACCAGGCCGGCGAGTCGCTCGCCGACCGTCGAGGAGGCGCCGGACTGGGTGCCGAAGTAGTACGTGGCGATGCCGCTGGCCTCTGGGTTGCGGTGGCCGTCGATGTGCAGGGACACCAGCACGTCGGCGCCGGCAGCGTTGGCGAACTTGGCCCGGTCCGCGTCGGAGAACCAGGTGTCGCGGCCGCGGGACAGATCGGTGTGCACGCCGAGCGCGGACAGTCTGCCCTCCAGCCGGGACGCGAGGTCCCCCAGGCCAGCTCGGCCTCGGACCACTCCAGCAGGCCCTCGGGCACCACCACACCGCGGTCCTGGCCGCCGTGACCTGGGTCGATGATCACGTGCTTGCCGACCAGCGCCGGGCCGGCGTGCCGCAGCAGGGCGGTCTCCTCCCGGAGCAGCTGTGGTCGGCCGCCGACAACCTTGCGGCCGAGCTGTCGGAGCGCGCGCATGGTGCCGGGGCCGAAGCCGCCGTCCGGCAGCAGGCCAACCTCGCGCTGGAACTGCTGCAGCGCTCGCTCGGTGCTGGCGCCGAAGACACCGTCCGGGCGGCCCACGTCGTAGCCCATCTCGATGAGCCGCTCCTGCAGCGTTTCCACGTCGTCGCCGGCCATCGGCTCGGTGACTGACCGGGTCAGCAGCCGGTCGCCGAGCCGCCAGCGGGCCGCCACCAGGGCGCTCCACGTCTCGGCGCCGACCACACCGTCGACAGTGAGGCCGCGCTGCTGCTGGAACTCCCGGATCGCGAGCTCGCAGGCCGCGTCGAAGAGCACCGAGTCGGCGCTGGAGCCCTCGCCGTGCGGTCCGGCCGGGACCAGACCGAGGCTGGCGAGCGTGGCTCGCACCTCGGCGGCCGCCGGACCACTGTCACCACGGCGTACCGGCTCCATCAGCAGGCCCCCTTGCCAGCTTGGGAACAACATCGTTCACTTACACGGTAAGCGGTGGCCGCCAGCCGACTGTGGGCAGGGTTCGACACGCCGTAGTAGTCGACACGCCGGTGACTGTGCTCAGTTTCACTCTACGGTCGCCCCGCGCAGATGAGGTGCGGCGCGAAACTGTCGTACCTTCCGGGCAAATTAGCCCCCACCCAGAGCCCTGACCCAGTGACGGGTGGGGGGTGGGGGTTTGAGGACCGATGTTCAACTAAAAATTAAGGTCTACCTCTCGACCCACCCCCCACCCGTCACTGGGTGGGGGTGATTTTTCGGGGGTGGGGTGACAGTTTCGCGGCGGACGAGCAGGTGTCCGGCGTGTCGGACGGCGACACGCCGAGGTTTCGCGGTTGGGCCGTTGGGAATGGGGTCGGCGCGCCGACGATAAGGGTGTGAACGATCCACCTGGCGTACGGCCCGATCCCGCGATGCGGTTGTTGGGGCTGTACGACGAGGCGTTGCCGCGGGTGTACGGCTATTTGCTGGCCCGGAGCGGAAGTGCGGCGGTGGCCGAGGAGGTGACCGCCGAGGCGTTCCTCGCGGCGGTCGCGGCCTGCCGCAAGCCCGATCCGCCCCGCTCACGGTGGGCTGGCTGATCGGGGGGGGCGCGGCACAAACTCGTCGACCACTGGCGGGCGGTTGGGCGGGACCGGCAGCGTGTTGAGCCACTCGCCGACCATGACCCAGGGTGCGATCCGTGGGACGTACAGCTCGACATCACGGTCGCGCACCAGGTCCTCGCGACGCTGTCCTACCCACATCGTGCGGTGCTCACTCTCCGCTATCTGGATGGGTTGTCGGTGGCTGAGGTCGGCAGCTGTCTGGATCGCACGACACATGCAACTGAAGCGCTGCTGACCAGGGCGAAGCGCGCTTTCCGCAGCGCCTACGAAGGAAAGGAGGGCACCCGATGAGTACCGACCCGCTGGACGCCCTCCGTGACCCAGCCGGCCCGGTCGATCCCGATCCGGCCTTTGCGGCTCAGCTGCGGGGCCGGCTCGAGCGGCTGCTGCTGGCCAGACAGACTGGAGAAGATATGTCTCTGCTGACCCCTTACATCGCCGTGCGGGACGCGCGGGCCGCGATGGACTGGTACGCGGACGTGTTCGGTGCCCAGCGGCGCGGTGAGCCGTTGGTGGGGCCGGACCATCGAGTCGGGCACGCTGAGATGACCATCGGTGGCGCCGGCCTGATGATCGCCGACGAGTATCCGGACCTCGGCCTGGTCAGCCCCCGGACAAGCTCCCCGGGCGGCCGTTCTCGCTGCACCTCACGGTGTCCGATGTGGACGAGCTGACCAGCCGCGCCGAAGGGGCCGGTGCCACCGTCGAGCGGCCGCCGGGTGACAACCCGTACGGCCGGATCGCGGTGATCATCGACCCCTTCGGGCACCGCTGGATGCTGAACGGCCCGGTCAGCCGGTGATCTGCACCGGCTGGCCGTTGGCGACCAGCTTCCAGTCGACGGACGCGAACTTGGTCGGGTCGATGACCTTCTGCGCGGTCGCCCAGTCGATCAGCAGCTGACGGATGTCGATCTGCCGGTTGTAGAGCACCGGAGCTGTGTTGATGTGCGGGAAGCCGCCACCGCCGGACTGCCGGTAGTTTGTTCACCGCCACTACGAACTGCCCGGCCGGGTCGATCGGCTTGCCGGCGTACGACAGGTCGACGATCCGCTTGCCGACCGGCTGCGTAATGTCGATGTCGTACGCGAGGGGGGCATCCAGACCGGAGATGATGTCGTAGTTGTAGTCCGGCGTACCGGTCGGCGCGGCCGTGGTCTTGGCGTTGGTGACCTGGTCCGCGGTGTACGGGCCGACGCCAGTGACCTGCTGGAAATACTCGACGGACTTCTCCAGGTAGTCCTTGACCTGGGCGCCGGTGAGCTGCACCGCGAGCAGCGTGTTGTCGTAGATGTAAAGCCCGGCCACGTCTCGGACACTGACCTGGCCGGCCGGGATCGCCGCGCCGCGGTTGAAAGGCGCCGCGATCGAGAGCACCGGCAGGTTCGGCGTACCGGCCAGCGCGGCCTTCACCGCATCGGCCTGGACGTAGTTGATGAAGTCGATGCAGGCGGCGTCCTGGTAGCGGGCGGTGGCGCAGGACATCGCGACCGTGCAGGTGGCGACCGGGGCGTTCACGTAGTCCACCACGGCCTGGTGGTCCGCGGTGAGCAGCTTCTTGATGTGCTCGTCCTCGGGCGCGGTGTTGCTGTTCAGTACGTGCGAGTCGGCGCCGCTGACCTGCCAGCCGTGCAGCAGCGAGTGCTTCAGGTTCAGCTCGATCACGGACAGGCGCTGGCCGAAGCACAGCGGCTCGGTGAGCAGCACCTGCTTGCCGGTGGCCTCGTTGGTGACGAACCGGTCGTCGATCTCCACGTGCGCGTGCCCGACCAGCACCGCGTCGATGCCCGGCACCTGCTGGGCCATCAGCGTGGAGGCGTTCTCTGGATACGGCAGCGCGTCGCCGTACGAAGAGGAGGTGTCGGCACCGGAGTGGGTCAGGACCACCACGACGTCACTGATCCGGCGCAGCCGCGGCACCCAGATCCTGGCCTGTTCGACCACGCCGTCGAAATGCATCTTGTTCTCGACGTTGGCCTTGTCCCAGATCGCCACGCCCGGGTTGGTCAGGCCGAGAATGCCGACCCGGACCGGGAAGAACGACCCGCTCGGCCACATCGTCTTGACCGTGTACGGCGGGAAGACCTGCTGCTTGGTCTTCCAGTCCAGGGCGTTGGCGCCCAGCAGCGGGAACCGGAGCTGCTTCTGGAAGGTCCGCAGCAGGTCGATGCCGTAGTTGAACTCGTGGTTGCCCAGCGCCGACGCGTCGTACTCCATCGCGTTCATGGCGGTCGCCATCGGATGGATCCTGGTCCGGCTGATCGGCTTGGTCTTCGCGTAGTACGTGCCCAGCGGGGTGCCCTGGATGGTGTCGCCGGCGTCCAGCAGCAGGACGTTGCGACGGCCGCGCTGCTTGCGCGCAGCGCGGCCACCAGGGTGGCGACCTTGGCGATGCCCTGGTCGTTGTGCGCGGCGTCGTCGTACTCGCGGTTGTTGTAGTAGTCCCCAGTTGAAGACGTGCGCGTGCAGGTCGGTGGTGCCCAGCAGGGTGAGCTGCGCCGTCTGGTTGTGCAGGCTCGCGTCGGTCGGCTGGGGCGCCGCCTGCGCGGCCTCCGCGCGGCGGCGACATGCCGGCGGCGGTCAGGATGGCCGCGGCCGATCCGCCGAAGCCGGCCAGCAGGCGGCGGCGGCTGACGGTACGACTGCCAGTCTTGTCGGGGGCGCTGGTGGGCTCAGCGGGCACAGGTCACTCCTCGGGTTTCCTTCGCTCGTACGACCGAAGGAAATCTACGCCGCCGGAGGGTTTTCAGTACCCGCTTTACCAGCCTTTTTGATTCCCGTACGAATACACGCAACGCCCCGGTCCCCGCTGGTGACACGAGGAACGGGGCGTTGCGGCGGCCTACTAGAGAGCGGCGTTGATCAGCTTCATGATCTCGGACTTGGGCCGCAGGCCAATGGCGGTCTGCACGGCCTGGCCGTCCTTGAAGATCGTCAGCATCGGGATCGACATCACGCCGTAGTCACGGGCGGTGTTCGGGTTCTCGTCGACGTTTAGCTTGGCGATGGTGATCTTGTCGCCCAGCTCGGCGGCGATCTCATCCAGGATCGGGGCGACCTTGCGGCACGGACCGCACCATTCGGCCCAGAAGTCGACCAGCACCAGCTTGTCGCTGCCGAGCACCTCGGTGTTCCAGTTCTGGTCTGTGACGGCGGTGGTGTTCGCGCCCATGTCGATATCTCCTTCTAAGAGTCGCGCTGCGAGTTTTATGTCTTTGCTGCTTAAGACTGCGCGGTGACCGGCACTTCGCGAGTCGGGCCCCAGGTGGCGCCCAGTGGCTCCTCGGAGTCACTCAGGCCCTCCAGGAAGCGCTCGGCGTCCAGCGCCGCCACACAACCGGAGCCGGCCGCAGTGATCGCCTGCTGGTACGTGTGGTCCACCAGGTCGCCGGCCGCGAAGACGCCGGTCAGGTTCGTACGGGTGCTCGGCGAGTCGACCAGCACATAGCCGTTCTCGTCCAGGTCGACCTGGCCGCGGTAGAGCTCGCTGCGCGGGTCGTGACCGATCGCGATGAACACACCGGTCACATCCAGCGTGGACTCCGCACCGGTGACCGTGTCGGTCAGCTTCAGGGCACTGACCTTGCCATCGGTGCCCAGCACCTCGGAGACCGCCGAGTTCCACTTGACCTTGATCTTGTCGTTCCCGAGCGCCCGGTCGGCCATGATCTTGCTGGCCCGGAACTCGTCCCTGCGGTGCACGATGGTCACGGTCTCGGCGAACCGGGTCAGGAAGGTGGCCTCCTCCATCGCGGAGTCGCCACCCCCGATCACGGCGATGTTCTGGCCCTTGAAGAAGAACCCGTCGCAGGTCGCACATGACGACACGCCACGGCCGAGGAACTCCTGCTCCCCCCGCACACCCAGTGGACGCCAAGCCGAACGAACGGTGGCGAGGATGACTGCCGGCGCTTCGTACGTCTGGTCGCCCACGGTGACCTTCTTGAGATCACCGGACAGGTCGACCGAAGAGGCGTCGTCGGAGATGAACTCCGCGCCGAACCGCTCCGCCTGCTGGCGCAGCTGCTCCATCATGTCCGGCCCCTGGACACCCTCCGGGTAGCCCGGGAAGTTCTCCACCTCGGTGGTCGTCATCAGCGCGCCACCGTAGTTCGCGCCCTCGATCACCAGCGGTGAGAGGTTCGCGCGAGCGGTGTATATCGCCGCCGTGTAGCCGGCCGGGCCGGACCCCACGATGATGACTGTTCGACGTTCGCTCACCAGTTCTCCTCGGCTGTGGACCATGCCTTCGTGACCTACCCAGTGAACGTCATGGTAGGGCCAGACATTCCGACGCGTACGTGACCTGCGCCTCCACCGTTCGTACGGTCGCGCCGGTGGGTTCAGCTGGCCGCGACCGGCCCGTAAATGGTGGTGACAGTCGAATAGTCCCCGCAGTCAGAAGTGACCGCGACCACCTTCTGGGTCGAACCGTTCGACAGCACCGCGAGGCACCGCCGGGCCACCGTCGAACAGCGCCAGGTCGACATAGGTCGGCTCGCCGCCTCCCAGCCGTCCCAGTGCCTCCAGGCAGGCCTGCAGGACCGCTGGATTGGCGAACCGAGGCAGCGGCTCGGGGGCAGCCTTGGCCTGGTCCGCATGGGACCGGCCAGTGTCGGCCGTGCCGCTCGCCGCGGTTCGGCCCAGGGTGGGCAGCTGTTCGTCGGTCCAGTCGCGGCCGGAGGCGACCACTTGCACGCGGCCGGCAGCCAGCGGTTTCGGTGCGCTCTGCGGCTGCTTCGAGGTGCCAGCGCCACCGTTGGGGCGGCTGTCGCCGGACCCGGTGGCGGACATGTTCTTGGGCAGCGCGACCGGGACCAGTTGCTGGACGACCACCCCACCGCCGACCACCACGATGGCGACCACCGCGGCGGCGGCCAGCAGCACGGCGAACCGGCCCTTGCGCCGTTCCCGGGCGACTTCTAGCCGGGTGGGGGGCTCGCCTTCGTCGGGGAGCGACTGCGTCTGGAGATCTGTCTCGAGATCCGCGGCGGGTTGCTCGGCGAGCGCGGCCTCAATGCGGGCCAGTACGTCCGTCGGCACCGGCTCCGCGCGCTCGTACCGCCGGCGAGCTCGTTGCCCAGGTTGGCCAACTGCGTACGCACTGTGGCGGTGGCCGCGGGCAGCGACTCGTACGCGACCTGCCAGCGCGGGTCACTGGTCAGCCGGTCGGCGACCCGCTGCGCCTGGGCGGTGCCGTCGAGCAGGCCTTCCGCGTACTCGCCGAGCAGTTCGATGTCGACGGATTCGGCCAGGTCGGGGCCGCTGAGGGCAGGATCGGCCGGGCGTTCGTCAGCCATGCTTGCCCCCTCCTGCCACGTCGCTGGTGTCGTCGTTCTTCGATGGGACGCGCCTCGCGGTCGAACCGTTCCGGCCGTGATCGGATGCACTCGGTCTGAGCTGGTCCAGGAGGACGGCGAGCCGGGCTCGGCCGCGGGCGCACCGGCTCTTCACCGTGCCAGCCGGGATCTTCAGGATGTCGGCGGCCTGGTCGACGGGCAGTCCCTCCAGGTCCACCAGCACCAACGCGGCCCGCTGCTCGAGTGGCAGCGCGGCCAGCGCCTCCCGGATCGTCAGCCGGGTGGTCAGCGCATCCACCTGGTCGGCCGGATCCGGTGGGTCGACCTTCGTGTCGTCCAGTGGTACGGCCGGGCGAGCGGCCTTGCGGCGGAGCCGGTCCAGGCTGGCGTTCACCACAATCCGGTGCAGCCAGGTGGTGACCGCGGCGTCCCCGCGGAAGGACGCGGCAGCCCGGAAGGCGGACAGGCACGCGTCCTGTAGTGCGTCGGCGGCATCCTCGCGGTTGGCGGTGGTCCGCAGCGCGATCGCCCACATCCGGTCCTGATGCCGGCTCAGGAGCGTGGAGAACGCGGTCTTGTCACCGGCCGCGTGCGCGCTCAGCAGATCGATGTCGCTGGGTGTGACGGCCGTCGGATCGGCGGTCACCCGCCGGCCTCAGACCTTCGGGACAATCTCGTCGACCCCGATCCCGAAACCGTTCTCGTACGGCGGCAGCTTGGTGATCCAGATCAGCAGATACCGATACTGCTGACCGGAGGTGACGGCGAACGTGACGTTGGGGCCGGGCGAGTCGGTGACGGTCTGGATCGCGGTGCCGGACTGCAGATCGTCCGGGTTGTTGCCGCCGTAGAGAGACACGGTGGCACCTGCGCTGCTGAGGTTGGCCAGCACCTGCCGGACCGCGACCGGATGGCCCAGGTCCACCCGTACGCCCATGCCCTTCTTCAGGCCGCCGAAGTCAGGGCTGCCCTTGTAGGTCGCGGTCCGCCAAGCGCTGTCGCGGCTGCCGTCGATCGTCTTGCCGGCGCCGGCCAGCTCGGTGTGGTCGCCCTGCGGATCGATGATGGTGGCATCGGTCGGCCGCACCGCGGTCAGCGGTCTGGACGGGCCGTTCGCGGTGCTGGAGGCCGGCGTGGTGTTGGGCGCGACTGCGCCATCGGTACGCGCGCGACCAGCACGGCGAGCACCGCGAGGACGACCAGCATCACGCCAATCGGGATGCTGAGCTTGGCCCACAGCGGCATCCGCCGGATCCGGGACTCGCGCAGCCGGTTCAGTGGTTCGGTGAGCGGCGCCAGCTGGCCGGTGAGACCATCCAGCGGCCGCATCTCCTGCGCGTACTCGACCTGGTTCAGTTCGGTGGCGAGGTCCTGCGCGGCCGGCGCCGGCTGGTCCGGGTCCAGCAGCTGCATGGCGAGCGCGTCCAGCCGGGCCGGGATGCCGGCCCGCACCTGCCGAGGTGTGCACAGCCGGCCGTCTATCCGGGCGGCTGGGGTGACCCCTTCGGGCGTCGAGCCGTTCGCGGACGGCCACCGGGCGGTCAGCGCGGCATAGAGCAGCGCGCCGACGGCTCGTACGTCCGCCGCCGGCTCGGCGGTGACGTCCTCGCCGGCGGTGCTGGGCGGCGCCATCGTGAGGTCGGTGAGGGTGCACTCGAAGTTGCCGTTGACGATGACCGTGCTGGGCGTCAGGTTGCCGTGGGCGGCGCCGGCCGCGTGCAGGGCGGCGAGGCCTTCGGCGGCGCTGCGAGCCAGTGTGACGGCCTGGTGGGTGTCCAGCGGGCCGTTCTTGAGGAGGCCTCGCAACGGGCTGCCGGCGGCCCACTCGCGGACCACGTACGCCCGGTCGCTCTCCTCCACCGCGTCATAGATCGCCACCACGCCTGGATGGCGGATCCGGGAGATCGCCATGGCGGTGGAAAGCAGCTGTTCAGAGTCGGTGCCGACGGTGGCTTGGACCTCGACCGCCACGCCGCGGGCGAGCAGCAGGTCGGTAGCGCGCCAGAGTGCGCGCCCGGTGGTGGAATCTTCCAGGTGCTTGTCCAGCCGGTAACGCCCGGCGAGCACCTGTCCAGCCGCCAGCGCGGCGACAGTCGCCCCCCGTGGGCCTTCCCCCTCCACTGGCCCTCCCTGATCGGCCGGGGCCCGCGACGCTGGGGACCTTTCATCGGACTCGGCCGGCTGCTCCGGTTCGGAGCGGCTCGACTGTTCCGGGACCCATGATCGCACTTCGCTGCCAGCACTCGCTCGTCTTGACACGGATTCATTCCCTGTACGTCTGTTGATCGGACGTCATCGGTCATACGTAACAGGGGCACGATCCCCAACCGGGATCGTGCCCCCTCATGAGACGTTCCAGAGCTGCGATCGGTTGGCAGCCGATCGCTGTGATTCAGGAGACCAGGCGGCGAACCGTGTAGTCATTGCTCCAGATCCGGTGGCTTCCCACCGTCTGACCGGAGGTCGGCGCGTCCCACATGTTGCCCCCCCCAGCGTAAATCGCGGCGTGGTAGTACGAGCCCGGTCGGCCGAACAGCATCAGGTCGCCCGGCTTCATCGAACTCCGGCTGACCGACGAGCCATAGCCGGCCTGGCTGGTCGCGCTGTGCGGAAGTGACTTACCGAACTTCGCGTAGATGAACTTGGTGAAACCTGAGCAGTCGAACGAGTTGGGCCCCGCCGCACCGTACTGGTACGGCCGACCGCGGTACTGGGCGGCCGTGGAGACGACCATCTGGCCCTTGTCCTGAACGTAGACCGCGACGGCCGGCGAGACGCTGGAAGCGAAGGTCCGGCTGGTCCCGGCGGGAGCGGCTGGCGGGGGGGTGGCGTCAGCGTTGTTGCTCACCTGCTTGGTGTTGCTGACCGGCTGCGTGTAGGCGGCCGGCTGTTGTCGCCGGCCGCGCCATTGCCGTTGTTGGTGCTGGTCGAGCCATTCCCGTTGGCGTCGTTGCCATTCGTGCCGGAATCGGTCGACGGGGTGCCGGACGACTCGGCCGGGGTGCTCGGGGATGCCGAGTCAGCGGGCTTCGGGTTGGCCGGCGTGTTCTGTGCGGGCTTGTTCGGGGCCGCCTTGGTGGTGGCCGCGCCGGGTGGCGGGCTGCCCGCCGCCGCTGCTGACCGTGCCGCCGGCGTAACTGAGGATCCAGTAGGCCGAGTTGCCCGGGTACAGCTGGAACGTGACAACACCCTGGCTGTTCGTGGTGCCGCTGAGAAGGGCGTGGTAGTGCCCGTCAGCCTCGGTACGGGACAGCGTGGCTGTCACGTTGGGGATCGGCTGGCCCTCCGGCGTCTTGATGAAGCCCTCGAGGTTGACCAGCGAACCTGGCGAGGTGGTCGACGGGGTGTTGTACTTCCAGACCATCACTTTGGCCTGGTCGGCCGCGAACACCGAGGGCGCTGCCACCACACCAACGGCCATCAGACCGGCGGCGGCGACACCCAGAGAGGCGGTGAGCCACTTGTTCTTCAGCGGACGCGGGAGACTACGGCGGTGAGATCGCACCGTACGCAAGAGCGTTCCTTCCGGCACGCCTACGAAGTGAGCTGTCGGGTTCGGGAGGGAAGGCGTCCCGGCCATCGTTAGATGGCTTCACCCCAAGGAGTTTTTCCGACTGTCGCCGGATCACTCCGGAGAAACTTTGTTGGTTCCCCCCTCCTGTCCGATTCATCCAATGCTCGTACTTTCACCTGGGCGGCGGGGACAGGACTCGGCGTGCCGTCTCCCAGGTGCGTGCACGGGTTGTGCACTTTGACCTCAAGCATCTTGGGGTCATCGTGATCGTATTCGCAGGCCAAGTGAGATCTGTTACAGGGTGGCCGTGTCGCATTATTTTATTTGCCCTAATATGTCCGCCCGTTCGGGTCGGTTTCTTTCTGTGCGCTCGATCACTAACAATTATTCGCGGCATACATGTGTTCACCGTGGTGCCTGTTCGCGGAAGGCTCGGTACGCTCCCAGCGTCCTTTTGGGTTCGGGTGGGGGGAGCGCATTCATGGCGGACCAGAGCAAGACTTCTCAGGGCGACCTCGCGGACAGGGTCCAGAAGGGGTACGCGTTCGCTGGCGAAGCGATTGAGCTGGGTGCGTTGGTCGGCGATGACGGTGCCGCCGTGCCAGCCGCGAAGGTGCGGATCCCGCTGTCGATGGTGAATCGGCACGGCCTGGTGGCCGGCGCGACCGGCACCGGCAAGACCAAGACGCTGCAGATGATGGCCGAACAGCTGTCCGCGAACGGTGTTCCGGTCTTTCTGGCCGACGTGAAGGGCGACTTGTCCGGGGTAGTGGCGCCCGGCGCCGATTCGGACCGGACGCGGTCCCGGGCGACCGAAGTCGGGCAGACCTGGACGGCGACTGGTTACCCAACCGAGTTCCTGGCGCTCGGCGGACTCGGCAAGGGCGTGCCCGTACGGGCGACCGTCACGGCCTTCGGTCCGACCCTGCTGTCCAAGGTCCTGGGTCTGAACGACGTGCAGGAGTCGTCGCTCGGACTGGTCTTCCATTTCGCCGACCAGCACGGCCTGCCGCTGTTGGACTTGAAGGACCTGCGCGCGGTTATCCAGTTCCTGACCTCCGATGAGGGCGCTGAGCAGCTCAAGGAGCTGGGCGGGCTGAGCAAGGCCACCGCTGGGGTGATCCTTCGGGAGCTGATCGGCTTCGCCGACTCCGGCGCGCAGGACTTCTTTGGCGAGCCGGAGTTCGACACCCACGACTTTCTTCGTACGGCCACGGACGGTCGCGGGATCATCAGCGTGCTGGAGCTGGCCAGCATCCAGGACAAGCCGGCGCTGTTCTCCACCTTCCTGATGTGGTTCCTCGCCGACCTGTTCGCGGACCTTCCAGAGGTGGGCGACGTGGACAAGCCGAAGTTGGTCTTCTTCTTCGACGAGGCCCACCTGCTTTTCAAGGACGCCTCCAAGGACTTCCTGACCGCGATCACCCAGACCGTCCGGCTGATCCGGTCAAAGGGCGTCGGCATCTTCTTCGTCACCCAGACGCCAAAAGATGTGCCGTCGGACGTGTTGGCGCAGCTGGGCAACCGCGTTCAGCACGCCCTGCGCGCGTACACGCCGGAGGACGCCAAGGCGCTCAAGGCCACCGTCTCCACCTTTCCCAAGTCCGGCTACGACCTGGAGGAAGTACTCACGGCGGCTCGGCATCGGCGAGGCGGTGGTCACGGTGCTGTCCGAGCGTGGCGCGCCGACCCCGGTGGCCTGGACCCGGCTGCCCGCACCGCAGTCCTTTATGGGCCCGGCCGAGCCGGCCGTACTGGACAGCACGGTGTCCGGGTCGCCGCTGCAGGGCAAATACGGGCAGGCCATTGACCGGGAGTCGGCGTACGAGAAGCTGATGGCCAAGACCGCCCAAGGCGCGGCCACCCAGCGAGCCGAGGCAGCCCAGCAGCCCATTACCGCGCCCCACGCCCCACGGCCGGCCCCGGCCAGCAGCGGCGCGGGTGGGGGGCGGGGATGGGGGCGGTGACGGACTTCCTTGGCTCCCCAGCGGTCAAGAGCTTCATGCGCTCCGCCGCCTCTTCGGCCGGCCGCGAAATCATGCGCTCCGTCTTCGGCGTCAGCCGCCGCCGCTAACCCGCCCCTGGCCCGCACAATCGGAATCCGATTGGCGGTTCTCCATAGGGTGCGGCGCGAAACTGTCGTACCGACGTGAAATTTTGAGCCCCCGCCCTTTCAGAAGGGCGGGGGGTGGGTGGCGGGTTTTCATTACGTAAGTAAACGCGCGTGCGAGATAAGCGCGCGCTTCATGAAGCGACGGCTGCACAATCGGAATCCGATTGTGCCAGCGGTGGCAGGCTGACCTGGGTGAACTCCGGGGTGGTGACAATCGGATTCCGATTGTGCAGCCAGTCACCCGACCGACTGACCGAGCAGCCAGCCGGGGCCGCGGGCTAGCGGATGACGACGGGGTTGACCGGGGCGCCGGTGCCTTCGACGACTTTCAGTGGGGCCGCGGTGTAGAGGAAGGTCCACCGACTGTCCGCAGCGCAGGCCGCGGCCAGGTCGTCCAGCCAGCAGATCTCGGTGAAGGCGACACCGAGGTTGCGCATCAGGGCGCTGTGCAGCGGCAGGGCGACCCCGGTGGCCGGCTCGGCGCTGACCTCGTTGCCGATGGTGTCGGTGACCAGGTTCGGGATCTCCATCCGCTGGAACCACTCGACCAGCTCCCGGGAGTAGGTGAGGCCCGGCTCGCAGTAGTGGTGGAAGAACTCCTTTGGCGTGGTCCGATACCACCAGCCGATCCAGCCAGTCCGGATCAGCAGGATGTCGCGCGGCTCGATCGTGACGCCCTGGCTTTCGGCGGCGGCGAGCAGGTCTTGGTGGTCGAAGGTCTCGCCCTTATCCAGTACGTCCTTGTCGCGGTGCCGGGCGATGTCGATGAGCACCCCGCGGCCGACCACGCCCTTCTCCCCAATCGGCAGGACGGATGCCTTCTTCATCCCGCCGACGGTGTTCTCGGCGTCGTAGCCGTTCCAGATTTTCCCGTCATACCAGACGTGGCCGAGCGCGTCGTATTGCGTGGAGCCCTGGAGATAAAGGAAGGCGGTGTCGTCGGCGTAGTGCATGCCGCCGGGAATCTGGCGCGCCTCGCCGCGCGTCCAGGAGCTCTCGTCGACCACGTTCTTGCGTTCGATGGGCGTACGGCCGGGCCACAGCGGGTCGCCGGGCGGCTTCGGATAGCCCATCTGGATCTGCAGGGTGAAGGTCTCCCCGGTGTGTACGTGCTGGACCCCACGCAGGACCTGCGCCGCGTCCAGGTAGTTCAGCGAACCCAGCTCGTCGGCCGGGCCCCACTTCCCCCAGTTGCTGGGGGTGTCCTCCCCCAGCAACTGGCGCAGCGGCGGCACCTCGGGTCTGTCGGCCATCGAGGATGCCTCCTGACGTGCGTTACGCGGCGAGGGCGTCGCGTAGGAAACGCTCGAAGCGCTCCGGAACCGAGAATATCGGCGAGTGGTCGGCTTCGGGTACGACCAGCAGAGTGGCTTCCTTGGCCTGGTCCGCGAGCCGCCTCGCCCACAGTTGGGTGCCGTCGAAGTCCCGGCCGCCGGTGAAGACGGCGATCGGCGGGACGATCTCGGCGAACCGGGTCTTGACCGGCGGGTCGAGCTCCATGCCGTGGGCCGTCTCCATCAGCAAAATGGGTCGTTGGCGACGGCCCAACCGATCAGCCGGCGCCGGTCGTCGGGGTTGAGGGCCGGGCACCAGCCATCGACATCCCAGGTCGCGGCGGCGCGGGTGCCCTCGGTACGCAGCAGCTCCTCCACCTTGGCGAAGTGGGCTCGCATCTTTTCCCGGGCGGCGGCCTCGGCCGCGGTCGGGTCGGGGAACTCGCCGAAGGAGGCACCCACCGCACAGACCTTGGCCACCCGTCGGGATGCTGATGGGCGAAGGCCAGCGCTTGCCGGCCGCCGTCGGACACGCCGACAAGCGTGGCGCGGGAGACGCCGACGGCGTCCAGTACGGCCGCGATGTCATCGAGTTCGCTAAAAGGCCCGTCGGACTGCGCCGACAGGCCGGTGTCGCGGTAGTCGAAGGTGGTCACCCGAGCGATGTCCGCGAGCCAGGCCACCGTCGTGTCCCACATGCGCAGGTCGGTGAGGCCAGCGTTAAGCAGCAGGACGTCTTGGCCCTGCCCGTGTTGTTGGTAATAGAGGTATCCGCCGGGAACATCCGCAAAGCCTTTGGTCACTGTCCTCATGATCAGTAACCCTTGGCCAGTTACGCCAGTCGAGCAAGCCAATTAGCCGAGTGCGTACATGACACCCAGATAGCTGCCGACCGCGGCGGCCCCGAGGGCGACTGTCCACAGGATCATCCACAGCAGGAACCGGCAGAACCGGACGAAGCCATTTCGCCGGCGGGGCGCTGGCGGCGGCGCGTACGGCGGTGCCTGATAGGGACCGGGCGCGTACTGCCGCGGTGGGTACGCCTGCTGTGGATACGGGTTGGGAGGGTACGGCTGGGGTGGGTACGGGCGTGGCGGGTACGGGTGGGGCATGCGCGTCTCCGTTCGGCTCGACCAAGATCACGCTAAGGCCGGCCGAGCCGGTACCACGAGGTCCGCGAGGGCAGCTGGCACGAATCCACGAGCAGATTCTCGCAGTTACGCGACCCATCGGCGCCGGATCTGGGCTAGTACG